>JAXDOC010000022.1:0-267311 GCA_034669165.1 Actinomycetota bacterium
GCGATGTTCCGCGTCGAACTGACCAATGGTCACAAGGTTCTCGCGCACATCAGCGGCAAGATGCGCCAGCACTACATCCGCATCCTTCCTGAGGATCGAGTTGTGGTGGAGCTTTCGCCGTACGACCTCAGCCGCGGCCGGATCGTGTACCGCTACAAGTGAGCGGATGCGCGAGGCACTGCCGAGCGCATACCGCCGCCAGGCGGCACGAACTCAAAACTGAATAACCCAGACACGTTCACCTGACCTACAAAAGGACAAGCAATGAAGGTCAATCCGAGCGTGAAGAGGATCTGCGAGACGTGCAAGGTGATTCGTCGCCACGGCACGGTGCGGGTCATCTGTGAGAATCCCCGCCACAAGCAGCGGCAGGGCTGACCCACAGTTCTTCACTCGAGAACGCACATCGTCTGAGCGCAACGGCCCTCCCCGAGGGCCGTCTACCTGCGGAGCGAAGGCCGCAGCCCGGTGCCTGAGCACGAAATTCAGGGAGGCCGCCGGGACGCCTCGGACGTCCACACCTCGCACGAATGAAAGGCCACCATGGCTCGCCTCATCGGAGTTGATCTCCCGCGCGAAAAGCGTGTCGAGATCGCACTGACGTACATCTTCGGGATCGGCAAGACCCGCTCCCAGCAGACCCTCGCCGCTACGGGCATCGACCCGAACACGCGGGTTCACGCGCTCACCGACGACCAGCTCGTCGCGCTGCGGGACCACCTCGAGGCCAACTTCCAGACCGAGGGCGACCTCCGTCGTGAGATCACCGCCGACATCCGTCGCAAGATGGAGATCGGCAGCTACCAGGGCCGTCGTCACCGCGCACACCTGCCGGTACGTGGCCAGCGCACCAAGACGAACGCGCGCACCCGCAAGGGCCCCAAGAAGACCGTCGCCGGAAAGAAGAAGGTGCGCAAGTAATGCCGAAGCCCAAGCCGGGAGGCAGGCGGCCCAAGAAGCGCGAGCGGAAGAACGTCACCTACGGGGTGGCGCACATCAAGAGCTCGTTCAACAACACGATCATCTCCATCAGCGACATGGAGGGCAACGTCCTCGCGTGGGCGTCGGCCGGCAACGTCGGCTTCAAGGGCTCCCGCAAGTCCACGCCCTTCGCCGCCCAGCTGGCGGCCGAGGTGTGCGCCCGGCGGGCCATGGAGCACGGCGTGCGCAAGGTCGACGTGCTGGTGAAGGGGCCCGGTTCGGGCCGCGACACCGCCATCCGCTCCCTGCAGAACACCGGCATCGAGGTGTCCGGCATCAAGGACCTCACCCCGATCCCGCACAACGGTTGCCGTCCCCCGAAGAGAAGGCGCGTCTGATGGCCCGCTACACCGGTCCCGTCTGCCGCCTGTGCCGGCGGGAGAAGATGAAGCTGTTCCTCAAGGGCCCCAAGTGCGACTCGATGAAGTGCCCGATCGAGCGCCGGCCCTACCCGCCGGGCGAGCACGGCCGCGGTCGCATCCGTGAGTCCGAGTATCTGCTCCAGCTGCGGGAGAAGCAGAAGGCCCGCCGCATCTACGGCGTCCTCGAGAAGCAGTTCCGCAACATGTACGAGGAAGCCAACCGCCAGGACGGCATCACCGGCGAGATCCTGCTGCAGATGCTCGAGCAGCGCCTCGACAACGTCGCCTTCCGGGCCGGATGGGGCGCCAGCCGGTCCCAGGCCCGCCAGTTCGTGCGCCACGGCCACGTCAACGTCAACGGCAAGCGCGTCACCATCCCCAGCTACTCGGTGCGTCCGGGTGAGGTCGTCTCCGTTCGCACCAAGTCCCGCACCATGATCGTCCTCCGCCACAACCTCGACACGATCGACCGCCTGGTTCCGCCCTGGCTGGAGACCGGTGACGAGGGCATGTCGGTCACCGTCCGCGGCATCCCCCAGCGCGAGCACATCGACGTGCCCGTCCGCGAGTCGCTCATCGTCGAGCTGTACTCGAAGTAAGCCGAATCAGGGTAATCAGGAGTTCAAGCATGCTCATCATTCAACGCCCCACCGTCGAAGCGCTCACCGAGCCCGAAAACAACCTCCAGCGGTTCTCCATCTCGCCGCTCGAGCCCGGCTTCGGCCACACCCTCGGCAACTCGCTGCGCCGCACCCTCCTTTCGTCGATCCCGGGCGCGGCCGTCACCCAGGTCCGCTTCGACGACGTCCTCCACGAGTTCGCCACCATCCCGGGGGTGAAGGAGGACGTCACCGACATCATCCTGAACCTCAAGGACCTGGTGCTGACCATCGAGTCCGACGAGCCCGTCATCCTCCGCCTCGACGCCCGCGGCGCGGGCGAAGTCACGGCCCGCGACCTGCAGGCCAACTCCGACGTCGAGATCCTCAACCCGGAGATGCACATCGCGTCGATGTCCGAACGGGCCCGGCTGGCGATCGACATCACCGTCGAGCGGGGCCGGGGCTACGTGTCGGCCGACCGCAACAAGAAGTCGTCGGTCATCGGGGTCATCCCGGTCGACTCGATCTTCTCGCCGGTGCGCCGGGTCGCCTTCCAGGTCGAGCCCACCCGGGTGGAGCAGGCCACCAACTACGACCGCCTCACCCTCGACATCGAGACCGACGGGTCGATCTCGCCCCGGGAGGCCCTGGCGTCGGCCGGCGCCACCCTCCAGGCCCTGGTCGGCCTGGTGGCGCAGATGAGCGACTCGCCCCAGGCGCTCGAGCTCGGGGAGACGGGCGGGCTGGGCAGCGGCTCGCCCGACCTCGACCTCGCCATCGAGGAGCTCGACCTGTCCGAGCGTCCCCGAAACTGCCTCAAGCGGGCCCAGATCAACACCGTGGGCGAGCTGGTCAACAAGACCGAGGACGACCTGCTGGCCATCACCAACTTCGGCCAGAAGTCGCTCGACGAGGTGCTGGCCAAGCTTGACGAGCGGGGCCTGGCCCTGCGCAACAAGGGCGCCTAGCCCGCCATGCCGGCTACTCCGAAGAAGGGCCGCCGCTTCGGTGGCAGTGCGTCCCACCAGCGCCTGATGATGGGCAACCTGGTGGCGTCGCTCATCGCGGCCGAGGCCCTGGTCACCACCGAGGCCAAGGCCAAGGCCCTGCGGCCGATCGCGGAGAAGATGATCACCAAGGCCCGCAAGGGCGGGGTGCACCGTCACCGCCAGGTGGTGGCCTTCATCGGCGACAAGGACATGGCCCACAAGCTGTTCGAGGAGATCGGTCCCCGCTACGAGGACCGCCCCGGCGGCTACCTGCGCATCCTCAAGCTCGGCCCCCGCCACGGCGACAACGCCCCCATGGCGCGCATCGAATTCGTCTAATCCCGGTCGTCGACGCCGGAACCGCTGACCGGTGACGGTCCGGGTGCGGCTCGTTGTCGCTTACGACGGCTCCTCCTTTCACGGGTTCGCCCTGCAGCCAGGGCAGGTCACGGTTGCGGGGGTCCTGAAGGCCGCTATCGATCGGTCGTTGCGGGCGGACGTCCTGTTGGTCGGTGCGGGGCGGACGGACTCGGGGGTGCACGCCTGGGGCCAGGTGGTCTCCTTCGACGCCGACGAGGCGCGGTTCGACGGCCTGAAGATGCAGCGGTCGGTCAACAAGACGTTGCGGCCGGCCGTCGCCGTGCGGGCCGTCGACGTGGTCGACCCTGGCTTCGACGCCCGCCGGTCGGCGTTGTCCCGGCGCTACCGGTACGACGTGCTCAACCGGGAGGTGCCCGACCCGTTCCTGGCCGCCACCACCTGGCACGTCCCCGGCGAGCTTTCGCTGGGCGCGCTCCGGCTGGCCTGCGACCCGATCATCGGCGAGCACGACTTCTCCTCGTTCTGCCGGCCGCCCCGGCTGCACCCCGACGTCTCCCTGGTGCGACGGGTCGACGACGCCCGGTGGCTCGACCTGGGTGAGGGGCGGCTGCGCTTCGAGATCGAGGCCAGCGCCTTCTGCCACCAGATGGTGCGGTCGCTGGTGGGCACCATGGTCGAGATGGGCCGGGGGCGGCGGCCGGCGGGCGAGATGGCAGCCGTGCTGCGGGCCCGGACGCGTTCGCTGGCGGGCGACATCGCGCCACCCCACGGCCTGTGTCTGTGGTCGGTGGCGTATCCCGGCTTCGAATCGGGGCCCGCGACCTGACCGCGGGCGCCGAAACGGGCCCGAAATGTGGATGCGCCGGGCACGCTACCCTCTGGGGATGCCCACGTTCTCTCCCAAGCCGTCCGACGTGACGCGGGCCTGGCACGTCGTCGACGCCGACGGACTGGTGCTCGGCCGCATGTCGTCCGAAGTGGCCCGCCTGCTGCGGGGCAAGCACAAGCCCATCTTCGCCCCCCACGTCGACACCGGCGACCACGTCATCGTGATCAACGCGTCGAAGGTCGTGCTCACCGCGGGCAAGGCGGCCAAGAAGGTCCGCTACCGCCACTCCGGCTACCCCGGCGGCCTCCGGTCCAAGGGCTACACCGAGATCATGGCCGAGAACCCCGAGTCGGCGGTGCGGGCGGCGGTGAAGGGCATGCTCCCCAAGGGCCCCCTCGGCCGCCAGATGATCAAGAAGCTCAAGGTCTACGCCGGGCCCAACCACCCCCACGTCGCGCAGCTCCCGCAGCCGCGGCCGTTGGCCCACACCGCCAGCCGTCCGCAGGGCTAAGACGGGACCCCAGGAGGACACGTTGCCCAAGCCCCTCATCCAGTCGACCGGCCGCCGCAAGCGGGCCGTGGCCCGGGTGCGCCTGCGCCCCGGCACCGGCGTCATTACCGTCAACAAGCGCACCCTCGACAACTACTTCCCGTCGGAGACGCACCGCATGGTGGTCACCGAGCCCCTCCGGCTCACGACCCTCACCGAGATGTACGACATCGACGCCACCCTCGACGGCGGGGGCCCCACCGGCCAGGCCGGCGCCCTCCGCCTCGGGATCTCCCGCGGTCTGGTCGGGCTCGACGAGGACCTGCGGGGCGTGCTCAAGAAGGCCGGGTTCCTCACCCGCGACGCCCGCGAGAAGGAAAGCAAGAAGTACGGCCTGAAGAAGGCTCGAAAGGCTCCCCAGTACTCCAAGCGCTGACTGGCGGCTTCTCCTGAGCCTGCGGTTTGGTACCGACGGTGTCCGCGGCGTCGCCAACGCCGATCTCACCCCCGAAGTCGTCCTGGCCCTGGGCCGGGCCGCGGCCCGCGTGCTGGGCGGCGAGCGGTTCCTGATCGGTCGGGACACGCGCGTCTCCGGCGACCTGCTCCGGGCCGCGCTGGCGGCCGGGCTGATGGCGGAGGGCGCCCACGTGGCCGACCTGGGCGTGCTGCCCACGCCGGGCGTGGCCTGGCTGTCGGAGGCCGACGGCTACCCGGCGGCGGTGATCTCGGCGTCGCACAACCCCTTCCACGACAACGGGATCAAGTTCTTCGCCGCCGGGGGACGCAAGCTGAGCGACGAGGTCGAGGCCCGGCTGGAGGCCGAGCTCGACCGTCTGCTCGGCATCACCCCGGCGGGCACGCACCCGCCCGCACCCGTCGGTGACGGGGTGGGCACGGTCGCCGACGACGACAGCGGGAGCCGCTATGTCGACGCACTGGTCGGAATGCTGGCCCCGGGGGCGTTCGCCGGCCTCACCCTGGTCCTCGACTGCGCCAACGGGGCCGCGTCGGAGGTGGCGCCCGAGGTCTTCCGGCGGTTGGGGGCCACCGTCCACGTCCTCCACAACCGGCCCGACGGGCGCAACATCAACGACGAGTGCGGGTCGACCCACCCCGAGGCCCTGCAGGCCGAGGTCGTGGCCCGGGGCGCCGACGCGGGGCTGGCGTTCGACGGTGATGCCGACCGGGTGTTGGCCGTCGACGCCGGCGGCAACCTGGTCGACGGCGACCAGCTCATCGCCCTCCTGGCCCTCGACCGCCAGGCGTCCGGCCGCCTCCCCGACCAGACCGTGGTGGTGACGGTGATGGCCAACCTCGGCTTCCGCCAGGCCATGAGCCGGGCCGGGATCACCATGGTGGAGACCGACGTCGGCGACCGCTACGTGCTGGAGGCGCTGGAGAAGGGCGGCTGGTCGCTCGGCGGGGAGCAGTCGGGCCACGTCATCTTCCGCGACCTGGCCACCACCGGCGACGGCATGCTCACCGGCCTGCAGGTGCTCGACGTGGTCGTCCGCTCCGGCCGGACGCTGGCCGAGCTGGCGGCGGCGGTGGAGCGCCTGCCCCAGCTGCTGCGCAACGTCCCGGTGGCGCCGGGCCGGCTGATGGCCGACGAGTCGGAGCTCCAGGCCGCCATCGCCGAGGTCACGGTCGGTCTGGGCGACGCCGGGCGGGTCCTGGTGCGGGCCAGCGGCACCGAGCCCGTCATCCGGGTGATGGTGGAGGCGGAGACGATGGAGGCGGCCGAGGCCGCGTGCGAGACCCTCTGCCAGGCGGTGACGAGGGCTCTGGGGGCGTAGCTCGCGTGGGCCTGGCGGGCCCTCGCGACCGCCCGCCTCCGGCGGACGCGAGAAGATGGAGGGATGTGCGGCATCGTCGGCGTGACGGGGGGCGGGCCGGCCCTCGCCCTCATCCTCGACGGGCTGTCCCGGCTGGAGTACCGCGGCTACGACTCGGCCGGTGTGGCCCTGGTCGACGGTGCCGGCCCCGATGGGGGCGAGGTCTGGGTACGGCGGCGGGCGGGGAAGCTGGCCGAGCTGGCGGCGGCGGTGGGCGACGCGCCGGCGGAGGCCACCACGGGGATCGGTCACACCCGGTGGGCCACCCACGGCCGGCCGTCGGAGGCCAATGCCCATCCCCACGCCGACTGCAGCGGCGGGGTGGCCCTGGTCCACAACGGGATCATCGAGAACCACGTCGAGCTGGGCGACGAGCTGGAGGCCGCCGGCCACACCATGCGCTCCCAGACCGACACCGAGGTCCTGGCCCACCTGGTGGAGCAGGCCCTGGCCGACGGGATGGGGCTGGCCGACGCCGTCCGGGCCTCGCTGCGGCGGGTGGAGGGATCGTTTGCGGTGGCGGTGGTGTCGGCCGCCGACCCCGACTTGCTGGTGGCCGCCCGTCGCGGGTCGCCCCTCGTGGCCGGGCGGGCCGACGGCGCCACCCTGGTCGCGTCCGACATCCCCGCCATCCTCCCGTCGACCCGGGAGATCTACATCCTGGAGGACGACCAGGTGGTGGAGGCCCGGCCGGGGGAGTTGCGGGTGACCACGCTCGACGGCGACGAGGTCACCCCCGTCCGCCGCCACATCCCCTACGACATCGAGGTGGCGGAGAAGGCGGGCTACGCCGACTTCATGCTCAAGGAGATGCACGAGCAGCCCCAGGCCGTCCGGGAGACGCTGCGGGGCCGCACCCGGGGCGGGCGCCTCACCCTCGACGAGCTGCAGCTGTCCGACGACGAGCTGCGGGCGGTCGACAAGGTCTTCATCGTCGGCTGCGGCACCAGCTACCACGCCGGGCTGGTGGCCAAGCACGCCATCGAGCACTGGGCCCGGCTGCCCACCGAGATCGACGTGGCCAGCGAGTTCCGCTACCGCAGCCCCGTCCTCGACGCCCAGACCCTGATCATCGGCGTGAGCCAGTCGGGCGAGAGCCTCGACACCATGGAGGCGTGCCGCTTCGCCCGCTCGGCCACCAACAAGGCCCGGGTGCTGGCGGTGTGCAACGTGGTCGACGCGTCGATGGCCCGGGAGGCCGACGCCGTGCTCTACACCCGGGCCGGGCTGGAGATCGGGGTGGCCGCCACCAAGACCCACGTGGCCCAGGTGGTGGCCCTGGAGCTGCTGGCCCTGCGCCTGGCCGAGCTGCGGGGGACGCTGTACCCGGAGGAGACGGACCTGCTGGTGGAGAGCCTCTGCCGCATGCCGGCGCTGGTGCAGCAGGTGCTCGACGGGGCCGACGACGTGTTCGGGGTGGCGGCCCGCTTCGCCGACGTGCGGGACTTCTTCTTCCTCGGCCGTGGCGTCGGCTACCCGGTGGCCCTGGAAGGGGCGCTCAAGCTCAAGGAGATCTCCTACGCCCGGGCCGAGGCCTACCCCGCGGGGGAGATGAAGCACGGGCCCATCGCCCTCATCGAGCCGGGGACGGTGGTGGTGGCGGTGGCCACCCACGGCCACCTGCAGTCGAAGATCATGATGAACGTGGAGGAGGTCAAGGCCCGGGGGGCGACGGTGATCGTCGTCGCCAACGAGGGGGACCGGGTGACGTCGGCCGCCGACGCGGTGCTGACCGTCCCCCGGGTGCCCGCCGGGGCCGAGTTGTTCTCGCCCATCGTCGACGTGGTCGCCCTGCAACTCTTCGCCTACGCCGTGGCCAAGGCCCGGGGCTGGGACGTCGACCAACCCCGCAACCTGGCCAAGACCGTCACCGTCGAGTGATCGGGGCCTGGTGATCGGGATCGGGATCGACGCGGTGGAGGTCGACCGGTTCCGGGCGGTGCTGGCCCGGCGGCCGGCGTTGGCGGCGCGGGTGTTCACCGACGGCGAGCGGTCGCACGTGGCCCAGTCGGCCGACCCCGTCCCCCGGCTGGCGGCCCGGTTCGCGGCCAAGGAAGCCGTCATGAAGGCCTTGGGCGTGGGCCTGGGCGCGTTCGGGTTCCACGACGTGGAGGTGGTGTCGGCTGCCTCGGGGGCGCCGTCGCTCGTGTTGACGGGCCGGGCCGCGGTGCTCGCCGATGAGCTGGGCGTGGTCGGTTGGCGGCTGTCGCTCACCCACACCTCGAGGAGTGCCCAGGCGGTCGCGGTCGCCCTATGAGGGTCTTGACTCGGTGATCCCGCTCGTCACCCCGGCGGAGATGGTGGAGATCGACCGGGACGCCCCCGAGCCGGTCGATGTGCTCGTGGCCCGGGCCGGGTGGGCGGTGGCGGCGGCTGCGGTCGACATGCTGGGCGGCACCTACGGCCGGCGGGTCGTGGTGGTGGCGGGCAAGGGGAACAACGGGGCCGACGGGCGGTACGCGGCGGCGGTGCTGGCCCGGCGGGGGGTGCGGGTGCAGGTCGTCGACGCCGCCGGCGGACCGGGGCCGCTGCCCGACGGCCTCGACCTGGTGATCGACGCCGCCTACGGCACCGGCTTCCGGGGCGAGTACCAGGCGCCCGAGCCGGGTGACGTGCCGGTGCTCGCCGTCGACATCCCCTCGGGCGTCGACGGGCTCACCGGGGCCGCCGGGCCGGGTGCGGTCCACGCCGACCGCACCGTCACCTTCGCCGCCCTCAAGCCGGGCCTGCTCTTCCCCCCGGGACGGGGGTTGACGGGACGGGTCGACGTCGTCGACATCGGCCTCGACGTCGGCCGGGCCACCATCCACGCGGTCGAGCACGGCGACGTCGACGGGTGGGTGCCGTGGCGCCCGGTCGGCACCCACAAGTGGAAGACGGCGGTGTGGGTCGTGGCGGGGTCGGCGGGGATGACGGGCGCCGCCCACCTGTGCGCCCGGGCGGCGATGCGGGCGGGCGCAGGGACGGTCCGCCTGGGCATCCCCGGGGTGCCGCCCGACCCGCCCTACCTCGAGGTCGTGGGCCGGTCGATCCCGGCCGAGGGCTGGGCCGACGACGTCCTGGCCGACCTCGGGCGGACAAAAGCGCTGGTGGTGGGGCCCGGGCTGGGGCGATCCGACGCCGGCGGCGCCGAGGTGTGCCGGTTGGTGGCGTCGGCGCCGGTGCCCACCATCGTCGACGCCGACGGCCTCTACGCCCTCGGAACGGCCGAGGAGGCGGCCGCCGTCATCGGCCCCCGCTCGGCGCCCACCGTCCTCACGCCCCACGACGGCGAGTACAAGCGCCTCGCCGGCCATCCCCCGGGCGACGACCGGATCGCGGCCGCCCGCGACCTGGCCGCCCGCACCCACGCCGCCGTGCTCCTCAAGGGCCCCACAACGGTCGTGGGCGATCCGTCGGGCGAGGTGCTCCTGTCGACTGCGGGCGACGAGCGGCTGGCCACCGCCGGCACCGGTGACGTGCTGGCCGGGGTCGTCGGCGCCTACCTGGCTCAAGGCCTCGACGGGCTCCACGCGGCAGCCGCGGCCGCCTTCGTCCACGGGTCCGCCGGACACCTAGGCTGGCGCCACGGCCTGGTGGCCGGCGACCTGCTCGACCTCCTGCCCGCCGTCCTCGACCGTCGGTAGGAGACGGCTCTTGATCCCGGAGGTTTGATGCCCCGCTCCTTTCTCGTCCGCCAGGTGATGACCACCGACGTCCTGACCTTTCAGCCGGGCGACTCCATCGACGACGCGGCACGAGCCCTGTCGGCCCGCAACATCGGCGGGGCGCCCGTGGTCGACGAGGAAGGCACCGTGCTCGGCCTGCTGGAGGACGACGACCTCATCGTCCAGGAGAGCCGACTCCACTACCCCACCGTGATCTCGATCCTGGGCGCCTATATCGAGCTTCCGTCGTCGCTGGCCCACTTCGAGGCCGACCTGCGCAAGGCGGTGGGGGCCACTGTCGACGACGTGATGGACCCCAATCCCCGCATCTGCGGCCCCGACGACACCCTCGAGCAGGTGGCCACCGTGATGCACGAGCACGACCTGTCCCGGCTGCCGGTGGTGTCCGACGGGCGCTTGGTGGGCATCGTCTCCCGAGGTGATCTCGTCCGCGCCATCGTCAGCGATCCCGCCGACAGGGACCCGTCCGTCCAGGATCTGGGGAACTGACCGGGTGACCCTCCGGCCGGTGTGGGCGGAGGTCGACCTGGCCGCCATCCGCCACAACGTCGGAGTCCTGGCCGCCCTGGCCGCCCCCGCCCGGGTGTGCGCGGTGGTGAAGGCCGGTGCCTACGGGCACGGGCCGGTGGAGTCGGCCCGGGCCGCCCTCGCCGGCGGCGCGTCGTGGCTGGCCGTGGCCCTGGTGGAGGAGGGGGCGCAGCTCCGCGACGCCGGCATCGACGCCCCCGTGCTCCTGCTCTCCGAGCCCCCGGCCGAGGCCATGGCCGACGTGGTCGGGCTGGGCCTCACCGCCACCCTCTACACCGAGGCCGGCGTGGCCGCGGCGGCCGCCGCCGCCACGAGCGGCACCCCGCTGCCCGTCCACGTCAAGGTCGACACCGGGATGCACCGGGTGGGCGCCACCGCGGCCGACGCGGTGAAGCTGGCCCTTACCGTCGAGGAGCGCCCCGAGCTCGCCCTCGAAGGCCTGTGGACCCACTTCGCGGTGGCCGACGCCCCCGACGACCCCTTCACCGAGGTCCAGCACCGGCGCTTCACCGCCGTCCTCGACGAGTTGGCCGGGCTCGGCGTGCGTCCCCGCCTCGCCCACGCCTCCAACTCCGCGGGTGTGCTGGCCCATCCCGACGCCCACCACGACCTCGTCCGCTGCGGCCTGGCCGTCTACGGGGTGGCGCCCAGCCCCGCCCTGGAGGCCCAAGCGGCCACGCTGCGGCCGGCGCTGGCCCTCAAGGCCCGGGTGTCCCTGGTGAAGGAGGTGGAGCCGGGCGAGGGCGTGTCCTACGGCCTCCGCTTCCGGGCCGACCGACCCACCGTGATCGCCACCGTCCCCGTCGGCTACGCCGACGGCGTTCCCTGGCGACTGTCAGGTGCGGGCGGCGAGGTCCTCGTCGGCGGCCGGCGGCGGCCGATCGCGGGAGCCGTCACCATGGACCAGCTCATGGTCGACTGCGGCCCGGGTGGAGGCGGAGGGCGGCCGGTGGCGGTGGGCGACGAGGTGGTGCTCCTCGGCCGCCAAGGCGACGAGGAGATCGGGGCGTGGGAGTGGGCAGCACGGCTGGGCACCATCGCCTACGAGGTGCTGAGCGGCATCGGCGCCCGCGTGCCCCGCGTCCACGTCGGCTGACCGGTGCGCGGGGGTCGGGCGATAGCATTCCGGGATCATGCCCAGCCTCGCTGACGTCGAGCGTGAGGCGCTGGCCTGCACCCGGTGCCGCCTGGCCGAGGGGCGTACGCAGGTGGTCTTCGGCGTCGGGAATCCCCACGCCGAGCTGATGGTGGTGGGCGAGGGACCGGGCGCCCAGGAGGACGCCCAGGGCCTGCCCTTCGTCGGCCGCTCGGGCCAGTACCTCGACCGCGTCATCCTGGAGGAGATGGGTCTGACGAGGGCCGACTTCTACATCGCCAACGTCGTGAAGTGCCGGCCTCCCGGCAACCGCGACCCGCTGCCCGACGAGGTGGCCGCGTGCAGCCCGTGGCTGGAGCAGCAGCTCGACCTGGTCGACCCGTCGGTGGTGGTCACCCTGGGGAACTTCGCCACCAAGCTGCTCCTGCGCACCACCGAGGGCATCACCCGGCTGCGGGGGCGGGTCTACCCCTTCCGCCGGGGGGTGCTGATCCCGACGTACCACCCGGCGGCCGTCCTCCGGGGCGGGGGCGAGGCCGCGGCCCAGATGCGGGCCGACCTGGTGCGGGCCAAGCAGCATCTCCGCCCGCCAGTCGAGAAGGTGGTGGTACCGGCGTGATCCACGCCCGCACCACGTCGGTCGACGACACCCGGTCGCTGGCGGCCCAGGTGGCGCCCCTGGCCAAGCCGGGCGACCTGCTCCTGCTGGCGGGCGACCTGGGGGCGGGCAAGACCGCCTTCGTCCAGGGCTTCGCCCGGGGCCTGGGCGTCACCGAGCCCGTCACCAGCCCCGCCTTCGTGCTGGCCCGCCCCTACCCGGGCCGCCTCACCCTCCTGCACCTCGACGTCTACCGCCTGGAGCACATCCAGGAGCTGCACGACCTCGGCATCAGCGAGCTGCTCGACGACGGCGGGGTCACCGTTATCGAGTGGGGCGACGTGGTCGCGTCCGCCCTACCGGCCGACTTCCTGGAGGTGCGGATGAGCCCGAGCGACGAGGACGACGACGAGCGGTTCCTGACCCTGCGCTGGGTCGGGCCCGCCTGGCCGCCCCGCGTCGCCGCCCTGCGCCGGGCGGTCGCGGCCTGGGCCGTCCCCGGCGAGGGCAACTAAGTGCTCGTCCTCGGCATCGAGACGGCCACCGCCCAGGTGGGCTGCGCCGTCGGCGGCCACGAAGGGGTGCTGGCCGAGTTCCACTCCGCCCGCGGCCGTCGCCACGTGGAGACCCTCGCTCCTGCCATCGAGTTCGTCTGCCGCCAGGCCCGGGTCGAGCTGTCGGAGATCTCGGCCATCGCCGTCGACATCGGTCCGGGGCTGTTCAGCGGGCTGCGGGTGGGCGTGGCCACGGCCAAGGCCATGGCCCAGGCCCTGCGGGTGCCCACGGTGGGCGTCTCCAGCCTCGACCTGCTCGCGTTTCCCGTCCGCTATAGCAGCCGCCTGATCGCGGCCGTCATCGACGCCCGCCGGGGCGAGGTGTTCTACGCCTTCTACCGCCAGGTCCCGGGGGGTGCCCAGCGGCTGTCGCCCTACCAGCTGGGCACGGCCGACGAGCTGGCGTCGGAGCTGCTGGCCCGGGGCGAGGAGTGCCTCCTCGTGGGCGACGGCGCCGTCCGCTACCAGGACGTGCTGCGGGAGGTGGCCCGCTTCGACGCCTCCGACATCGTCAAGGCCTACCCCTCGGCTGCGTCCCTGGTGGAGCTGGCCCATCCCCGGGCCATCCGGGAGGAGTTCGTGCCCGCCACCGACCTCATGCCCCTCTACCTGCGGCGGAGCGACGCCGAGATCTCCTGGGACAGACGGGAGGTCGTGTAGATGGTGCAGGCCAAGCGGCGCGAGGGCGACGGCGACGCGCCGGGCTTGTCGGGACCAGGCCACGACGACCTGGTCGTGCACCTGGTGCCGATGCGCCGGCGCCACCTGCGCTCGGTGCTGCGGATCGAGGCCCAGGTCTACCCCCGCCCCTGGTCGTTGGGGCTGTTCATGAGCGAGCTGGCCCTGCGCAACAGCCGGGTCTATTACGTGGCCCGGATCGACGGCTTGGTGGCCGGTTACGGAGGGCTGATGGTGAGTGGCGACGACGGCCACATCACCACCCTCGCCATCGACCCCGCCTGGCACCGACGCAAGCTCGCCAGTCGCATCCTGCTGGCCCTCACCCGGGAGGGCGTGGCCCGGGGGGTGTCCAGCCTCACCCTGGAGGTGCGGGTGACCAACGTCGCCGCCCAGGAGCTCTACCGCCAGTTCGGCTTCGCCCCCGCGGGCATCCGCAAGAACTACTACGTCGAGACGAACGAGGATGCGTTGGTGATGTGGGCCCACGATGTCGACGGCGCCGACTACCGCGAGCGGTTGGAACGGATCGAAGCCGGGATCCCCGGGGTCACCCTCCTCCACGACGGCCGGTCGTTCGACGACGCCGACACGGAGCAACCATGAGTGCGACGAACAACGGCGGTGACGGGAAGTTCCGCATCCTCGGCATCGAGACGTCGTGCGACGAGACGGCGGCGGCCATCGTCGCCGACGGCACCGACGTGGTGTCGTCGGTGGTGTCCAGCCAGGTCGACCTCCACGCCCGCTTCGGCGGGGTGGTCCCCGAGATCGCCAGCCGGGCCCACGTGGAGCTGCTCACGCCAGTCGTCGCCCGCTGCCTGGTGGAGTCCGGCCTCGACGGAGCGGAGCTCGACGCGGTGGCGGCCACCGTCGGGCCGGGGCTGGCCGGTGCCCTGCTGGTGGGGGTGAGCACGGCCAAGGCGCTCTCCCTGGTCTGGAAGGTGCCCTTCGTGGCCGTCAACCACATGGAGGCCCACCTCTACGCCTGCTTCCTGGAGGACCCGTCCCTCCGGCCCCCGCTGCTGGTGCTGCTGGTGTCGGGCGGGCACACCCTGCTCGTGTCGATGGACGACCACGGGAAGTACCGCCTGGTCGGCACCACCGTCGACGACGCGGTGGGCGAGGCCTTCGACAAGGTGGCCCGCTACCTGGGCCTGGGCTACCCCGGCGGCCCCGCCATCGACCGCCTGGCCATCGTGGGCGACCCCGACGCCGTCCCCCTGCCCCGGCCCATGCCCGAGGGCTTCGACTTCTCCTTCAGCGGGCTGAAGACGGCCGTCATCCGCTACGTCAAGGCCCACCCCGACGTGGCCACGGCCGACGTGGCCGCCTCCTTCCAGAAGGCGGCCGTCGAGCTCCTGGTCGACAAGGCCCGCCGGGCGGCCCGGGAGACGGGCGCCACCACCCTCTGCCTGGGCGGAGGCGTCGCCGCCAACTCCCTCCTACGGGAGCGCATCCTCGACATCTGCGAGGAGGACGGCCTCGACGCCTTCCTCCCCAGCCGCGAGATGTGCACCGACAACGCGGCCATGGTCGCCGCCGCCGCGTGGTGGCGCTACAAAGCCGACGGCCCCAGCCCCCTGGACATCGGGGTCAATCCCAACCTCAGACTGGTTTGAGAGGGAGCAACCCTGGAACGCGAAGCGTTCCACCGACAACGCGGCGCCGAAGGCGCCTTGGGTTGTCGGAACAAGAAATCAGCCGCCCGAAGGGCGTCAAAGCCCTTGATTCGGGGGGTAGTCGGGGGGCGGAGCCCCCCGACACCGGGCCGCATCAACCGGCTCGTGTTTGAGAACCGAGCCGCGGCCCGGTATCGTTAGCACTCGATACCAGAGAGTGCTAACCGGAGGTCGACCCAGTAATGAACCTCAAGCCCCTTGACGACCGCATCGTCGTCCGCCCGAGCGAGGGCGAGCAAACCACCATCAGCGGCATCGTCATTCCTGACACCGCCAAGGAGAAGCCGCAGCAGGGTGAGGTGCTGGCCGTAGGCCCCGGCCGTCGCTCGGAGATCTCCGGCGAGCTCATCCCCATGAACGTGGCTGCCGGCGACATCGTCGTCTACAGCAAGTACGGCGGCACCGAGATCACCGTCGAGGGCGAAGACGTCCTGATCCTCACCAGCCGCGACGTCCTCGCCGTCGTCGGGAAGTAGGTAGGGCATGTCCAAGATCCTCAAGTTCAACGAGGACGCCCGCCGAGCGCTCGAAGCGGGCACCAACAAGATGGCCGACGCGGTCAAGGTCACGCTCGGCCCGCGCGGCCGCAACGTGATCCTCGAGCCCAAGTACGGCGTGCCCATCGTCACCAACGACGGCGTGTCGATCGCCCGCGAGTTCACGCCCCTCGAGGACAACTTCGAGAACGTCGGGGCCCAGCTGGTCAAGGAAGTGGCGATCAAGACCCAGGATGCGGCCGGCGACGGCACCACCACCGCCACCGTCCTGGCCCAGGCCCTGGTGCAGTTCGGCATGCGCAACGTCACCGCCGGCGCCGAGCCCCTCGCCCTCAAGCGGGGCATCGAGAAGGCCGTCCTCGCCGCCGTGGCCCACATCAAGGGCCAGGCCAAGAACGTGGAGAGCCGGGCCGAGATCGCCCAGGTCGCCACCATCTCGGCCAACAACGACCCCGAAGTGGGCGAGATCATCGCCGACGCCCTCGACAAGGTGGGCAAGGACGGCGTGGTCACGGTCGAGGAGTCCAACACCTTCGGCATCGAGATCGAGTTCGCCGAGGGCATGCAGCTCGAGCGCGGCTTCCTCTCGCCCCACTTCGTCACCGACCAGGAGCGCCAGGAAGTGGTGCTCGACGACCCCTACATCCTGATCGCCAACCAGAAGATCAGCGCCGTCGGGGACCTGCTGCCGATCCTGGAGAAGGTGATGGCGGCCAGCAAGCCGCTGTTCATCGTCGCCGAGGACGTCGAGGGCGAGGCCCTGGCCACCCTGGTCGTCAACAAGATCCGGGGCATCCTGGCCACGGCTGTGGTCAAGGCCCCCAGCTTCGGCGACCGCCGCAAGGGGATCCTGCAGGACCTGGCCGTGCTCACCGGCGGCGAGATGGTGTCGACGGAGATGGGCTACAAGCTCGAGAACATCACGCTCGACCTTCTCGGCAAGGCCCGCAAGGTGACCATCACCAAGAACCTCACCACGATCGTCGACGGCGGCGGCAGCCCGGAGGACATCAAGACCCGGGTCGACCAGATGCGGGTCGAGCGGGAGCTGTCCGACTCCGACTGGGAGCGCGAGAAGCTGCTCGAGCGCCTGGCCAAGCTCACCGGCGGGGTTTCCCTGATCAAGGTCGGGGCCGCCACCGAGGTGGAGATGAAGGAGAAGAAGCACCGCATCGAGGACGCGGTGCTGGCCACCAAGGCGGCCATCGAGGAGGGCATCGTCTCCGGCGGCGGCACTGCCCTCGTCCGGGCCCGGTCGGCGGTCGCCAAGGTCCGCGACGAGCTCGAAGGTGACGAGCGCACCGGCGCCAGCATCGTCTACAAGGCGCTGGCGGCACCGCTGTACTGGATCGCGGCCAACGCCGGCATGGAGGGCAACATCGTCATCCAACAGGTGGAGCGGGAGACCGGCACCACCGGCCTCAACGCCGCCACCGGCGAGTTCGAGGACCTGATGAAGGCCGGCATCATCGACCCCGTCACGGTCACCCGTTCGGCGCTGGAGAACGCGGCGTCGGTCGCGGCCATGGTGCTCACCACCGAGGTCCTGATCAGCGACAAGCCGAGGGACTTCGACGAGACCACGGCCCACCTGCCCCGCAGCGGCATCAACCCCGGCCAGCAGGGCGGCGGCGGACTGCTGCAGATGTAGTCGCAGTTCGCGCTCGACAGAGTGTGCGAGAGCCGGTGGCGCCCCTGGGTGCCACCGGCTCGTGACGTTCAGGGGCTGCACTACTCTCGTCCTTGTGGAAACCCGCCTCCCCCCCGACCCGGTCAAGCTTCTCTCCTCCTGGATGGAGTGGGAGAAGGGCGACACCCCGCCGGGACGGGTGATGAGCAACCTCAAGCTCGGCGGCATGAAGGAGTTGCTCGAAGCGGCGGCCGAGCAGGCTCGGCTGGCGGTCGAGCTCGAGAGCTACTGACCCTGTCCGGGTCACGTCCATTGCCGGGGCAGCCCTCCGGGCGACGGTATTCTCGGACCTGGGGGTGATCCGTCGTGGCTGAAGTCGAGATCGGGATCGGGAAATCGGGACGTCGGGCCTACGGGTTCGACGACATCGCCATCGTGCCCAGCCGGCGCACGCGCGACCCCGAGGACGTCGACATCTCCTGGCAGATCGACGCCTACAGCCTGGGCCTGCCCCTCATGGGGGCGGCCATGGACGGGGTCATCAGCCCCGCCTCGGCCATCGAGATCGGCCGCCTCGGTGGTGTGGGGGTCCTGAACCTGGAGGGCCTGTGGACCCGCTACGAGGACCCTGAGCCCTACCTGGAGGAGATCTCGTCGCTGGCCGCCGACAAGGCCACCGCCCGCATGCAGGAGATCTACGCCGAGCCCATCAAGCCCGAGCTGATCGGCGCCCGCATCCAGCAGATCAAGGAGGCGGGGGTGGTGTCGGCGGCGTCGATGACGCCCCAGCGCACGACCCAGTTCGCGGCCGCGGTTTTGGCTGCCGAGCTCGACCTGCTGGTCATCCAGGGCACGGTGGTGTCGGCCGAGCACGTGTCGAAGACGGTCGAGCCGTTGAATTTGAAGCGGTTCATCCGCGAGCTGGAGATCCCGGTGATCGTGGGCGGGTGCGCGTCGTACCAGGCCGCCCTCCACCTGATGCGCACCGGAGCGGTCGGCATCCTGGTCGGCGTCGGGCCCGGGCAGGCGTGCACCACCCGGGCCGTGCTCGGGTTGGGCGTCCCCCAGGCCACGGCCATCGCCGACGCCGCCGGGGCCCGCATGCGCCACCTCGACGAGACGGGCGTCTACGTCCACGTCATCGCCGACGGGGGCATGTCCACCGGGGGCGACGTGGCCAAGGCCATCGCCTGCGGTGCCGACGCGGTGATGATCGGCTCGCCGTTGGCCGCGGCCATCGAGGCGCCGGGCCGGGGCTGCCACTGGGGCATGGCCACGTTCCACCCCACCCTGCCCCGCGGGGCCCGGGTGAAGGTGGGCATCCGGGGCACGCTGGAGGAGATCCTCATCGGTCCCGCCCACGAGAACGACGGCAAGCTCAACCTCTTCGGGGGCCTGCGGGCGTCGATGGCCACGTGCGGCTACGAGACGGTCAAGGAGTTCCAGAAGGCCGAGGTCATGGTCGCACCGGCCCTCAAGACCGAAGGCAAGAGCCTGCAACGGTCCCAGGGCATCGGGATGGGCGCTTAACCCGCCGTCCTCGTTCTCGTTCTCGGCGATCAGGATGGCCACGTAGAGGACGTCGATGGCGGCGGCCAACCCGCGGCCAGTCCGAGCCAGGCGGGCGCGTCACCGCCGGGCTACTCCGGGCCGGGGCTGTTGGATGGTGCTGAGCACTCGCTCAATAGTCGCTCCGGACTGATGTTTTCGCAAGTTCCTGCAAGGTTGACGGGGCTGGCTGCTCTGAACCGGTGACAACGATCGCTCAGCCCCCAAGGAGCCAGCCGTGAACACCGACACCACCACCGTCCAGCCCCGCACCTCCCGCCCGCAGTCCAGGCCTCCCCGCCGGCCCGCCCGCCGCCGCCTGACCGGGTGGATCGTCGCCGGTGCCGGCGTCGCCCTGGTGGGCGTGGTCCTGGGCCTGGCCGGCCTGGGCGGCTCCTCGGGCTCGTCCGCCCGCCGCCCGGCGGCGGAAGCCACCTTCACCAGCCCGACCGAGCTCGACGTCGACCAGCCTGCGTTGCTCGACCAGGCCAGCGGCACATCCGAGGTCGACCAGACCGCCGACACGCCCGACGCCGACCAGCCCGCCGAAGAGGTCGACCAGACGGGCGACACGCCCGACGTGGAGGAGCCCCAGCCTCCCGTCGAGGCCCTGCCCGCCACCCTCTCGGTCACGCCCGACCCCGTCCACCTGAAGACCGGCGTGTACTCCGGGTCGATCACCGTCGCCAACGTGGGCGACGAGGACATGCACTGGGAGGCCCTGACCAAGCCCTGGGTGACGCTGTCCGACACCACCGGCGACCTCGGCGCCCACGGCGAGAACGTGATCACCTTCACCATCGACGAGTCCCAGCTCGACGCCGGGTCCTTCACCTTCAAGATCAAGGTGTGGGGCGACGGCGGCACCGAGTACGTCGACGTCACCGGCGCCAAGCCGATCACCGAGATCTCCATCTGACGCCCCCAACCCCAGAGAGGGCCCGACTCCCGCCAATGGCGCCGGGGGTCGGGCCCTCTTCGCGTTACCCAGAGCCGGCGGGTAACCTGGCGCCTTGGACGAGACGGTTCTGGTCGTCGATTTCGGTGCGCAGTACGCCCAGCTCATCGCCCGGCGCGTCCGCGAGGCCCACGTCTACAGCGAGATCGTCTCCCGCGACATCCCGCTGGCCGACCTTCTCGCCCGCAAGCCCGCCGGCATCATCTTCAGCGGGGGGCCGGCGTCGGTCCATGTCGAGGGGGCCCCGTCGTTCGACGCCGCCATCTACGAGTCCGGCGTCCCGATCCTGGGCATCTGCTACGGCGCCCAGCTCCTCGCCCAGCAGCTGGGCGGGGTCGTCGCCCGCACCGACGTGGCCGAGTACGGGCGCACCGGCCTCGACGTGATCGCCGGCTCCGCCCTCTTCGCCGACCTCCCAGTGGCCCAGGACGTGTGGATGAGCCACGGCGACTCCATCGTGCAGGCCCCGCCCGGCTTCAGGGTCACCGCCCGTACCGACGTGGTGCCGGTGGCCGCCCTGGAGGACGCCGACCGCCGCATCTACGGCGTGCAGTTCCACCCCGAGGTGGCCCACACGCCCCGGGGCCAGGAGGTGCTCAAGCACTTCCTCTACGACGTCTGCGGGTGCGCCCCCACCTGGACCATGACCTCGATCATCGAGACCCAGGTGGAGAAGATCCGGGCCCAGGTGGGCAAGGAGCGGGTCCTGTGCGGGCTGTCGGGCGGCGTCGACTCGGCGGTGGCCGCCGCCCTCGTGCACAAGGCCATCGGCGACCAGCTCACGTGCGTGTACGTCGACACCGGCCTCATGCGCTCGGGCGAGTCGGAGCAGGTGGAGGACACGTTCCGCCGCCAGTTCAAGGTCGACCTGGTCCACGCCAAGGCCGCCGACCGCTTCCTGGAGGCGCTCGACGACGTCATCGACCCCGAGACCAAGCGCAAGGCCATCGGGGAGACGTTCATCCGGATCTTCGAGGAGGTGGCCACCGACTACGAGGACGCCCGCTTCCTCGTCCAGGGCACCCTCTACCCCGACGTGATCGAGTCCGGCGGCAAGGACGCGGCCCGCATCAAGTCCCACCACAACGTGGGCGGCCTGCCCGACGACATGAACTTCGAGCTGGTCGAGCCCCTGCGCAACCTGTTCAAGGACGAGGTCCGGGCCATGGGCGAGGAGCTGGGCCTGCCCGAGGAGATCGTCTGGCGCCAGCCGTTCCCCGGCCCGGGACTGGCCGTGCGCATCGTGGGCACCGTCACCCCCGAGCGGCTCGACATCCTGCGCCGGGCCGACGCCATCGTGGTCGAGGAGATCAAGCGGGCGGGCCTGTCCCGCGACCTGTGGCAGAGCTTCGCGGTGCTGATCGCGGTGCGCACGGTGGGCGTGATGGGCGACGAGCGCACGTACGCCTACCCCATCGTCATCCGGGCCGTCACCAGCGACGACGCCATGACCGCCGACTGGGCCCGCCTGCCGGCCGACGTGCTGCAACGGCTGTCGAGCCGCATCATCGCCGAGGTCCCGGGCGTGAACCGGGTGGCGCTCGACATCACGTCGAAGCCGCCGGGCACCATTGAATGGGAATAGGCGAGGGGGAGTGAGCTAAGGCTCCAGCACGACCTTGATGCAGCCGTCCATCTTCTTCTGGAAGATCTCGTAGGCGTAGGGGGCCTGCTCGATCGGGATGCGGTGGGTGACCAGGTCGTCGACTCCGAGGGGATCGGCGTCGTCGGCGAGGAGGGGGAGGAGGTCGTCGACCCACCGCTTCACGTTGGCCTCGCCCATGCGGAGGGCGATCTGCTTGTCGAACAGCTCGCCCAGGGGGAACATCGGGAACGGCCCCCCGTAGACGCCGGCGATCGAGAGCGTGCCCCCCCGGCGGACGGAGTTGAGGGCGCTCTGGAGGGCGGCCAGCCTGTCGGGCTGGACCCCGGTGACCTGCAGCACCGAGTCGCGCAGTGACCCCGACGCCTCCATCCCCACCGCGTCGATGGCCGCGTGGCACAGGCCGCCCCGGGTGAGGTCGGCGATGGCCTCGGCCGCGTCCTTGACGTCGCGGAAGTCGAGGGTCTCCACGCCGTGGCGGGCGGCCATCTCCAACCGCTCGGTGACCTGGTCGACGCCGATGACCCGTCCCGCGCCCCGGTGGAGGGCGATGCGGGCCGCCATCTGGCCGACGGGGCCCAAACCGTGGACGGAGACGGTGTCGCCGGGGCGGACGTTGGCGTACTCGACCGCCTGCCAGGCGGTGGGGAGCAACTCGGCGAGGAGGACGTAGCGGAAGTCGGCACCGTCGTCGGGGACCTTGACCGGGCCGAACTGGGCCTGGGGCACCCGCAGGTACTCGGCCTGGGCGCCGAGGCGGGCCGGAAGGGCCTGGAACGTCTCGCACTGCGAGAACATCCGGTCCTGGCACTGCAGGCACCACCCGCAGGCGACGTTGGCCGGGACGACCACCCGGTCGCCGGGCGCGATGTGGACCACGTCGCGGCCGACCTCGACCACCTCGCCCACCGCCTCGTGGCCGAGGAGGTCGCCCTCCTCCATCACCGGCCACAGCCTGGTGTAGAGGTGCAGGTCGGTGCCGGAGATGGCGGTGGCGGTGACCCGGACGACGGCGTCGGTCGGTTCCCCGACGCGGGGATCGTCGACCTCGTCGACCCGGACGTCGTTCTTGCCGTGCCACACCACCGCTCGCATTGCCCGGCAACCTACCCGGGTGGTGGCGGTCCTCGAACGGGCCTCCGGTAACCGTGGATGTCGGACCCGGCCGGTACCCTGGATCGGGCCATGCCGGAGCGTCCCAACCTCCTCGACAACCTGAATCCCGTCCAGCGGGAGGCCGTCACCCACCCCGGCGGCCCCCTGCTGATCATCGCCGGGGCCGGCTCGGGCAAGACCCGGGTGCTCACGTCGAGGGTCGGCTGGCTCATCAAGGAGCAGGGCGTCTCCCCCTTCGAGATCCTGGCCATCACCTTCACCAACAAGGCGGCCGACGAGATGAAGCACCGGGTGGGGGCGCTGGTGGGGCCCGTCGCCCAGAAGATGTGGGTGTCCACGTTCCACTCCGCCTGCGTGCGCATCCTGCGGCGCGACGCCTCCCGGCTGGGCTACTCGTCGTCGTTCACCATCTACGACCAGGCCGACGCCGAGCGCCTCACCGCCTACGTGCTGCGCGACCTCAACATCGACCCCAAGAAGTTCCCGCCCCGCACCGTCCACGCCGTGATCAGCGCGGCCAAGAACGAGCTCATCGGGGTCGACGCCTACGCCGACCGGGCCCGCAGCATCTACGAGCGCCGCATCGCCGAGGTCTACCGGGAGTACCAACGGCGCCTCGGCGACGCCAACGCCATGGACTTCGACGATCTCCTCACCAAGGCCGTCGAGCTGCTGCGCAAGGCCCCCGACGTGCTGGAGCAGTACCAGGAGCGGTTCAAGCACGTCCTCGTCGACGAGTACCAGGACACCAACAAGGCCCAGAACGAGCTGGTCAAGCTCATCTCCAACCGCCACCGCAACATCTGCGTGGTCGGTGACTCCGACCAGTCGGTGTACCGCTTTCGAGGCGCCGACATCCGCAACATCCTCGAGTTCGAGGACTCGTTCCCCGACGCCACCATGATCGTGCTCGAGCAGAACTACCGGTCCACCCAGACGATCCTCGACGCGGCCAACTCGGTGATCGCCAACAACCTCGAGCGCAAGCCCAAGGCCCTGTGGACCGAGCAGATCGGCGGCGAGCTCATCCAGCGCTACTTCGCCGAGGACGAGGCCGACGAGGCCGCGTGGGCGGGGCGGGAGATGCTGCGCCTGCACGGGTCGGAGCAGTGGCGGTGGTCCGACATGGCCGTCTTCTACCGCACCAACGCCCAGAGCCGGGTGCTGGAGGAGCACCTCGTCCGCCTCAACATCCCCTACAAGGTGGTGGGCGGCACCCGCTTCTACGAGCGACGGGAGGTGAAGGACGCCCTCGCCTACCTGCGGGCGGTGGTGAACCCCACCGACGAGGTGTCGCTGCGGCGGATCGTCAACGTCCCCAAGCGGGGCGTGGGCGACACCAGCATCGCCCGGCTGGAGGCGTGGGCCGCGGCCCAGGGCCGGCCCCTGGTCGACGCCTTGGCCAAGGCCGAGGAGGCCGGCGTCGGCGGGCGGGCGCTCTTCGGAATCCGGGAGCTGGTGGGGCTGCTCGACGAGTTGCGGGCCGAGGGCAAGGGCCCGGCCGCCACCCTGGAGACGGTGCTGCGGGTCACCGGCTACCGGGCCGAGCTGGAGTCGGAGCGCTCCATCGAGGCCGAGGGCCGGCTGGAGAACCTGGCCGAACTGGTGGGCTTCGCCCGCGAGTTCGAGGACGAGGCGACCGAGGAGGGCCGTCCCGGGGGCATCTCCGAGTTCCTGGAGGGCGTGAGCCTGGTGGCCGACTCCGACCAGCTCGACCCCGACGGTTCGTCGGTGGTGCTCATGACCCTGCACACGGCCAAGGGCCTGGAGTTCGACGGCGTGTTCATGATCGGCCTGGAGGACGGCGTGTTCCCCCACCTGCGGTCGCTGGGGGAGCCGGCCGAGCTGGAGGAGGAGCGCCGGCTCTGTTACGTCGGCATCACCCGGGCCCGGCGCCGGCTGTACCTGTCCCACGCCTGGAGCCGCATGTTGTTCGGGTCCACCCAGTACAACCCGCCCAGCCGCTTCCTCAAGGAGATCCCGGGCCACCTCACCGACGTCATTGAGGGCAGCCGCAGCGGCCGGCGGGGAGGCGGTGGCGGCGAGTCCTACGGCGGTGGTTACCGGGCCAACCGGGAGCGCATGGTCGACGCCGCCAGCCGTCCCGCGCCCACGCCGGCCCGCACGTCAGGGGCGGAGCGGCTCGGGATCCGGGTGGGCGACGACGTGGTCCACGCCAAGTGGGGCGAGGGCGTGGTGCTGGAGATCATCGGGTCCGACGACAAGGCGGAGGCAGTGGTGCGGTTCCCCAGCGTGGGGGAGAAGCGGCTGCTGCTGGCGTGGGCGCCCCTCAAGAAGGGGTAGCCACCACCAGGGTCGGCCGCGATCGCCGTGCCTCGGCCCACTGCTGGGCCGGATGGCACGACCGGGACGCCTGCACCACGTCGGATGACAGGCGCCGGCGGCGGGTGTCGAGGGGGATCACCCGCGCGCCAGCGTCCGTGTCGAGAGCGGGACCAGGGCATTCCGACATCGCCGGGGGGGAGACGATGACGAGGGCTGCGGCCTGGTCCGGCATGGCACCTATTCCCTCACACCCGGGCCCCTCCCCGAAATGGTGATGGCCGGCCTCTTGTCGAGGGGTGCTAGCACCCCCGATTGTCAGCGAGATGCCAGACTGGCAACCGTGGCGGGTCCATCGACGTACCGGGTCGTCATCGCCGACGACGAGTACCTCGTCCGGGAGGGGGCGCGCAGCGTCCTGTCGGCGGTGCCCGGGATCGACGTGGTGGGCCTGGCCGGCGACCCCCAGGAACTGATGGAGGTGATCGAGGAGACCTCGCCCGACGTGATCGTCCTCGACATCAAGATGCCCCCCACCCACCGGGCCGAGGGCATCGAGGCGGCCCACCACGTGCGGGAGAAGTATCCCCACATCGGGGTGGTGATCCTGTCGCAGTACGCCGACCCGGAGTACGCCCTGGAGCTGCTCCGGCACGGGTCGAACAGCCTGGCCTACCTGCTCAAGGAGCGCCTGGGACGTCCGGCGCAGCTGGCGGAGGCGATCCGGGAGGTGGCCCAGGGGGGTTCGATCCTCGACCCCAAGGTGGTCGACGCCCTCATGGAGGCGCAGCGGCGCCGGTCGCGGTCCCGTCTGCACGGGCTCACCGAGCGGGAGCACGAGGTCCTCACCCAGATGGCCACCGGCCGCACCAACGCCGCCATCGCCGCCGGCCTCTACCTGTCGGAGCGGGCGGTGGAGAAGCACATCAACTCCATCTTCCGGAAGCTGGGCCTGAGCGAGGAGCTCGACATCAACCACCGGGTGGCGGCCGTCCTGTTCTTCCTGCAGCGGAGCGTGGACTGACCCGGTCGGCGGCCGGCGGGTCGCGGTTCCCGTTCCGCTTCTCAACCGGGTACCGGCTGGCGGCGCTGGTGTTCGGCGTGACCCCGGCGAACTCCGAGGTGGAGGTGGCCGACGGTCGGTTGCGGGCCCGGTACGGGCGGTGGACGGTCGATACGCCGGTCGACAACGTCGTCGGCACGAAGGTCTCGGGGCCCTACGGGCGGTTGCGCACCATCGGCCCTGCCCACCTGTCCCTGTCCGACAAGGGGCTCACGTTCGCCTCCAACCGCCGGCGGGGGCTGTGCATCGAGTTCCGGGAGCCGGTGCCCGGTCTGGAGCCAACCGGCCGCCTGCGTCACCCCGGGCTGACCGTCACCGTGGCCGACGTCGACGGATTGGCCCTGGCCCTCGACCCCGCCCCGACGGCCTCCGACTGATTCGCCGCGTCCTCGTCGACCCGGTCGCGTCAGCCAGGCGTGGTCGCGTCGACGACGACGCCTTGGGGGAAGGTGGCCATCACCTTGGTGCCGCCGCCGAGGGGGGAGGCGATGGTGAGCTGGCCGCCGAAGGAGCGGACGCGGTCCTCCATGTGGAGGAGCCCGCCCCGCTGCACGCTCTGGTCGGGGTCGAAGCCGACGCCGTCGTCGGTGACCGTGACCTCCAGCCAGCCGTCGGCCAGGCGCAGGCCGATGTCGATCCGAGTGGCCCGGGCGTGCTTGAGGGCGTTGGTGACGGCCTCCCCCAGCAGGAAGTAGGCCCCGCTCTCGATCCCGGGGGCGAGGCGGGGGAAGTCCTCCGGCTCGCAGGTCACGACGGTGGTCAGCGGCAGGCGGCCCACGTAGCTGTGGAGGGCCGAGGTGAGGCCCCGGTCGACCAGGATCGACGGGTAGAGGTTGTGGGTGACCTCCCGGAGCTGCTCGATCACCCGGTCGAGCTCGCCGCCGAGGGCGTCGTAGGCCCGGGTGGGGTCGTCGCCGCCGGGCCCGATGCCGTCCTGCAGCATCCCCACCTGCATGCGCAGCACCACCAGCTGCTGCTGGATCCCGTCGTGCAGGTCGCGCGACAGCCGCTGGCGCTCCTCGTCCTCGGCGGCCACGATCCGCTGCGAGCTCTCCTGGAGGTCGGCCGCCTGGCGGGCGATGAGGTCGAGGCGGGTTTTCAGCTCGAGGCGCATGTGTTCCAGCGACCGGGCCAGCATCCCGATCTCGTCGTTGCCCCGGCGCACGAAAGTGGCGTCGGCGTCGCCCCCGGCCACCCGCCCGGCGGTGGCGGCCAGGGTCACGAGGGGCCGGATCAGGGCCCGGAACAGCAGCCAGCCCAGGCCCAGGGCCACCAGGGTGAGGAGGACGCTGGCCAGCAGGCGGGTGTTGTCGAGCGACCGTTGGAGGGGCGCCACCGGGTTCGTGAGCACCACGCCCAGGGCGCCGCCGACGGGGTCGTCGTCGTTGACGCCGACGGGCACGTAGGACACCAGGCTGTTGCGGTCGTCGATCCGCACCACCGTGGGCCGGGTGGGCAGGGCACCGTCGGTGTGGCCGGGGGGGGCGGCGGGATGCCCGGGCAGGGTCGTGCCCACCACCTTGCCCGAGGCCACCACCAGGACGTGGTCGAGGATCTGGTTGCGGAGGCGGAAGGCGAAGGCGTCGTCGAACAGGAAGGCGCCCACCAGCACCGGCCGATCGAGCCCGCCGAGGGGCACCGCCACCGCCTGGACGTACTTGCCGTCGCTCCCCTCCAGCAGCCGGCTGGCGGGCTGGACGATGGGCTCGGAACCGTCGAAGAGGGCGGCGTTGCCCAGGGCGGTGCCGATCCCCACCGGCGGGTCGAGCTCGAGCCCACTGTGGTCGAGGACGCGGATGATGTCGATGTCGAAGTTGGCCGACGCCTGGTTCATCTCCGCGATCAGGTTCACCCGGAGGGCGGGGTCGATGAGGCCGCCGTTGTTCACGGTGTCGGCCAGGTTGCGCATGCTCGCGACCAGCTGGAGGCCCCGGAGGTCGAACGCCTGCTTGAGCACGTTGAGCTGGCTGGCGGCGATGCCGTCGGTCTGGTCGTCGAGGGCGTTGGAGGTGAGCCGGGACGCGATGACGGCGGTGACGATGCTCGACACCACCAGGGTGACGATCAGCACGCCGACGACCTTGTAGAGGATCGACGTGTGGATCCGCATCCGTCCCAGTCCCGCGGGACCGGTGGGCGGTCCCGCCTGGCTCACCGGGGAGGCGCCGCGGCCCGCGCCGGTGCCGCCTGGGACTGGGCCTGGGTACCGGCGGCCAGGTTGGCCTCGGCATGGACCTGGGCCTCCCGCAGCGCCACCGCCGGGTCGCGGCCGTTGACCCGCAGGATGCTGTCGATGGCCACGTCGTAGTCGTCGGTGGCGATGGGGAACGCGCTCAGCAGCTGCGGGTGGGCGGTCTTGAGCTGCTCGAGGAACACCTGCAGGTCGCGGTCCTGGAAGAAGGGATCGTCGAAGACCCGGAGCCTCACCGGCAGCCGCCCCTCCTCCATGGCGAAGCGGAGGGCGTAGCGGTCGGAGGCGAGATGGGTCATGAAGTCGAAGGCCAGCTCCCGGTGCTTCGACCCGGCGGGGATCCAGGTGCTGCTCCCGCCCATCGCCGTTCCCCCGCCGAGGACCGCGGGCATGAGCGTGATCCCGTAGTTGATGGTCACGTTGTTCTTCTTGATGCTGGCGATGTCCCACGACCCGCTGGTGTGCATGGAGGCGACGCCGGAGGCGAAGAGGGCGAAGGCGTCCTCGGAGTGGGAGTCGGACCCTCGGGGGGGGAAGGCGTCCCGGGCGTTGATGAGCCCGGCCAGGAAGCCGAGGGCGCTGACGACGGGCGGGGCGTCGAGGGTGACGGCGGTCGTGCCGTCGGGTGCGACCTCGACCACCTCACCGCCGTTGGCCCGGATCCACCCGTAGGTCCACCACCCGCTGGTGGGGATGGCGATGGCCCGGCGGGAGCCGTCGGGGCTGGACAGGGCGGCCGCGATGCGGGCGAAGTCGTCCATCGACATCGACGGCTGGGGATCGGGGAGCCCGGCCTGGCGGAAGTGGTCGACGTTGTACATGAGGACCATGGCGTTGGTGTCGAGGGGCACGCCGAACATCCGGCCGTCCCACGTGACGTCCTCGACCGCGCCGGGGAAGAACTCGGTCGGGTCGAGGTGGGCCTGCCACAGGTCGTCGACCGGCTGGGCCAGGCCCTGGCTGGCGGCGGAGAAGGCGTGGCCCTGGACCACGTCGGGGGGCGAGCCGGCGCTGATGCCGGCCCGCACGGTGTCGGTCTGCAGGCGAATGGGGCCCTTGTCGACCACGACCCGGACGTCGTCGTGGACGCGCTCGAAGTCGCGCACCGCGTCGAGGAACGGGGCCGTCACCCAGTCGTCGGTCATCAGGACGTGGAGGGTGGTGGGCGGAGGCGACCCGGACGAGCCGCAGCCCACGGCCACCAGGGCGAGGGCGAGGGCCACCGTGAGCGGCGCCAGCCTTTTTTGGCGCTTGGGTGCCACGGTGGGAGCAAACCACCACCGGAGGGCGGGTGCAAGGGTGCGGAGGCCGAAGTGGTGCTACCACCCCCGCCGTCGGGCGGCGGATCAGGAGGGGAGCGGCGGCGCCTCGGCGACGGGTGTGCCGGCCACCGGCCCGGTGGGTTCGGTGCTGGCGACGACCGTGGTGGTTGTGGTCGGGGTCGTGGTGGTGGTCGGGGGGAGGGTGGTGGTGGCCGGCGTGCGGAGGTCGACGACGACGTGTTGGCGCTCGTCGACCCGGGTCGGGTACTGCACCAGGCCGGTGCCGTCGGCCGGGAAGGTCCGCCCGTCGCAGGCGTCGACGAACTCGCGGGTGGCCGCCCGCCACTCGAGGAAGCACTGGCGGGGGGCCCCGGGGGCGTGGGCCTCGAACGCCCGCCAGTCGTCGCCCCCCAGGTGCTGGACGTAGATGTCGCGGGAGCGGTTCAACAGGTCCTGGAAGAGGATGGGGCCGCCCTCGGCGATCGTCTCGGCCCGGTCGTCGGCGGGGCCGACGTCGAACGTCGCCGCTGGCGAGTCGGCCTTGTCGGCCTTGGTGCCGACGACGTTGGCCACGATGGCGAAGATGAGGATGCCGCCGAGGACGCCGGCGATGCCGGTGAGCACCACGGTCGTGGCCTTCGGCGTCCGTTGACCGGGGCGCCCCTGCTGGGGAGGGGGAGCCACCCTCCTAGTATGCGTCCATGGTGCGTCCCCCCCGGGTGGTGGTGGCCAAGGTCGGCCTCGACGGGCACGATCGCGGGGCCAAGGTCGTGGTCCGGGCCCTGCGGGCCGACGGCTTCGACGTGGTCTACGCCGGCCTGCGCCAGACGCCGGAGGCCGTGGCCGACCTGGTGGTGCGGGTGGAGGCCGACGCGGTGGGCTTGTCGATGCTCTCCGGCGCCCACCTGGTGCACTTCCCCCGGCTGGTGCAGGCCCTGACCGAGCGGGGCGCGGGCGACGTGGTGGTGTTCGGCGGAGGGATCATCCCTTCAGCCGACGGCGACCGCCTGCGGGCCTCGGGCGTGGCCGCGTTGTTCGGGCCTGGTACCGCGCTGGCCACCATCACTTCGTGGTTGCGGGCCGAGCTGAGCCGGCGCCGGCCGGTCGGGCGCTCGCACCAGGCCGCCGGCTGAATGGACCTGCTCGAGTACCAGGGCAAGCAGGTGCTGGCCGCGGCCGGGCTGCCGGCGTCGAGCGGCACCGTGGCCCGCACCGTCGACGAGGTGGTGGCCGCGGCCGACACCCACGGGTACCCGGCGGTGGTCAAGGCCCAGGTCCGGGTGGGGGGACGGGGCAAGGCGGGCGGGGTGAAGGTGGTGGGCGACGCGGCCGCGGCCCGCGCCGCCGGCGAAGCCATCCTGGGCATGGACATCAAGGGCCACACGGTGGAGGTGGTCCTGGTCGAGCCGGCGTGCGACATCGCCGCCGAGTACTACGCCAGCTTCACCTTCGACCGGTCGGCCCGCCTCCACCTGGGCCTGCTGTCGGCCCAGGGCGGCGTCGACATCGAGCAGGTTGCGTTGCGCGATCCGGACGCGGTGGCCCGGGTCCACGTCGACCCGTCGGACGGGTTGAGCATCGACGCCGCCCGCGACCTGGCCGCCCGGGCCGGGCTGTCGGGTGCGGCGGCGGCCGGGGTGGCGGCCCTCCTCCCCCAGCTGTTCGCGGCCTACGTGGCCGCCGACGCCGACCTGGTGGAGATCAACCCGCTGGTGCTCACCGCTGGCGGCGACGTGATCGCGCTCGACGCCAAGGTCACCCTCGACGACAACGCCGCCTTCCGTCACCCCGAGTGGGCCGAGTGGCGGGCGTCGGAGGAGCTCGACCCCCGGGAGCGGCGGGCTCGGGACAAGGGGCTCAACTACGTCGGCCTCGACGGCACCGTCGGGATCATCGGCAACGGGGCCGGGCTGGTCATGGCCACCCTCGACGTGGTCAGCCAGGCGGGGGGATCGGCGGCCAACTTCCTCGACATCGGCGGGGGTGCGAGCGCCGAGGTCATGGCCGCCGCCCTCGACGTGGTCGCGAGCGACGACAAGGTGGGCGCCATCCTGGTCAACATCTTCGGCGGGATCACACGGGGCGACGAGGTGGCCAACGGCATCCTCCAGGCCCTGGCCGCCACTCACATCCGCCCGCCCATCGTCGTCCGCCTCGACGGCACCAACGCCGAGGAGGGCCGCGCCATCCTCGCTGGCCACCTGTCGGACTCGCTGCGGTCCGAGCCCACCATGTCCGACGCCGCCCGCACCGCCGTCGCCCTGGCCGACGGAAAGCCGCCGGCGTGAGCGTCCCCGTCCGCCGCAACCGGCGAACTGGTGACACGTACCCGCACATACGGCGGTCGAGCGTCACCAGTTCGAGGGCACCCTGGTGAGCGTCCTCGTCGATGAGAACACCCGCGTCCTGGTCCAGGGGCTGACGGGGAGCCAGGGGCGGTTCCACGGGCTGCGCAACCGGGCCTACGGCACCCAGGTGGTGGCCGGGGTCACGCCGGGCAAGGGCGGGTCCGATGTCGACGGCATCCCCGTCTTCGACAGCGTGGCCGAGGCCGTCGCCGCCACCGGGGCCGACGCCAGCCTGGTGCTCGTCCCGGCCCGGTTCGCGGCGGCGGCGGTGATCGAGTCGGCCGACGCCGGCATCGCCCTGGTCGTCTGCATCACCGAGGGCATCCCCCTCCACGACGAGGCCCGCGTCGTCAGCCACCTCCGCCACCACGCGCCCGGCACGCGGCTGCTCGGCCCCAACTGCCCCGGCGTCATCACCCCCGGCCGCTGCAACATCGGGATCATCCCCCCCGAGATCGGCCTCGGCGGCGGTCCGGTGGGCGTGGTGTCCCGGTCTGGCACCCTCACCTACCAGGCCCTCTACGAGCTCACCCGCCAGGGAATCGGCCAGACCACGTGCATCGGCATCGGCGGCGACCCCGTCCCCGGCACCGGCTTCATCGACTGCCTGCGCCTCTTCGAGGACGACCCCGAGACGGGCGCGGTGATCCTCATCGGGGAGATCGGCGGGTCCGACGAGGAGGAGGCGGCGGCCTTCATCGCCGACCACATGTCGACCCCGGTGGTGGCCTACGTGGCCGGCGTGACCGCCCCTCCGGGGCGGAAGATGGGCCACGCCGGGGCCATCGTGTCGGGATCGTCGGGCGGGGCCGCGGCCAAGATCGCGGCCCTGGAGGCGGCCGGCGCCTCGGTGGTGCGCGACCCCACCGAGCTGGGCCGTCGCACCGCCGAGATCCTGGGCCGCTAGTCCCCGGGCCCTAGAACGTGCGGGTGCTGCTCTCCTTGTTGATGGAGAAGCCTCCGAACGCCATGGCCGCCCCCAGCAGGAGGCCCAGGTAGGCGCCGAAGCCGAGGAAGTCGGTCTCCGCCAGGAGCTTGATGAGGAGCAGGGCGAGGATGGCGATCCCGGCGATCATGTGGACCTGGCCCCACGGGATGGGCAGGTCGGGCAGCTTGACGCCGGCCAGCTTGGTGGCGACGACCACGCCGACCATCACGATGGCGAGGAGGAGGGCGAGGACGCCGTAGAACCCGTTGGGGCTCTCGATGGCGGACGCGGTGCCGGAGATGGTCTGCCCGAAGACGACCGTCTCGACCTTGTGCCAGGCGAAGAAGAGCAGGTCGATGATGAGGAGCACGCCCGCAATGAGGACGATCTTCTCTCCCTGGGTCAACTTCTTGAAGTCCATTGGCTCCCCCTTGCCCGCAATAAGTAGCCGTAGTAGAGCACGCTGTCCGGCCGATGGAAAGGGGCTGGTACGGTGCCCGATCGTGAGGTCCGGACGGGCGCGCCATCGATGAGGGCGCTGCTCTCGGTCTACGACAAGACGGGCCTGCTCGACCTGGCCCGGGGCCTGGCCGACCTCGGCTGTGAACTGATCTCGAGCGGGGGCACGGCGGCCGCCCTCACCGACGCCGGCATCGCCTGCACCGAGGTGGCCCAGGTCACTGGCGCCCCCGAGATGCTCGGCGGACGGGTCAAGACCCTCCACCCCGCCATCGCCGGCGGCATCCTCGCCGACCGCTCCAAGCCTGACCACATGGCCGACGTCGAGGCCCGGGCCATCGACCTCATCGACCTAGTGGTGTGCAACCTCTATCCCTTCCGCCAGCAGCCGTCGGTGGAGATGATCGACGTGGGCGGTCCCACGATGGTGCGGGCCGCAGCCAAGAACCACGCCTCGGTGGGCGTGGTGGTCGACCCGTCCGACTACGACGGGGTGTTGGAGGAGCTGCGGGCCACCGGGGCGCTGTCCGACTCCTGCCGCCGGTGCCTGGCCCGCAAGGCCTTCGCCGCCACCGCCGCCTACGACGCGGCCATCACCGCCTGGTTCGACGAAGGGGGCGACGTCCTCCCGCCGACGCTCCATCTGGCGCTGGAGAAGGCCGACGACCTCCGTTACGGCGAGAACCCGCACCAGAAGGCGGCCCGCTACCGCACGGTGGGCGCCTCGGGCTGGTGGGACGGCGTCGTCCAGCACGGCGGTATGGCCCTGTCGTATCTCAACCTGTGCGACGCCGAGGCCGCCTGGCTACTCGTCCACGACCTCGGTTCGGTGGGCGACCGGCCGGCGGTGGCCATCATCAAGCACGCCAACCCGTGCGGGGCGGCGGTGGCCGACGACCTCGCCTCCGCCTACCAGCTGGCCTTCGAGGGCGACCCCACGTCGGCCTTCGGGGGGATCGTGGCCCTCAACCGGCCGGTCGACGAGGCCACGGTGGCGGCCATGGAGCAAGCGGCCCAGGCCGACGTGGTCATCGCCCCCTCCTACGACCCCGGCACTATCGAGCGGCTGGCCAGGAAGCGCAAGAACACGCGGCTGCTGTCGGCGCCGGCGCCCACCGTCGACGCCCTCCACCTGCGGGCCTTCGCCGGCGGCTTCCTGGTGCAGGAGCCGAACCGGTTCGTGGCCGACCGCTCGACGTGGCGGGTCGCGTCCCAGGCCGCGCCCACCGACGACCAGTGGCGCGACGCCGAGCTGGCCTGGAGGCTGTGCGGCCACACCAAGTCCAACGCGGTGGTGCTGGTGAACGGCGGCCAGGCGGTGGGCATCGGGGCCGGCCAGCAGAGCCGGGTCGACGCGGCCGAGGTCGCCCTGCGCAAGGCCGGCGACCGGGCCAAGGGCGGGGCCAGCGCCACCGACGGGTTCTACCCGTTCCCCGACGGGGTCGAGGTGGCGGCCGCGTCGGGCGTGGCCGTGGTGGTGCAGCCGGGCGGCAGCATCCGCGACGCCGACGCCATCGCCGCGGCCGACGCCCACGGCATGGCCATGGTGATCACCGGCGAGCGCCAGTTCCGGCACTGATGGCGGCCGTGATCATGGCCGGGGCCCCGGTCGTGGACGCGGTGACGGAGGCCGTCCGGGACAGGGTGGCCGTCCTCGCCGCCGAAGGCGTCACCGTCGGATTGGGGACGATCCTCGTCGGCGACGACCCGGCCAGCGCCGGCTACATCCGCAAGAAGCACGAGGCCAGCGAGGCCACGGGCATCCGGTCGTTCGACGTCCAGCTGCCGGCCACCGCCACCCAGGACGAGCTGCTGGCGGCGGTGGCGGCGTTCAACGACGACCCCGCGGTCGACGCCTTCCTCATCCAGAACCCGGTGCCCCGAGGCCTCGACTTCAACGCCGCCCTGGCGGCCATGGACCCCGACAAGGACGCCGACGGGCTCCACCCCTCCAATCTCGGCCGGCTGGCCCTGGGCGTCGACGGGCCGGTGCCGTGCACCCCGGCCGGCATCCAGGCGATCCTGGCCCACTACCAGGTGCCGGTCGAGGGGCGGCACGTCGTGATCGTCGGCCGCGGCCCCACCCTCGGGCGCCCCCTGGCCATGCTCCTGTCGCTCAAGCGGCCGGGGGCCAACGCCGCCGTCACCGTCGTCCACACCGGCGTTCCGAACTGGGCCGACTACACCCGCCAGGCCGACATCGTGGTGGGGGCGGCGGGGGTGCCCAACATGATCGGTCCGGGCGACGTGCGGCCGGGGGCGGCGGTGGTGGGCGGGGGCATCTCGTGGGAGGGAAAGCGGCTGGTGAGCGACATCGACGAGTCGGTGGCCGAGGTCGCCGGCTGGATCACCCCCCGGCTGGGCGGCGTGGGCCCGACGACGGTGGCCATGCTTCTCCGCAACGCGGTCGACGCCGCCGCCCGCCGCCGGGGCCACGACGTCTGACGGACGGCAGGCCGCCCGCCCTAGGCTCACCTCCTATGCCCGAACGCATCACAGTCGCAGCCGACGGCACCCTCCGGGTCCCCGACGAGCCCATCCTCCCGTTCATCCGGGGCGACGGGATCGGGGTCGACATCTGGCCCGCGACCCAGCTCGTGCTCGACGCGGCCGTTGCCAAGCGGGGCGGGGGCCGGCGCATCGAGTGGATGGAGGTGCTGGCCGGGCAGACCGCGTTCGACGAGACCGGCTCGTGGCTGCCGGACGCGACCGTCTCCGCCTTCGCCGAGCACCTGGTGGGGATCAAGGGCCCGCTGACCACGCCCGTCGGGGGCGGCATCCGCAGCCTCAACGTGGCCCTGCGCCAGATCCTCGACCTTTACGTGTGCCTGCGCCCGGTGCGCTGGTTCGCCGGTGTGCCGTCGCCGGTGAAGCACCCGGAGAAGGTCGACATGGTGATCTTCCGGGAGAACACGGAGGACGTCTACGCGGGCATGGAGCTGCAGGAGGGCACCCCCGAGGTGTCCCGGCTCATCTCCTTCTGCGAGGCCGAGTTCGGCTGGACCATCCGTCCCGACTCGGGCATCGGGATCAAGCCGGTGTCGGTCACTGGGTCCAAGCGCCTCATCCGGGCCGCCATCCAGTACGCGGTGGACAAGGGCCGGAAGTCGGTCACCCTCGTCCACAAGGGGAACATCCAGAAGTTCACCGAGGGCGCCTTCCGCACGTGGGGCTACGACCTGGTGCGGGAGGAGTTCGCCGACGTGGCCGTGAGCTGGGACGACTGCGGCGGCCGGCCGGGCGACAAGATCCTGGTCAAGGACACCATCGCCGACATCTTCCTGCAGCAGATCCTCACCCGGCCCGACGAGTTCGACGTCATCGCCACCACCAACCTCAACGGCGACTACATGTCGGACGCGCTGGCGGCCCAGGTGGGGGGCATCGGCATCGCCCCCGGGGGCAACATCAACTACGTGACCGGCCACGGCCTGTTCGAGGCCACCCACGGCACCGCCCCCAAGTACGCGGGCCTGGACAAGGTCAACCCGGGGTCGCTGCTGCTCTCGGGCGTGATGATGCTCGAGCACCTCGGGTGGCAGGAGGCGGCCGACGACGTGGTCCGGGCCCTGGAGGCCACCATCGCCGACCGCATCGTCACCTACGACTTCGCCCGCCTCACCGAGGGCGCCACCGAGGTCAAGACGTCGGAGTTCGCGGCGGCCATCGTGGAGCGCCTGTGAGGTCGGCGGCTGCGGTTTTGTGCGCGTTTTCGTACCGCCAACGTACGAATTCGCGCAGAGAACGGGTGTGGCGCTCGTGAAGGTGACGGTCGTCGGGGCCGGGTTCTACGGCTCCACCCTCGCCCTGCGGGTGGCCGAGGGCGGCTACGCCGACGAGGTCGTCATGACCGACATCGTGGAGGGCAAGCCCCAGGGCCTCGCCCTCGACATGATGCAGAGCCGGTCGATCGCCGGCTTCGACACCCGCATCGTGGGCACCAACCGCTACGAGGAGACGGCCGGGTCCGACGTGTGCGTCATCACCGCCGGCCTGCCCCGCAAGCCGGGGATGAGCCGGATGGACCTGTTGGAGACCAACGCCGCCATCGTGGGCGAGGTGGCCCTGCGGCTGGTGGAGACGTCGCCCGCCACGGTGCTGATCGTGGTGTCCAACCCCCTCGACGAGATGACGGCCCTGGCCGCCGAGGTCACCGGCCTGCCCCGCCCCCGGGTGATGGGTCAAGCGGGGATGCTCGACACGGCCCGGTTCAAGCACTTCGTGGCCGAGCACCTGGGTGTGTCGCCGTCGGCGGTGGAGGCGATCACCCTCGGCTCCCACGGCGACACCATGGTGCCGGTGCCGTCGCTGGTCACCGTCGGCGGGCGACCGCTGGCCGAGCTGGTCGACGACGCCACCGTGGCCGACCTGGTCCGACGCACGAGGGACGGGGGGGCCGAGATCGTGGCCCTCCTCGTCACGGGGTCGGCCTACTACGCCCCGGCGGCGGCGGCCGAGGCCATGGTGCGGGCGGTGGCCACCGACACCGGCGAGGTCATGCCGGTGGCGGCCTGGGTCGACGGCCAGTACGGCATCTCCGGCGTCTACCTGGGGGTGCCGGCCCGCTTGGGGCGGGAGGGTGTGCGGGAGGTGGTCGAGGTCCCCCTCACCGGGGGCGAGCGGGACGCCCTCCGGGCCGCGGCCGACGCCGTCCGGTCCCGGCAGTCCGACGTGCTCGCCCTGGCCCGGCCCGGTCCCGCCTAGCCTCCGACGCCACGATGACGCGGGTGAGTCGAGGGGAGCGGGTGTACTTCGCCGCCGTCGGCCTCCTCGCCCTGTGGGTGGGCGTCTGGGGCCTCTTCGTCCCCGACCAGGTCGACAAGGCCCTGCCCTTCCTCGTGCCCCCGCTCCACGCCCGGTTCCTGGGGGCGATGTACCTGTCCGGGCTCATGTTCATGGTCGGCGCCATCCAGGCCCGGTCGTGGGCCGAGGCCCGGATCGTGCCTCCGATCACCGCCGTCTGGACGGGCGGCCTGCTGGTCGTCTCCCTCCTCCACTTCGACGCCTTCGACCTGGGCCAGCCCCAGGACGCGGTGTGGTTCGCGGCCTACCTGATGTACCCGCTGATCGCCCTGGGGCTGGTCTGGCGCCATCGGGGGGCCGACTCCCACCAGCGGGCGCCGGGCCCGCCGCTGGCGACGGGAGCGGTGCGCTACCTGACCGCGCAGGGGGCGGCGGCGACGACCCTGGGCGCGGCCCTTCTCCTCGCCCCCGGCACCATGGCCGACCGCTGGCCGTGGCCCATCACCAGCCTCCTGGCCCAGCTCTACGCGGCCCCGCTGCTGGCCTACGGCGTCGGCAGCCTGCTGCTGTCCCGGCAGCGGACGTGGCCCGAAGTACGCGTGGGGCTCGCCGGCATGCTCGTGTTCGCCGTCGGCGTGCTGGTGGCTTCGCTGCTCCATCGGGACCTGTTCTCGGCCGACGACCTCGCCGCCTGGCTGTGGTTCGGCGCCTTCGGCGTGGCCACGGTGGCCCTGGCCCGGCTGACCCTTTCGGCCATGGCCGGCGCCTCGGCCCGGGCGACGACCGCATGAGCAATCCCGGCACTCCCATCGCCAAGCCCTTCCGGTTGTGGCTGGGCGTGGAGGTCTTCTTCGCCCTGGCCGCCATCCTCAGCGTGGCCCGGGCCCCCGCCGACACCGCCTCCAACTTCGCCTGGCCCATCCAGCCGGTGGTGATGGCGGCCGTGTTCGGGGCGTTCTACCTGGCGGTGGCGCCGACGTTCGTGGTGGCGGTCATGGCCAAGCGGTGGGAGATGGTGCGGGTGCTGGTCCTGCCCGCGGCCGTCTTCACCACCAGCCTGCTGGTGGCGACGATCCTCCACTGGGACAAGTTCTCGGTGGGGACGGCGCCGTTCGCCCTGTGGCTGGCCAGCTACGTCCTCCCGCCGCCGATCTACGTGGCCGCCTACGTGTGGCACCAGCGGCGGGCGGGGCCGCCCACCCACGACAACCCGCTGCCCACCGTCCTCCGCCGGCTGCTGTGGGTCCTCGGCGGCCTCCTCACGGCCGAGGCCGCCTTCGCCTTCGTCTCGCCGACGTACCTCTCGGACGAGTTCCCCTGGACGCTGACGCCGCTCACCGCCCGGGTCCTGTGCGGGTTCCTCCTGGCCGTGGGCACCATCCTCCTGTCGATCGCCCGGGAGAACGACCGCGACCGGGTGCGGGTGGTCACGCCCACCCTGGTGGTCCTGCTGCCGGCGGTGGGGTTGCAGCTGGCCCGCTACTGGGACCAGGTCGACACCTCCAGCTTCCGGTTCTGGACGACCGTGGCCTACCTCGCCCTGGTTTGCGGCTGCGGCCTCTACCTGGCCCGCGGCTCGTGGCGGGAGACCCTCGGCTGAAGGCGCTCGGCGTGGCGATGCTGGTGGTGGGCTATCCCGTCGCCCTGGGCGTGCTCGTCCGCCTGCGCCCGGTGCTGCGAGAGCGCCGGCGGGCGTGGTTCCTCGCCCTGGAGGCGGCCATGGTCCTCATCTCCGTCGGCTGGATTCTGCTCGGGCGCGCCATCGGCCCGATCATCAACGGCGCCGCCCTGGTCGCCTTCGCCGCCGCCTGGGTGCGGACGGGTCGCCGCCCCGCCGCTGGTTAGTCCGGCCGGGAGCGGCCCCGGATCATGACGAACAGGGGGGCGGCCACGAAGCCGGCGCCGGCGACCGGCAGCAGGAGGATGGCGAACATCCGTAGTCCGGGCCACTGGATGACCGTCGAGAGGAAGAAGAGCGCCACCGCCATCAGGACGAGCAACACCGGCGTCATCACCATGGAGTCGGCCGGGCGGCGGGGCGGGGGGTTGCCGTAGGGCTCGTCGTCGAGGTCCTCGGGGTCGTCCTCGTATTCGGAGAACGGCCTCCAGTCCGGTCCCGGCCGGTTGTCGTTGCCGGTGGGCGCCATGGGTCGAGGGCGGGCGGGACGGCCGCCGCCGCCGCCGTACAGTCCGGCGTCGTACGCCCGCCGCCGGGTGGGGTCGCCCAGCACCGCCCACGCCGCGTTGAGGGCGGCCATCGTCTGGCGGGAGCGGTCGGCGGCGGCGGCGTCGATGTCGTACTGGGTGTCGGGGTGGTGGCGGCGGGCGAGGGCACGGTAGGCGGCCCGGATCTCGTCCTGGGAGGCGGTGGTGGGCAGGCCCAGGAGGTCGTAGTGGGTCGCCACAGCCGGTCAGTAGGTGGTGGTCGCCCGCACCGGCGCCAGCAGCTGGCCGAGGGCCACGAAGTCGGCCTGGCGCTCGGCCAGCAGGGCCACGTCGCCCGCCAGCTTGAGCTGGCCGGCGGCGAAGGCGGCGGCGGGGGTGAGCAGGCCCTGGCTGATGGCGGCGGCGCTGTCGTAGGTCTCGATGATCTCGATGTCGGCCGGACCCGCCCCTCCCGGTTCGATGGTGAACCGGCCGGAACGGGCCCGCACCAGGTAGTCGACGTCGCCGTCGGGACCGCCGGTCACCCGGTGACGGACGGAGACCGGTTTGACGGCCGCGGCGTCGTCACCCGGGGCCGGGCCGGCGGCCTCGGACAGGGCCGCCCGGGCCAGGGCGAACCACTCCTCGCTCAGGAACCGTGCCATCCGAACCATCATGGTGCATGACCGACCGGGCCGACGAGGGCCGTCACCAACCGGGGCCGGGCCGGCACTGGGAGGAGGCCTACGGCTTCGACTTCGCCGCCGCCGACGGCTCGGTGGGCGGCTACGTCCGCCTCGGGGTGCGTCCGGGGGACGGGGTGGCCTGGTACTGGGCGGCGGTGGTCGGGCCCGACCGGCCCCTCGTGCTCGTCCGCGACCACGACGTCCCCCTGCCCCGGGGCCGCTCGCTCGAGGTGCGGACGTCGGGCCTGTGGGCCGACCACACGTGCGAGACACCCCTGGAGCACTGGACCGTGGGCCTGGAGGCCTTCGGCGTGGCCCTCGACGACCCCCGGGAGGCGTTCGGCGGGGAGCGGGGCGACCTCTGCGCCCTGGGGATGGACCTGGAGTGGGAGTCGGCTGCCGACGACGTCCGGCCCGCGCCCGGCGGCGGCTACGAGCAGTCGTGCACGGTGCACGGGGAGGTGCTGGTGGGGGCCGAGCGGCTGGAGGTCGACGGCACCGGCTGGCGCACCCACCGGTGGGGCGACCGCGACTGGTGGGCGGGCGAGCGGTGGACGTGGGCCGGCGGCGCGGCCGGCGTGGAGGCCGTCACCGACGCCGACGGGTTGATCGTGGGCGCGACCGTCGCCGGCGAGGCGGCCACCCTCCTGGCCCACGCCCCCGTCGCCATCCCCGCGGCGGACGGTGTCCGCAGCCGCCTCGACCGGGCCTTGTGTCGATTCGACTCGGGCGTGGCCTGGGTCGAGCGGCTGACCCCGCCTCCGACCGCGGGCTAGTTAGAGCGGGGCGCCGAACTCGGAGGCGTCGCGGATGGCGGTCCAGGCCGCGCCGTTGGCCGCCTGCCACGACCAGAACGACACGCCGGTGGCGCCCTTGTCGAGGGCGGAGCGCATGAACGACTGCAGCTCCTCGGGCGGCGGTACCCCGGCCCGCCCGCCTTCGGCCCCGCCGTCGTAGGCCTGGCCCACCGGGAAGACGGGCTTGCCGAACTTGGCCAGTTCGTCCATGGCGCCCATCACGTCGGTGTCGGGCTGGCGGTTGAGCCAATAGACCATGGGGGCGATGGCGTCGAAGCTCTCCACGATCTCGCCGTAGGGGTAGTTCGGCCGGTTCCGGGGCGAGGGCCGGGGCACCGTGGCGATCAGGGTGAAGTCGGGGCCGGCGATCTCGCGGAGGGCCCGGCCGTAGACGAGGGCGATCTCGGGGGTCACGTGGCTGCCCTCGTTGATCGTCTCGATGTCGGCCGAGAAGCCGTCGAGGCGGTCGCCGCTGGTGCTGGTGAAGTTGATCATCGCCCGGGCCCGCTCGATGTCGGAGGGAAGCGAGTCACCCAGGCGGGGGAAGTCCCACCCGAAGACCTTGAGGCCGGCGGCGTGGGCGACGGGGAGGAAGGCGTCCATGAACTTGCGGGCGTTGAAGCCGTCCCAGTGGGAGCCCATGCGGGGGTAGACGTGGGTGATCCCGTTGGCCTTGGCCCGGGCCACGATGGCCTGCATGTTGCCGCCCTCGGTGCGGGGGAACTCGTAGATCCACATCCCCTTGCCCGTCGGCATGGCCTTGGCCGGCACCGCGGGAGTGGCGGTGATGGCCGCGTCGGCGGTGGGCATCTCCACCGCGGGGATGGTCTCGTCGGCCCGGCCCACGGCCCCGGCCGGCGGCCCGATCCGTCCCACCGAGAAGGCGACGTCGGTGGCCGTCTCCTGGTTGACCTGGCCGTGGAAGGCGGCCAGGCCGAGGCTGGCCATGACCACCGCCGCGCAGAGGTTCCGCCTCGGGCGGCGGCCGGTGAGGGCTTCGACACTCCGCCGGGAGCGGCGGCTCGGCTGGCGCCGGGCGACGGTGGGCTCCGGAGTGGTGGCGGGCGGCGCTGCGGGGCGTGGTCGGGTGGTCAGCATCGCGTCGTCGTCAGGCGTGTTGTTCGACCCGCGGCACCACGTTGTTCGTGGACAGCCGGCTCAGCCCGTTCCCCCTCACGGAACATTTTCGGCGCGCGACGGCGCAAACCTTCTGATTTCTTCAAGAAATCTGGTTTACGCCGGATTCAGAGGGGGTAACGACGCAAGCTCGGGTCCCTCAGCGATGGTCGGCCCCTCGTCGTCGGAGAAGGCAGCCCGCTTGACCTCCTGGATGGCCTGAGTGACCTTAATGCCTCGGGGACAGGCGTCGGTGCAGTTGTAGGCGGTGCGGCAGCCCCACACGCCCGTGCGCTGGCTGAGGATGTCCAGCCGCTCGGCGGCGGCGTCGTCGCGGGAGTCGAAGATGAAGCGGTGGGCGTTGACGATGGCCGCCGGGCCCACGTAGGTGTCGTTGGACCAGTACACCGGGCACGACGTGGTGCACGCCGCGCACAGGATGCACTTGGTGGTGTCGTCGAAGCGGGCCCGCTCCTCGGGGGACTGGATGCGCTCCCGCGGCCCGGGCTCGTCGTGGGCGATGAGCGAGGGGAGCACCGAGCGGTAGCCCTCGAAGAACGGCTCCATGTCAACGACCAGGTCCTTGACGACGGGCAGGCCCCGGATGGGCTCGACGGTGATCTCGGAGCCGACGTCGCGGACGAGGAGCACGCAGGCCAGCCGGTTCTTCCCGTTGATGACCATGGCGTCGGACCCGCAGACCCCGTGGGCGCACGACCGGCGGAAGCTGAGGGTGCCGTCGACGTGCCATTTCACCTGGTGGAGGGCGTCGAGGACCCGGTCGGACTCGTCGACCTCGACGGTGTAGGTCTCCCAGTGGGGCTTGCGGTCGACCTCGGGGTTGAACCGCTTGATGCGGAGGGTGAGCTCCATCGGGGTCAGTACTTCCGTTCCATCGGGAGGTAGGAACCGCCGACGACCGGTTTGTAGTCGAGGCCGACGGCGCCCGTCCTGGGGTCCCGGTGGGCGAGGCTGTGGCGACGCCACTCGACGTCGTCGCGGGTGGGGAAGTCGTCCCGGAAGTGGGCCCCCCGGCTCTCGGTGCGGGCCAGGGCGGCGGTGACGAGGGCGTCGGCCAGGTCGAGGAGGTAGCCCAGCTCGAGGGCCTCGGTGAGGTCGAAGTTGAAGACCTGGCCCTTGTCGTCGATGCGGGCCGACCGGTACCGCTCCCGGAGGCGGCCGACGGTGGCGCCCGCCTGGCGCAGCAGCTCGTCGGTGCGGAAGACGGAGGCCTTGTCGGTCATCTCCGCCTGCAGCTCGACCCGGATGTCGGCCACGTTCTCCGTGCCCTCGGACGACTTGAGGGCCTCGATCGACGCCACCGTGACGTCCTCGACGCCCTTGGGGGCCTCCGCGACCGCGCCGTCGCCGCCGGCCGTGACGAAGGCGGCCATCGCGGTCCCGCCCCGCCGTCCGAAGACGACGATGTCGAGCAGGGAGTTGGTGCCCAGCCGGTTGGCGCCGTGGACGGACACGCAGGCGCACTCACCGGCGGCGTAGAGGCCGGGGGCGACGGTGCCGTCGGCGTCGAGCACGACCTCGGCCTGCACGTTGGTGGGGATGCCGCCCATGGCGTAGTGGGCGGTGGGCTGGATCGGTATGAGGGCCGTCTTGGGCTCGATGCCGAGGTAGGTACGGACGAACTCGGTGATGTCGGGCAGCTTCTCGTCGATCTGCTCGGGCGGGAGGTGGGTGAGGTCGAGGTGGAGGAAGTCCTGAGCCGGCCCGATGCCCCGTCCGGCCCGGATCTCGGTGAGCATGGCCCGGCTCACCATGTCCCGGGGAGCCAGGTCCTTGACGGTGGGGGCGTAGCGCTCCATGAACCGCTCGCCCTCGGCGTTGCGCAGCACGCCGCCCTCGCCCCGGGCCGCCTCCGACAGGAGGATCCCGAGCTTGTAGATGCCCGTGGGGTGGAACTGGAAGAACTCCATGTCCTGCAGGGGGACGCCCCGGCGGAACAGGAGTCCGGGCCCGTCGCCGGTGAGGGTGTGGGCGTTGGAGGAGACCTTGAACATGCGGCCGAAGCCGCCGGTGGCGAACAGGGCCGCCCGGCAGGAGAAGACGTGGAGGTCGCCGGTGGCCTGCTCGTAGGCGACGACGCCCGCCACTCCCCGCTTGGGATCGTCGCCCACGAAGGCCACGTCGAGGACCTGGAACTCGTTGAAGAACACCACGCCCCGGGCCACGCACTGCTGGTAGAGCGTCTGGAGGATCATGTGGCCGGTGCGGTCGGCGGCGAAGCAGGCCCGGCGCACGGGGGCCTCGCCGTGGTTGCGGGTGTGGCCGCCGAAGCGGCGCTGGTCGATCAGGCCCTTCTCGGTGCGGTTGAAGGGCAGGCCGAAGTGCTCCAACTCGATGACGGCGTCGATCGCCTCCCGGCACATGATCTCGGCCGCGGGCTGGTCGACGAGGTAGTCACCGCCCTTGACCGTGTCGAAGGCGTGCCACTCCCACGAGTCCTCCTCCACGTTGGCCAGGGCCGCGCACATCCCCCCCTGGGCCGCGCCGGTGTGGGACCGGGTGGGATACAGCTTGGTGAGCACCGCCGTCCGGCACCTGCCCACCGTCTCGATGGCCGCCCGCAACCCGGCCCCACCCGCCCCGACGATCACCGCGTCAAAGCTGTGCCGTCGGATCTCCACCTCGCGATGTTCCCACCTGCGGCGAGGGCCCCGGCCGATCCGGCGCGCCGCTTAGCGGAAAAGGGTGGTCTGGCGCAGTTGAGCGCCTTTTAGCACCAACCGTTATGTCGCCGTCAGGGGGCCTTGCAGGGTGGCGTCGAGGACGAGTTTGGAGCCTTGGGGGGTGACGAGCACCTGGTAGGGGCCGGTGGCGAAGTCGATGGCGGAGGCGGTGCGGGTGCCGGCCGAGTCGGTGATGGTGAGCTTTCCCTGGGCCGAGATCCGGCCCGGGCCGGTGACCTCGAGCTTCTGGGGGTCGAGCACGACCACCACGCCGGCGGTGGTGTTGAGGACGGTGCGGTCGTCGGCGGTGAACGACACCGAGTCCCGAGGGACACCCAGGCCGGTGGCGCCGACGGCCACCGGGGCGCCCGCGAAGTACGAGCCGGGCAGCAACTTCCGTCCCCCGGAGATGGTCCACGTGAGGCCCGACGGCGCCACCTGGACGACCGCCCCCGTCACGTCGACCCCCCCGCCTTCGCCGCTCAGGGGCAGGGGCGTACCGCCGCCCCAGAAGATGGTGGTGCGCTTGCCGTCGACCAGGGCGTTCTCGATGGTGCCCTTCCCCGTTCCCCGGTCGACGGACGTGAGGGTGAACGGGACCGGAATGGGCGTGGTCTGGGTGTCGTCGGCCGAGAGGGAGTCGATCTCGCCGGTGACGAACGACTGCCCGGCGGCCGGCACGATGCGGGTCACGGGCACCCGGGTGTCGACCGGGTCGGCGTCGTCGCCCCTGGTGGCCACGTACCGGGCGGCGCTGACGGCGAGGGCGGCACCGGTCACCAAGGTCAGCACGTAGATGAATCCCCGTCGCACGGCCGGAAGGTTACGTTGGACCGACGATGTCCACTCGCCCGGCCACCCTCGGCCAGCTCCGCTCGTCGGGCTGGCAGTCACGCACCGTCAAGGACGAGGTCCGAGCCAACACCGCCCGCCGCATCGCGGCCGGCGACCGGCTCATCCCCGGCGTCCTCGGCTTCGACGACACCGTCCTCCCGCAGTTGGAGAACGCCCTGCTGGCGGGGCACGACATCGTGTTCCTGGGCGAGCGGGGGCAGGCCAAGACCCGCATCATCCGGTCCCTCACCGACCTGCTCGACGAGTGGATGCCGATCGTCGCCGGCTCCGAGATCAACGACGACCCCTACGCCCCGGTGTCGAGGTACGCCCGGGAGCTGGTCCGGGACAAGGGCGACGACACGCCCGTGGAGTGGGTCCACCGCTCCGATCGCTTCGGCGAGAAGCTGGCCACGCCCGACACGTCCATCGCCGACCTCATCGGCGAGGTCGACCCCATCAAGGTGGCCGAGGGCCGGTATCTCTCCGACGAGCTCACCCTCCACTACGGCCTCGTCCCCCGCACCAACCGGGGCATCTTCGCCATCAACGAGCTGCCCGACCTGGCCGAGCGCATCCAGGTCGGCCTGCTCAACGTGCTGGAGGAGCGCGACGTGCAGGTGCGGGGCTACCGCATCCGCCTGCCCCTCGACATCCTCCTCGTCGCGTCGGCCAACCCGGAGGACTACACCAACCGGGGCCGGATCATCACCCCCCTGAAGGACCGTTTCGGCTCCCAGATCCGCACCCACTACCCCCTCGACACCGACACCGAGCTGGCGGTGGTGGCCCAGGAGGCCCGGCCCCTGGAGGTCGACGGCATCCGGGTCGAGGTGCCGGCCTACATGGCCGAGATCGTGGCCGCCATCAGCCACGGCGCCCGCCGCAGCCCCCATGTCAACCAGCGCTCGGGCGTGTCCGTCCGGCTGACGATCGCCAACTACGAGACGGTCGTGGCCAACGCCACCCGCCGGGCCCTGCGCCTGGGCGAGTCGGAGGCGGTGCCCCGGGTGTGCGACCTGGAGGCGGTGCCGGCGTCCACCGCGGGCAAGGTCGAGGTGGAGACGCTCGACGAGGGGGGCGACGGGGAGGTCCTCGACCGGCTGGTGAAGGCGGCCGTGCTGACGGTGTTCAAGGCCCACGTCCCGCCCGACGGGCACCGGGCCCTGCTGGCCGAGTTCGACGGGGGCACGATCTTCCACACCGGCGACGACGTGGCCTCGTCGACCTACGTGGAGGCGTTGTCGCACCTCCCGGCGTTGCGGGCGGCGGCCCTGCCCCTGGCCGGCAGCGAGTCGCCCGGGGCCATGGCGGCCGCGGTGGAGCTGGTGCTGGAGGGGCTCCACCTGTCCCGCCGGTTGAACAAGGACGCCGCCGGCGCCCGGGCCGCCTATCGGGGCCGCTAGGTGCCCGGCTCGTTCCGCTACTCCCGGTGGGACGGCACCCAGAAGGGCTTCGAGCTCGACGCCGACTCGCTCCTGGCCGAGCTCACCGACGACCTCCTCTACCACGGCGAGCTCGACGCCGCCCTCCGCCGCCTCCTCCAGGACGGGGTGCGCGACGCCGACGGCAACCGCCTGGCCGGCCTGCGGGAGCTGATCGAGCGCCTCCGCCAGCGGCGGAAGGAGGAGCTGGCCAAGCACGACCTGGGCGGCGTCTACGACGACATCGCCCAGGCCCTGCGGGACGTGGTGGAGACGGAGCGGGCCGCCATCGACGACCTCGACCGCCAGGCCCGGGAGTCGGGCGACGCCCGCCGCCAGGACATCACCGGCCAGGCCATGGCCGAACGGCGCATGGAGCTCGACCTCCTCCCTCCCGACCTGGCCGGCCAGGTCAAGTCGCTGGAGGCGTACGACTTCGTGTCGCCCGCCGCCGCCCAGGCCTTCCAGGAGCTGATGGACGAGCTCCGCCAGCAGCTCCTCGACAGCCAGTTCCAGTCGATGGCGGGGGCCATGGAGGGCACGACGCCGGAGGAGATGGCCCGGTTCAAGGACATGCTGTCGGCGTTGAACGCCATGCTCGACGAGCGGGCCCGGGGCGAGGAGCCCGACTTCGAGGGCTTCATGGCCCAGTACGGCGACATGTTCCCCGAGAACCCGCAGACGCTCGACGAGCTGCTGGAGGCGATGGCCCGGCGCATGGCCGCCATGCAGGCGTTCCTCAACTCGCTCACGCCCGAGCAGCGGGCCCAGCTGTCGGCGCTGTCGGCCCAGCTCCTCGACGACATGGACCTGCGCTGGCAGGTCGACCGCCTCCAGCAGCACCTCCAGGGGGCGTTCCCGGGGGAGGGGTGGGGCCGCCAGTTCCAGACCCGCGGCCGCGATCCCCTGGGCATGGCCGGTGCCGTCGACCTCATGGAGCGGCTGGGCAACCTCGACCAGCTGGAGAACCTCCTGTCGTCGGCGCCGTCGCCCGGCGCCCTGGCTGAGGTCGACTTCGACGTGGCCCGCGACCTCCTCGGCGACGACGGCGCCGCCAGTCTGGAGCGGTTGGCCGAGTTGGCCAAGATGCTCACCGAGGCCGGCCTCATCGAGAACCGGGAGGGACGGCTGGAGCTGACCCCCCGCGGCCTGCGGGCCATCGGCCGCAACGCCCTCGGCGACCTGTTCCAGGGACTGGAGAAGGACCGGGTGGGCCGGCACGCGGTGGAGCGGGAGGGGCCGGGACACGAGCGGTCGTACTCGACCAAGCCCTACGAGTGGGGCGACCCGTTCAACCTCGACATCCAACGGACGCTGCGCAACGCCGTCACCCGGGGCGGGACTGGGACGCCGGTGGCGCTGGAGCCGGAGGACTTCGAGGTCGAGCGGACCGAGACGCTCACCCGGTCGAGCACGGTCCTGTTGCTGGACCTGTCGCTGTCGATGCCCATGAAGGACAACTTCCTGGCCGCCAAGAAGGTGGCCGTCGCCCTCCACTCGCTCATCTCGACCCAGTACCCGCGGGACTTCCTGGGCCTGGTGGTCTTCGGCGAGGTGGCCCGCACCCTGCGCCCGGCCGAGCTGCCCCGGGTGTCCTGGGACTTCAACTTCGGCACCAACATCCAGCACGCCCTGCTCCTGGCCCGCCAGATGCTCTCCCGCCAGCCCGGCACCCGCCAGGTGCTCCTCATCACCGACGGCGAGCCCACCGCCCACATCCTCCCGAGCGGAATCCCGTTCTTCTCCTACCCGCCGGCGCCGGAGACGCTGCGGGCCACCCTGGCCGAGGTGGCCCGGTGCACGGCCGAGAACATCCGCATCAACACCTTCATGCTCGACGCCACCCCCGACCTGCAGGCGTTCGTCGAGCGCATGGCCAAGCTCAACCGGGGCCGCATCTTCTTCACCACCCCCGAGAACCTCGGCAGCTACGTCCTGGTCGACTTCCTGGAGCAGAAACGGGCGTTGCGCGGCAGCCGGGGTTGAGGCCGCACCGCCTTATCAGGCGAACGACGCCGGCCCGAGATACTGGACGACGACCTCGTTCGGTTCGGTCGGGTGAGGTTCCCAGAGGATCACGACGATGCCGATCGTGGACACGACGACTACCCCCCAGAGCCCGTTCGTGTATCGCAGCTGGCGAAGGCGTGAGCTCCCGGGATCGGACTCGAGCAGGTCGAGGACAGCCTGTACCCGGGAGCAGAGTCGTCGCGCGGCAGGGTCGGCTTCGAGTCGAGACATCGCCTCATCGGCGGCGGCGTCGAACGAAACTGTCGCCATCGGCCAACTCTAGCAAGTTTCATGCTGTTCCAAGATATCTCCTGTTAACAGGTGTTGACATGCCGGTGTAGAGTGGTGCAGTGGACGAGGTGTTGATCGAGCTCGATGACGACCGCCGCACAAGCCTTGAACGGATTGGGCATGTTGAGCACAAGGTGTACCTCGCCCAAGAAGATCCCGACGGCACCATCACCCTTCGGCCGGCGGTGACCGAGCTGGAGGCGCGATTCCTGGCCAACCAGGCGCTTGTCGAGCGAATCGAGGAGAATCGGCGTCACCCGGAGCGCCTTGTTCGCCGGCAGAAGGTCGCACAGCCGGAGGATGGTACGACTCAGCCGGAAGACGCCAGTAAGGCCTCGTAGAGGTCGAGGGTCGCCTGGTTGAAGGCGACGAGGCGGACCAGTTCGAGCTTCGAGGTGGCCGCCGCGGCCTGCAACGTTTCGACGGCGATGGTGGCGGCCTGGGCCGGCGGGTAGCCGTAGACGCCAGTCGAGATGGCGGGGAAGGCCACCGAGCGGGCGCCGAGCTCGGCGGCCACCTCCAGCGACCGGCGGTAGCACGACGCCAGCAGCTCCGGCTCGCCTGCGGTCCCGCCCTGCCACACGGGGCCGACGGTGTGGATCACCCAGCGGGCGGGCAGGTCGAAGCCGGGCGTGGCCTTGGCGTCGCCCGTGCGGCAGCCGCCGAGGAGGCGGCAGGCGGCCAGCAACTCGGGCCCCGCGGCCCGGTGGATGGCCCCGTCGACCCCGCCCCCGCCCAGCAACGACGAGTTGGCCGCGTTGACGATGGCGTCGACGTCCTCGGCGGTGATGTCCCCTAGCACCCCTTCGAGCCTCATGCGCGGATTGTCCCCGATTCGCACTTGCGCCACCCCCGAGGTTTGGGTCAGGATGACATCGGTGTAATTACAAGCACGTCAAAGGGTAGGCGCCAGCACAGACCGTGAGGGGAGCGCCGGTGGAGCAACGACGAGGGCACAGGTTCGATTTCGGTGATCGCACGTGGCAGTGGCAGGCCAACTGCCTCGGCGTCGACCCCGACCTCTTCTTCCCCGAGCGGGGGGCGTCGACGAGGGAGGCCAAGTCCGTGTGCAGGGGTTGCGTGGTGCGCACCGAATGCCTCGAGTACGCCCTGATCAACGGCGAGAAGTTCGGTATCTGGGGTGGGCTCAGCGAGCGTGAGCGTCGCCGCATCCGCCGGGAGCGCACCATCGCCAGCCGCGAGGCGGCCGCCTCCGCCTGACCCCTGGTTTCCGGCGACGTCGGGCACATCCACGACCGTGCCCGGCGTCGCCGGTTCATCCCGGTTGATCCCTCAGCCGGGCCTCGATGGTCCGTGACCGGGCGAGGTCGAGCTCGCCCCAACGGGCCGGCGCCACCGCCTCCAGCACCGCCGCCGGCAGCAGCCCCACCAGCTCGGCCCCGTCCACCGCCACCAGCGCCCGCACCGCGTCGAACGCCTCCGCCGGCCCCACCGCCGACGGGGCGATCAGGTTCATCGACACCTGGGCCCGACCGCCCACGTCGAGGCCCAGGGCCCGTACCACCCCCGGCCGGCGCACCGCCGCCGCCACCCGCCGGGCCTCGTCGACCCCGACCCCCTCGGCCAGCCACACGTTGTAGGCCACCAGCACCGGCCGGGCCCCTACGCAGACGGCGCCCGCGGTGGGATGGGGTCGGGGCGGCCCGGCCGAGGGCGCCAGCCCGGCGAACGCCGATCGCCGCACCTCGGGCAGCGACCGCTCGGGCGGCGGCCCGTAGGCGAAGCCGGGCAGGCCCAACTCGTCCGCCGCCCACGCCAGGAACCGGTCCCGGGCGGCCACCGCGACGTCGATCGTCGAGCCCTCCAGGGGGACGAAGGGCACCACGTCGACCACCCCCAACCGGGGATGGACGCCCACGTGGGACCGCAGGTCGAGGCGGGCCACCGCCTCCGCCGTCACCGCCCAGGCCGCGGCCTCGACCGCCTCGCCGGGGCCGGCGAGGGTCAACACCGACCGGTGGTGGTGGGCGTCGGAGTGCACGTCGAGCAGGCACCGGCCGCCGGCCGCGACCAGCAGCGCGATCACCACCGGGTCCCGCCCCTCGGACACGTTCACCACGCACTCGAGCACGGTCCCCACGCTCGCACAGCCAGACTGGCCCGGTGGAGATCGGCCTGGCCCTGCCGCAGTACGACTTCTTCCCCCCCGAACCCGGGCCGGGGCCGCTCCCGTGGGCCCCGGTCGCGGCCACCGCCCGCCGGGCCGAGGCCCTCGGCTTCCACTCCCTCTGGCTGTCCGACCACCTCTTCCTCGACCCGTCCCGCTACGACGGCCCTCCCGGCCGGTGCCCCGGCATCGACCCCCTGCCCGCTCTCGGCGCCCTCGCCCGGATCACCCATCGAATCCGGCTGGGGACGCTCACCCTCTGCGTCCCCCTCCGCCCGGCCACCATCGCGGCCAAGCAGTTGGCCACCATCGACGTGCTCTCCCACGGACGCCTCACCGTCGGCCTGGGAGCGGGATGGAACGCGGAGGAGTTCCGCCTCGCCGGCGTGCCCTTCCGCCGCCCCCGCCAACGCCTGCGGCACCTAGAGGAGGCGATCCTCGTCACCCGGGGGATGTTCGGCGGCGGCCCCTTCACCTTCGACGGCCGCTATGAGCACGCGGTGGAGGCCATGTGCCTGCCCCGGCCGGTGCAGCAGCCGTCGCCGCCCATCTGGGTCGGCGGCCGCGGCGACCGCCTCCTCGACCTGGTCGCCCGGGTGGCCGACGGGTGGAACACGGCGTGGATCTGGACCCCCGACGCCTACCGCGAGCGCCTCGACGTGCTCCACGCGGCCTGCGACCGGGCCGGCCGCGACCCGTCCACTGTCACCCTCTCCCTCGGCCAGTACTCCCTGGTGGGAGACGACGCCGCCGACCTGGCCCGCCGTTTCGAGGCCCTGCAAGCAACCACGCCGGGCGGCCTGAAGGGCGCGTCCCTCGACGAGTGGCGCCGGGGGCGGCTGGTGGGGACCGTCGACGAGGTCCGGGACCAGTTGGACGGCTGGGCCGCCCTCGGCGTGTCGACCCTGGTGGTCAGCCCGAGGCCGATGCCATTCTCCGTCCCCCGGCCCGACGACCTCGAGATTTTGGCCCATGCCTGTAGGCTCTGAGGCCTATGCCGAACATCGGACCGCTCGAGCTCATCATCGTCCTCGTCGTCGTGTTGCTGCTCTTCGGATCGACCAAGCTGCCCAAGCTGGCTCGCTCCATCGGCGAGGCGTCGCAGGAGTTCAAGAAGGGTGTGAGCGAGGGGGGCAAGGACGACGCCAAGGCGTTGGAAACCAAGCCCAAGCCCTCCGACAAGGTCACCATGACCCAGGCTGAGCTCGACGCCCTGCTCTCGGAGCGGGAAGCCCAGGCCCGCAAGGATTCCGCTTCCGAATAGGGAACCCGGCGGCCAGGGCCGTCGTTCTCGATGACAGATGGAAACGTACCCACGTGGGAGGAAGTTGCACGCGACCACGGTCGCTTCCTCTACACGGTGGCCTTCCGCCTCACCGGGAACGACGACGACGCCCAGGATCTGGTGCAGGAAGTGCTCCTCCGGGTCCGCAAGGGCCTGGAGACCTACCGGCCGGGATCCCTGGAAGGGTGGTTGAGCCGCATCACCACCAACACCTTCCTCGACGAGGTCCGCCGCAAGCGCCGCCGCCCGGCCGACCCCCTGCCTGAAAACCCGGACTGGGTCCTGCCGCCCTCCATGGCGGCCGACGAAGCCCTGGCCGGCGGCGCCCTCCCCGACGACGTGCAGACCGCCCTCCGGGGCCTGCCCCCCGACTACCGGGCCGCGGTCGTTCTCTGCGACGTGGTCGGGCTGCCGTACCAGGAGATCGCCTCCGCCCTCGACGTGCCGGTGGGCACCGTCCGCAGCCGCATCCACCGGGGCCGGGCCATGCTCCGGGAGGTCCTGGCGTGACCCCGGGCACGGGCGAGGGCGCGGGCGCGGGCGCGGGCGCAGCCGTACCGGGCGACGGACACGCCGGCGACTCGCTGAGCGCGCTGCTCGACGGCGAGCTGTCGCCGGCCGAGGAGTCCGCGGTCCAGGCCCACCTAGTGACGTGCCTGGCCTGCCGCCACGAGATGGAGACGATCGGCCTGGCCCGGCAGTGGCTGCGGGCGCTGCCGCCGGTGGAACCGCCCTTCGGGCTCTACGAGCGCATGCTCGTCCCCTACCGGCCCGGGCGGCGACGGGTGGCCATGGCCTTCCTGGGGGCGGCGGCGGCGGTGGCGGCGGTGCTGGTGAGCGTGGCCCCGGCCCCCCCGCCGGCGGTCGACCCCAACGTGGCCACCCTGATCGAGGCCCATGCCACGTCGGCGGTGGAGGGCGACGCCCTCACCAACCTGGCGCCGGCGGGCGTCCCCGTCTCGATCAACCCGTGAAGGCGATGGTCGCCGGCCTGGTGGCCGGCCTGCTGACCACGTCCGTGGCGACCACCTCGGCCGCGGCCTTGACCGACGACCCGTTCGACCGGGCCCGCCAGGCGGCGACGCAGGTGTCGTTCACCGGCACCGTCGAGGTCCGGTGGCTCGACGGGGCCACCGAGCACCACGAGCAGCTCACGGTGCAGTCGGCCGAGGGGTCGCTGCTCCTGAAGGGGCTGCCGAAGGGCTCCAACCAGGTGATGGTCTCGGCCACGTCGGAGCGGCTGGTGCAGCACCCCGACGGCGGCTGGAACCTGCTGTGGCCCCCGGTCCTCGACCGGGTCGACGGCCCCGACCCCGGCCTGAAGTACCAGGTCACCGAGCACGACGGCTCGCCCGTCGCCGGCCGCCCGACGAGCGTGGTCGACATCCGCCAGGGACCCCTCCTGCGGGAGCAGGTCTTCCTCGACAGGGACACCGACCTGCTCCTGGAGCGGCGCCAGTTCGACGAGCACGGTAGCCCCACCCGGGCCGTGGGCTTCACCTCCCTCGTCATCGATGAGGCAACGGCCGCCCCCCCGCCCCCGACGGGCAGTGCCGACAAGGCCCCCGAGGTGTTGTCGCCGGCCAGCCTCTCGTCGTCCGCCATGGCTCCGGGCCGGCTGGCCGACGGGTACACCCGGGTGGGCGTCTTCCGGCGGGAGGGCGTCGTCCAGGTGCTCTACAGCGACGGGATCTACGAGCTGTCGGTGTTCGAGCGGCGGGGCGAGCTCGACCGCCACGAGCTCGGGTCCACCGGGGGGCCGGTGACGGTGGGGAAGGCGGCCGGGTGGCGCTACGCCTGGCCCGGTGGCCAGGTGGTGCTGTGGCAGGCGGGGCCCACGGTGTTCACGGTGGTGAGCGACGCCCCCCTCGACCAGGTGCTCACCGCCGCCCGCGACCTACCGGTGCCGGCGAAGCGCAAGCCGTCGGCCATGGAGCGCCTGCGCAGCGTGGCCCGGACCCTGATCCAGCCCCTGGAGGGTTGAGGTCAGCGGCGGGGAGAGAGGCTGGCGGCCGCCGCCTCCAGGCGCCGGCGCCGGGCGATGCGGCGACGCTCCCGCTCGGAGGCTCCACCCCACACGCCGTGGTCGATGCCGTTGGCGAGGGCGTACTCGAGGCAGGGTTCCTTGGAGGGGCAGGTGGCACAAATCTTGCGGGCGACCTCGACGCCGACCCCGTCGCTGGGGAAGAAGAGCGACGGCGGCTCGGTGCGGCAATTGCCCTCCGCCATCCAGTTCGTGTCCATTGCCCCTCCTCGTTCGGGCCCACCATCTACAACTCGCTGGCGCACCGGTTGGTTCCCTTCTCGGCTTCTACGTACGTGAAGACGACCCTGGATCGCCGGAAGTTGCATGAATTTCCTGTGCAGACTGCCCTCGAAGGCCGATCCGGCCCTGCCCGGGAGGCTTGTAGGCTCGGGACATGTCCCAGTTGCCGGTTGAGACCGAGGAGCCGCAGCCGCCCCGCGGCCACGTCCGGATCGTCTACCTCGGCCCGGTGGCGCCCCATTGGGAGGTCGTCTCCGACTTCGGTGATCGTAACCTCATTGAGGAGTTCCGGCAGCGGGCCCTGGCCCGGTTGCTGCTGCTGCCGCCCCACGACCCCCAATTTCGCCGCAACCGGGAGCGGGTGGTGCGCGACGCGGAGCGGGAGCTCATCGTCCTCGACTGGGACCTGGGGGTCCCCGAGGACGACGACAGCGGCGGGGCCGGCTGACGCAACGCCGGCTGCAGGTAGGGCCGGTCGTTCCCCGGCTTGCCCCGATTGGGGCGGGGCCGGACTCTAGGGTGGACAGCGATGCCGACTGACCTCGTCCCTGTCCTGGTCGGTGTCGGCATCGTCCTGCTGGGCGGGCTGGTGCTGCACCTCTCCCGGCGGGGCCCGGTCCGGCGGCTGTCGGCCCTGAACGCCCGCCTGGGCGACGAGGAGCTCAAGCTCGAGTCCCGGGGCATGGACGAGGTGCTCACCCAGCTGGAGAAGCTGGTCGACGCCAAGATGACCACCACCGGCGACACCGGCGTGGCCAGCACCCGCCTGGAGCGGGCCCTCGACCAGTTGGAAGTGGGCGTGCTCATCGGCGACGACCAGGGCCGGATCGTGTTCCAGAACGCCCAGGCCATCCGGCTGCTCGGCGTCGAGCCCGATCCCGGGGTGACGGCCAAGGTCGACGACCTCCTGCTGTCGGCCACCGAGGGCCGGGGCACCCAGCGCAGCCTCGACATCCCCGGCCCGCCGGCCAAGTCCCTCACCGTCACCGCTGCGCCCCTCGACGACAAGTGGCGCACGGTGGGCGGGGTGCTGGTGCTGGGCGACCAGTCCGAGCAGCAGCACCAGGAGGGGGTGCGGCGCGACTTCGTCGCCAACATCAGCCACGAGCTCAAGACCCCGGTGGGGGCGCTGGCCCTGCTGGCCGAGACCCTGTCCACCGAGCACGACCTGGTGGTGGTCAACCGCCTGGCCCGGCGGGTGCAGGTGGAGGCCAAGCGGGTGGAGCGGGTGGTCGACGACCTCATCGACCTGAGCCGGCTCCAGTCGGAGGAGGACCCGGTGCGGGAGCGGGTGGCCGTCCACCTCATCGTGGCCCAGGCCGCGGAGCGGGTGCGCCACCTGGCCCAGGACAAGGAGATGACCATCAACTTCGGCGAGCCGCCGCAGCGGCTGTGGGTGATGGGCGACCGGCGCCAGCTGGTGGCGGCCGTCTACAACCTGCTGGAGAACGCGGTGAAGTTCTCGCCCGCCGGTTCGCTGGTGGAGGTGCGGGGCCGTCCCGGTAGGGACGACGACACGGGCGAGGCCGACGGGATGGTCGAGATCAGCGTGCGGGACGAGGGCATCGGCATCCCCGAGCGCGACCACGACCGCATCTTCGAGCGGTTCTACCGGGTGGAGTCCACCCGCAGCGCCACCGCCGGCGGCACCGGGCTGGGGCTGAGCATCGTCCGCCACGTGGTCGCCAACCACGACGGGTCGGTTGAGGTCGACTCCGAGGAAGGCCTGGGGGCCACGTTCACCCTCCGGCTCCCGTCGGCTCCCGGCGTCGGGCTGGCGGTGGCCCCGCCGCCGCCCGGCGCGGCCGACGACAAGGCGCTGCGCACCTTCAGCTGACGGGGCTGACCGCCCCTACCATGGCGGCGGTGGCCGGCAACTCCGGGAAGGACTCGGGCAAGGGTTGGGAGCCGCTGCACAAGCCGGCCCGGACGGGACTGGTGGCGCAGGCGCAATCGCCGTTCTCCCGGCTGGCGGTGGCCCACGTGCTGGCGATGGCCGGCGACACCCTGGTCACCATGGCCCTGGCCGGGTCGCTGTTCTTCTCCATCTCGCCGTCGGCGGCCCGGGGCCGGGTGGCCCTCTACCTGCTCCTCACCATGGCGCCCTTCGCGGTGGTGGCGCCCTTCCTGGGCCCCGTCCTCGACCGCACGCCCTCGGGCCGGCGCCTGATCCTCATCGCCGGCTCCGCCAGCCGGGCCCTGATCTGCCTCTCCATGGCCAACCACCTCCAGAGCCTGTGGCTGTTCCCCGAGGCCTTCGGCGTGCTGGTGCTGTCGAAGGCGCACATGGTGACCAAGAGCGCGCTGGTGCCCATGACCGTCCCCGACGAGCGAGAGCTGGTGACGGCCAACTCCCGCCTGGCGGTGCTCTCCGTCCTGGCCGGCTTCGCGGCCGCCATACCGGGCGTCATCATCCTCAAGGTGGGGTTCCTGGGTGGGCCGTGGGTGGTGCGCCTGGCCGCGGTGGCCTTCGCCGCGGCCGCCATCGCCTGCGTCCGCATCCCCAAGCCGACCCGGGTGGCCACGGCCGCGGCCCTGGTCCTGGCCGACAAGGAGCTGCACGCCATCTCCATCCGCATGGCCGCCACCAGCATGGCCGTCCTCCGGGCGGGGGTGGGGTTCATGACCTTCTTCGTGGCCTTCGCCTTCCGGGCTCGGGGGGCGCCGTCGTGGTGGTTCGGGGTCGTGCTGGTGGCCAGCCTGGGGGGGACGCTGGTCGGCAACGTCGCCGCCCCTCCGCTGCGGCGGTTGCTGGCCGAGGAGCGCATCCTGCTCGGCTCTCTGGCCCTGGTGGCGGTGGTGGCCTTCGTCGCCGGGCGCATGGACGGGCTGGCCGCCTTCAGCCTGGTGGCGGCGGCCACCGGCGTGGCCGCGGCCGCGGGCAAGCTCGCCTTCGACTCCATCGTCCAGCGCGACGCCCCCGACGCCGTGCGGGGCCGCACCTTCGCCCGCTTCGAGACCCGCTTCCAGCTGGTGTGGGTGGCGGGCGCCTTCGTCCCGGTCGCGGTCACCATCGCCACCGGCATCGGCATCGACATGATCGCCCTCGGCAGCGCCCTCGCCTTCTTCAGCTACCTCGGCGCCATCAAATCCGCCAAACACCGCGAGGAGCTGGAGACAAGGGACCAGTAGGGGGTGGACTTTCCCCGCCGGCCGCCGGGCGCCGCCGCAGGCGGCCTCCCTCGGATGGCCGCTCGCCGGCCGCCAGGCCGGCCCCGGGGGGAGGTTAGGAGGGGGGCCTGCCCCCCTCCTACAAGTCGATACGAGCCAGCCAGAGGCCGGGGGCCTCCAGCTCGGCGGGCGTGGGCAGCTCCTTCTCCGAGTGCCACAGCCGGGCCAGGCCTTCCTCGCCGGCCCGCTCCACCACGCCGCTGACGAAGGCGGCGCCCTTCTCGTACTGGGCCGACCCCAGCTGCAGGCCGAGCAGGCGCTCGGCGAAGCGGGTGCCCTCGGAGGACTCCACCCGCCGCCGGCGGAGGGCCTCGGCGATGCGCCCGTGGCCGCCCACCAGGCCGTGGCCCACCGTGTCGAGGATGTGGTCGACGTAGCCGGCCAGGGCGGCCAGCAGGGTCTCGATGCGGACGGCCACCTCCCGTTGCGCTGGCGTCTGCATGATGCCGAGGAGCGTCTCCGGGCTGAGGGCCTTGGCGAACGACGCCGGGTCGGTGGGGTCGATGTCGGCGAAGCTGCCCTCGAGGGCGTTGGCGTCGACCTCGAACTTGCCCACGTAGTCGTCGACCAGCGCCTCCAGCCGGGCCCGGACGTGGGGCCGGCCGAGGACCGCGTGGTGGGTGAGCTCCTCCAGCAGGATCCACAGGCGGAGGTCGTCGTCGGGGATCGACCACTCGCGGGCGAAGGCGGTGATGTTGGCCGGCACGATCAGGAGCTGGTCGGACGTGCCCCGGGGCAGGGGGAGGTCGTACTGGCCCAGCGCCCGCCGGCCCAGGTGGCCGACCATGTAGCCCGACTGCATCCCCAGCAGCACCGGTCCGACCACCCGGCCGAGGTCGCCCAGCAGCTGGGTGGCGGGGTCGGGGCCGGTGCCCTCCGACTCGCCCGCGGCCGACACCGCGGTGGCCAGCCGTTCGAGGAACGGGCGCCAGGCCTGGAGCGTGCGCAGGGCCCAATCCGACCGGGTGGTGGGCGCCGCGCTCAGCAGCCCCCCGCTGAGGCTGGTGGACAGGCCGGTGGCGTTGCTCACGTGCAGGTCGGCCACCCGGAGCAGCTCCTCCAGGTGGATGCGCTCGACGGGGTCGACGTTGGGCTCGGCCTCGCCCTCGGTGGCCGTCCACACCGCGATCTGGCGGGCGATGTCCCAGTTCACCGGGCCCTGGCCGGCGAAGAGGCGGGCCAGGTCGCGGAACATGGGCAGGCCCTCGAACGGGTTCTCCCCGCCCGGACCTCCTTCGCTCATGAACAAACGCTCATGAAATCGACCTTAGGCCGGGGCCGGGCGTTCGGTGAGCACGACCACCATCGACAGGCGCTGGTGGTCGCGCATGACGTCGAGGGCGACGGTGTCGCCCGGCTGGTGGGTGCGGAGGGCGACCACGAGCCCGCCCATGGAGGTGATCGGCACCCCGTCGAGGCTCACGATGGTGTCGAGGGGCGCCAGGCCCACCTTGGCCGCGGGGCTGCCGGCCATGACCTCGTTCACGATCACGCCGCCGATGAGGTCGAGGGTGGAGGCGAGGGCCACGTCGAGGTCGCCGCCCGTCACTCCCAGCCACACGCCGGTGACCCGACCGTTGGCGATGAGCTGGTCGGCCACGGAGTGGGCCAGGTCGATGGGGATGGCGAAGCCGAAGCCGCCGGCCCCGGTGCTGGCGGTGCCGACCGAGGTGGTGATCCCGATCACGCTGCCGGCGCTGTCGAGGAGGGCGCCCCCCGGCCACCCGGTGGGGACCCGGGCGTCGGTCTGGATGAGGTCGAAGAGCATGCTGCCTCCGCCCCGCGGGACGGAGCGGTGCAGGGCGCTGATGACGCCGACGGTGACCGAAGGCCCTCCCACCAGCTCGATGGGGCAGCCCATGGCGATGACCTGCTCGCCCACCCGCAGGTCCTGGGCGGTGCCGAGGATGGCGGTGGGGAAGGGACCGTCGCCGTCGATCTTGATCACCGCGATGTCGGTGTCGGGGTCGGAGCCGATGACCCGGGCGGTGAACTCGCGGCCGCTGTCGAGGCGGACCCGCACCGAGCTGGCGGTGCCGACGACGGAGGCGCTGGTGAGCATGTGGCCGTCGCTGCGGAAGACGATGCCCGAGCCCACGACGGTGGACGTTCCGGCCAGGCGGACCTGGGCCACCGCGGCCCGGGCCCGGTCGGCCACGTCGACCACGCCCGTGGTCACCGCGTCGATGGGTCGGGGCTCCATCTGCCGCTCGACCGCGGGCCGGAGCTCGGTGACGCCCACCAGGCCGACGGTGACCATCACCAGGCCCGTGGCCAGCAGGCCGGCGCTGACCGCCGACACCGCCGCCACCAGCCACATCGACGGGCGGGGCTCGTCGGCGCCCGCACCCGCGCCCGCACCCGCGGCCATGAGCGGGCCGCCGCTGTGGGCGAAGCTGGGGGGAAGCCCGGCGCCCACTTCCGACGGGTGCCGCCAGAGTCGGTCGTCGGGCGGGAGGGGGTTCCGGAAGTGGCCGGGTTCGTCCTCTGGCTCGACGAACTCCATGTCTCGGAGCTTATCGGGGGTGTCCTCCGGGACGGTCGCGGGGCCGCTCGAGCTTCGCGCCTCAGGTCTGGGACTCGGTGGCCAGCTCGGCGACGATCCGGCGCCGGAGCTCGGCGGCGTCGATCTCCGAGCCGCCGACCTCGTCCGCGCCGAGGAGGTCGAGGGCGGCCTGCCGATGGCCGAGCATGTAGTGCGACACGGCCCGGGCGAAGCGGGTGTCCGAATCGGGCGGGCCGGTGCCGGCCGAGTGCTCCAGGTAGCGCAGGGCGTCCTCGTGGGCGCCGACGGCCGACGCCATGGCCCCCAGCAGGAGGGGCACGTCGAGCGCCTCCCCGATCGGGTAGTAGGTCTCCCAGACGCGTGCCAGGGCGGTGCGGATCTCCTGCCGTAGGGTCGGTGACGCGGTGTCGAGATGTCCGGCCAGGGCGTCGAAGAGGTCGGCGAAGGCCTTGCTGTCCCACCCCGTCAGGCGGAGGAAGGCGAGAAGCTGCTCCAGCGAGAGCGAAGCCGCGCTCGCCTCCACCGCCTTCTTGAGGGCGTAGAGGTCGTCGGGGCCTCCGGCGGCGACGGAATCGCGGTAGGCCTGAGCCGTTTCCGGCCACGGGTCGCCCTGGCGCCCGAACACGTAGGCCGCGACCAGCAGGTAGGCCGGCCGGTGGGACGGGTGCAGCGCCTGGCCGCCGCGAAGGCGGACGAACTCGCCGATGGCGTGGTAGTTCACCGTCAGCGAGACGCTCCCGTGGACCGCCACGTCGGGGGGTGAATCCCGGACGAGATCCGCCTCCTCGGCGTCGCCCTTGTCGGCGGACAGGACCAGCAGCCGTCCGTCGGAGAGGTCGTGGAAGTGGCGGACGCACCGCAGCGGGACCGTCGGTACGAGCACCGTGGCCGCGCCCAGCCGCTGCCGGTAGCCCTCCAGGAGGTGGTCGACCCAGGGATCGGCGGCGGGGGCCGCGTCCGACTCTCGCACCCGCGGTTCCCACGACAGGCCGAGGCCTTCCAGGCCGTCGAGCGTCGACGGGTCGACGTCCGGCGGCGAGCAGAGGCAGGCCAGCTCCTCGTAGACGATCCCGTCCCGGAAGGTGAAGCAATCCTGGGGCAGGCTGTCGAAGACGTAGTTGGCGATCACCACCAACGGGTTGCCGCCCAGGGGGATCACGGCCCCGGACGGCTCCAGCACGATCACTCCCGGCTCGGCCGCGTCGAACCGGGCCAGTGCGAGTCGGCCGTCGGCGAGGAACGGGGCGAGGGACGGATGGTCGGCCCAGGCGTCGATCGTGGACCGCGAGAAATCGGTCATCACGTAGACGACCCGCTCGGCGCCGATTCCGCTCGCCGCCAACAGGGGACCGAGATGGCGCAGGAAGTGCCAGCCGAAGCGCCCGCTGCCGGCGCCCAGCTCGACGACGTAGACGGTCTCGGGGGCCTGGCCCGCGGCCCGCCCGTCCGCGCCCGCCAGGTCCCGGAGGAACCCGAGCACGACCCGGGCGTAGGCCCGGGCGATGAAGGCGTTGCTCGTCACGTAGTGGGGCACGGTGCCGTCCCGCCAGGCGTCGACCCCCTGGCGGGCGAAGAACGATCGCTGGAGCGCCCACAGGCGCGACTCCGACAGCGGGCACGGGGCCTCCAGCGGGGTGAGGGCCCCGGAGTCCGGCGGGGCGGGCGCGGCCGCGGCGGTGCTCACGACGAGGATGCCCCCGCCTCAGTGATCCGTCACTCGGCCAGCTGGTTGAACTTGCGGCCACCGAGGCCGAACGCGCTCTTGTACCACGGGACGCTCGAGGAGCTGGCGATGTGGGGCTCGTCCTCTTCCTCCTCGATGCCCTCCGCCTCGTCCCACTCCATCTGGACGCCCTGGTTCAGCAGCTGGGCCGCCTTCAGCATCTTCTCCCACGCCTCCTTCTTGCCCTGGGTGATGGCCACCAGGCCCTTGGCCGCCAGGAGCGGCTGCTGGGCCGCCCAGTTGGCCACCGCCCGGCCCCGCCCTGCGTCCGAGTAGAGAGCGCCGATCACGGCCCGGATGAAGATGTCCTCCTCACTGCCCTCCACCTGCGTCCATTCCGTCAGCACGTCGCTCCACTCGTCCTCGCTGAGCACGCCGGACGCCGACGCGCCCTTGGTCTTGACCTCCCCCGACCCGAAGTCCACTCCCTTTCCGACGGCGAACGAGACCGCCGACCCGCCCGGGATCAGGGCGGTCGCGGCGCTGACGCCCTTCTTGATGCTGATCGTGAAGAAGTCGATGGCGGCTTTGGCTCCCAGGGCTCGGGAGAGGCTCGAGATGATCCGCTGTGACAGCGCCGACGCCTCGGGCCTTCCCGTGACCGGGTTGATCTGCTGCAGCCCGGCGATCTTCCGGACGCCGCCCGCGAGAGGCGTCAGGGGACCGGCGAGCGAGCCCAGCGCCTTGCCGGCCATCTTCCGCACGGTGCTTCGCTCCGCACCCCCGAGCGGATCGCCGGTGACGCCTTCGGCGCCGGCCAGGAGGGACTCGCTGGGGGCGTAGCCGCGGCCGCCCATGCCCACCTTGTACCGGGTCTTGGCCTTGAACTCCTCGACCGCACCCTCGACCTTGGCTTTCGTCGGCGCCACCCGCTTGTCGTAGAAACCCCCCGCCGACGCGACCGTCTCGTCGAGCAGGCCCTTGGGCTTGGTCTTGGTGAAGGCCAGTCCCTGGCCCCCGAAAGGATTCGACTCCTCCTCCTCAGGCCCTTCGACCTGCTCCGACGCCCCGAAGGGATCCCAATCGTCAGGCTTCGGCGCGGGCGTCGACGCCTCTTTGGGTGCGGGCGTGGCCCCCCGGGGCGGGCCGCCGGAGAAGTCGAGCCCGGCAAAGGGATCGGCGCTGGGGCCACCGCCCGCTCCGGGTGCGCCGGCCCTGGCGACCCCCGCGAGGATGGCCTTCGCCAGCGCCTTGACGTCGGGGTACACCGTCGATTCGCGGAGCAGGGCCGCGAACACGGCGTTGGTGCGGAGGTCGAAGTTGACGCCCTCGTCGAACAAGCTCCACTTGAGGTCGCCCAGCTCTTTGGTCTCCGTGGGTTCGGTGATGACGGGCCCACGGCCGACCTGGAGGCGCTGGACGAACGGCCGCGCCGCGGCGGACCGCGACCCCTGTTTCATGGCATCGGCGACGGCGTGGTTGCCGACGAGGCGTTGCAGGGCCAGGATCGCCGCCGGGCTGAGGAGGGGCGGGTGGAGCGAGGCAGCCGCAGGGAGGGGCGGTCCGTGGACGGGGGCCGGCCCCGCGGGTCGGGCCGGCGTCGCCGGCCGGGCGCCCTGATGCTGGTTGCGCACGTGCGGACCCCTCAGAGGCTGAAAAGTCGTGGCTGAAGGCCGTCAACCTACCTGGGGGGCCCTCGTCCGCCGCCGTCCGAAGGGGCAGTCAGGAGTGCCGACGGGACCGCCCGATCGGGCATCGGGCGCCGTCCCCGCTGCGCGCGGCACCCGCCCGGTACCATCTGCGGCGTGGGCCTCGCGCCTCCGTGCGCTCGTGACGACTGGGTGGGCCTCACCGCCGACCCCCTTCCCCTCGACGATGCCCTGAGGTGGGCCGGGCTGCCGAGTTGTGGAGCCGCGGTCCTGTTCACCGGAAACGTGCGGGATTTCTCGCCCGGACGCCCCGGCGTCACCCACCTCACCTACGAGGCCTACGAGGAGGAGGTCGAGCCCCGGCTGGCCGCCATCGCCGCCGACGCCCGCCTCCGCTGGCCCGACGTCGTCCGCCTGGTCCTGCTCCACCGCACCGGCGAGCTGGCCGTGGGGGAGTCGTCGGTGGTCGTGGTGGCGGCGTCTCCGCACCGTGACACCGCCTTCGAGGCCGCCCGCTACTGCATCGACACCCTCAAGGCCACCGTCCCCATCTGGAAGCGGGAGACGTGGGCCGGCGGCGACGACTGGTCGGCCTGCCATTCGCCCATCGGCGAGGTCGGGTCGCCCGCCGGGTCCGACTCGACCGCTCCTGGGGCCGCGGCATTGAGCGAGGCCCGGTGAGCGCGCTCATCTTCCTCGGGATCGCGGCCGCGCTGAGCGGCATCGGGTTCCTCGTGCTGTGGCTCCGGAACCGGCCGCCCCACTCGGTCGACGCCCACATCCGGGCCTTCAGCCGGGAGCTGGAAGCCCTCGCCCCCGACCCGGCCCGACCCCTGACCGGTCCACCGCGACCCCTGGCGCCATGGAAGGCACCTCCGAGGAGAGGCCGCCGCCCTGGCTAGAGACCTCGCCATCGACCTGGGCACGGCCAACACCCTGGTGTACGCCAAAGGCAGGGGCATCGTCCTCAACGAGCCGACGGTGATCGCGCTCAACGAGCAGACGCGCGACGTGCTCGCCATGGGTCACCAGGCGTGGCAGATGATCGGCCGCACGCCGGGCTACATCCGCGCCGTGCGACCCCTGCGCCAGGGCGCCATCACCGACTTCGAGATCACCCAGCGCATGATCCGGCTGCTGTTGCAGCGGGCCGGGCTGTCGCGTTTCCAGCGGCCCCGGGTGCTGCTGTGCGTCCCGTCGGCCATCACCGAGGTGGAACGACGGGCGGTGAAGGAGGCCGCCCGCCAAGCCGGCGCCACCGACGCCCAGTTGGTGGCCCAGCCCATGGCCGCCGCCATCGGGGCGGGACTGCCCATCCACGAACCGCTGGGGAACATGGTCGTCGACATCGGCGGCGGCACGTCGGAGACGGCGATGATCTCCCTGGGCGGCATCGTGGCCCTGGAGGCGATCCGGGTGGGGTCGTTCGACATCGACGCCTCGATCCAGTCCTACGTCCGCCGGGAGTACGGGATGGCCATCGGCGAGCGGACGGCGGAGGAGATCAAGCTCGCCATCGGGTCGGCCTACCCGACCGCCGACGAGGTCAAGGCCGAGGTGCGGGGCCGCGACCTCATGAGCGGCCTGCCCAAGACCGCCATCCTCGGCCCCGAGGAGATCCGGGAGGCCATCAGCGAGCAGGTGCGGGCCATCGTCGACTCGGTGATCCGCTGCCTCGGCTTCGCTCCCCCCGAGCTGGCTCAGGACCTCATCCAGCAGGGCATCCACCTGGTCGGCGGCGGCGGGATGCTCCGGGGCTTCGACCAGCGCCTGTCGGAGGAGACGTCGTTGCCGGTGCACCTCGTCGACGCCCCCCTCGAGTGCGTGGTCCTGGGCGCCGGGAAGTGCCTGGAGGCCTTCGAGTCGCTCAAGGTCCTCTTCATGGGCGCCGAGCGCTGACAGTTGGGGGGCTCCGCCCCCCAACGGCCCCCCGGGTCAAAGGCTTGGACGCCCTTCGGGCGACTGTCTCCTGTTCCGACCGGCGGATCGGCTCCTTCGTCGCCTGCCGGTCGGCGGGCGCCTGTCGGCGGGGGCCTTCGGCGGGGATGCCTCCGGCCCCCGGCGCCACCTACGGCCAGTTCAGCGGGCGGTTGTTCGTCCGAAGGCGAACTGGTGACCCTTCTGCCGGTTCTGGGCGGCTGAACGGTCACCAGGTCGATTCGCGGCGTTAGCCGCTGAGGTCTTCGGCGGCTTGGCGGACTTGCCAGTCGCGGTCGGTGCGGGCTCGTAGGAGGGCGGCGGTGACTTCGGGGCCGTCGAAGGGGGCCAGGGCGATCACCGCCCGGCGGCGGACGGCGGGCTTGTCGGATGTGGCGGCCAGGATGGCGGGGAGGCCCCGGATGTCGCCGATGGCGCCGAGAGCGGCCACCGCCGCCTCCCGGCAGAGGGCGTCGTCGTGGCTCCCGGCCACCGCCACCAGGGCGTCGACCGCTTCCGCTCCGTCCTCGCCCCGTTCCCCGAGGGCCCAGGCCGCGGCTTCCACGACCATGGGGTCGGGGTCGCCCAGGAGGGGTCGGAGGTCGACCTCGGCGTGGACGACGGCCACCTCGCACGCCCGCCGGCGGACGTCGGCCACCGGGTCGGCGAGGGCCGCGGCCACGTCGGCCGGCGTCGCCGCACCCATCCGGGCCAGGGCGGACAGGGCGGTGGCTCTGACCGGGGCCGAGTCGTCGACCAGCAGGACCCGGGCGGTGGGCTCGTCCCCCAGGTGGCCGGCGACAGCCGCCGCCCGACGTCCGCCGAGGGCGGTCGCCCGACGTCCGCCGGCGGCTGTCGGTATCTGATCCCTTGGAGCCGCCGCCCGACGTCCGCCAGGCGTGGTGGGTGTGCGATCCTCGGGGGGATGAGGCTCAGGGGAACCTCTCGCCATCGGGCCTTTGTCTCCCTCGTGTCGCTCGTCTCGGTGACGGCGGTGCTGGCCGCGGGCGCCGCCTGCAGCCGGGGCTACGGCAGCGGCAAGTACGACGTCCCCCCGTCCACCATCGGCCGGGGGCTGGACGACCCGATTCTCGCGCCGCCGGCCACGTTGGCCTTCCCGCCGCTCCCAACCGTCCCCACCACCACCGTCCCCGCCCTTCCGCAGCCGGTGATCATCCCCCGGGACTCCTACGCGCCGGAGCCCGTCCGCGAGATCGGCACCATCGAGATCCCGGCCCTCGGCCTGGTCAGCGCCATCTACGACGGCGTCACCCTCCACAACATCGACCTCGGCCCCAGCCACTGGACCGGCACGGCCGAGCCCGGCCAGCCGGGGAACACCGTCTTCGCCGGCCACCGCATCACCAACTCCCGCCCCTTCCGCAACCTCGACAGCCTGGTGGCGGGCGACGAGGTGATCTTCACCGTCGCCGGCACCCGGTCGGTCTACAAGGTCACCGGGAACCTGGTGGTCGGCCCCGACGACACCTGGATCGCGGACCAGACCCCGGAGTCCACCGGGACGCTCTACGCCTGCCACCCCCCGGGCTCCGCCGACTACCGCTACGTGGTGAAGCTGGCCCTGGCCGCGTAAGACCCTCGCACCGGTGACGGAAACGCCCTCCCCGGGCGCTCCGCGTCACCAGTGGGAGACGGCCGGGCCGACCTACGCCAGGGCGCCCCTGACCGCGACCGAGGCCGCGACCACGACGCCGGCGACGGCCACCGCCAACAGGACGGCGACGGCGGCCAGCAATACCAGGAGGGCGAACCCCGACCGGACCCGGGGCACGGGCCTGGCCTCGATCCACTGGAAGCCGGCCGGCATGGCTGGCGTCATCATCGCCGGCGCCGGCGTGGCGGCCGGCCGTCCCCGCCGGTGAACGGGTCGGGGTTGGGCCTCGATCGTCGGAAGCGGAGGCGCACCCTCGGGGCTCGGGGTGCGGCGGGATTGCGTTTTCGTCGTGGCACTCTGGTCAGGCTGGCTCAGGGCGATCTTGACCGTCCCGATGATCGCGACCAGCACCATGGCAGGGGCTAGGAGCGTCGACACGTCTGATCCGATCTCATCGAAGGGGTACCGAACCGATTGGTCGATGCCCGCGCCACCCGTGTCCAAGCCGATCCGACCGTGGGTGGTCGTGCTGGTCGGGGTGAGCCTGCTCACGTCGATCGCCGCGGTCGGGGCCCGCTTCGTGAGCCTCCCGTACGACAGCATCGGGCCGGGATCGGCCCGGGCCGTCAACAGCGTGGTGACGGTGGAGGGACATCCCTCCTACCCTCCCCGAGGCCAGCTTCTTTACACCACCGTCGCGGTCCGGGAGCGGGTGAATCCGTACGAGGCCCTAGCCGGGTGGCTGGATCCCGACACCGACGTCATCCCCGAGGAGAAGGTCCGGGGCGACATCTCCACCGACGACTTCAAGCGGATGAACGTCGAGGCCATGGCCGACTCCAAGACCACGGCCCAGCTCCTCGCCCTCCGCCACCTCGGGTTCACCGACCTGGGTGACGGGGCCGAGATCGTCGACGTCGACCCCGACCTGCCCGCGGCGTCCCTCCTGCGGGCCCACGACGTGATCGTGGGCGTCGACGACCGGACGGTGGCCGGCAGCGCCGACGCGGTCGCCGGCATCCAGGGCCGGCGGGCGGGCGACATCCTCCACCTGCGCCTCGACCGGGGCGGCCAGATCGTTGAGGTCGACGCCCCCCTCGGCCGGGGCGACGACGGCGGTCCCCTGCTCGGCGTCCGCCTCAGCACCCGGGTGAAGCTCCCCTTCGACATCGAGATCGACTCCGGGAAGGTCGTCGGGCCCTCCGCCGGCCTGGCCTACGCCCTCGAGCTGCTCGACGTGCTCACGCCGGGCGAGCTCACCGGTGGCCGGGTGGTGGCCGCCACCGGCGACCTGCAGGTCGACGGCACCGTCGGGCCCATTGGCGGGGTGGCCCAGAAGGCGGTCACCGTGCGCCGGGCGGGAGCGGAGGTGTTCCTCGTCCCCCGGGCCAACCTGGACGAGGCGAAGACGCGGGCCGGCAGCGGCGTGCAGGTCCTGCCCGTCGATTCCTTCGACGATGCCCTGCACGTGCTGAGCACGCTCGACGGGAGCAACGCCCTCGCCCTTGGCCCGCTCGACGGCGGCCCGCCGGGTGGGGGCGGAACGTAGGACTGGCACCACCGTCGGTGACGGGCGAGCGGTACGATGCAGGCGATGATGTGCCGGCCGGGAGACCGTCGCGTTTCGCCCCGGCCGCCTCGCTCTAGCTAGATGTCCACCGTCGAGGCCCAGCTCCGGTTCGCAGTCGAGTTCGCCACCTTCCTCGTGATGGTGGCCGGCGCGGCCATCGTCATGACCCGCCCCGACCTGGTGGGCGCCGGTCGGCGGTCGCGTAGCGTCCTCGTCCCCGGGTTCATCTGCGTGGCGGTGGCCGCCTTCCTCCACGGGTCCCTGCTCACCGACGCCCGGGAGGCGCCGGTGGTGGTGTTCCGGAGCCTGGGCATCTGCCTGCTGGCCCTGGGCACCCTCGGGTGGGGCACCGACCGGGCCCCCCGCCGCCTCCTGTGGCTGTCTCTGGTGCTCATGGCGTCGGCCGAGTACCTCACGGTGGCCCAGGAGGCCACCACCTCCGACTGGGTCCGGGGGGCGGGTGCGCTGTTCGCGGGGCTGGTCCTGCTCATGTCGGCCCGGCGCTCGATCAGCGCCCGGATCACGGTCAGCGTGGGCGCCATCCTCCTGGTGGTGGTGCTGGCCGTGTCGGTGGCCCTGTCGGTCGTGATCGCCCGCACGGTGGAGGAGGAGGCCTTCAAGCGCATCGACGCCCGGGCCGAGGCCCAGGCCCAGGAGATCACGGTGTCGGCCCTCAAAGACGCGGAGACGAGCGCCAAGATCTCGGCCCTCACCCTCCAGGGCGGGAACCTGGAGCAGGTGCTCGCCCTCTCCCTCGGGGGCGAGCTTTCCCCCAGCCGGGAAGCCATCGGCGCCAACCTGGCCACCCTCACCGCCCTCCTGCCCACGTCGGGCCCGCTCCTGTACGCCACCGACAGCCGGCGGTTGATCGTCGACATCGGCCTCGAGAGCACCGAGGCCACCACCGTCATCGGGTTGGACGCGGTGACGACGGTGATCAACGCCGCCGCCAGCGACGAGCCGGTGGCCAGCACGGTCGTCGTCATCCCCGGGCGGGCGTTGGCGATGGGCGTCTACGGGGTGAGGGTGAAGCTTCCCAACGGCGACGAGCGGGTGGTCGGCGTGGTCGTCGCCATGGAGGAGCTCGACTCCCAATACCTCACCGAGCGCGCCTTCAGCGAGAACGTGACGCTCATCCTGGCCGACCGCGAGCACCAGCTGGGGTTGTCGGGCGACTCCAACCTGCCCGCCAGCGTCATCTTCCGCCTGGCCGACGAAGCCCTCGACACCAACGGCCCGGTGACCCCTCGGGCCAAGGCCAACGGCTCCTTCTTCGTGGCCCGGGCCGTCACCGCCGACAACTCCCCCAACGCGCCCAAGCGCTTGGCGATCATCGCCTCGGTGCCCACCACCGTCGTCGACGACACCCGCACCGACCTGTTCAAGACGCTGTTCCTGGTCGCCCTGGCCGCGGCCCTCACCGCCTTCGTCATCGCCGTGATCGTGGGCGAGCGCATCGGCACCGGCATCCGCCGCCTCACCCGCACCGCGCGCGACATCGCGGCCGGTGATCTCTCGGTGCGGGCGGCGATGTCGAGCAAGGACGAGGTCGGCGTCCTGGGCGAGACCTTCGACTCCATGGCCAGCTCCATCGAGACCCTGGCCAGTGAGCTGCGGCAGAGCGCGGAGGAGGAGGCCGAGGTCCGCAACCGGCTGGAGGCGGTGGTGGCGGGAATGGGGGAAGCCCTCCTCGCCGTCGACAGCGACGGGCGCATCGCCACCTTCAACGGCGCGGCCGAGGAGCTCTTCGGCATCCCCGCCCGTCAGGCCCTGGGGGGCCGGGTGGGCGACGTGGCCACCATCACCTCCGAGGACGGGGCCGACCTCACGGCCCGCCTCACCGGCCCGCCCGAGGCGGGGTGGAGCCAGAGCGCGATCGTCGTGCGCCCCGACGGGCTCCTCGTCCCGGTGGCGCTCTCCGCGGGAGGGCTGAAGGGCTCGGGCACCGAGGTGATCGGCGGCGTCTACGTCCTCCGGGACATGCGGCGGGAGCGGGAGGCCGAACGGGCCAAGAGCGAGCTGCTGTCGAACATCAGCCACGAGCTGCGCACGCCCCTCGTGCCCATCAAGGGCTACGCCGAGCTGCTGCTGCGCCGAGACGTCCCGCCCGACAAGGCCCGGGAGTCGCTGGAGGAGATCGTGGAGGCCGCCGACCGGCTGGAGGCCGTCGTCCAACGCCTCCTCGACGTGGCCGCCCAGGAGGCCGCGCCCAGCGCTATGCGCCGGGACCGTGTACAGGTAGAACCAATGGTTGAATCGGTGGTCGGTCGCTGGCGGACCCGGGTCGACGATCGCCACCCGATCACCAGCCGCGTCGGCCGCAGCATCCCCGACCTGCTGGGCGACCGCGCCCTCCTCGAGCGCTGCCTCGACGAGCTGGTCGACAACGCGGTGAAGTTCTCGCCCGACGGCGGGCCGGTCAACGTCACCGCCCGCTACACCGACGACAGCGCCAACGGCGGCGACGGGCCGTCGGTCGACATCTCGGTGCGTGACCACGGGATCGGCATCCCTCCCGACCGCCTGGAGGGGATCTTCGAGGACTTCGCCCAGGGCGACAGCTCCCCGACGCGCATGTTCGGGGGCCTCGGGCTGGGACTGGCCCTCGTGCGCCGCATCGTCGAAGCCCACCACGGCGAGCTCACCTGCAAGACCGTGCCCGGAAAAGGATCGAGGTTTTCCATGGTGCTCCCCATCGCGCCCGCCCGCGCCCGCCGTCGGACGCGGGTATGACCGGCATGACCGCCACCAAGCTCCGGCTCGGCCTGGCTGCCATCGCCCTGCTGGCCCTCGGCGCAGCCTGCTCGGGGGGCGACGACGACGTCGCCGGCCGGCTCACGGTCGACGGCCGGGCCGAGGTCTCCTCGCCCGGGGGCAAGGTCCAGGAGGAGCGGGGCAGCCGGTCGGTGAAGTTCGGCCAGGGGGTGAAGGTCGTCGAGGGAACCGCCGTCATCCGCCTCGACCGGGGCCGCCAGCTCGACCTGCGCACCGGCACCAACGTGGTGCTGGAGGACGCGGCCGACGACGGGAACCGGCCCGTCACCCAACCCCAGCTCCTCGAGAACGACCTGCTGGTGCAGGCCCCGCCGGGCAACCGCCTCACGGTCTCCACCGACGGCACCGACGTCATCGTCAGCTCGGCGGCCCGGATCTCGCGGGGGCCGGTGCTGGTGGTGTCCTCCTACGCGGGCGACGTGGAGCTGCGTTCCGGCGACCAGTCGACCGTCGTCACCGCCCTGCGGGAGGTCACGGTCGACGCCGACGGCAGGATCGTCTCCGGCCCCGTGCCGCTGTCGTACGACGCCGACGACCCCTGGGACCGGCGCCTGTTGAGCGAGGCCATCGAGGTGGGCAACGAGCTGGAGGCGAGGAGCAAGGGCTTCAGCGCCCAGCTCGGCGCCACCGACGGCCGCACCGTCGAGTTCCTCCTCGGGCTGCTCCCCGCGCTGGGCGCCCAGCCCGCCTTCGCCCCCACGCTCTTCGACCCCCTCCGCCCCCCGGGGGAGTCCCTGGTCGGCGCCTCCATCGCCCTGGCCGGCTCGCAGGGCAGCTTCGAGCAACGGTGGGCCGGGATCTTCGGCTTCCGGGACCAGGGGGCCCAGTGGGGCCTGGTCGCCCTCGACCAGGGCGTGACCCGAGCGCCGCTGCTCTCCGCCCTCGACACCGCCATCAGCCGGGGACCGCGGTCCTTCGAAGCCCTGCCGCTACCCGGCGACGGCGACGGCGAACTGGCGGCCGGGGGGGGCTCCCCATCCGGCGGGGGCGGGTCGTCGGGCTCGTCGGGGTCGTCGTCCGGTGGATCGTCCGGCACCGGCGGTTCGGCGACGCCGCCGGTCACCGCGCCGGTGATCCCCACGCTGCCGCCGCCCGGGCCGCCCATCCCCCCCGTCGGCCCCCTCGACACCGGCATCCCCGTCCTCGACGACACCATCAACGCCCTGGTGGCGGCCCTCACCGGTCTGTTGCGGGGCCTGGGCGGCGCCTGATCGGGGCCTGAGGGGGCGTCGGCCCCGATCCCCGATTTGGGGACCGGGAAGGCGTAGGCTTTTGCGGCGATGGACGACGAGAGGATCGTCATCTCCTCGAGCGCGGCGATCTCGCCAGAGGCGGTGGCCGGCAAAGGATTCACCACCGTGCTGCGGGGCTACCAGCCGGCCGAAGTCCGCCAGTTCCTGAAGCGGGTGGCCGACGAAGTGGCCGCGGCCCAGGAGCGGGAGGGCGAGCTGCGGCGGGCCCTGCACGACGCCCAGAACCGGGCCGCCCACCCCGAGCTCGACGAGGCCGCCCTCACCAGCAGCCTGGGCGAGCACGCGGGCCGGCTCATCGCCAGCGCCCGGGAGATGGCCGCATCCATCACCGCCGAGGCCGAGCGCACCGCCGCCGCCACCCTCCGCGACGCCGAGTACCGCATCGCCCGCATCCGCCAGGAGGCCGACACCCTCATGGCCCGCCGGGTCGACGAGGCCGACGGGGTGTCGGCCAGCCTCCGGCAGTCGGCCGAGGCCGACGCCCGGGCCGTCCGCGACCAGGCCCAGGCCGAGGCCGAGGCCGCCATCCAGGCCGCCCGCTCCCACGGCAAGGAGATGGTGGCCGAGGCCCGGGCCGTCCGCGAGCGCATGCTGGGCGACCTCGCCCGCCGCCGGCGGGTGGCCGAGGTGCAGCTGGAGCAGCTGCGGGTGGCCAGAGAACGGCTGGTGCAGGCCTACGACGTCGTCCGCCACACGCTGGAGGAGGTCACCGCCGAGTTGGCGGCGGCCGAGCCCGAGGCCCGGCTGGCGGCGGAGGCGGTCGGCCGCCGGATGTCCGACGCCGACGCCCATCCGCCACTGCGGATGGCCGAGTCCCAGCTACGGGTGGCGTCGGCCGCCGGCGTGGGCCCGCCGCCCCCGCCGCCGCCCCCGCCTTCGTCGGCATCGAGCTTCCCGCCGGGCTCACCGCTGCGGCGGTCCGACCCCCTTCACCGCATCACCGAGCTGCCGAGCCGCTCGGCGGCGTCCGCCTTCGGCTCCGAGCCCCTGCTCCCCACCCACAGTCCGTCTTCGTTCCAACCGAGTCAGCCGGCGCCGCCATCGGTGTCGGCGCCGGCTGCCCCGGTCCCATCCGAACGTCCCCCCGTCCCGCCGGCATGGATCGAACGGGCGGGTGGCAGCGGGGGCGCCCAGCGCTCGTCACCGTCGCCCCTGCCTCCGCCGGTCGGGCCGGTGCTGGTCCCTGCCGCCGGCATCGGTGGCGGCGCTACCCCTCCCGAGCCCGTCTTCGACCCCGCCGACCCCGGCACGTGGGCCGGAGCCGGCTTCGGCAAGCCCCGCGAGGAGCGGGGCCCGGCCCGCCCCCCGTTCGATCCCGGCGACCCGCCGGCCGCGGGTAGCGGCCCGTCCGAGGGGCCCTCGTCTTCTCCCGGAGGCGCCGCCCGCGAGGTGTCGTCCGAGCCGTCGGCGACCCCGGCGCCCACCGGCGAGGCGGCACCGCCGGCCGACCCGACCGTCACCGGCAACCCATCCCTGGCCGACCCCGACCCCGGCCCCGCGTCCGGCCCCACCGCCTCCGCCCGTGGCGGTGCCGAGTCCTCCGGCGGCGCCCCCGCGGGCAGCCCGCCGCCGCCGCCCGTCTACGGCGGCGGCAATCGGCCCGCCCCCGCCGCCCCCGCGGCGCCGGCCGCGCCCACCCGGCCTCCGCTCCGACCGCAGGCGGTCGCCGACAGCGTGCCCTACCGCAGCCGCACGCTTCCCCCGTCCCCCCTCGCCGCGGGCGGTCCCGGCCACCCGTCCCGCCCCCTTCCCGGCGGCTCCGATGCTCCCGGCCCCGGCGGGCCGTCCCGCCCGCCGGGGGCCGCCGGTTCCGGGGCCGCCGGCGGGACGCGCACAGGTTCGTCCCGCACCGCCCTCGACCTGCGTCCGACGCCGCCCGACCTCCCCCGTGAGGTGCCGGCGGCCCGCCCCGACCAGCCGCCCGAGCTGGCCACCTCCGAGCAGCCGGTCGTCCGCACCCCCGGCGAGGGGCCGGTCGACGAGCTCTTCGCCCGCCTCCGCCACCAGGCCGAGGCCGAGCCTCCCGCCCCCACGGCCGCCGCCAACCCCACCCCGCCCGCGCCGTCCGTCGAGGTGGTCGAGGAGGCCGCCCTCGCCCAGCGCGACCAGCAACTCGACCCAATCGAGGCCGACCTCACCCGCACCCTCAAGCGGATCCTCCAGGACGAGCAGAACGGCGTGCTCGAACGCCTGCGGGAGGGCGGCCGGGCCGGCGCCTCGTCCGTCATGAGTGCTATCGACGAGCAGGCCACCAGCTTCACGGCCGCCGCCGCCCCCGCCCTGGCCGCCGCCTACCGGGCCGGCGGGGGCGACACCGACGACACCGCCGGCTTCGCCCTCGGCGGCAAGCTGGCCACCGACCTGGCCGCACCCCTCCGCGAGCGTCTCGAACGGGTGGTGGCCACGGCCGGTGACGACATGGAGGAGCTGGCCGAGGCCGTCCGGGCCGCCTACCGCCACACCAAGCTGCAGGAGATCGAGCAGCTCGTCCGCCATCACACCGCGGCCGCCCACGCCCTGGGCGCCTACGCCGCCACCGCCGCCGGCACGCTCCTGCAATGGGTGGTCGACGACGAGGGCCCGTGCCCCGACTGCCACGACAACACCCTCGCCGGTCCCACGGCCAAGGGCGAGGCCTATCCCACCGGGCAGGACCACCCACCCGCCCACCGGGGCTGCCGCTGTTTGCTGGTCCCCGTCGCCACGTAGGCTGACCGGGCCATGCGCGCCCCCACCGATCTCCCCCGCCGGCGACGGGGGTCGACGTCGCGGCGCGTCGCCCTTGTCGTCATCGGCGTGGCCCTGTTCTTCCTGGTCATCTCCCTCCGGGGGATCGCCGGCTTCTACACCGACTACCTGTGGTTCGACGAGGTCGGCCTCACCGGTGTCTGGAAGGGCGTGCTGGGCGCCAAGATCGGCCTGGCCATCGTCTTCTCCCTGGTCTTCTTCGCCATCGTGTGGGCCAACCTGGCCATCGCCGACGTCCTCGCCCCCACCTTCCGCCCGATGGGGCCGGAGGAGCAGTTCATCGAGCGCTACCACGAGGTGGTCGGGGCCCGGGCGGGAATGGTGCGCATCGGCGTGGCCGCCCTCTTCGCCCTCGTCGCCGGCCCCGGCGCGGCCAGCCAGTGGCAGGCGTGGCTGCTGTTCCGCAACCAGCGCTCCTTCGGCACCAGCGACGCCCTCTTCAACCGCGACATCGGCTTCTACGTCTTCGAGCTGCCCTTCGTGAAGTTCGTGGCCGACTGGCTGTTCGCGGCGGTGGTCATCGTGCTCATCGTCACCGCCGTCGCCCACTACCTCAACGGCGGCATCCGCTTCCAGACGCCGATGCAGAAGGTGACGCCCCAGGTCAAGGCCCACCTGTCGGTGCTGCTGGCGGCGCTGGCCCTGCTGAAGGCGGGCGGGTACTTCCTCCAGCGCTACGAGCTGGTGTACTCCAGCCGGGGGGTCGTCGACGGGGCCGGCTACACCGACGTCAAGGCTCAGCTCCCGGCCCTCAACCTGCTGGTGCTGATCAGCCTGTTCGCGTGCGCCCTGTTCCTCGTCAACATCCTGCGCCGGGGTTGGGTCCTGCCCGTGATCGCGGTGGGCGTGTGGGCGCTCATCTCGGTGGTCATCGGCGCCGCCTACCCGGCCACGGTGCAGAAGTTCCGGGTGCAGCCCACCGAGTCCACCAAGGAACGGCCCTACATCCTGCGCAACATCACCGCCACCCGCGACGCCTACAACCTGCGAAATACCGAGGTGCGAGATTTCGAGGCCAGCACCACCCTCACCGCGGCCGACCTCGACCAGAACCAGTCCACCATCCGCAACATCCGCCTCTGGGACCCGCTCATCGTCCGTGAGTCCTACAAGCGGCTCCAGGAGATCCGGAACTTCTACCAAATCAACGACGTCGACGTGGATCGCTACCCGATCGACGGGCTCGACACCCAGGCCCTGGTGTCGGTGCGCGAGCTCAACGTGGCCGGCATCCCGTCCCAGTCGTGGGTCAACCAGCACCTCGTCTACACCCACGGCTACGGCGCCGTCCTCACCCCCAGCACCGGCGTGGCGCCCGACAGCAACCCCGACTTCCGCCTGAAGGACCTGCCCCCGGTGGGCGATCCTGCCCTGCGCCAGCCGGCGATCTATTACGGCCAGGGCGTCGACGGCTACGCCATCGTCAAGACCAAGCAACAGGAGATCGACTACACCGACGCCACTGGCGCCAACCACACCACCGTCTACTCCGGCGACGGCGGGGTGCGGATGAACTCCTTCGTGCGGCGGGCGGCGCTGGCCCTGCGCTTCGGCGACATGAACCCGCTCATCTCCAGCCTGGTGACCTCCGAGTCGAGGGCGATCTACGTCCGCAACATCGACGAACGGGTGCGCAAGGCGGCCCCCTTCCTCCGCTTCGACTCCGACCCCTACCCGGTGCTGCTCGACGGCCAGGTCAAGTGGATCTACGACGCCTACACCACCACCAGCCGCTTCCCCTACTCCCAGCGGGCGGACACGTCCCGGCTACCCTCCCGGAGCGACCTCGACGGGGCCGGGTTCAACTACGTGCGCAACTCGGTGAAGGTCGTCATCGACGCCTACAACGGCAAGATGACCTTCTACATCGTCGACCCCGACGACCCCATCGTGAAGGCCTACGCCGATGCTTTCCCCGGCATGTTCACCGACGGCGACCTGGTGGAGCCCGAGCTGCGGGCCCACTTCCGGTACCCGGAGGACATCTTCCGGGTCCAGACCAACATGTTCGGGCTCTACCACATCGACGATCCGGGCAACTTCTACAACCGCACCGACGCCTGGGAGATCGCCCAGCAGCCGGGGGTCACCGGCACCGTCACGCCGGGCGGCGTCGCCGCCACGACCCCGAACGGGGCGCCGGCCGTGGCCCGGGAGGCGCGGATGGAGCCCTACCACCTCCTCATGCGCCTGCCCGGGGAGGAGAAGGAGGACTTCCTCATCCTGCAGCCGTTCGTCCCCTTCTCCCGCGACGACAGCCGCAAGGACCTCACCGCGTTCATGGTGGCCAAGAGCGACCCGGCCAACTACGGGCGACTGGAGGCGTTCGTGATGCCCCGGTCCCGGCAGATCGACGGTCCCGCCATCGTCAACGCCCGCATCAACCAGCAACCGGAGATCTCCCAGCAGATCACCCTGCTGAGCACGGCCGGATCGGACGTGAAGCTGGGGAACCTGCTGGTGATCCCCATCAACCAGTCGCTGATCTACATCCAGCCGCTCTACGTGCAGGCCGCAGGCACGCCCGTGCCCCAGTTGAAGAAGGTGATCGTGGTCGCCGGCGACAAGGTGGTCATGCGCGACTCGCTGCGGGAGGCGTTGACGGCCCTGTTCGGCTCCTCGCCGCCCACGCTCGAGAAGCAGGGGGAGGGCGCGCCCACCGGCCCGCCGGTCACCGGCGATGGCGGGACCCCGCCCGTCACCGGCACCCCGCCCGCGGTCGACGCCACCGTCGCCGGCCTCCTCGAGCAGGCCAACAGCCGCTTCACTGCCGCCGACGAAGCCCTCCGGGCGGGCGACCTGGGGAAGTACCAGCAGGAGTTGGACGCGGCCAAGGCCCTGGTGCGCCAGGCGTCGGATGCCGCCCGGGCCGCCGCCCCGCCCACCACCGCTCCCCCGACGACCAACGCCACGGCCTAGTGGTAACCTGGGTTCTCCGCCGCGGGGTGGAGCAGTCTGGTAGCTCGTCGGGCTCATAACCCGAAGGTCGTAGGTTCAAATCCTACCCCCGCCACCAAGTTGAACCTGTTGAGAGCCGGTCCGGAAGGGCCGGCTCTTGGCGTTCCAGGGCCCGTGTCGACCGTGTGTCGACCGCACGGGGACTTCGTGGGCGGTCACCACCGCTCGGTCAGCACCTTCTTCGCTGTTGTCGTTCGCTCCCACTTAGCGGTGTGCGAGGTCATCGACGCGGCGTCAGTCATCGACGTCGCCTTCCGCAAAGAGGTCCCAACAGACCGTTCACGACCGATTGAATGACCTTCGCCAGCAACCGCCCGGCCCGGCCTGGCGACCGCCCCCCACCAGATGGCACCGACGACCGTGGTCCCGCTGGAGTTGCGCCGAGCCCCATCATGCTGGGGCCCCGCGGCCCATCGTCTACCAGCCCGAGTTCAACGGCCGAACGGCGGTGAATCGATCCGGTTCGCCGGCGCCACCCACCGCGTCGGGTGGTCCTCGGACCGCTATGGGCGCCAAGGATAGATTCTCAAAATTCCCAGATCTTTCGAACGCTGTGAAGCCTCACTTTCAGTCGGCCACGCGGTCAGGTCCGCGAGCAGGGTAGGTGTGTCGATCAGTAAACTGGATCCAGTTCGTCGTGCTTATCGTCGCCCGCGATCGCTGTGGCTAGAGCATGGTCCATCGGGCGAGGCAAGCGTGTCCGGAGCGACAACCCTCTTGTGACCCTGACTTTGCGTCTTCGGCTGGGAAGTTGCTCGGGCGAATGGAGGAGCGGCGGCTAACGCATCAGGAGCCGGGTAGTGTGGCAAGCGTGGCGGGACAGTTCCTTGGTCGTTGGAATTGAAGTTCGGGAGCCCTCGAGGCGCTCTGCGCGGCTTATTCTTCTCCCAAGGCGTACAGCTTCAGGAGCGGATCGGGATTGCCGGTCGCGGCATCGCCGTTCGGCTTGCCACGTCTACTGACGAAGGCGTCAAGGAGACTTTGGCCGTCGCACAGTCGTGTCTGGTGCTTGCAACTGAAGCGGCCCAGACCGGAAATATCGACACAGGATGGGCGTACCTCCATCGGGCGCGAGAGATCGAAGTATTCACCTTCGCAGAAGCGGAGCTGCGCACGACCGCAGTAGAGCTTCGCCTGGAGGCTGCGGGCGGCAAACTGAGAGATTGGCGACAAGCTGCTGTCCTTGAGATGATTGACATGCTGACACGTGAACGGCCTGAGGCTGCCGGGTTCGACGAGCGCCGGCATTGGTTAGCAACTGCTACAAAAGTCAGAAACGACAGTTTGAGCGGTGAGTACCGTGCCCTATCGCTTCTGCGACAACAGCAAGCTGTGCTTCTTGCACTTGGTGCGCTGGTCCTAGTTCCAACGATGATGATCCTAGCGAGCCACAGTGGCGAGTTCGATAAGCCAAATGGCTTAGACCAAAGCTGGGTGATCATAACGTCGGCATTGATGGGCGCGGCCGGCGCGATCACCAGTGGCCTTCAACGGTCGACCAAACGCAAGTGGCAGAGAGTCTCTGAACAAATCTGGTCATTTGTTTCGTCACTGTCCCGCCCTATCATCGGATTAGTCGCAGGACTTACTGTTTACCTAGCGGCCCGCACGGGCATCGCAACCCCAGAGCGCCACGCGATAGCTATAGTGCTTCTCGCAGCCTTTGCCGGTGGCTTCAGTGAGCGGGTGGTGCTAAGGGCTTTAAGCGACGAGCAAGCAGGGCAGCCGCAAGAACGGCCTGCGCCCCAGGATGCGGGCCCTCTCATCGATGGCTAACCCAGTTGCGGTTCCTAATCGGCTCGTGGCATATCTGGATTTAGCCAGCGCTTTCTAGCAAGAATGATTCGCCATGTCGATCCAAGGCTAAACTCATCCGTTAGTGATGTCTCGGAGAAACGTTGCGGGTCCGAGGCGACTATAAGCAACACTAATAGCGTGTCGGGAGTCCAGCGCAAAGAGTTCTGGTCTTCATGGGTGGCGAGCAAGAGCTCGAAGAAGGCTGGTGACGTGTCAGCGACTCCGTCGATGAAGCGCTGAAGATCTATACCGGTTGAAATGTTTGCTGCGGTGCAAACACGGACGCACAACGCGAGGTCGTCATAACCCTCGAAAACTCCGACACCTCGCTCCGCAAGATACGAAGCAGTACTTAAGATGACCTCGCTTGAATTTAGATAGCGTTCAAGAAGGGAGGCACTTAACGGTTGGTTGAGCCAGGTGTTTGTAAGCTCCGTGGCAAAGAAGTCCCAGTCTGCGACGATCGACTCGTTTTCGCGATCGACAAGTTCGAGCAACGCTGCCAGTCCGTAGATACGGCGTTGCACATGTAGAGGAGGGTCTTCGGCCGCCTTATAACGTACAAGGGTATCCAACAAGGCCCAAGTGTGCTGGGCCGACGTCCTCACTTGTACTTCGGCCCATCCGAGGGCCCCTCGGTACTCTTGCTGAGATCGTCGCTGGGAGTCAAGCCTTAGTATCAGATGTTTGGATATATACCCGAAGACATTCGCATTAAAGTCGGCGCCCTTATCGATGCTGTTGCCCTCGTCTATGTCGAACTCAGCTCGAAGTAGACCAATAACGTCCTCGACTTCCTGGCGCAAAAGTGTAACGATTCGAATCCCGGAAATATCGAGGATCTGAGAAAATGGATCAGTATATTTCTTACCTGGTCTAAACGCTTTTTCGCAGAACTCCTCAATACCCTTAGTCCGGCTTTCAAGAGAGTAGCGAATCCCTCTGGCGTCAAGGAGATCTCTGATCAGACCACCGATCTGCAGCGTTTGTTCCTTATAGTCATTGCGTTCTCGCTCATAGCGTGCGCGAACCTCGTCCGGCGACAGAGCCATGCGCACAGCGTAGTCTATGCCCTGACACCCGCGGCCTATGAGAAGGGACTCCGCTAGTATAGCGGCCATGGCGAACGAGGCGGCGCACGCGCTGTTCATCATCACAGGCACCAGTGGCACGGGGATTGAGCCGTCATTGGAGAAGCATGTGAGATCGGCTGGCGGCCATGTGGTGCGGCTAGAACACCACCTCGTAGCCAGAGCCGGACAGGTTTTCGGCACGGATCTTACGATGATCGAGCTCTTTTGTAAGCCGGAGAGTGTGTTGCGGGATCTCTGGGTTGATGCCTGTCGGGCAGCTCAGGACGAAGTGGTACGGCAGCTCGCCGATTCAGATGTCTTTTTGCGAATGAACGCCGCTTGGTACCATGTAACATCGGGCGGGTTTGTAAGCGGGATCCATATCCCAACACTAACTAACTTGCCGCGGCCACGGCTCGTTATTACTTTGATCGATGACGTGTATGACACTCTTGTTCGGCTGAGACGAGCGGACAAGATCTTCGAACACTTCGATCGCGGCGAGACAATGACGACGGTTCTACTTAAACTCTTGGCTTGGCGCGAGGTCGAGGTGCGGCTATCCCAACAGATAGCCCTCAGCCTTGATAGAGTGCCCTTTCACCTGTTTCCGGTGAAGCACCCTTTGACGACATTCGCAAAGCTGCTTAGGTCGCCACCGGATGGGGTTACATACTTATCTCACCCAATCTCGGTTGTAAGGCGGCGTGAACAGTCGGGTGGTCCGCCGTTGAGTGAATATATTGAAGAGGTTGCTAGAGTACTTCGTGATAGTGATGATATAGTCTTGCTGGAGCCCACCGCGATAGACGAGTGGCGGATGGATCGCCATGGTGGCATTGGTACGGTGCAGAGTGCTGAACTGAAAGGACGCTGGCCGGCGCCGAAGGACCAGTATGGAAATGCTCTAGAGCTTCTACATCATCAGCTCACGCAAGAAGAGAACGCCCGTGTTGCCCAGCCATTCGAAGGCTTTGGTGAAGATCTCGCGGCTCTGACTGTCCTGAGTAGTGAAATACAAAAGCAGGTGAGTTGGCGGGACCGAATGATGGTTGAGCAGTCTGCGCGTCCGATCGCCGTCCGCCCTTTCGCAAGCGAGCGTGGCAAGGTTTCGGAAGGTGTCTACGACGAACATGAACTCCACTGGGATCTCCAGCGCTATTTTACTTCGAATCGTATTGCTGACACGTTTCCCGAAAGAGGCAATCGTGCGGTTGCGACGGTGGAGCGTACGCCCCCAGTAGTTTATCATCCACCCATCGACGAAAAGTCACGAAGAGTAGGTGCGGTGATCGAGCTAATTACTGCGTACGCGCTGAACGGACTCGTAGCGGATTGGCCGCAGGAGGAGGAGGCTGAGAGCGAGGTCCGTTCGTTGCTTAACGAGTCCCTACGGCAGGCAGATCTCGATGAATGGCTGAGTGCACCCGATCACGAGATCGGCCAAAGGGTGAACGAGCTGCTGCGCTCCTCGCCCGGTCGGCCACCCCATGTGGCTGGATCTCTAAGCACGAGTACGCTGGATATCAGCGGACGCCTACGGCGCCGGGATGAGACGTTGCGAAGCCTAGGCAAAGACGTCCGAGAGGCGGTCAAGGTTGGTTGGGCGCGAAGTCCCAGGCATTCCCTCACGCCGTTCGCCAACAGTCACCTTCTACGGGAGGAAATGGATAGCGCAACTCTAGCGGAGCGTGCGCTGACAATAATCGCAAATGACCGAGAGGGAAAAGCTCCCAGCTAATGCTGGGAGCCCTCGGTCGCCTTCTCATGAAAGCGAGGTAGAAATAGCGTACGTATCTCTCGCAATCCGCGAAAGGTCGTGCGACTGCCGTTGAATCTTGAGCCCGGTGGCACGTACACGGCGGGAAGTGCGGCAGCCCCAGTGTCGGAGTCAACGGGGTCTGCCGAGACAAGAATAAACGGAACTCCATTCTCTAGAAGCAGCGAGCACGCCATCCTTGATTCGTCGGACCGATCGATCAAGAGTGTGACGCCAATCTCACTAGACTTCCCGTTATCAGTACCTAGTTGGGACACAAATCCTCCTTCGCCGCGAGGTGGACGTTACGACAAGTCCACTGTGGACAACGAGACTGCGAAGCTGAGGATTTGGCGGTGGAGAAACAGGATCAGACTGTTACTCGACGTTGCGATAGCCCGTGCTCTCGCCTCCTCCTCACGTAATTACGGTTGTGTAACTACGAGGCTAGTATACTGCCTGTCGCGCCGTGTGTCGAATATATGTTCGATCGATGGCCGGGCGCCGAACGGAGCCGTGATCTCTACCGCAGCCGGGGGGGCTGCGGGGGCCGTGGCTCGTCGCCTCCGGAGCTGGGGCCGTGGGAGTACGACGCCGCTTGAATCGCCTTGGCGAATCTGCGAGCTGCCTCTACCTGCATGCCGCTCGACACGTGCTGATACACCCGCATAGTGAATGCAGGGTCCGCATGCCCCACCCGCTCGCTGACCACCTTCACCGGGATGCCGGCCTTGAGCATCAAGGTGGCGTGAGTGTGGCGGAGGCCGTGGAGCTTGACGCGGCGGATGCCGGATAGGCGCACCAGGCGGTCGAACATCTGGCTGAGGCGGTCGGGGTTGATCAGCTCGCCGTTCTCGCGGGTGAAGACCAGACCGCTCTCGACGTAGCCGGCGCCCCAAGTCTCACCCTCGACCACTTGGCGCTCCCGATGCCGCAGCAGGACACCGACCGTGTCCTCGTCCAGGTTGATCACCCGGGCTTCGTGACTCTTCGGTGTCTCTATGATCGGCGTGGTGTAGTCAAGGACGATGGTCTCCCGGACCGCCAGCCGGGCCTGATCGAGGTCGAGGTTCTCCCAGCGCAGGCCGAGCAGCTCGCCCCGACGCATGCCGGTATAGGCAGCCAGGTGCCAGGTGGCATACAGGCGGTCGTCAGATACGAAGTCGAGGAAGCCGCGCAGTTCGCCTGTCGTCCAGGCGTCAACCTTGTCGCCTACGGAGCGTTGGCGCGGTGGCTTGGCCCGCGCTGCCGGGTTGTGCTGCAAGAGGCCGAGATCGGTGGCGTCGTTGAACGCCTTGGACAGGACGGCGTGGACGTTGCGCACGGTCTTCGGGGACAACGGTTTGTCCTCGTGCCGTCGCTTCGGTGACTGCTGAGTCCCGCCGCGCTGCCGGATCTCGGCGTAGAAGGCGGTCAAGTGGGCGGCCGTGACGTCCTGGAGGCGGAGGCCGCCGATCCGCGGGATGACGTATCCCTCAATCATGCGCTCGTAGGAGTTGCGCGTCGTCGGCTTGTTGCGATCAAGCAACATGGGCAGCCACTGGTCATGAAGAAATGCGCCCAACGTCAGGCGGTTCGTCGAGACGAAGGCACCGGCGTGCCGGGCGCCCAGCCGTTCGGCCAGGGCAGCCTCGGCCGCCTTGCGGGTCCGGAAGCTCGGACCCCAGTCCTTGGTCCGCTTGGTCGTACCGGGCCGGGTGGTCTCGATGACGGCGTAATAGAGGATCGAATCCTTGCCGTCGCTACGCCGGTGGGTGCGCTTGTAGATGAATCCCCGCATGCCTAGCCTCCGCTCGAGGTCGCCGCTGATTCGGACGACCCCGGAGTGGTGGGTGCCGGTTCGGTCTCGGGGCGAAGGCCGAACCATTCCATGAGGGCGGGCACGGGGACGAATAGCCGGCGGCCCAACCGGCGAACGGGAAACTCTCCCCGTTTGGCCGCATCGTATGCCGCCGTCCGGGAAATGCCAATAAACCGGGCGAATTCGTCAACCGAAATTACCGCCCGGGAACTAAAGTCCTCCATTCGGATCATAGGCAACTCCGACGAAGAACCTGGGAGGACTCATCAGACATCATAGGTGAACGCATGAGAGGCGCTCCTTTCTGCCGCGATGGAGCGGCGAATGGGTTGGTGGATTGTATGGAGAGAGATGACGGATTAGGTCACGACACCGCAGCGCGGGGCTGGCTGGGTCAGTCCGAGTTGAAGCAGACGGAACTGCATGGCTTGCAGGGAAACCTCGAACTCGGCGGCCAGGTTGCGGGCGCTCTGGTGACCCTGCCCGAACGATCGCTTGACCCAGACTCGTGGCATCAGCAAGCAGCTGGCGAAGTAGTCACAGATCGGTTCGGCCTGGACCTTCGAGGACAGCGAATCGGTGGCCGGGTAGACGGTCTGAAGGAAGGGACTGTCGAGAACGTGCTTGAACTCGTGAGCCAAGGAAAAGCGCTGCCGACCCTTGACGCCGCCGACGTTGATCATGATCAGCCAGCGTCCGTGGGCCCACTCCGTCATGCCAGCCGTCGCCGAACCTAGGAGCGTGATCCGCTCGACCTGGATCTTCGGCAGCCCGGTGATGATCGTTTCGGGCATCGGCGGTCGAGTGACGCCGGAGAGGTTCAGCAGTCGCAATGCCTGACGTTCGGCCAGGCCATAGCGCTCGACCAGCGACAGGGGGCGCAGCGGCATGAGGTCTCGGACTTGCCGGATGACGCCGCTCACCGGTCGGTCCCTCGTCGCCGCAGGTAGGCCTCGTTGATGGCATCAAAGTGCGCCCGCAGCTCGGCGACTGCCTCGGGAGGAAGGTCGTACTTGGAGCGCAGGTACGGCTCGAAGCCCGGGAGTTCCCGTCCGGCGTCGTAGCCAGCGGCGGCGTACAGGTCGGCCACGTCGATCTCCAGCGCTCGGGCGATGGCGGCCAGCGATCGGGCGTCGGGCGAGGTGTACTCGCCGCGTTCAAGCCGCATGATCCAGGTGGCGTCGACGCCGGCAGCAGTGGCTAGCGCCCGCAACGGCAGGCCGCGGCGGGTGCGGTGACGGCGGACCAATTCCCCGAGTTCAACGGTCGGTTGCGGCTCTAACGACGACATGGCACAAATTCCTCTTACTTGTCTCCTATTGTCTCGCCTTTGTCGATCGCGGTCTACGCGCGGTCTTCCAAATATTCGACGCCACCGCGTGGCAATATTCGGCAGGATGCACACAACCCGGATATAGGGCGGAAATATCGCAATCGCCCACACGGACAAGTCGATGCTCGTCAACGTGTCGCGCCATTGTCGCGCCGATGGCGGGCTGTGGCTTTGTGCAATTGCCCAATTCTTGAGCCAATCCAATGGCCCGCCTTCGCGATTCTGCCAAGGCTCTGGAGTAGGTGTCGGGGAGAGAGCGAAACCGCTCCCTCCCCGACCATGGGCTCCTCACGCCGCCGGCGGCACCGGACCGGTGAGCCGATAATGCGCGGCCCGAGCCGACGGGCTGATCCGACCAACCTGGACCAGGCTGAGGGGAGCCAGCGCGCGGCGGACGAGCAACGACTGCCCCTGCCACCGCACGACCTGAAAGTGCGCCAGGCGCCCGAGAGCGGCGGCCAGCTTGCTACCCCGGCCCAGGCCAGCCCCAAGCCCGAGACTTCCGGCCAGGTCGGCCAGCTGGACGCGCGCCGGGGCCTCCGCAAGGACCAGAGCTCCGAGGCGGCGATACGCCCAGGTGGCACTGGGACCGAGCACTGGCAGCCAGCAGAATTCGACGTAGGCCGAGCGCGGACCGAAGCCGCAAGACTCGACCAGGGAATCGATCCAGGCACACACCTCGATCGTCTCGGGCAGGACGGGTGAAGTGGGTAGAGCGACCACCACGACGCAACCTCCTTCGGGTTGGGGCGATCGGCGATCCCGGATATGGGATGCGGCACCGACCGCCGGACCCGAGCGAGGTGGCAGGGCGAGGGAGTTGTCAGGGTGCGTGGCGAAGCCATCACGGCGTAGGCCGTGGATTGGCCGGACCAGAGGTGGTTGCGGTGACCACGGGCGAGTTGCCCGTGGTCACCATGGCCGCAGAGAGGGACGTGGAATGAGATCAGGCTTCGACCGAGCCTTGGCCGCCGGAGCCCCGGGTTAGGGTTCGGCCCTTGGCCGACGAGGCCGGTGACTCGGCCGGCGGAGCCTGGTCCGTCACAGGTGCGGCGGTGCCGAAGAGGGCGGCGATGGCCGCCTTGCGGCTGGCAGCATCCTGGTCGATCTCGGCCAGGATGTCGGTGGCGCGGTGGCTCAGCGCCTGGTCGCCACTCTTGGCGGCCAGTAGCTGGGCGACAGCCTGACGGATGAGCTCGACGAGTGAGGTGTCCTCCAGCTGGGCCACAACGGCCAGTTGGGCGGCGACCTCGTCGTCGAGACGGATTGCGAGCGTCTTCACGCTTCGTACCTCCTTGGTGCGGGTGCAGCCGGCGATCTCGGGATGAGATTGGGACGTCAGCTGCACGACACCCGGGAGGACCATCGACTCAGGCCGCAATGGCCTGGCCTGATGCGGGCTGGATCGCGGCGAGACGCTTCCGGGCCAGCTCGGCGTAGGCCGGACTGAGTTCGATCCCGAGCCAGTCTCGGCCGAAGCGCTCGGCCACCGCCCCGACGGTGCCCGTTCCAAAGAACGGATCGAGCACTACGCCCGGTCGAGTCAGGGCCCCACAGTCGCAAGGCTGAAGGTCGCCGATCTGCCGGAAGGTGCGCCAGCGGCCGGGATAGCGGCGAACTTGGCTGTGCCGACCGGCTGGACTGATCGTCCCCTGCCGACGCATCGTGATGCGGCGACGCCAGGGCTGGTCGCAGGCGGTGCAGATGGCCTCCGGGCAGGTGACGAGGAGCGGCTGCTCGACCAGTGCTTCGGGGAAGGTGGCGAAGTGGGCACCGTGGAACGAGGCGGTGGCGATGGTCCAGACGTCACCCGGGTTCTTGCCTAGCCAGTGCCCGGGGACGCCATCCGGCCGAGCCCGGCGCAGGCCGGACTGATTGCCGGCCAGCGGTCCCGCCCAGGCGGGCGGGCGCTGACTGGCCGGGCTGGTCCGGCCGCTGCCGCGGGCCTTGGTGGGCGAGATGTGCGGTACCCGGATGCGGTCGAGGTCGAAGTAGTAGTGACGGGAGCGGACGAGGAAGTAGACGACGTCGTAGCTGGTGTTGAGCCGGTCGCCGACCGAATGCGGCATCGGGTTGGGCTTGGCCCAGATCACCTTGTTGCGTACGGTCCAGCCGTCACCCGCCAGCGCCAGCAGCAGCCGTTCCGGGCCGAGGAGCAGTCCCTTCGGCGGCGCACCGTAGCGGGGTGCCCGGGAGTAGCTGTCGGCCAGGTTGAGCCACAGGCTGCCGGTCGGCTTCAGGACTCGGGCGACTTCGTGCAGGACCGACTGCAAGCGGTCGACCCAGGCGGTGACCGTTGGCTCGAGGCCGATCTGGCGCTTCCCCATCCCGTAGTCCCGCAGCTGGAAGTAGGGCGGCGAAGTGATGACGCAGTCGACCGAAGCATCCGGCAGCTCCCGCAGGCGGTCCGCGGCGTCACCGATCAGGATGGTGCTCCGCGGTAGCCCCGTCATGATGCGTTTTCCCCGGCACCGGCCACGAGCCCAGGGATGGCATCGGCGAACCGGGCGACGCTGTGCAGCCGCCAGGCCTCGGCTGGCCCGCGGCCGAGAGCGTGGACCAGGACCGCCCGGCGGCGCTCGTCCGGGACCAGCCAGAGCACCCGGGGGAAGGCGCCCAGCTCGGCCTGCTCCCGGCCCGTCGACCAGTACGAGCGGTAGACGGCCGCCTTGCGCTCGATCACGGCGGGACTCTCGGTGCCACGGTCGACCTCGATGAACCAGTGGTCCTCATACTCATCGGCCCCGAGGCGGACGGCAGCGTCGGGCTTCAAGGTGGCCCAGCCCGCGGCCGTTTGGAAGCGGCGCCAACAGTGGGCTCGGCCTGGAACCTGAGCAGTTCGAGGTGACCCGAACGAGCGGCGGCGACGATCTGGACGTACAGCTCGGTTATGGCCAGGGTGTGAGCCATGAACGGCTGGCCGGGTGTCCAGGGCCGCTCAGTACGCCCACCGTGGGCCGGACCGCCGGAGGCGGTGAGCCGTTGCCCAGCCAGGTCGAGGGCGAAGACGGAACCGGCAGAGCCGGCTCGGACGCCGCCGACGGGACGAGCCAGACGGACGATCAGACGGTGGGTTTCCAAGCTGGCCAGTGCCCGACGACGTTGGCGTTCGGTTAGTCCGTCGAAGTGGAGTCGCTGGAGCTGATCGCCAGTGGCGAGGCGGAGCTGACGCAGGGTCGCAAGGACCAGGCGGTCACGCTCTGAAAGGGATTGCTCGAGCTGGCGCAGTACGGCGGGTGTGACGTAGCGGGCGCGGGAGTTCACGGTAGAGCCAGGCGAGAGAGTCGTTCGTCCTTCCGGTGCCGACGCTGGTCCTGACCTGGGCGAACGAGCGTCCGGACTCAACGCGACCGGACCGGCGATCGGACGCCCGGTCATGACGCCCTCCGGCGGGTACGGCCGACGCCGGGTGCGCCGACGGGGGCGAGGTGGCGGGCCCGCAGGGCAGCCTCGATGTCGGCTTGGTCCCGGCCGTAGCGCAGGCGGGAGGCGGCCCGGACGACGGCCGCTTGACCGGTGGGCGGCGGGGGCGGCAGGGTTCGCCCAGTGGCGGGAGGAGACACCTGGGCGCCGGTGGCCAGGGCGACAACCACCTCCCGGGCGGCCAGGCCGCGCAGATCGGCGGCTTCCAGATGCGGGGCCAGTTCGCGGGCGAGTGCCCGGGCATCGTCGGCGGCGGTCTGGAAGATGACGCGGGAACGGGCGTTAGCCAGGACGGCTTGGCGCAGAGCAGGCGGTAGCTGACCGAGATGCTGGTGGGCCAGTGTCAGCCCGAGTCCCAGGCCGCGCGCCTGGGCCAGTAAGTCGCCGATCGAGGTCGGCAGGTTCAAGTAGTCCTGGATCTCGTCGATGAAGGCGAAGACCGGTGGACGGTCGGAGGCCGGTTGGGCGGCCCGGCGCTGGACGGCTTGCCAGAGTTGAGCCACGAACAGGGAGCCGACCAGGGCGGCCGCCTCTTCACCCAGCAGGCCCTTGGCCAGCGACACCAGGACGATCTTTCCGTCGACCAGAGCGTGGTCGAGCGAGAAGGCCGGCTCGGGCTGGCCGATGACATTTCGGATACGGCGGCGCAAGAGGAAGGCGCGCAGCTTGTTGAGGACCGGGCCGACAGCGGCCGCCCGTTCAGCGTCGCTCATGGCTTCGTACCAGGCCCAGAACGGACCCAGCGCCACCGGATCATCGAGGCGTCCGGTCAGGCGGCGGCGAACAGCCGGATCCGTCAAGAGCAGTGGCACCTCGCACAGGGTCAGGCTCGGGTCGGCCACCAGCGTCAGCAGCGCGGAACGCAGGATGTCGTCGGTCCGCGGCCCCCAGAAGGCGCGGTAGAGCTGGTGGAACAATCCGACCACCTGCTCGACTACCAGTTCGGGGTTCACCAGCGCACCGGCCAGTGGGTTCAGACCGACCGGGCGCCCATCGTCCGTGGGATCGACAAGGACGACGTCAGCGACCCGTTCGGCCGGGATCCGGTCGAGCACGTCCGTGACGAGGTCGCCCTTGGGGTCGAGTACGACGACGCCGCGACCAGCAGCGATGTCGCCGACGATCAGGTTCAGCAGCAGCGTCGACTTGCCGACGCCGGTCGGTCCGATGACGTGAAGGTGCTGGAGGGAGTCGGACGGTGAGATGGCCAGCGGCCGTTCGGCGCCGGGGTAGTTGGAACGAGCAATCACCCGGCCGGCCATGGGGATGGTGGAGGCGGGCGCCAGGTGGCGGCTGCCACCGAGCATGAGACCCGGCAGCGGGGATGGTCCCAGGGGGAAGGCGACGAGGCCGGTCAGTTCCAGAGCGTTGAGGTGGGCCGGGTACGCCACGAGGTGCACAGCCCGGCGAACCATCTGACGGGCAGCCATCGCGCTTGATTCGAAGCGGCGGTGAAGGTGGGCGCCCGGGGCGTTGGCGGCGTGGAAGGCGGCCGTCAGTCGGGCCAACTGACGACGGGCCGCCGGCTTGTCCGCGACGGCTCCCAACCGGATGGCGGCTCCGAACAGCGGGAAGGCTTGCTTGTGCCGCGCGGCCCGGTTTGCGTCGGCATCGCGAAGGCTGGTGCTGCGGCCTTGGGTCAGAAGACGTCTGACGGTCTGACCTTCGGCATTCGGGCGTGGCGGGGCGACCGGCCCCAAGGGACAGAGCACCAGCTGAATGATCAGCTGCTCGGCTCCTGCCAGTGGTTGCAGGCTGGCAAGCAGACTGCGGGCCACGGCGGTCGGCTGGTCGCCGGCCAGCGAGCGCAAGGTGCTCCGAAGACCGAGGCTCCCGGCGAGAGCGGGTGCGGTCAGCCGGTGAGTCGGATCCAGTTTGAGGGTGGCACCGGGCAGAGCCGCTCGCAGCTGGGCCAGAACGATCCCCGACTGGGTCTGCGGCAGGACGAGGTGGTGACGAATGCCGTTGGCAGTCGCCGAGATCTCAATCACGACCGCTCGGACCGTCAGCTGGTGCCAGGGCCGGGGAGCCGCCAGGCCGGAAAGACCACTAAGAAAGGTGGTTACGCCCTTGGGGTCGAGGTTGAACGGAAAGCGCAGTTCGTAGGTGACGAGGTCGCGTTGCCAGCGACGGAGACTGGCTAGGCGGGCGGCCAGCACGCCACCGATTACGGCGACGCCGCTAACGACGACAAGAATGAGGAGCCTCACCATTGCAAGGTCCTCCCTTCATGTCGACAATAATCGACACGATATGTAACTGAGCATTCTTGATTGATTATGATGCACCCCCTATTCATCGTTATATGTCGACGCTCGTCGACAGACATTGGGCATTTCCCCGATTTCTCCGACCTTCGGGTCCGACTTTTTCGACCGATTGCTACCGTCTGCGGTAAGGGCGGTCGAAGATCAGCCGGTACAGCCCGAGCAAGATCCCCAGGGTGAGGATCAGGGGCCAGGCGGGAGCGATCAGCCAGGCAGCGACCCGAACTGCCACGCAGAAAGCCACCATGGCGACGAGGCCGTTATGCCAGTACCTCACGGGCGACTTCCCCGTTGCCGGCGGGCCTTCCTCGGTGCCAACCCGACTCGGCGGATGTCCGCACTCATGACGCGGACCGGAGGGTGATCTCAACCCGCCGGTTGCGGGCCTTGCCGGTCGCGTCGGCGTTGGTGGCGATCGGACGCGACGCTCCCCATCCCTCGGCGGTGATGCGGCGTTCCTCGATGCCGTGGGTCACCAGCCACTGGCCCACGGCTCTGGCCCGGGCCTCCGACAACCGCTGGTTGTAGTCAGCTCTGCCGTCGCTATCGCTGTGACCGTCGATCTGAATGGTGGCGGCGGGGTGGCCGAGCGCCTGCACGAGGACGTCGCGTAGCACCAAGTCGGCGTCGCGGGACAAGGCGGCGGAGTCGACGGCGAACAGCAGATCAGCCGGGAGGCCGGCGACTGTCTCGCCGGTGGTCGTCAGGCTGGTGATGGTCCACCAAGGCGTGCTGTCCGGGCCGGGCGGGATGGTGACGACGAGAGCCGGCTTTGTGGGCGGCGTGGCTGAACCGACTTCGGGACGGGACTGCACCCGACTGTCCGAGGGACGTCCGCAACCGGTGCCCAACGCGAGCACGATGAGCGTGGCTGAGATGCCTCGCCCGGTCATGTCGCGACGCCTCTTGAGCCAGCCGGCGGGACGAGCGTCTGCAAGAGGGCCGAGGCCACCACGCCGCGGGGGCTATCCCAACGCACGCTGGTGAGGATGGCGTTGGTGCCCTGGAGTTCGACAGAGGGTGCGGCCCGAAGTACGACCGCATGGACGGGACCGTACGCCCACCGCCCGAACTGATGAAGCACGTCGATGGGGCTTGCGTCCGTCAGCTCGAAGTCGCTGGCGACCATGAGCGTGACCGGGTGATCCGGGAAGCGGGCGGCGAGCCGCTCGGCCTCGTTCAAGGCCGGACCGAGACTGCTCGAACCATAGGTCCGGCGTGGGACAGATGGTGCTCTGCGCAACTCAGGCAGTCGCCGGCGATCGAGCGGCAGCGGTCCGACATCGCCGATAGTGCCGATGTCAAAGTGGCGAACGGCCACTAGGTCGGCCCGGCACCGACAGCGGCGGGCGAAGTGCTCGAGCGCGACCGCGGCTTCCTCGTAGCGGTTGCCGACCGGATCGTTCGACCCGGTGACACTGCCCGAGTCGTCAAAGATCATGACGACGAGCTGAGGCTCGTGCTGACAGGGCGGGAGCTTGGGCAGCCGAATTGGCGGGAGGTGTGGGCCGGTGTCGGATTGATCAGCCCGCCACCGGGTGCCCAGGAGCGCCGGGTTCAGGAGAGCCGACCGTAAGACCTCGGCGCCGGTCACAAGCCGCCTCGGTGCGTCGCAGTCACATGACCGTTGCGGTGAGGGTCGGGTTCAGAGTTGGCGCCCTGAAGAGCGGTGGCGAGGTCCGGCGCGCCTGCGATCGCGGTGCGAGCAGTCGGCGTGCCATTGCCGGCCGCGGCCGGGTTGTTCGACAACACCTCGAGGCCATGTCGGAGAACGTGGGTGGCGGCACCCAGTCCGCGCCCATCGGTCTCACGAAGGTGGCTGGCGGCAAGGCTCTGGTACTCGGCCCGCTTGGAGAGCTCCGACCGCCGACCGGCCCGCAGCAACTCGCGGACCGCTTGATGGTGATCGCGCTCGAAGCCGTCCAAGACGTCCGAGACCTGATCGGCATGAACATAGGAGTTGGCGGCCGATCCGAGAACGACAGCCGCCGCCAGGCAACCGAACACAAGTCCGGCGGCCCAGCCATCGGTCGACCAGCGCAACGTCCCGATACCGACGCCGATCAGCGCGACGCCGACACACCCGACGATCAGGACGCGCCGAACGATGGCCTCGCCGGGGTCGGGACTTAGAAACAGGTAACCGAGGCCCAGCTCCTTGGCCGATGCCGGAACGCCGGCCTTGGCTCGGGTGCGGCTGGTGCGGGCGTACTTGGCCTCACTCGCCAGGCCGCCGAGGCAGACGCCGGCTGCACCAACAGCCAGCATTTGGACGACCGCCAGCCAGATGACCTCACCCAGGGCAATGGCAGCACCAGTTCCGCCAGCGACGTCGCCGCCGAACAGCAGAATCAGGGCGATGTAGTACCGGATGTCGTCGAACCGGGGGCGGACGACGTGAGGACGCAGAATGGTGCGGGCCCGTCCGAGCTGGTCCAGAGCAGCCTTGGCCTGGTCTCGGGCACCGAGGATGAGGAGTTCCTCGGCGTCGGCGGCCGGACCGAGTCGCCGCCTGGCTGCCTCGGGCTGCCGGGATCTGGCCTCCCCTTCGGCTCGCCAGAGGTGCCGCTGCTCGATCGATCCGAGGTCGTGCGCCTTCGTCGTCCACAGATCGATCTCCGGTGCGGCGATGGCATGGACTTCATCGACCAGTGGGATTCGGACGGTCTCGGGGTCGTCCAGCACGGAAGCCCCGATGCCTGACTCCTGGCTCGCGCCGGCCCGAAAGAGCGGGAGGCGCCTCACTGGTTCATCCCGGTGGCCAGATCGGTGACGATGCGGCAATTGGCCTGGGTGCGCTGGCAAGCCTTGGCGTAGAAGGCCTTCAGACTGTCGACGAAGCTGGTTGGCGGCAGCGGGCCCGCCATCTTGCCGATGCCGGCAAAGGTGATGCTCGCCCCGGGAAGCGCCGGAACGGTGGCGGAATCAGCCAGGGCAATGGCGGCTGCGGATGTGAGCGAGTCCTGGTTGAGGTCGATACCGACAGTGCTCAGACCGTCGGTCAGGAGCTCGACCGCCAGGGGTCGGTTAGCTCCGACCTGGGACTGATACTCGGCGGCGAGCTGCAGCTGGGCCAACACGTCGGTGCCGTCGCCCGGCAGCTCGGCCAAGGCGCGTTCGAGCTCGGCGTCGATCGTTCTCATCGCCGCCTCGACTACCGCTGGAGTTCGCCGCTGGCGGGCGAGGGCGGTGGCACCTCCGGGGAGGAGGTCTTGGTCGAGCAGCGTGCGGGTGGCCGCGGCGGAGCTGGTGAAGGCCACCACCTTGGCGTGACCGCTGCACGAGGCGACCTTCGTCAGGAAGTCGGCAATGGCCGCGCGGCGCTCGTTCATGATGGCGGCCGAGCGCGCTGTGGTGCTGACGTCGTCGGCGAGGTAGCCGACCGGACGGTGAGCTGGGCAGGTCAGGCCTGCCGCCTTGGTGGAGGAGCCGCAGGCGCTAGTGGTGAGCAGAACTGCAGCGACAGCGGCGAGCGGCCACTGGGCGCGTTGGTGTGTCTCGGTCATCGGTAGCTCACGCGACCCCCGCAGCCGCAGGCTCGAACACGGCGGCAGCCGGCGATCTTGGCTCCGCCGTCGAGGCACCGCCCCTTGCACTACCAGGGACGGACATCAGTCCGAACGGCATCCGCCTCTCCTGCGGTCGGTCGGCTCATGCTTCGCATGGTCGGTTCTCCCTTCGCTCGTCCAGCCGGAGTTGGTTCTCCAGCGGGGCGGTCATCGTGCGCAGCAGCAACTGGGCATGCGATAGGTGACAAACTGGGCACGAAGTGGGCATCGAACTGCAAACCGACCTGAACGAGGTCAAGGCCTCGCGGCAGGTGGCGCTGTCGTCGGCCGACCTCGTCCGGGAGCTGCGCCGAGTGATACGCCACGGCCTGCCGACCGATCAGAGGCGGGTGGGCGAACTCCTTCCGCACCTGCGAAGCGTGGTGGCAAGGGCCACCCATCCGGACGACCTGCTCAGCCGGATCGACGCCTTCAACAACCTCATCCCGAAGGTGATCGACGAGATTGCCGATGAGCGAACGGCTCAGGCTGCGCGCATCCTGCTCGGCTTGGCAGACGGATCGGCTGGCACCACCCTGACGGTTCGTCGTCAGCGCTGCGCGGTCCTGCTGGAGTACGACTTCGACCACTTCCGCAAGCGGGTCGAGCAGCGAATCCTCTGGTCGGTGGCTGAGGGCTTGCACCGCGACCTCGTCAACTACCGGGCGACGGTGCGCCGGGCGGCGACCGCCTACCAGATAGGCCGGCCCACGCCGACGCTGGGCCGGGACGAGATCACGCCGGAAGACGAGTTGTTGTCACGCATCTGGCAGCGCCTCTACGAGGTGCGGGCCGAGACGATCGCGACGCACCTGGCGAACGAGGAGGTCATCGCGGCGGAGCGACGCGGAGCGGCTCAGCTGGCGGCGAAAGAACTTCAGGCGCTAGTTGATGACTATGTCGCCACTTACGGACGGCAGTACATCAAACAGGGGGACCTGGAATATGCGGTTGATGGGATAGAGCGGCTGGTGATCTGGAAGGTGGGAAGCTAATTTGCCCCGGGTCGACTCGCATTGGGGTGCGTTCTGTTACTAACCGCACAACGACTATTGGGTAGCGCGGATATCCTTATTTTCGTTAGCCTATGGTATGATGGGAATCAAAGTAATGCATACGACTTATACTTGAAACAGTTAGATACCACCGGCCGAAAGAACTATCTTGCGTCGATTCTGGTTAGTATCGCTTCACTCGGCATTACTTGGTTCGGATTTGCGCTCGCATCGAGTCTTCTAAGCACTCAAGGATTGGGTGGCGTACAACGTGACCCAGCGTACGCGTTATCGAGCCTAGCGATCGGTGTAGCAATATTGGCACTCCTCAACGTGGGCGTTGCCTGGTACTCGGTTCGTCATGCGGTTGGCATTGGAGCCACATTGGGTTTGATTTCCTTCCTTCTTTCCCTGTTATTATTCGTGACCTAGCGCTCTTTCTGAAGCGTATGTGCTCTACTCAAGGAGCCCTCGCTCTTCATATTCTTCTTCTGAAGGCTGCCGCAATTGCTGCTTGTCCGGCACTATTCGGATGGAAACTCTCGTTTCTGTGACTCTCGGAGAAGAGGTCTGGAACGGCTGCGTTCAGCCAGGGCTGGGCCGTGCAGAGTTCGTGTCCATCAAATGAGTCAACGACGTTGACGTAGCTGATGCCTGGGACATCCCGGATCGCCCTGACGATAGCTGTATTCATATCTGCGATCTTACTGTTTATCCAGGACATATCGGTATTGCGGAAAGTCCTGTTGAGGTACCCGGTCCCGCATGTTCTTGGTGGGGAAGTAGGAAAGAACCTTGGATAGCCGGCCACAAGGATCCTCGCCCCGACTGGTGCAGCCGATCGAACCCGCTGGTACAGATTCTTGAGGCTTCTCGGTTCCGCAGAACTTAGGGACGCCAAGCTAGCTATTGCGGCTGAAACTGGCCCATCGTATTCTTCCTCGCACGTGGGCTGGAATGCGTTCCTTGTGGCGCAGTAACGCATGGCTTCGGCAAACTTGGCGTCGTTGCCGCCGATTGTCATCGTGATAAGGTTCGGACTTGTCTCGCGAATCCAGTCCAATTGAGGCTTTTCACCGCCGTTTCGACTATTTGGCAGATAAAAGTCCGTGACAATCGCCCCGGAGCAGGCGTGGAACTCGAGCTGCCCGGGTATGTTCGGTCCGCCCGACAAGCGAACCGGATATGCGTTTACCGATCGATGGCAGCGGTTATCAGGAATGTCAGTCGCGTTCAGGTAACGGGATTGATTCGGTGCCGTATTCGGAGCGCCTTCACCAGTCGAGAATGAATCACCTAAGGCCAAGTAGATCGGTCGGGCGCCTGGCGGAGGGGTCACCACCGGAGGAGTCGTTCCCCCCGAGTTCACTACGTTGATCGCCGCATAGAACGAACCCGGCTGCCCATTCGGGATCGGTACTCGACCACGCGGTCCGATGAGGGCGTAGGTGACCTGCGCATTACCGGTCGTGTTCGGTGCAGTTATCATTACGGAAACGTCAGCAGTACTACCGGGTGCGGTAACGGGAACCGAAAAGCTGGTTGGTCCGAAGGATCCACCAATACGAACAGCCGTCAGGTCGCTCCAGTTCGTGTTTCCACAATTGAGCAACCGCCAGGTCTTCTTGAACGTCGTGCCCTTGTTGATCTTGGTGCCGTCCGGAATGGTGATATCGGCAACGAAGGATTCACAATCCTTGGCTCCGGGTGTTGGAGTCGGAGGCGGAGTTGGAGTCGGGGGTCCCCCGGCGCACCGCGGGATGCCGGGACTGAAGTCACCGAAGACCGGCGTGTTCGTCAGGATGTCGCTGACGTAGTTGCCGCCGTAGGGTGAACTGAGCCGATCCCAGATATTCGAAACCCGGCCATTGTTGGTGGCCGCCGGACCACCGGAGATCTGGCATTCGATGGCTATCGCCGTGTCGTTGGGGAGGCAGGTCACCGATTGATAGGTGACACCTGGACCCGTTCGGACATTAGCGCACCGACCATCCGTAACGATCTTGTAGTTGTTGGCAGGCGGAGGGGTCGGAGTGGGCGGCGGTGTGGGGGTTGGCGGAGGCGTCGTCCCACTCGACGTTGTGATCGTCCAGCTGTATTCACCTGTGTTGTCCGGCCAATAGGCCTCGTTGTAGAGCAGGCGAAGAGCAGCGCCATCGCAACCATCCCAGGTAAAGGAGGCTTGCCGGCCGGCCGGCTTCCAGGTGATACTGCCGCCCGGGCATTGCAAGGTATAGAGCAGCTTGCCGATTGGCTGATCGGGCACGATTGCGTTGGGGTCGATCTTTGGGCCGCAGTCGGTACCATCCACCGACCTTCCCCCGTCGGGGTCTGTCATGGCGAAGCCGACGCACCCGGCCGTGCCCTCGTAGCCGTAGCCGGCCGTCCCCGATGATGCGATGGTGACCGAGGTCCCAGTCGGTACAGCGATCCCCGTATCGGCACCGGGCGGCTCGACGATCGCCGCCAACGTGCCGGATTTTGACGTCGGTGTCGGCGCAGCGGAAGCGTTGTAGCCCCGTACAAGGGCTTGCAACTGGTCGCTGGTCGCAATCGTGTTGCCGCCGGCCCACCAGTAGGTCACCCAGGTCTGCCCGTTCCAGCGCGCGGGTTGGGAGTAGACGATGTAGTACTGCTGGCCGACCGTCACGGCGACGTCCCCGATGTCGCCACCACTTTCGCCGTAATTCACGACCTGCGGGTTCGTCTCGCCCAGCACCTGTGAACAGTCGCCCGTGGTGCAAAGGCGGATCCTGACCGTATGGCCGTCGTTGTTGTAGCCAGGCACCCCGACGGTGGCCGCCAGGTAGGTGATGCGGTTGCTTTGGGCGGTGAAGGCTTGCCAGGCGACGTCGAAGACGCCGTGATGAGGAGCACCCGGCCTCATCTGGTTGTAGCTCGTGACGGCTTGGCGATCGACAGCCAAGGCCCGTTGCCCTGAGGCGACCGCGGCCACGCCAGACGCTACGAGCATCAGGCCGAGTAGAGCTGGCGAGAATCGAAGACGTCGTGCTCGGCTCGACCCACGCCGGCCGCCTTCTGCCCGACAATTACCGCGCGTCAAGGCCTGGAAAATCCGTGATCCCACCGTTAGCCCCCTGCTTCTGAGAGCCATAGAAGCAGAGCCCTCGATCCGGCCGCACCTTATAGGTACGGGTGTCATAACACCGTCAAAGTCCTGCTCAGTGCTCACGGGCGACCTGCTGCTGAAGCGCCACGACGAGTTCAGCGTTGCGCTCTCGCTCGGCGTCGACCCACGGTTCGAACGGCCAGGCCGCAAGCAGCGGTTGGATCAATGCCGTTAGCACCGTCCGAGCAGCGGGAAGGTCGATGAGCTCCGTACCCAACAGGCGCTCGGCCGCGTCCCTGGCTTCGGCCAAGTCAACCCTGGCTCCATCGAGCACCAGAAGAAGTTGGCGGCCTCGTCGCTGGACCCGCCAGGCCTCCGGCCCGAGGGCGCGTCGAACTTGCCAGAGCAAGGTTCGCAGGCGGGCCAGGCCACGGTCTGCCGGAGCCTCCGGCCACAACCGCTCGAGCAGCACCTCTTGGTGCAAGCCCGCCGGCCCTGCCAACGCCAGGGCGAACATGGCCAACTCGGCCCGATGGGTGGGGAAAGCCAGCCGGTCGTCGCCGAGCCAGACAGCGGCGTCGCCCAATACGGCGATCCTGAGATCCCGTTCACCAGGCATGGTCAGCTCGGCTCCGCCGTTCGAGGCCGAGCGGACCATGCCTGGTGATGTAGCCAGTCCAGGATCGGCTGGTCCTCGGTCTGTTCGAAGCACTCAGCCCGTTCCCCTTCATCCCGATCCGTCCCCACCCGTGGCTTGGCCTGGTCTTGGTTCGGAGTCTCCGGCTTCGGGTTGCGAACTTCTAGGGCCCGAAAGCGCGCACCTGCCATACTCCGGCGATGCGCGGCGTGGCGGCGAGGGACCGGTCTCAGGGCTCGTACTTCGCCCGAGCAATCGCCGACTCTCGGTCGACGTTGTACCTCAGCTACCGCCTGATGATTCGGTTTGTGCAGTGGACGGCCGTCTCCGGCGCGGCCGCACCCGGGGCCGGCCTATGGCGAGCAGCGCTCCCATTATTCGTTCTGGCCGACATCGCTGTCTGGCGGGTATTACGTCGGAATCAGCGGTTTGGTCTGGGCTGGCGGCTATTGCTTGATGCCGCTGACATTGCATTCTGGAGCCTTTCGCCACTTCCAATCAGCCGCAGTTATGACAACGCCGTGCTAGTTGCCATTCCGCTATCGATTGAGGCCGGGTTCAAGATCGGTGCCCTCGGGCTGGTAGTGCCAGTGGCCTTGTTGGGGCCGACGGTCGGCGCTCGCATCCTCGCCGGCTTACCCGCTAATCCGTTCACCTTCGCATGGCTGTTGATGGGTCTCGGGCTCGGAATGGCGCTGTTTTCCTACTGCGGCCGGCTTCACCGACAGGCCGAGGCCGAAGCCACGCAACAGCAAGCCGCCGAGTCTCGCCGGGCGTTCATGTTTGGCCAAAACTCGGTAGCGATGGGTGCGGACTCGGTAGTCGACGCGATCGAAGGCGTCGTGCCGGTGTTGGGACGGCCTACCGAGGGTTCCGCTCTCTGGCAGTTAGCCGACGGTTGGAAGGCGCGGCTGGCGGCCGACACGGCGGCGCAGGCTGCTTATCTGCAAGTAGCGCTCTTGGGATGGGAGTCCGGGCACAATCGCCACCCTGACCTGTCGGCCCAAGTTGAGATTTACATGAGCGAGGGCATTGGCACGGCCGTGCTCACGGGCCGTCAGGTGGGATGGCTCCATGCCCTGCTTGAGGATTGCGATCTTCGCGGCAGAGTCGATGTCGGGCTCACCGGAGACTCGAATGGCAAACGAACCGCAGGGATGGAACTCGACCTCCAAGTCGGCCCACGCCAACTACGAGTTCCGGCTGATCGCACCGCGACGATGCGGCCAGTGGACACCGGTCCGGTGACCTATGGGCTTATCGGCGCCCAGCTGCTGAGCCTGCTTTCACCTGGACGCGGTGGCGTTCCGCCACTTGCGGTCGGAGCCGGGATAGCCCTCTGCGTCGTCACCGCCTGGTGGACGCACCGGCAGCTGATGAGGAGAGGACTTGCGGCCCGCCCGACGATCTTGGTTGGAGCGATGATGGTCGCCGTCCTCGTGACTCTCCTGACCTGCCCCCTCTTAACTGTGATGGTGTCGCCAGACGGGGACACGGTGTATATCTCGACTGGGCTCATGGTCCTGGCTTTCCTCGGCGGAATGTACTGGCACGGGCTGAGCCAACAGATGAGGGCGGTCGTGGTCGGTGCGACCTGTCTGACGGCTGGGTTGATGTTCGTGCTCACCCCCGGCCCGGTCAGTCTCCGAAGTTTCCTAGCCGGCCTAGCCGGCGGCCTGGCACCCTTCCCCACATGTCGGTACATCAGTAGGTCATTGGCCACGGCCGCGGAGCGCAATCTCGCAGCTGCCGTCGAGCAGGCTGAGAGCGCAGGTCGGCTGGCCTTCTCAGAGGGGCAGCAGAGTGTGCTGGAACTCGTTGGCCTGGCTCGCGACGATGCCCGGGCGCAGCTCGCTGCGGTGGCGGTCAGTCTCGAGCCGGACCTGACCGCCAAGATCACCACGCGACTGGAGGAGGTGGACCGACGACTGGAGCGGTTGGCCCACGCCGAGTAGTCATCGTTGACGACAACGAACTGACCTTGGCCGGCTACGTCGAGGCCGTGGGCGGCTCGCTGGAGGTAGTCCTGGTTGGTGCGTTTGGCCATGCGGACGCCCTCGCCTGGGACGGCGATTGGTCGCTGGTGGATGTTGCGATCGTCGATGCCGCCGACGAAAGTCAGGGAGGCGACCAGTTTCCCGGGGTGGCGGTCGTCCGTCATATCCGCGCCTTGACCGACGAGCCCCGTCCCGCCGTTGTGGTGGTGACCGGCCACTACCTACACGACGGGCTGCGGCGCCGTATGGCCGAAGCCGACGCCGACTTCTACTTCCTGCGCGCCAACCTGCGTACGCGCGAGCAGTTGGTGGACGTCGTGCTGCACCCGGGGAACTATCGGCGAGGAGTCCCCGTGGCGGACCCGGAACGACAACGGCTCCTGGGCCTGACCGAGCAGAGTCGCGTGAACGACCTTTTGGCCTACGCCCGCGAGCATCGCCTGGAGCTGGCCTTGGACGCCGAGCGGCCGGTCAGAACCGACCCGCGCGGACGACACTGGCTGCGTCATCGGAGCGAGATGGCCAAGGCCGGACAGGTCGAGCCCGTGAACGTCACAACCGGTGATCGTCCCTACCGCGGTCAGACCTCTCCGTCCTGGCGGCAGCTGCGCCGGCTCTATAGCTGGGCGGCTCGGATCGACCAGGTGGATGACGGGCGGTCGGAGAAGAAGGGCTAACCGAGGTCGCCCGGTGCCCAGGCGCGCACCAGCTCGACGATGTTGGTGTCGAGCGCCTCGCAGATGGCGCGTAGCTCGACCAGGTCCAGGCGCCGTTCGCCACTCTCGTACTTGCTGACGAACGACTGGTTTCGCCCCAGGCGGTTGGCGAGTTCGACCTGCCGGAGGCCGGCCGCTTCACGCAGCTCGCGCAGAAGCTTGACCAGTCGGCGATGCTCCGGGGTGTGGATGGTCCGGGCCACCCCCGGAGTAAGCATCCCTGGCAGGGATATCCCAAAACAGGATATGGTCCCCGGCGGTGGGGAGCGGCCGACGAGCCCGGAAGTTGCCGGGCCACCGAAACCCAGGGGGGTCGTGGTCCCAATGGGAGTGCACATGGTCGGCGACCATCACTTTGACTCTGTTATGACACCCAGCTCGGTACGGTGCCGGCGATCGAGTACGACGAGGACGCGGGCTCTCAGGGCAGGGTTTGCCCTAGCCGCTGCGGGGATGCGAGGGGGAGGAACCGTGTTCGATGTCCACAGACTGAAGGCTGGCCTGGTTCGGGCGGGCGTGACTCAGAGGTCGGGCGGGTCGGTCGATCGGCCCACTGCCTCGCAACACGGTCGGCGGGTCCAGGGCGTCGTTGTTGGGATGACTTCCGCTCTGCTGAGTGCCACCCTGTTCGGCCTGAGTCCGTGGGCCGCTTCGGCCCTGGGCGTGGTCGGTCCCACCTACAGTTTCACTCCTACCTCAGGCCCCGCGCAGACCGAGCTCAACATTTCGGGTTCCGGTTGTTCGGCCGGAGCCTCGGTCGAATTCGAGATGTTTCGTCAAACCGGGACCGTTGTGACGCCAGGGGACCACATCGCGTTCGCTACCTTTACCGCGACCGCCAGCGGATCGTTCGCCGGCGTTGCCACGGTTTCCGAGGGAGAACTTGGCCAGCACCGAACGTCGGCAAGATGCGACACCACTAGGACCGTGGGGGCGGCCTTCGACCTGACGGCTCCTCCGGCGACGACTACAACGACGACGACGACCATAAGTCCTCCGACGATCACGACACCGCGGGCCGTCACCACGACACTTCAGTCGGCGACCAATGTCGCTCCGCCGTCCACTGGAGCGGGCGCGAGTGTGTCGACGATTCCAACGACAACCACAACGGCCCCCACGAAAGCCAACCCACCCACGTCAGGGACCTCCGTTCCAAACCAGTTGGCCGCTACCGGTGGTGATAGTCGAACGGGCTACTGGACGGAGGTGGCATTCCTAAGTTGTGTGCTGGGGCTGTTCATGCTGTTCATTACGCCTCGCCATCGATTCAACCGGATCATCCGTTGGCTCGACGAACGGTTTGGATGATCAAAATCGAAGATGAGGCTTGCGTCGATTGACCGTTTCGAGTTTTGCTCCCTGCGTGTCTCAAGGATCTTGATGCAGTTTCGCACGCCGAGCAGCCAGGATGGCGTCCGTGATTCGTGGTCCAAAGTCACCGGGTGACTCTTGGAGAAGTTGTACCGCTCGATCGTGATCTAGAATCAAGAGAAAGATAAGAATCTCCAATGGCTCGGCAGCCGGACCCTCTGGAATTCCACGAGCAATCGTCTCGTCTCGAATTCGGCTGAGATCCTCGTGTCGATTTTCGACCGATCGCGCAAGCTGTCGTACATCCTTAATGGTCGATAGGCCCGAAGTCATCGCGTACTTGATAAACATTGTGATGTTGCCGGGTGCGGGGACGCCACCACTATCGTCGTATTCTAGCGATCGAATAAACTGGTGAACCTCATCTAGCGGGTAGAATTCAAAGTAGATACCCAGCGAGTCCAGGTTCAGCTCAATCTTGCCGAAGTTACCCCGTCGCACCAGTTTTCGGTATTCAGTCCGCAGGCGTTGAATATCTCCACGCAGCCCGATCAATTCATGGTCGGCCACCTCAACCAGAGCTGCGAGCCGTGCCAATCTTCGCTCGATCTCAACCGGCCGGATGCCTGGTGTGCGGTAATGGAACGTGTGACTGTGGTCAGCCCAGACATGCTGAAGAAGCGTGCGGAGCTGGATCTCGCCCCGTTTGTCGCAATGTTCGCGCAGCTCTGTTGCTGAAGCGCGCTTGGGATCCAAGGATACTGTGAGTTGCCAGGTGGAATATCCGAATTGCCTGGAATCCAGATGATCTCGGTAGCCGTAGGCTTGATCCGCATGGATCTGAAACTCCGGGCGAAGTACCTCGGCGGCTCTTTCGACTTCATCCCGATAGCGAAAGACGGCGCGAACACCGGCGAGGTCACCCATGGCATGAAGCTCGGACCAGCTGTCGACGCTGGTCCCACGCTCGCGGACCTTCTCCTCAAGCCGCTTGCAGTCCTTTACGCGCTCGTCCAGCAAACGCGGATAGAGGGATGCCTGACGGAGCAGGTCTTCGACTAAGTTCTTAAGTTTTGCACAGAAGTGTTCATACGACTCACGCTGATGTTCGAATTCGTCCCACGGTACGAAATCCTCGCTGATGATCCGCCGCCCTTCGTGAGTTCCGACCTACTTACAACGATTGCCGCAGTTGGGACAGCGGGCAGCGCCGCTGCGGGCCCAGAGGTCAGCGGGGGGCATACCGAAGTGCAATTCATAGAGTTCGAGGGTGTGGTCGTAGGCGTCGCCGAGCGCCGCCGCATCGTCGGGTCCGCGCATGCCGAAGTACGGGTAGTGGTGGAGGAAGTAGCCGAACACGATCTGGCAATCGGGCGCATAGGCCTGAGTGTCAAGGATGTGGCCATGCCAGAACGTATCGACGATCTTGGATGGGACGATGGGCCGCTCGGGGTAGGTGCCGGTCAGGAACAGGTAGCGCCGGTACTCGACGTCCACTCTGTCGCAGAAGCCAGCAGCCCACCCCGCCCCTTCGTCAGAGTCCTGAAGCTTGGCCTTGACCATCGTCAGGTCGAGTGCTCTGACGCGCCCTGCTAGGTCCTGTCTCGTCATCGTGGCCGTCATCCCAGCCACCTCCTTCTGGGTCGCCAACCCGTCGTGTGGAAGCTCTACCAGTGAACCAGGAGAATTACAGGCGTGCAATCCGGTATCGGTGGGCGGGTGCCATAGTGCGGCCCTGCGCGCAACGACCCCCGGCCGTAGTGTGGGTCGAAGACGCGGCGGATCGGCAGGCAGCGGGAGGCGACATGAGTCGGCGGAGGGGCTTCGTAGCCACAATGGTGCAGGTCCAGCGAGAAGCCGAACGCGCACAACGTGCTCGTGTCGCCGCGCAGCAGCGGGCGGTGCGGGAGGCTGAACGGGTGAGTCGGGCCAGTGCCCGGGCTGAGGCGCAAGAGGATCGTGAACAAAGGCGGCTCTATGTGGAGGCTCGTGTCGCTGAGGTCGACCTCCAGAACCTCGACCTCAGTCAGACCGTTGCCGAACTTGAGGATCTTCTGGCCACGACCCTGACGGTCGATGACTACATCGACTTCGAGGCCCTGAAGGCCAGACCGCGGCTCGGCGCCTTCGATCCCGGCGAGCTGGCACAGCCTGAGACGCCACCCGAACGTCCGAGACAGCCGCCCGAACCTTCAGGTATTGCGAAGTTGAGTCGAAAGGCCAAGGAGCACTGGGCTGAACAGGTCGCAACTTTGGCTGGAGCGTACCGGCAAGCAGTATCTGATCACGCTCTTCGGGAGTCTCAGCGCGAGCAGCGGTTAGTCGACTCCCAAGCGCAGCACAACCGGCGTAGGCACGAGGAACGCACTCGGATTCTGGCGCAACACGCTGATGTTGAGGCGTTCCGATCCGAGTTCGAGGCCGGACTACCCGATGCGATCGTCGAGTACTACGCCATGGTCTTGCAGGCGAGCGCCTATCCGGAAAGCTTCCCGCGTCGGTCGAAGGTCGCGTTTGTACCGGAATCGCGACAGCTCGTCGTGGAACTGGACCTCCCCGGCGCTGAGGTGGTGCCGACGATCACCCAATACAAGTATGTCAAGGCGAGGGATGAGGTCTCGGAAACCCGGCGACCTGAGAATCAGCGTCGACCACTCTATGGCTCCGTCATCGCTCAGATGATCCTACGGACATTGCACGAACTGTTTGAGGCGGACCGAGGACGTTATGTCGACACGGTCGTGCTCAACGGGTACGTGGATGCGATTGACCCGGGCACAGGTCGCCAGATCCGACCGTGCCTCATGACCGTGCGCACGACCAGGGACGCGTTTCTGGCGCTCGACCTGGCTCGGGTCGACCCAGGCTCTTGTCTAAAAGCCTTAAATGCATCCATATCGAGGAATCCAACCGAGCTGTCGCCGGTACGGCCGGTGCTTGAATTCTCGATGGTAGATGCGCGCTTCGTTGAAGAGAGCGACATCATGTCGGATCTCGACCAGCGTCCGAACCTAATGGAACTGACGCCGAGCGAGTTTGAGTCGCTCATCACAAACCTCTTCGAGAAGATGGGACTAGAAACACGCTTGACGCGTCCATCACGTGATGGTGGCGTCGACTGTGTCGCCTATGACCCGCGCCCGGTCTTTGGCGGCAAAGTCATCATCCAGGCCAAGCGATACAAGAACACCGTGGGGGTCAGTGCTGTACGCGACCTCTTTGGGACTGTCCACAACGAAGGTGCATCAAAGGGAATCCTGGTCACAACTAGCGGCTACGGAAAAGCTTCGTTCCAGTTCGCCGAAAACAAGCCCCTCGAACTACTAAGCGGCTCCAACCTCCTGTATCTGCTCGCGGAGTACTCTGGCATCGAGGCCAAGATTGAACCACCTGAAGGGTGGACAGATCCGCAGCTTGACAGTTAGTGTGCGGTCACGCGGGATCTTCGCGTTATTGCTCTTTCCGTCATCGGGCCGTATAGTTGATGATGCGTCGCGGGGTGGAGCAGTCTGGTAGCTCGCAGGGCTCATAACCCTGAGGCCGTGGGTTCAAATCCCACCCCCGCCACCATTTGGAATTATCAAGAGAGCCCAAATTTGTTATCACGTGATGTTGTTGAGATCCGCCTTGATTCCGGCCGCACGCAGTTCACGCCCGAGGCGCAACTTCCAGGCGTCACCCGCATCGATTGGTATATACAGGATGCCAGCTAGGTCGCTGGGCAGTTCAATGCCCTCGACGTAGAGAGCGACCACGCGGCCCCGGCCCAAGCGCCCATCGAACCACCCCAGTTCGTAGACGACGTTCTGTCGCGCTCTTGCCATGAGTTTTGACTCGCCGGTGGTTGAGCGCACCCGTCCCTCGTCATCGGGCGTAAGCAATACGACTGCGGCTCCGACCTCGGCAGCGTGGGCTTCAAATTTCTCGATGATAGTTCGTCGGTTATCTGTCTGCTCATGCAGGATGATGGGATCGAGACCGGTCAATTGTTGAATCGTCCGTGCCGCTTCGTGCTTGAGCCCGCCGTCGTGACCATGAACGAGGAATACTCGCTGGCCGACCTGACGGTCGTTTGCGGGACCCACGGCAGCAGTAGGACCTTGGTCCTCGTCGAAGACATCAAGGCGGTCTCTTATTGACCTAAGCCTGCGGACGCGCCTATCCAGAGTAGCTTTCATGTCACCGAGCTGTTCCTGGAGAATTTGCTCTCTCGATCGATATTCCTGGCTCATCGCAATCGACCCAAATCCAGCAGGTGGGTCATATTCCTTGGCGACGGTTGCATCTGTGAAGGCTTGCGTAAGAACTGTCTTGGTGCGATCATGCCAACTAAGGGCTCGAGTCCTCAACTGCCCGAGCTGGGTTAGAGCGTCCGGCGCCGAGATATCCTCAAGAAGGGCGTCAGCAATCTCGAGCTGATTCGCTAGCTCACCGGTGAGTCGCGGGCGGGACCAGCGCAGCCGAGTGATCTCCTGTTCTGCTCGAGCGGCTGGTCGTCGAGTGGGCATCGTCGTCAAGTTCCTCCGGTTTGGTGAGGAGATCGGTTAAGACTGGAGCGCTTTCATGGTAGTGATCTGATTAGTCGGCATCTCATCCCATGTCCGCTCGTCCAGCGTGCGCCCTCCGGCCTTGGCGGTTCGTCCGCCCCACTGCTTAAAGAAGAACGGTACGTTCGCGGCGATACATCGCTCCCGGATGTCACGAATCCAGCTGATGTCAACGGGACGGCCGCCGGGGCCACTTTCACCGCCGACAATGACCCAGTCGATGGCTTGGAGCGACAGCGACGGGAGCGGTCCGAGCAGTGGTTCGAGAGAGAGGAAGCGGACCGCGGCTGGAATAGTCTGCAGGTGGCGGGCGCGGAACGTGTAGTCGTCGCTCTCGATGCTGACGCCCATCCAGACGTTCGACGGCCAGGGCAGCTGATCGGCCAGCAGTGCCGCACGCTTCGACCGCTTGGTGAGCACCTGGTAGGTGTGTCGCGGCGTGGCGGCCATGACCCGGAAGACCTGCTGAACAAAATCAAGTGGTACATCCGGATGGAACAAGTCGCTCATCGAGTTCACAAAAACGGTTCGAGGAGCGACCCATGTCTCGGGGATGTGCAGCGCGTCCTCGTGTAGCGTCAGGCCGAAGCCGGGACCGCTGGTGCGAGGATCACCGTCCTTCTGATACTTCGCCTGCCCCATAGCCTTCAGGCGAGCCGCGAGCGTCATGGCGTAACAGTTGTCGCACCCGGGGGAGGTCCGGTCACAACCGGTCGTCGGGTTCCACGTTGCCTCGGTCCATTCGATGCTCGATCTTGCTGCCATGGGGGGCCTCCTAGCGCGATTCTATCGAACAAGTGTTCGAACCTCAACTGAAGGGTACGTGCTCTAGGCAAACACCAGGATCGTGCCGGCCGGGTACATACCGGTCTTCTTCTGGTTCGGCGAGGTCAGCAGGCCCTCGGCCTGTAGTGGCTTGAGCACCTGCTTCTTATAGTGGGTCTCGCGATAAGGCGTCTCGGCCAGAATATATTGCTCGACCTCCTCAACGAGGACTGCCTTGCCCTTGAATGTGGTCAAGATTGCAGTCCGCAGCGGTCCCGTAATAATGTTGTCCTCGGCGAACAGGATGTCCTGGCCAACAAGCCGGTCGGAGAAGCTGACCCCTCCTCCCGGATCGACCTTCCACATGGCGTACTTCATCGCCTTTACGCCTTCAATTGAACGCGTCCCATAGAAGAGGTAATAGGCGGTTCGACCCCGGCTGTCGACCATTTCGAAGGCCTGGGTGTACGAAAAGCCCCCGACCGAATGGAGCTGCGCCTCGTAAAGGTCCCTCAGAGCAGTCTTACGCGCGTCACCGGACTTTCCGCTTGCAACCGTCCAATCAGATGTGCCGAAGAGAGCGTCCATATGCTGTGGCAGCTCGTCCAGCCATCGGCAGACACCAGTATCGTAGATGAAGTTGAAGAACACCTCACACTTGTCGAAGGCCAGGAGTTGCCCAATCAGTGTTATCGGAACGCCCTTGACCCCAAAAGGATCGATGAAGGCAAAGGTCGGCGCCAGGCTCTTCTGAGCGAGTTGCTGAAGAAGACTCTGCGCTCCAGAGGCAAAGTCTGTGTGATCGGTATGAACCCGAACGTTTTTCGGTTTCCCACCCCGAGCCTTCCAGAACTCGGACAGTACCTCCTCCAGCCGAGCAATCCGGCGGTTGTCGTCGTCGAAGAATACGAAGACGAACTCAGTTCTGGACCACTTATTGAAGGCTGTGTGGTCGAGCAGCACCTCCAGGGCGATGATCGGCGAGCCCTTCTCGCCCTTGTCGTAGATGCCCGGCCCGCAGAAACCGTCGAGGATGACAAGGCGCTGGTTGTAGCCGCTATTGGCGAGCTTGGGGTACCAGGCAGCAAGGTACCGTCGTAGAATCTCGTGCTTGGCGGCGGTGTGAGGTTCAAGCGGCCAGGTTACGGTCTCGGGTGACACACCGCGAGCTTAGAGCGTGGCCAAGTGCAATGGCGTTTCCAGCCGGGATCCGGCAAACAGAGACCGAACGTCATCAGCCCAAAGCGGATCGGATCGACCAACACCGTATGCCCGACCGCCGACTTAACCATAAGGAGTAGGGTCAAGTCCGGAGGCTGGCATCATACTTCGTCAGCTAGCCCGCCGGATTTGCGGCTACATACTGATCCAGAATCGGCTTGGGAATCCGTCCCCTGGGCGGAACTACGATGTTGTTTTCGTCAGCCCACACTCGGACGGCCTTCGGATCGACACCCAAGGCGGCCGCTCCACTGCTGGCACGTTTCCCGGTCAAGCCCTTGGGACGGCCGCGGGGAACGTTCTGCCCTCCGGACCCAGGCGGACGAGCGGCATCGATGTAAGGCTTGAGGGCTGCCCGGAGCTTCTCCGCGTTCTTTGACGACAGGTCGATCTCGTACTGGCTTCCCCCGAGAGCGAAGCGCACCTTCTCATCCGCCGGGGAACCATCCAGGTCGTCGACCAGTTCGACCGTAACCTTCTCAGCCACAGTGGACTCCCCTAAATCAGTAGTTGAAACGACGATGAGAATTGCACGCCTGAAGGGCGAAATCAAGCACCCTGGACTCCGTGAGGGCAAGCCGGCGTCGAGATTCCGGCCCGTATAGTGTAAATATCGAGGTGCTCTGTGGAAAGCTAATACTCCAGGCTGCCGAGTACACTCCGCATTGTTTTGCAAGTACCCTCGTGACCTGCGCTGAGGGAGCAAGGTCCGACTTCGTCTCCCTCACGGGCCGACAGCGTACAAGGACGCTTGGCGGCATCTACTACGGCTGCGTGCTCTGAACACCACCGGCGGCGGTACGCGCGTCTGGCTTCGCAGCCATCGGCGTCGCACGGCGCGAATTGATCGTACGGCACGATCAGTAGCTTAGAGAAGTCCCGGCTCGTCTGAGCGGATTGGCCTACGGAGAGCTACCAGGAGCACTCTTCGTGGCTCGGCTACGCAGTCCGATGAGCGCAACAGTGGGACGGAAACCCATCCGCTCGAGGCGATGAAAGGCGCCCAGTAGCGTCACCTTCGACAAGAGCGGTAGATGTAGAAGCGACCGATTATGCCAGTCTCCAAGGAGCGCAAAGACAATTTCGATGTCCGCCGGGCGTCTGCCGAGACCCTGAACTGCATCAATTATGGCAATAGCGTATCGGGTTCTTTTGCTGCGGCCGAGATGTGGTCGTCGAACTGCTGTCGGGCATTGGGCACCTCAGATAACAACTGACAACTCTGCTCGGCTTGGGTAAATACGTATGTGAGCGTGGATGACCGTCCCTTACGCTTGGCATGGATCAGGGCGCCGGTTGTCGAAACGAGGTCACAGGCCTCAAATGGCGTCTGACCAGCGAGCCTGACGAGCTGGCCATCAAGGCAGACGAACTTATCGGGCAGCGCATCAGCAACATCACGATTCCAAGTTGCTTCGACTCCGCCTTCGTAGAATGGGAGGTCGAGTGAGGTAAGAGGCAAGCCTTTCAGCTCAGTGTTGACGCTGGCGAGAAAATCGGCGTCGACCCGGTAGAAGTCGCCGTCGAATAACACGATCCTGTCGTCACCATCTATCAACTCCGCTACGAGGCATTCTAGTATCGGGAATTCGTTGATCTTATTGCGTTGGGAATCGTAGAACCGGAGTTTCTGGTCCAGGAACGCGTCATCGGAACTATGGGCTGCGAACTGAGCGATCATATCTACCGTTAAGACGGTTTGTCCTTGATTAGCCTTCTTCTCACCTGGGAAGGCGATGAAGTGGACCGTGCTCTCATCACCAGAGTCGGTTCGCTCGTCTGGAAGGAGGACATCCACGCTATCGATATTCGTCCGGACTTGTTCGGATAGAAGCTGACGTAGCCGGAAGATCCGGTCTTCGTCCTCCACCAGGCCATATCTATCGATGAAGCTGAAGTCTCTTTGATACCCACGACCGCGAAAATCCGTCATTAGGACCTCGGAGGATGATACGAGGTCGTCTATACAGGCCACCTCGCCGCGATACTTGAATGAGCGAGAGCCGAAGACGTGGCCAATCGTGGTATCGGATACCCGGCCGCCAACGGCTGAGACGATGTCGACCATGCGGTCCATTCGATAGCCCTCAACGGGCACGTCGTTGGCCGCTCGCACCTCGGTGTGCTGGGCATAGGGCGAGGGTGTCCGAAATTGGAGTTGCCTCACCCGGCCACGGGTCCGGTACTCCACGGGGTCCTCGGCCTCCGACTCGGAAATGCGATTTAGAGCAATGATCAGCCCAAATCGTGGGTCGATCGCACGACGTCGTATGGACCGAGCGGCGGAGCCGAAGGTCCAGACTACCCAGCGCATGGTCTGATCCTCGGGATCGGAGACTGCACAGAAGACTGCCGCGCCGAGCGATTGCCCGGCCGAGAGACCGAATGCCGGCAAGACGAGGGCCTCACGGATGAAAAGCTGCCAATTGGGAGGGCCCGTTGGTCGGGCAAGTATTGCCGCAACAACCGGGCCGAGTGTGTCCGGGGTCTGGGCGTCCGGCACAAACAGGGCGGCCGCATCACCCGGAGCGACGGAGTAGAACATCGCTGTGGCTTGGGCGGTATCCGTGAGCGACTGCATTGGCGTCACTGCATTTCGGAGGAGGAAGGCGTTTAGATCCAGCCGCAGGGAGTCTTGAATAGGAGTCATCGTTGCTCCCCGGCATTGCGTAGCCCTGTTCCCAAGAGAGCCCGGGCGAGGCTATATGCAAGATTTCCATTGTCGCCAGGGCGATGTTCGCGCGAGCGATCAGATCCGGCGGGAGCCCCATTGTCTAGATGACAATTGATGAGTGGGGGAGAATAGGCAATTGACAAGGTCTTCTCCTCGAAAGGGAGATGCACGAGTGACTGGCGCGATGCACCGTTCCCGAGGTAGACCTGTGGTTGCTCAGACCTGCGACCTACTCGGTTGCGGCTTGCTGCTGGGGGGCCTGTCCGCGAGAGGGCCGGCCCCTTGGCGGTACGTCGGGGCTCAACCCAGCGGCAGCACCTCGCGCTGACGCGTCGTACGCCGGCCACAACCGCGTGCCCGACCAGATGGACGCTCCCTCGGTCGGGAGACTGGTAAGTCGAGTCCGATCGGCAGACCGAGAGTGATCGATGTCGGTTGGCTCGGGTCCGGACTCCCGAGCCCGGGGAATGACAACTGAGTCCACGCCATGAGGTGGGGCTTGCCAGTCGCCTGGTCAACCGTGGCGAGCAGGAAGCTCAACTTCAGCGGATTGGCCTCGGTGTGACGGAACGACGTGCCGTCCTTCAGGATCCATTCGATCTGCTGGAGACACTCGCCGCAAAGGCAGGAGGTGATGACGTCGTGCACCAGGTTGGGGATCGCGTAGTTCGCTTCGATCGATGGCTCCAGGCGCCGTGCGGCCAGCTCGAACTCTCGAAGGTCGATGCAGTTGCGAGTGCGCCCCCATACGAGCCAGCGCCAGACCGGGAGGACCTCCTTGATGGCGTCGAGGGACAGACCTCGCTCGCGCGATCGGATTACCCACGCCAGCTGCTCAATCACGATCTGAGGATAGGTTCCGGCTCGGTTGCCGACTCGCACGGCCGGCGGCACCAGCCCGAGCGACGTGTAGTAGACGAGGTTTCGGTCGCTGATGGTCAGCCCGCCGTCCCGAAGCGCCTGTCGAACCTCCGCCTTGGTCACCATCTCCGTCGAGTCCTGCAAGTCGAGATACTCGGTGAGCTCAGCTGCCACGGCTTCCCCTGTCGCTGTTGGTTGTGACAGCAACACTGTACCACCTGACTTACACTTTTGGAATTACAGCCATGTCAAAGGATCCTTGATAGCTGCCAAGGCATATCAGTCCGCTCGGTTGCCAGCCACCAAGAAAAGCTATAGAATGAGTTGAGAGGTGTGGAGAATCCGTCCGGCAGGCTACCGCCAAGTAGGTTCTCAGGGCGATGACCGTGTCGACCGTGTGTCGACCGGACGCCGCCAGACGGGGCCTCAGGGGCCGGATCGGGGCAAACAGAAGACGAACAGAAACCGTACGTGACCAGCCCAAACCGGACTGAAAGAACCGAACATGGGACCGGAGACCGCGACTCATAACCCGAAGGTCGTAGGTTCAAATCCTACCCCCGCCACCAACATAAGAGCAGGTCAGGGCCGGTGCGAGATCACCGGCCCTGACTCGTTCCCGGCCCGGATCACCAGTCGAGCGCTGGCGCCGTGACTCGAAGATCTCCACGATCTTCGAAGGCATCTCCGAGATCCAGCGCCTTGTGATCAGCCGGGCGATCTCGTGTCCACGTCAACGAGCGACCGCGTACCGCGGTAGCACAACGCCTGCGGCGCCGCTAAATTGGCAGACCGCTTGCTCGAACGCAAGAGGTCAGAGGTTCGGCTTCTACGACCACCAATTGGAGGTCCACACGCCCATGTCGGGACGATGGGTTCTCAGGCGGAAGGTCCTGCTCGCAGCGACAGCCGTGGGGCTGCTGGCCCCACTCGCCGGGGCGCTGGTTGCGCCGGCGCAAGCGGCGACCGTGTCGTGCCCCAGTGCCAATCTCCAGACGGAGATCAACGCGGCCCCACCCGGTTCGACGATCTCCGTGAGCGGCACGTGCACCGGGCAGTTCGTGATCAACAAGAGCCTCCGACTCGTGGGGCTGCCGGCCACGCTCGACGGCGCCGATGGCGGGACGGTCGTTTCCGTAGGGTCGGGCGCCAACGTGCGCTTCGACGGGCTCACGATCCAGCACGGGCGCGGATTTCAGGGCGGAGTCCTCAACCAAGGGACGCTGGCGCTCTACAACACGACTGTCAGGCAGAACACGGCGGTGTCCACGTTGCCGCTCGTGCAGGGCAACCCCCTTGACTGCGTTGCCGACTGCACCGCCGATGGGGGGATCCACACCATCCACAATGCCGGCGGTGGGATCTTCAACAGCGGGAATCTCTCGTTGAACGCCTCGACCGTCACACAGAACTCGGCGTCGGGCAGCTACAGCGTCAGCCAGAGCAACTCGCTTACGTGCTCGGCCACCTGCACGGTGACGCAGAGGAACCTCGCCATCGGTAGCGCCGGCGGCGGCATCTTCAACTTTGGCGGTCAGGTCGCCCTCAACCAGTCAACGGTGTCGGGCAACTCGGCGGTGTTCAGCGGGGACGGGACCCAGACGAACTCGGCCAATTGCACGGGTGCCTGCACGGTCACGCAGTCGAACGTGCTGATCGTCGGCGCCGGCGGCGGCATCTTCAACCACCAAGGCTCGTTGGCGGTGATCGCCTCCACGGTCTCGGGTAACTCGAGCTCGGCGACCGTCCCGTCGTCGGTCCAGAACAACACCGGAAACTGCGGTTGCTCACAGACCGACGAGATGCGCACCGGAGGCGGCGCCGGCATCTTCAACGACGGGAGGGCGGCGATCAGTAGCTCCACGCTGGCGAACAACACCGGCGACGTAGGCGGAGGGATCTTCAACGCCTCCGGTGCCACGACTGCCGTCCAGCGCAATTCGATGATCGTGGACAACTCGGCGCTGGGCTCGGGTGGGGGCGTGGCGAACAGCGGGACGTTCTCGCTCCAGGCCAGCACCGTGTCGCGCAACACTGCGGGGTTCGTCGGCGGAGGTGTGATCAACAACGGCACCTTCACGCAGGCGGCGTCGACCATCTCGGGCAACACTCCCGACAACTGCTTCGGCTGCTGACGCCACGCCGCGCTGCGACCGGTATCGACGTTCCAACGCAACCGCTCGGAGGGTCGCATGGGGAAGCTCATCTACGCCATCAACACGTCGTTGGACGGCTTCACGGAGGACGCCTCCGGCTCCTTCGACTGGTCGGTGCCTGACGAGGACGTGCACGTGTTCTACAACGACATGATGCGCGGCATCGGCACCCAGCTGCTCGGCCGCCGCATGTACGAGACGATGGCCGTGTGGGAGACGGAGCCGTCGTTCGCCGAGGAGTCGGCGGTGCAGGCCGACTTCGCCGCCGCCTGGCAGGACTCGGACAAGCTCGTCTACTCCACCACCCTCATCGACCCGGTCACGAAGCGGACGCGCATCGTGCCCGCGTTCGAGGCCGACGAGGTGCGGGCCCTGAAGGAGGCGTCGTCGGCCGACCTGCTGGTGGGCGGACCTGGGCTCGCCGCCCACGCCCTGCGCGCCGGTGTCGTCGACGAGCTCCGCTTGGTGATCGCCCCGGTGGCAGTCGGCGCCGGCAAGCCGGCCTTGCCGACCGATCTGCGCCTGGACCTCGAGCTCATCGACGAGCGCCGCTTCGGCAACGGCGCGGTGCACGTGGCGTATCGCGTGCGTCGCTGACGTCGGCTCCTTGGGGTCGCCGGCGGTCCGTCAGCGTTTCGTGGCCCCAGTCCAGCAGACGACGTCAGGTTCAAATCCTACCCCCGCCACCATGAAAAGAGCAGGTCAGAGCCGGTGCGAGAGGACTGGCCCTCTGCAGTGCCGCCGAAAACCCGTGTGGATCGAGGGGCGGGCACGCGTAGCCTGGGCAGGTGCTTCCGTTGCCGCCGCGGGACGAGTTGAGGCGACGGCTGCCCCGGCTGCTCCTTGGCCTTGTGCTCTTCGGGGTGGCCATCGGCTGCATGGTGCGGGCCGACCTGGGCCTGCCGCCGTGGGACGTCCTCCACCAGGGCGTCGCCGAACACACCGGGCTCGCCATCGGCACCGCGTCGATCATCGTCGGGGTGGTCGTCCTCCTCCTCTGGATTCCCCTGCGGGAACGGGTTGGCGTCGGCACGGTGGCCAACGCCCTCATCGTCGGCCTCGTCATCGACGCCACCATGGCCGTGGTCGAGACGCCGGCGTCGACGGTCGGCCGCGTCGGCCTCCTCGTCCTCGGCATCGTGCTCTTCGGGCCGGGCTCGGGGCTCTACATCGGCGCCGGCCTCGGCCCCGGGCCGCGGGACGGCCTGATGACCGCCCTCGCCCGGCGGGGTCGGTCGGTCAGGATGGTGCGTACGGCCATCGAGCTCACTGTCCTCGCCATCGGAGTCGCTCTCGGTGGCTCGGTCGGGATCGGCACCGTCGCCTTCGCCGTCACCGTCGGCCCCAACGTCCACCTGTTCCTCGACCGCATGAAGTTCGCCCCGCCGGAGGCACATCCTCCGACGACGCCCGCACTGGGAACCTTCGAACCCCTCTAGCCGCGGCCGGTCGGCGCGACGCTGACGTCGTCCGGCGGGTGGTCGCCGTGGCGGTGGATGATCTTCCAGCCTTCGGGCTCGCGCCGGTAGACGTGGGTGGCCCGCAGGGTGACCGCGATCGGCGCGCCGGCGGCATTCTTGGCGCGGTAGCGCTCGATCCCGACCATGTAGGCGAGGTCGCCGTCGGCATCGGCCGCGATGAGCTCGAACTCGTACTCCTCGCAGTCGGTCATGGTCGTGGCCAGCCAGTCGAACACCTGGTGCACGTCCGGCCAGCCGGTGCGGAGGGGCACGCCCGCGCCGAACAGGGTGACGGGGTCATGGTGTGACCACGTCGACAGGCGAGGCCCGACGTCGCCGTTGTGGATCGCGATCTCGGCCCGGATCTGGGCGTCGAGAGTCGATTCGAGGAAACGGGTTCGCTCAGCGGACGACATAGTCCGCACTCACGTAGGGGTCGACCAGCTCGATGCCGCAGCCGGAGCAGAGGCGCTCGGTCACGGACGTGACGCCGTCGCACTGCTGGCAGAAGATGACCCGTTGCCGAGGGGTCGCCACCTCCCACAGGCCGGCGAAGTGCGAGTACTGCCAGCGGCCGCGGTACAACTCCCGCATGGCGGCCTGGTGCTCGGCGCTGGCGAAGAAGGCGTGGGCATGAGCCGGGCTGCGCCACATGACGATGAGCGTGAAGTGGGGGCCGTCGAGGAAGTTGAAACGACGGATGAAGCCGGGTGCGGCGGCGAGGCGTTCCGTGAGACCGGCCACGGTCTGCCAGAAGGCGGCCGCCCGCTGCTCGTCCACGAACGTCGCCTGCAGCAGGAGCAGCGCCCCCGCGCCCTCGGGCCCAAGGTGACCGTCGGGGCCCTGTTGGGTCCCCAGCATGGTGGGCGTCAACCGGAGACCCGCGTTCGAGACCATCCGGGCGATCACCTCCGCCGGCGGTGGCTGGGTGAGCAGTTCGATCATCCGTCTCCTCCCTCCGAGGATTGAACCGACATACTGTCGGATCAATAGTGGGACTGTAGGATGAACCCATGGCCAGCGTCAAGGGCACCCGCAAGTACTCGTCGCCGGTGCGCGACGAGCAGGCGGCCCGCACCCGGACCCGCATCCTCGATGCCGCGTCGGAGCTCTTTCTCGAGCAGGGCTACGGCCGGACCACGATGAAGGACATCGCCGATGGCGCCGGTGTCGCGCGCGACACCGTCCACACCGTGTTCGGCAGCAAGGCCAAGGTCCTGACGTCGCTGATCGACCTTCGGCTCGTGCCGGACGAGTCGGTCGCCAACATCACGCAACGACCCGAGCTGCAGGCCGTCAAGGACGAGGTCGACCAGCGCCGGCAGCTCGAGCTGTTCGCCGACTTCATCACCCGTCTCTCCACCCAGCTCCGCCCGGTCTTCGAGATCCTCCGCACCGCGTCGGCGGTCGAGCCGGACATGGCCAAGGTGTTCGAGGAGATGGACCGCTTCCGCATGAAGAACATGCAGGTCTACGCCCGCTGGGTCGCCGCCCGCGGGCCGCTACGGGTGTCGATCCGTCGGGCGGGCCAGATCCTCTGGACCCTCTCCAGCCCCGACGTCGCCCGGATGCTCTGTGACGAGCTCGGTTGGAGCCAGGCACAACACGCCCAGTGGCTCTCCGACACACTCATCCGGACCCTTCTGCTCGACGCCTGAGTACGTCATGATCTCCTTGACCGACCGAGCGCGAGGAGGCGCCGATGAAGAAGGTCATCTCCCTGGTGGCGCTGGTCGCCGTCCTCGCCCTCGGAGCCTGCGGCGGCGGTGACGACGGCGACACGACGGCTGCCGGCTCGGCCGACCCGTCCACCGTGACCACCGCCCGGACCTCCACCGACGCCGACCCGCCGTGTGGGGTGACCCTGGCCGAGGTCCAGAACCTGCTCCCGCCGGCGAGCGGGGTCTCCGAGCACTCGACTCCCGACCCCGGCCGGTGCAATTTCACGTGGGACGACGGCGGTCCCCGGGGCATCGACGTCGCCATCGTGCGCGGCGGGCGGGCGACCTTCACCACCCCGCCCGGCTACGAGCCCCTCGACGGCTATGGCGACGAGGCGTTCGCCTCCAGCGACGACGGGCAGGCCAGTGCCTTCGCCTTCGTCGGAAACGACCTCTACGCGGCCGACGTCGTCGCCCCCGGAACCGGCGCCACCGAGGCCGACCTGCGCGACCTCTGCCTCCAGCTCATCCGGTTGGCCATCGACTAACTCACGGCACCCGACGGTGCGTGGGTATCGGACCGGCCCCTCTGGGTAGCGTCGAGATCCATGGCTGAACCGAAGGGCGCCGAGTCGCGTCACGGCGTGACGTTGACCAACCTCGACCGGCCCCTGTTCGACGGTGCGGAGGCCACCAAGCGGGACCTGGTCGAGTACCTCGACGGGGTGGCCGACCGGATCCTCCCGGTGCTGGAGGACCGGCCGCTGTCGGTCATCCGGGTCCACCGCGGCCAGGAGGCGTTCATGCAGAAGAACGTCCCCAAGTACACCCCGGAGTGGATCCCGACGGTGACGATGTGGGCGGAGTCCTCCAAGCGGGAGGTGGCCTACGCCCTGTGCAACGACCGCCGCACCCTGATCTGGTTCGCCAACCAGCGGGCCATCGAATACCACCCCACCCTCGTCCGGGTGCACCCGCCCGACCGCATGACCCATCTGGTCCTCGACCTCGACCCGCCCGAGGGCGCCACCGACGCCTTCTCGATGGCCGTCGGCGCGGCCAGGCTCGTCCGCCGGGCGCTGGCCGACATCGGCCTGGAAGGGGCGGTCAAGACCAGTGGGGCCAAGGGAGTCCATGTGTTCGTGCCCATCGACGACCAGGCGTCGATCGAGGACGCGGCCGCCGCCACCCGGGCCATCGCCGCCCGCGCCGCCGCGCTCGATCCCGACCTGGCGACCATCGCCTTCATGAAGGAGGACCGGGGCGGGAAGGTCTTCGTCGACGCCACCCGGGTGGGCGGGGCGACGGTGGTCGCCGCCTACAGCCCGCGGGTGCGACCCGGTGTGCCGGTGTCGTTCCCCCTCGCCTGGGACGAGATCGACGACGTGACGCCGGCCGACTTCACCGTGCACACCGCCCTCGAGCAACTGGGCTCGCGGGATCCGTGGGCGGATCGGATGCCCGCCGCCCAGCGGTTGGGGGCGGACCTCATCGAGGAGGGCCACGCCATCCCCACCGGTCGGGTCCAGGCCATGCACGAGGGCAAGCGCCGCGCCCGCGCCCGTCGCGACTAGCGCGGCGCGAGCAGAATGGCCGCATGACAGAGACCGCCGCCACCGGTGCCGGGACGCCCGACGACCCGTGGGTGCTCCGGACACCGCCGGGGACCTCCGAGTACCAGATGTACCGGGACGAGACCGCCGACCCGGTCGAGCTGGTCTGCGTCGTCGGGACGACCAAGCTCAAGTACCTGGCCCGGTGCCTGGACGACGCCCCGGCCATGCTCCGTGAGCGCGGCGACTGGATGGAGCTCGGCAGCGCCGACGAGAACAAGCCGGCCAAGGACGGGACCTTGGAGGCCTGGGGCCGGTCGGAGGGCAATCCGGTCGGTGGGTGGTACGGGCTGCGCAAGGGCTACCGGGGCCGGTTCGCCATGTACGTCCCGCCGTTGCTGGAGCACCTCGGACTGGTGGAGCTGGAGCACAACCCCCGCAACAACCGGGTCCGGGCCCGCTGACCGATCAGTCGACCGACGATCAGCCGCTGCCGGCCGGGAGCTTCTCCGCCTGGCTGGCCGGGATGCAGCGCGCCCTGCGGGGCGGGGGCGAGTCGGAGGTGCCGTGCAACGGCTGCACCGCCTGCTGCACGTCGTCGCAGTTCGTCCACATCGGGCCGGACGAGGCCGCCACCCGGGCCCGGATCCCGGCCCGCCTGCTGTTCCAGGCCCCCCGGCTGCCCGTCGGCCACGTCCTCATGGGCTACGACGAGCACGGCCACTGCCCCATGCTGGTCGACGGTGCCTGCTCGATCTACGAGCACCGGCCCCGCACGTGCCGCACCTACGACTGCCGGGTCTTCCCCGCCGCCGGCATCGACGCCGACGACGACAAGCCGGCCATCGTCCACCGGGCCCGACGGTGGCGCTTCGACCACCCGGACGAGGTCGACCGGGTCGAGCACGAGGCGGTGCGGGCCGCCGCCGCCTACGTGGCCGAGCGGGAGGATCTCGCCGCCACCGCCACCCAGCGGGCCGTCCTCGCGGTGCAGCTGCACGACGTGTTCCTCGACGGCGGCGACGCCGATCCCGAGGCCCGCCGGGCGGCCCTGGAGTCGCGGTTGCGGGACCTCAGCCGCCGTTGACCGCGGCGAACGGCGGCGGGCCGACGATCGCCATCCCGCCGGTCTCGATCGCCACCTGGCGGACGCGGGCGAAGTCGACCTGGTTCGACCCGTCGTCGGCGAGGGCTTCACTGGCGCCGCGGTAGAACGCCTGGCCGACACCCGGCGTCTGCAGGGTGAGCAGGCGAGCGGCCTCCGAGACCACGAGAAAGGCGTGGGGCGTGCCCCGGGGCGTGAAGGTCATCCCCCCGGCGCCGACGCCGCGTTCGACGCCGTCGATGTTGACGAGGATCTCGCCCTCGAGGACGTAGACCGTCTCGTCCGCCTCCGAATGGGCGTGGAGGGGCGTCGTCTTGCCCTTCACCATGGTGTCCTCGAACATGAAGAAGGCGCCGTTGGTGTCCTCGGTGAGCAGCTTCCACGTGTGGATGCCACCGCCGAGGAACGACCGCTTGTCGCCTTCGCCCTCGGCCCGGATGATCGGAACTGCAGCCTTCATGTTCGTGCCTCGGTTCGCTCGTCGGGTCTCTATATGGGACTTCAGTACCATGATGAGAGTACGGTACCATTATGGTCATGTCAACGGCGTACGAACTGGACGGCAGGGTGGGCCAGAAGCGGCGCACCCGCGACGCCCTCGTCGCCGCCGCTCGCGACCAGGTGGCGCGGGGCCTGGCGCCGACGGTCGAGGAGGCGGCGGAGGCGGCGTCGATCTCCCGGACGACGGCCTACCGCTACTTCCCGAACCAGCGGGCGCTGCTGGCGGCCGCCCACCCCGAGACGGGGGTCGCGTCGCTCCTGCCGGCCGAGGCTCCGGGCGACGTCGCCACCCGGCTCGACCTGGTCGTCGACCGCTTCATGCGGACGATCGTCGACACCGAGGCCCAACAGCGGACCATGCTGAAGCTGTCGCTGACCGCTGACCCCGTCGAACGCTCGCAGCTGCCTCTGCGCCAGGGTCGGGCGATCGCGTGGATCGAGGACGCCCTGGCGCCGCTCCTCGCCGACGGCAGGGCGTCGGCGGACGAGGTCCACCGCCTGGCCCTCGCCATCCGGAGCGCGACCGGCATCGAGGCCCTGGTATGGCTGACCGACATCGGCGGCCTGTCGAGGGTCGAGGCCACCGAACTCATGCGTTGGTCGGCCCAGGCCATGCTCCGGGCCGCCCTCGACGGGTCGGCCGCAGGGCCGGCTGGCTGACCGCAGCCTGTCTACCCCCGCCGGCCGCCACCTCCGGAGACGACGTCGGCGATGGCCTGCAGCTCGGCGTCGGTCATGTCCTGGAACATGGGCAGGCTCAGCATCCGGGCGGCGAGGGCGTCGGTGACGGTCAACGGGCCCGCTCGAGGCGCTCCGGCGAAGGCGACGGAGTGGTGCAACGGCTCGTAGTAGGTCCGCAGCTCCACCCGGCCCGCCGCCCGCCGCAGGATGTCGTCCCGGAGGGCGGCGTCGGCCGCCAGCACGGGGACGAACTGGAAGGTCCCCCGTTGGTGGCCCTCCTGGGGCGTGAACCTGTCACCGAGCACCGCCAGGAGTTCGGCCGCCCGGTCCCTGCGGACGGCCAGGGTGACGTCGAAGCCGTCGAGGACGGCCAGGGCGGTGGCGGCGTGGAGCTCGTCGAGCTTGGCGTTGAGGCCCCAGGGGGATTGCGGCCGGCGGTCACCGTCGAAGGCGAAGTTGGCGGTCCGGGCGATCTCGGCGACCAGGTCGGGGTCACGACTGAACACGGCCCCGCCCTCGCCGATGGCGAAGGGCTTGGTGGCGTGGAACGACACCACCTCGGCGTCGCCCTGGGCCCCGACCGGCACGCCGTGGGCGTTGCCTGCGCCGAAGCCGGCGGCGGAGTCGACGAGCAAGGGCACCCCCGCGTCGCGGCAGGCCGACTCCCACGCCGCGAGCGCAGACGGTGGCGGCGGCGTCCCGAAGGAGGAGCAGGCGACGACCACCGAGACGGCACTGCCCCGCGCCGCCAACGCCGCCCCGAGGGCGTCGGCGTCGAGGTGCCAGTGGACGAGGTCGACGTCGACGAACACCGGCTGCAGCCCGTTCCACGCCAACGCCTGGGCGGCGGCGGCGAAGGTGAACGACGGGACGATGGCCTCCGTGCCCGACGGCCGCCGGCGGCGCAGCACCGAGACGGCGGCGATGAGGCCCGTGGTCGCGCTCGCCACCGGAAGCGACGCGCAGCCGGTGCGATCCTGGAGACGGGCGGCGAGGAGCTCGAAGCAGGGCCCGCCGTTGGAGTACCAGTGGCGCTCGCGGGAGCGGGCGAAGTAGCGCTCGATCGCCTCCGAGGGGGGGAACGACGGGCGCTGGAACCGGATCGGAGTGCTCGGCCGCTCACCGGTCATCGGCCGCTCACGACACCGGCGTCAGCGTCGGTGAGGAAGCCCATCCGGGCCAGCTTGGCGGCCACGACCGGTGCCACGTCACACCAGTCGCGCACCGCGTCCGCCCCTCGGCGGGCGATGGCCCGGCGCTCCTCGGGATGCCCCTTCAACCCCCGCAGGGCGTCGACCAGGGCGCCCGCGTCCCGCTCGGGGACGGCGACGTAGTGCTCGCCGGGCCGGATCGGGGACTGCTCGCCGGTCGGGTTCGAGCCCACCAGGCAGCAGCCAGAGAGCATCGCCACCCGGGCCGCAGTCGTGGGGAAGCCGTCGACCATGCCGGTGTCGCCATACCCGTCCTCCGGGCGGTCGCTGGTGGCAGGCGCCACCACCACGTCCGCGCCCCCCAGCACCTCTCGCAGCTCCGCCGGCGCCAGCCACCCGTGGGCGACGGCTCCGAGCGCCTCCAGCCGGGCCCCGTGGCGCTCGTGGGGTCCGACGACATCGAGGGAGAACCCGGGCCCGAGGTCGGCCATGGCGTCGAGCAACGTGGCCAGCCCCTTCCGGGGACGGTCGTCGCCCACGAAGACGAGGCGCAGGTCGGCGGGGCCGTCGTCCGGACGGGGCTGCCAGGCGTAGAAGTCGCCGGGCACGGGGACGACGGTCGCCACCGCGTCCGGGAGCACGTCGACGACCTCGGGCACGCTGGTGAACACGGTCGTGCACCGTCGTCCGAGCGCGAGCAGCACGTCGGGGGTGGTGTCGGGAAAGAGCCCGCCGCCCCGGTACAGCGTGGCGTGGGCCCGGATGCCCCACCGCTCGAGCACCGGCCACAAGGAGATGTCGGACCGGGCGCCGGGTACCGGGGCCACGGAGGCGTCGGCCGCCACTCCGAGCACCCCCGCCGAGAAGTTGAGGAAGGTCATCAGGACGTCGGTGACCCCCGCGGCCGGCGCCACCCGGGGGAACTCGGCCAGTGGGTGCACCGGGGCGGGAAACGGGTCGGTGAGGCGGTACAGAGAGAAGAACAGCGTGTCGGGGAGGCGGCGGAACACCTCCTCCGCCTCGTGGTAGCGGAACCCGCTCAGCCGCCATGGGAAGTGGGAGTCGACAATCGCCAGCCGCCGGGGGCGGGCGACCAGGGCGACCGTGCGCCGGGCCCGGATGGCCACCTCGTCCCACCTCGTCGTCGGCACCGGCGGCCGGCCCTGGTCACCCGGGTCGGCCAGCGGGAAGGGGTAGTCGCTCAAGGCGGCGGCGGCAGGGCCCGGGCCGGGACCCCCGCCACCGTCACCCCGGGCGGGACGTCGTGGGTCACCGCCGCGCCCGCTCCCACCCGGGCCCCGGCACCCACGCTGCGGTCGGGGAGCACGGTGGCGCCGGCGCCGATCTCGGCGCCCTCCTCCAGGGTGACCCGTCCCGCCAGCACCGCCCCCGGGCCCACGACGGCGCCCTCGCCGAGGTGGCAGTCGTGCTCGACGATCGCCCCGGTGTTGACCAGCACGCCGCCCGCCAGGACGGTGTCGGGCCCGACGTAGGCCAGGGCGAGGATCTGGCAGCCGTCCCCAATCGTCGCGGTGGCGGAGACGACGGCGCTCGGGTGCACCAGCGGGGGCAGCCCGACCCCGGCCTCCCGGCACGCCTGCACCGCGGCCCGCCGTCCGGGCCCGTCCCCGAAGCCGATCACCAGGCCGACACCCCGCGCCGCCAGCGCGCCCAACCCACTGCGGTCGCCGAGGACGGAGAGCCCTCGGACCGTCCGGGCCCCGTTGTCGGCCACGTCGTCGACGAGTCCCACCGGTTCGAGGTCGGGGAAGTCCCCGAGCAGGTCGACCAGCACCTTGGCGTGCCCGTCGGGACGCGAGCCGTAGACCACGATCTGCACCACCGGAACGTAGCCCCGCCGCCGGGCCGTCCTACGGTGGGCCGGTGGATTCGGGGGATCCGACGCCGGCCCGGCTGCAGGAGCTGCGGTCGCGCCCGCGGTACGCGGCCGCGTTCCGCGGCGATCCGCTGGTGACGGTGCGGATCGGCACCTACCAGGGGGGCCGGGTGCTGTGCGAGCGGGCCCTGGCCTCGGTCAGGCGCCAGACCTATTCCCACTGGGAGGCCGTCGTCGTCGGCGACGGGTGCACCGACGACACCGCCGACCGGGTGGCCGACCTCGCCGACCCGAGGATCACCTTCCACAACCGGCCCGTCAACGGCCCCTATCCCCAGGACACCCGCCGCCGATGGCAGGTGGCCGGCAGCCTCGCCTTCAACGAGGCCGCCGACCGGGCCCAGGGCCGCTGGATCGCCCCCCTCGACCAGGACGACGAGTGGGACGACGACCACCTCCTTGTCCTGCTGCGGACCGCCCAGCAGGCCCGGGCGGAGCTGGTCTACGGGCGCATGCGAGCCATCCTGGAGGACTCCGGGGACTCCACCTGGTTCGGCGAGTGGCCGCCCCGGCACGGGGATTTCGGGTTCCAGGCCGCCCTCTACCACGCCGATCTCCGGGACTTCCGCTACCAGCTGGCGGCGGCCGATGTCGACGAGCCCGCCGACTGGCACCTGGCCCGCCGGATGTGGGAGGCCGGGGTCCGGTTCCACTTCCTGCCCCGGTCGGTGGGCAGCTACCACGTCGGAGCCGACTCGCCCAGCCTCCGGTACTGGCAGGAGCGGGTGCTCGACCGGGGCCCGCTCCCCGCCCCTCCCTCCCCCGAGCTGCCCCCGGGTCTCGCGGAGGAGATCGGCCGGCTGCTGGCCCGGGTCACGTCGGATTTCGGCGGCGGCTGCAGCCGGTACAAGGCCGAGGTCATGGCCGAGCTGGTGGTGAGCGAGCGCCTCGCCGCCGCCGTCGACATCGGCGTCTACCGGGGCCGGTCCCTGCTCCCCCTCGCCGCCGCCTTCCGCTGGCAGGGTTCCGGGGTCGCCGTGGGCATCGACCCGTACTCGGCGGGCGCGGCGGTGCAGTCCGACGCCCACGCCCTCGGTCCTGTGCTCGTCGAGTGGGCCCACGCCCAGGATTGGGACGGCCTCCACCGGGGAGTACTGGCTCTGATCCACGAGGAGGGGCTCGGCGACGTGGCCCGCATCCTCCGCCAGCGGTCGGACGAGGCGGCCGCCGGGTTCGGCTCCGCCACCCTCGACCTGGTCCACATCGACGGCAACCACGACGCCGACGCGGTGGCCGGCGACCTGGCCCGCTACCGGCCGCTCGTGCGCCCCGGGGGCTACATCGTCCTCGACGACGTCAGCTGGGAATCCGTCCGGCCGGTGTACGACGACCTGTGCCGGTCGGCCCACCTGGTGCGGGAGCACCACACCGAGGTCGACGACTTCGCCGTGTTCCGGCTACCCGGGGGTTAGCGGGACGGTTCGGTGCGGAGGTACTGGACCCGGACGCGGTCGGGTTGGAGCTCGGCCAGGCGGCGGGCGAGGGGCTCCTCGTAGGTGGTGACGAAGATCTGCTCCAGGCCGCCGGCTGCGCTGAGGTGGGCCAGGGTGCTGCCGACCAGCTGGCGGGAGATTGGGTCGAGGTGCTCGAGGGGCTCGTCGACCCAGCAGAAGGGCACCGTGGTCGTGGCCAGCAGGGTGGTGAGGCGCATCATCAGCTTGGCCACCGTCTGCTCGCCGGCGCTGAAGGCGCCGAACTCGAGCTGGTCGCCGTCGATCACCCGTGACATCTGGCCGTCGGGCAGGACGTGGAGGTTGGGCCGGTCGGGGAAGACCGCTTCCCACCGGCGGTTGACCTCGGCCGCCACCGGCTCCAGCTGGCGGCCGAGGACGGTGGTGATGGTCTGGTTGAGGGCGGACTTGGCCGCCTCCAGCAGGGCCTCGGCCCGGTACTGCTCGGTGAGGGCGCCGGCCGTGGCCAGGTCGGTGCGGATGGCGGCCACCCGGGCGCCGACCGCCTGCTCCTGGAGCTGCGCCTCCCGCAGGCCGCCGACGGCGGTTTCGAGGGCGGCCTGGGCGGTGGCCTCGGCCTCGACCAGCTCGTCGAGGCCGTCGGCCTCCGGCGCTTCGGGCGGGGTGCCGAGGGAAGCCGCCCGCCGGGCCAACTGGCGGACGGCGTCGAGGGTGACGGCCGCGGTCGATTGGTCGAGGTCGGCGAGGACGTCGCTCGCCACCTCGACCCCGGTGCGGTGGAGGTGCTCGGCCCGCTCCCGGCTGTCGTCGTCGAGCTGGCGCAGGCAGACGGGGCAGGTGGCGCCGGCTTCGAGCAGGGCCGCCAACGCCGACTCGGCCGCCTCCACCCGGGCCCGGAGGGCGGCCTGCTGCTGGCGGATGGACTCGACCCGGGCCGCGAGGTCGTCCTCCACCGCGGCGAGGGTGGCGGCGAGCGGTGCGCCCGCCTCCGGGACGAGGCCGATCGTGGCTGCCTCGTCCCGGAGGCGTTCGTCCCGTTCCCGCCACGCGGCCGCCGCCGCCCGCTGGGATGCCGCGGCCCGGGCCTGGTCGAGGACGGCCCGGGCCTCGGTGTGGGCGGCGCGGGTGGTCGCGACCGCCTCGGCCGCGGCCACCGCCCGCTCGGCGGAGGCGGCCCGCTCCTCCTCGGCCGTGCGCAGCTGCTCCTCCGTCGCCGACAGCTCGGCCCGGGACGCCTTGAGCCCTTTGGACAGCTGGCTGAGCACGGGCTCGATCTCGGCGACCGCCCGCTGGAGGTCGTCGAGGGAGTAGGCCCGGCACAGGTGGGTGCGCAGGTTGGGCTCCTCCGCGTCGCGCCGCAGGTCCTCGGTGAGGAATGCGGTGCGGGACACGAACCGGGGGTCGGCCGACCACGAGTCCTCCAGCAGGCGGACCGCCTCCTCGGGGGCGACGTCGTGGCCGTCGAGGGTGGCCGTCGTCTCCGTCGTCAGCCGGGCCCCCTTGGCCCGCAGGGCACGGGCGACGACCAGCTGTCCACTGGCCACGTCGACCGTCACCGCGGCTGTCGCCTCCTTGTGACCTTGCCGGATCATCGACGCCCGGTGCTCGACGTTGCCCGCGGCCAGCACCCACCGCACCGCCTCCAGCAGCGAGGACTTGCCCACGCCGTTGGGGGCGACGAGGAAGGTGGTGCCGGGCAGGACGTCGATGTCGAGGCTGCGGTAGGCCCGCCAGTTCTCCAGGCTGATGTGCCGGATCATGGGCGGCGGGTCACAGCTCGAGCAGGTCGTGGACGATCGTGGGCTCGGGGCCGAAGGCGCGGGCCAGGGCCGCGGCCAGGCCGTCCTGGGCACCGGCGATCGACTCGTAGCCCCGGCGCTTGGGGAGGATCCTGAACTTGGATCCCTGGCGCACCAGCTCGGCGGTGGCCGCGCCCGCCGCGTCCCGCAGGATGTCGTCGACGTCGACCCGCGTGATCGGCCCCCGCGCCGCCGGCGCTGTCATCCGGGTGCCGGAGCTCTGGTCGAGGAACTTGGCGATGGCGTCGAAGGGGGATAGGCCCGAGATGAGGGGGCGGGGGGCGGTGTGGCGGCCGGACGGGGCGTCGATCCCGTAGTTGAGGGAGGACGAGTCGAACGCCTCGGCGGTGTCGCTGACGGCGATGGCCAGCACGACCAGGGCGGAGGCGTTGAAGCGGGTGAGGACGGAGCGGGCGGCGTCGAAGTCGGTGTCGTCGGCCAGGCCGTGGGGCGTGTCGAACACCACCAGGACCACGCCGACCTCGTCGACGGTGGCGATGGGCTTCCATCCCGCCTGGTGGGCGGCAAGGACGTCGCCCCACCCATCGAGGGGGCGGACGGTGCACATGCGGCCGCGAAAGGCGCGGAGGTCGCCGATGAGCGACGACCTGACCTGCTCGAGCCGGGCCGGGGGCGCGCCGGTGCCGGTGGACGGGTCGGGCGGCGGCGGCTCGTCGAGCGCGCCGAGGCGATCGGCAAGGCGCTGGCGGACCTCGATGCGGGGGTCGGACGGGTCGAGGACGGGAGGGCCGCGGCGGGCACCGGCCACGTCGAGCCGAGCGACCAGGCGCTCGACCAGGACTGACGCGGGCACCTCCGTCGCCAGCCGGGGGTGGACGGCCACCGCCAGGCCGAGGTCGGTGGTGTCGACCACGAGGGTCTCGTCGTCGGCCGCCTCGACGTCGAAGGTGACGGGCGCGACCAGGACCCGACCTTCCTGAGCGCCCAGGACGAGGACGAGGACGCGCTCGCCGGCCCCGGCCCGCCACACCTCGTCGACCGCGGGCGTGCCGCCCGTGGCCGACGGTACCGAGAACTCGACTCCCGCCAGCTCCCGGCCGAGGTCGAGGTCGGCCGGGGGCGCGTGGCGGAGGCGGTCCCGCCGCAGCCGGCACACGAGGCAGCCGAGGAGGTGGGCGTTGGCGGTGGGGGAGAGGGCGTCGTCGGCCAGGTCGACGTCGAGGGGGTGGGCCGGTCCGAACACGCTCATCGCGCGAGCACTACGGCGGATCCGGCGAGGTTGTCCACCGCGTCCGCCCAATTCCGGCTCAGCTCCATGACCAGGAGGGCCACGCCCTCGGCGTCGTCGTCGTCGAGCAATTCGGCCCGGACGACCTGCGCCGCCCGGGCCCGGACGGTATGGGCCTGGGAGGGGCTCGACCCCAGGACGGGCGCCAGCTGGCGGATGGTGAGCTCGGGGTAGGCGAGGGCGAGGCGCTCGCGGTCGTTGAGCTCGGTGACCACCTCCGCCGCCCGGCGGAGGCGGAGGGCCTCGTCGGCGGTGCTGTCGGCCAGCACCGCCGCGCCGGTGGCGCCTCCGGCGTCGAGGGCCGCCACCTCCAGGGACAGGGGCGCCTGGCCCACGCCCAGCCGGTGGCCGATGGCCCGGGCCAGGGCGCGGGGGGTGAGGGAGCCGCCGGCGGCCACGAGGAGGGCGTCGCAGAGGGAGACGATGGTGGCCCGGTCGGCCACCGGGGCGGCCCGGTGGGCGTCGTGGCCCCAGGCGGGGGCGACCACCGTCATGCCGGCGATGGCCCGGGCCAGGGCGACGGGGTCGTCGACGCCGGCCCCGTCGCCGGCCCCGTCGCCAGCCAGGTCAGACCCGTCGTCGGCGGCCCGGGCCCAGCGCCCGCCCACCCACCGGAACCCGTCCTCGCCCCGCAGGACGTCGTTGACCCGGACCACCAGCTTGCCGATCGGCGTGCGCCGGCCGATGTCGGCCAGGAAGTTGCGGACCGTGCCCTGGAGCCGGGCCCGCAGGGCGTCGGCGGACGCGCAGTGCACGGCCAGGTCGGCGAGGCGGCGGGGCGTCTGGGCGTCGGCCATGAACTCGGAGGCGGTCGACCACACTGCGTCGGCATCCCACGCCGGGTGGCCTTCGGGCGGGGGGAAGTTGCGGGCCACCGCCACCGCCCGGATCGTCCGCTGCAACTCGGCGGTGAAGGCGGCGCCCGCCCGTCCCGCCTGCAGCTCGGCGATTGCGCTCACAGGGGCGGGAACCGGTCGACGACGGCGGCCCACACGCCCGGGTCGAGGGGGCCGACGGGCGTCACGTGGGCCGCCGTCCACAGCCGACCCTGGACCGGGTGGCGGCGGGAGAAGCGGCCGCCGCCCCCGTCCGCCACGCCGAACTCGTCGACACCCGACCGGGACACCACCACGACGGTGCCGTCAACCGTGGCCGGGACGTCGAGCACGACCACCGCCCTCTGCTCCTCGGGGTCGCCGGACGGAAGGATCGTGGTGTCGATCCAATAGACCATCCCCGCCTCGGGGAGGGCTGCCTTGTCTCCGGGCCCCGATCCTCCGGGCAACGGCATGCCGCCTTTCTACGTGGGACCGGCCGCCGGTGTCCGGCGGCCGGTCCAGTGGAAGCCGAATCGGGGTCAGTCGGCCAGCGAGCGCCGGTAGGCCCGCACGGCCAGGGGGGCGCTGACGGCCACGATGGCCACCATCCAGATCACCGAGTACGCCAGCGGATGGGCGATCGACCACGGGTCGCCCGGCGACGGCGGCGCCGACGGGTTGCCGAACTGGATGCGCACGGCGTTGGACAGGGTGGTGACGGGGTTCCATTCGGCGAATGTCCGCAGGACCCCGGGCATCGAACCGGTGGGGACGAAGGTGCTGGCGATGAACGTGATCGGGAACATGGCGACGAAGCCGATCCCCTGCACCGCCTCCGGCGTCGACACGACGCTGCCGAGCAGCACGCCCACCCAGATCATGGCCAGGGCGAAGCCGATGAGCAGGGCGTAGCCCACCACCGCGTCGGCCAGACCCGACCGGATGCGCCAGCCGATGATCAGCCCGCACAGCGACATGAGCGTGATCGGCAGGAGCGACTTGACCAGGTTGGCGATGGCGTGGCCGCCGAGCACCGCCCCCTGGGAGATGGGCAGGGCCCGGAAGCGGTCGACGGCCTTGTTGGTGCGGTCGAAGGCGATCGACATGCCCACACCCATGGCGATGAAGACGATCGTCTGGGCGAAGATCCCGCCCATGAGGAACTCCCGGTAGCTGCCGCCGCCGGGGACGTCGATGGCTCCGCCGAACACATAGGCGAACAGGAGCACGAACATGATGGGCTGGATGGTGGCGTCGGCTAGGGCCTGGGGCTGGCGCTTCATGTGGATGAGGCCCCGGCGGGCGATCACCCAGGCGTCGTGGAGGACGCCCTTGGCTTCGGGGAGGTCGTCGTGGGCCGGCGTGGAGTCGATGGTGGACGGGGCCGCGGTCCCGAACGATGTGGTGGTGACGGTCATGACGCCTCCTCGGCGATCTCGATCTCTTCTTCGTCGTCGCTGGAATCAACATCGTGGGCGGGGGAACCGGTCAGGCTGAGGAACACCTCGTCGAGGGTGGGCTGGCCCAGGCTGAGGTCGTCGACCCCGATGTGGGCGCGGAGCAGGCCCTGGGCCACCAGGACCACCGTCTCCACGCCCCGGCCGGTGGGGCCGGTGACGGTGCGGGTGGCGGTATCGACCACCACGTCGTAGCCGGTGACGTCGTCGACGATGCGGGCCACGTCGGCCAGGCGGTCGGGGTCGGAAACCACGACCCGCACCTGGTCGCCGCCAACGGTGCGCTTGAGAGTACGGGCGTCGCCCCGGGCGATGACCTGGCCGTGGTCGATGACGACGATGTCGTCGGCCAGGCGCTCGGCCTCGTCGAGGTACTGGGTGGTGAGGACCACGGTGGTGCCCCGGTCGACGAGGGTGTCGATGACGGCCCACAGCTCGGCCCGGGCCCGGGGGTCGAGGCCGGTGGTGGGCTCGTCGAGGAAGAGCACGCTGGGGCGGGACATGAGGGTGGCGGCCAGGTCGAGCCGGCGCCGCATGCCGCCCGAGTAGCCGGACACGACCCGGTCGGCGGCCTCGGTGAGGGAGAAGTCGTCGAGCAGGACCCGGGCCCGCTCGGCGGACTCCTTGCGGCTGAGCTGGTGCAGCTGGCCCAGCATGACCAGGTTCTCCCGGCCCGTGAGCAGGGGGTCGACGGTGGCGTCCTGGGCGGCCAGGCCGATGCGGCGGCGGACCTCGTTGGCCTGGCGGCCGACGTCGAAGCCGGCGACGCTGGCGGTGCCCTCGTCGGCCTGGGTGAGCGTGGCGAGGATGCGCACGGCCGTCGTCTTGCCCGCCCCGTTGGGCCCGAGGACGGCGGTGACGGTGCCCACCGGGACCTGGAGGTCGATGCCGGCGAGGGCGACGGTATCGCCGTAGCGCTTGACCAGGCCCTTGGCGTCGACCGCGTACGTCACGTCGGAGGCCGGGGCTGCTTGGCGGGAGCGCCGTTCGATCAGTCCGGTGGTGTTCTCAGACATGGTGATGTCCCTTCGCGGATCGGGGTGAAGTGGAGGCCGACGGCCACCATATTTCTTGAAGTTCACTTGAAGTCAAGCCATCGACTGGGCACGAGTTGGTGGGTCGGGGCCCGTCTCCCCCCACGTACGTCGGACGGGTGAAGCATGTCCGTCGTTCCCGCCTTCCGTGCCGAATTTTCGCCGCCACCTGGTCATGATGCGCCCCGGAACCGGTCATCCTGTGTCCGGTTTGAAAGGTCTTCTCGGCGGCCATGCAGGTACGACGACGACAGTGGCGGCAACTCATCGCCCGCCGATCGAGAATCCGCCGGCGGCGGTCCGACTCGGGGGCGTCAGCCGGGGTTGTAGGTGTTGACCGAGAACTCGGCGCCCTGGGGGTCGCGGAGGGTGGCGGCTCGGACCGGGCCGGCGTCGAAGGGGGCGACCACCACCTCACCGCCGAGGTCGACGGCCCGGGCCACGATGGTGTCGGTGTCGGCCACGGCGAAGGTGATGGTCCACCGCGGCGGGCCGTCGCCGGTGGTCGCCGTCATCCAGCCCACGGCGTCGGAGAAGCCGGGCGGCACCCCTGCGTCGGCATGGCGCTGGCGGGTCCCCGGGTAGATCCGCTCCAGGGCATCGGCGTAGCCGGGGAGGCGCCACATCGCGCTCTCCACCCCGTCGAAGGTCACGACGTCGGCCTCCCACCCGAACACCGCCCCGTAGAACGCCGTCGCACCCGCGACATCGGGGCCTTCGAGCGTGCTCCAGTTCCACGTGTTGGGCTCGTTGACGAACTCGGCCCCGCGGTGGGTGCCCGGCTGCCACAGATGGAACACCGCGCCCGCGGGGTCGGCGCACACGGCCGTGCGGCCGGAGTCGAACACGTCGAACGGGCCCGCCAGCACGGTCCCGCCGGCGGTGGTCACCTTGGCCGCGGTGTCGTCGGCGCTCTCCACCGCCACGTAGGTGTTCCACGCCGCCGTCGGCGTCGGCGCCGGCTGACCCGCCAACGAGCCGACCGCAGCTACGTCGCCACCCCGCAGCCGGGCCAGGAAGTAGTGCCCGGGCCCGTCGGCGGGCAGTTGGTCCTCCATGTCCCAGCCGAACAGGCGGCCGTAGAAGTCGGCTGCCGCGGGGCCGTCGGGCTGGGCCGTGTCGACCCAGCAGGGGACTCCGGGCGGGTACCTGTCCTGGTCGACCATGGTTGGTTCCCTCCCCGTTCGGTGAGATTTCCCCCATGGCCAGCGTATTCAGGGAGATCGTGATCGACTGCCGGGAGCCGGGGGTGGTGGGGCAGTTCTGGGCCGACGTGCTCGGCTGGCCCCTCACCGAGGACGACGACGGCGGCTTTTACTGGCTGTCGTCGACGGGCGAGCCGTGGGCCCCGCCGCCGCTGCTCGTGTTCGCGCCGGTGGCCGAGCCCAAGACGGTGAAGAACCGGGTCCACATCGACGTCAACCCGTCCGGGTGCGACCAGGCCGAGGAGCTCGAGCGGCTGCTGGCCCTCGGCGCCCGCCGGGTCGACGTCGGCCAGGGCGACGTCCCCTGGGTCGTGCTGGCCGACCCCGAGGACAACGAGTTCTGCCTCCTCGGCCGCCGGGTCGACCCCGGCACGCCTGGCGCCCCGAGCTAAGCCTGTCGTCAGTCGGCGGCGGCGATGATTTCCGGCGCCGGCTGTCGTCGTACGACTGTGCTTCCGGAAGACGTGGCCGCGGTGGTGGTCCTGGCGCGGGACGGCGTCGAGGTCGCCTCCTGGCCCCTGGAGGTGCACGGCCCCGTCGACCTGTCGGTGGTCGACGACCTGGCCCGGCTGCAGCTGGCCGCCCGCCGCCTGGGCTGCTCGCTCAAGCTCCGGGACCCGTCCGGCGAGCTGACTGCGCTCCTCGCCTTCCTGGGCCTGGCCCGGGCCACAGGTGCCGTCTTACAGGTGATCGGGGAGGCCGAATGCGGGGAAGAGCGTGGTGTCGAGGAAGTTGTGGTGCCCGACGATCCGGTCGCCTGAGATCTCGATGACCTGGATCGACCACGGGTGCAGCCCGCCGTCGGGACCGGGCTTGTAGGACCCGAAGCCGGCGTGGCCGTTGGCCGCCACCGGGATGAGCCGGGAGCCCTTGCACCCGATGCCGTTGCCGAGGAACCACTTGCCCATCTCGTCCGGGCCCCGCAGCCAGAAGTCGTAGGGCGGCATCGACATGATGGCGTCCTCGTGGAGCAGCTTGACCAGGGCGGTGATGTCGTAGCGCTCGAAGGCGTCGACGTAGCGGGCCAGCAGCTCCTGGTGCTCGGCGCTGACCACCTCCGGCTCGAGGGCGGCGCCGTCGTTGCGGGTGGCCAGGGTGGCCCGGGCCCGCTGGAGGGCGCTGTTCACCGACGCGACCGTGGTCTCGAGCAGCTCGGCCACCTCGGTGGCCTGCCACCGGAGGACCTCCCGGAGGATGAGCACCGCCCGCTGGCGGGGGGGCAGGGCCTGGAGGGCGGTGACGAAGGCGAGCTTGATCGACTCCCTCGCCTCGGCCACCTCGGCCGGGTCACCGTCGGTGGGGATCACCCGGCCGTCGGGAATGGGCTCCAGCCAGGCGTGCTCGGGCCGCGTGGCGCCGGTGAAGCGGTCGGCCGGCGACGAGGGGCCCAGGTCCATGGCCAGGGCCCGCCGCTGGCGGCCCCGGAGCATGTCGAGGCAGACGTTGGTGGCGATCCGGTACAGCCACGAGCGCATCGCCGAGCGACCCTCGAAGCTGTCGATCCCCTTCCACGCCCGCACCATCGTCTCCTGGACGGCGTCGTCGGCTTCGAAGTTCGAGCCGAGCATCCGGTAGCAGTACCCGGTGAGCTCCCGCCGGTACTGCTCCAGGTCGTCTTCCAGCCGGATCTCGCTCCGAACGGCCATGGGCGTCGATTCTACGGCGATGAGCACTGGTTTGGGGACGTCGGGCGCGACCGGAACTCATCGGTCGCCCCGACGGGGCCAGGGCGGCGGGCGCCGGGGTCAGACGCCGAGCTTGGCCTTGATGGCGTCGAGGTCGGCCCGGAGCGCCGCCACCTGGGCCGCCAGGCCGCCGCTCGGGTCCCGGATGGCGACCGCCAGCCGGCCGACCTCGGCGTTGGTCGCCACGGTCATCTCCAAGAGTGACTTCTGCTCTGCGGCGGTGAGTGCCATGAACTGTCCTCCTCGATCAGGGATGCGAAACGAGCGATTGGGTCACGCCCCGAGCTTGGACCGGATGGCGGCCACCTGGGCCCGGGCGGCACTGACCGTGGTGGTCAACCCGACGGTCTGGTCCCGGATGGCGACGGCCAGGCGCCCGACCTCGGCATTGGTGGCCTTGGCCGTCTCCAACAGCCGGGCCTGGTCGGCGGCGGACAGGGCCGGGAGAACGTCGTCGGGCGCCCCGAGAACCTCGTTGACCGCTTGGCGGACGGCCTCGGCAGCCCGCTTGTGGCCGGTCTCGTTGGCCAGCAGGGCCCGGTCGTCCGGATTGGTGAGGAAGCCGCATTCGGTGATGAAGGCGAAGGGCGTCCCCGCCTCGGCCGCCTGACGAGTGCCGTAGTAGCGGGCGAGGGCGTCGGTGTAGTTGTCGGCCCGCACCCCGCCCGACCACCCGTTGGCCTGGTAGGCGTTCAGGAAGGCGTGGGCGGCCCGGGCCCCCTTCTCGTCCCGGAAGCCGACGCTGGCGCCGCGGGCGCTCGGGCTCTCGCTCCCGTCGCAGTGGATCGACACGTAGACGGTCGACTTCGGAGGGAAGGTCTCGCAGTCGATCACCACGACCGTGCGGCCGTCCTGCCGCAGGCGGCTGGCGATGTGCCCGGCGGCGGCCACGTTGAAGTCCTGCTCCCCCGCGGTGCCGGTGGCGCCGGTCCGCAACGCGACATGACCCATCTCGATGACCACGTCGACCTTGATGTCGGCATCGCTCTCGGGATTGAAGAGCGCGTCCTGGAACGCCTTTTTCGGGGGGATGTCGAACTTCTCGTCCCGAACCTCGCCGACGGGAACGCCGTCGAGGAGCTTGGTCGGGAAGTTGGCGGGGGGCGGGATGTCGAGCGGGGGGAAGATGGCGTCGGCGCCGCTGTCCGGGTCCGGTTCGGGTTGATGCGTCACGGTCGCTCCTTCGTGCGCTGAGGTTCGTGGGCCGCGCTCGCCTCCCGCGGACTCCCCCGACCCAGCGGGCCCGATCCTACGATCGAGGCGGATTGGCGTCTAGCAGCCGACGGGCGATCTCGCCCAGCAGGCCCACCATGGCCACGTCGTCATTGGTCTGATGTTGGAGCATCACCCGCTGCACGCCGGCCCTTTCGAGCTCCGCCAGTTTGGCGACGGCCTCGTCGACCGTCCCGACGACCCACTCCGGACGACGCTCGGCCAGCCACTCCGCGACCGACCCCGACGCTCGGTGGCGGTCCATGACCCGGCGGGTGCGCTGGCGGAGGTCGTCGTCGTCGGCACCGACGACGCAGCCGGTCATCACCGAGAACACGGCGGTGGACGGGTCCCGGCCCGCCGCCCGCCACGCCTCGTCCACCTTGGCCCGCCGCTCCCGGCAGACGTCGACGGTCGGGAAGACGGTGTTGTACTCGTCGGCCCACCGGGCCGCGAGGGCGAGGCTCCGGCGCCCGCCGCTGCCCCCCACGATCAGGTTGGGGTGGGGTTGGCGGACGGGCTTGGGCCGGGGGTCGCACCCTTCGAGCTGGTAGTGGCGCCCGCGGAAGTCGAACGGCCCGGGCCCCCACGACCGGTGGACGATCTCGATCTGCTCCTCGAGCATCTGGAGGCGGGTGGCGGCGGCGGGGAAGGGGAAGCCGAAGGCGACGTGCTCGGGCTCGTGCCACCCGGCGCCGATGCCGAGCTCCACCCGGCCGCCGGAGATGTGGTCGGCGGTGACCGCCAACTTGGCCAGCACCGACGGGTGCCGGAAGGTGGCCGGCGAGACGAGCGTCCCCAACTGGAGGCGCTCGGTGACGGTGGCGAGGGCGGCGATAGTCCCCCACGCGTCGAGCGCGCCCCGGTCGGGCCGGCCCTGGACGGTGAGGTAGTGGTCGGAGCGGAACAACCCGTCGAGCCCGGCCTCCTCACAGGCGTCGGCCAGCGCCACCCACTCCGCCCACGTGACGTCCTCCTGGCCCTCGACCATCAGGCAGATGCGCATGGTCAATGTTTGCCCGCTCGACGCGGTGTCAGACGCCGGGGAACACCCGGCGGAGGTCGTCGAGGGTGATGGCGCCGGTGAGGGTGACGTCGGCCGGCGTGTGTTCGGGCGGGAGGCGGCCGTAGATGAGGCGGAGCCAGGACTCGGCCGGGAGGCGAAGGGTGGCGTCGGCGCCGGCGGCGCCCTCGGGCGGCGCCGGCGCGAGCGACACCGCGTCGGCGATGGTCAGGGCGTAGGACCGCGCCGGATCGGTGGTTTCCACCATGATGGTGGCCGGCCCTCCCTCGAAGCGGTCGGCCTTGCCGATGTAGGCGAGGAAGTCGCCCGAGTGGTCGATCATGAGGTCGACCGCGGCGGGGTGGAGGGTGGCCGTCGAGTCGAATCCCACCCGCACGTCCCACCCGTGGTGGGCCAGCTCGCTCGTCCGCAACCGGACGAGGGTGGCCACGTCGATCGGCTCGGGGAAGAACGGCAGCTTGACGCGCAGGTCGGCCCGGGTGGCGGGGTCGAGGGCCTCGTAGGCGGCGACCAGGTTCCCGGCCTGTTCCTGGAAGCCGGCCGCCTTGGCCTGGTTGTCGAGCGCGTTCCAGCGGTCCCAGACGGGCTGGTTGAAGTCGGGGCCCGGTCCGTCCGTGCCGGCGAGGGCGGCGTCGAGGGTGGCGGCGCCGATCTCGGCCGCGCTCCCCAGATGACCCAGCACCTGGGCCACGTCCCAGTCCGAGCACGCCGACGGCCGGGCCAGGCCGTCGGCGTCGAGCCCGCGGACGAGGTCGGCCAGTTGGTCGTGGGCCTGGCGGAGGGCAGCGATCCAGGCATCAGCGGTCGGGGCCGAGTCTTCAGTGGTCGTCACCCGCCAGACGATTCCACAGACCCGAGGGTTACCCTGACAACCATGAACGTCGAGCTCCGCCACAACCCCTCCTTCGCCGCCGCCCGGGTCAACCTCGAGCCGGGGGAGAAGCTCCGCGCCGAGTCGGGGGCGATGATGGCCACCTCGGCCGGGGTATCGGTCGAATCGAACACCCAGGGCGGCCTGATGAAGGGGATGAAGCGCTCGGTCCTCGGCGGCGAGAGCCTGTTCGTAACCATCTACACCGCGCCCGCGGGCGGCGGTTGGGTCGACGTGGCCCACCACCTGCCGGGCGACATCATCGTGGCCGACGTCTCCCCCGACCAGCCCGTCCTCATCACCCGGGGCTGCTGGCTGGCCTCCGCCGCCACCGTGGAGCTCGACACCAAGTGGGGCGGGTTCAAGAACCTGTTCGGCGGCGAGGGCGGCTTCCTCGTCCACGCGTCGGGCCAGGGCAAGGCCCTCATCGCCTGCTACGGCGCCCTCGACACCATCCGCCTGGCCGAGGGCGAGGGGATCACCATCGACACCGGCCACGTGGTGGCCTTCAGCCCCCAGGTCCGGAGCCAGATGCGCAAGGTGGCCACCGGCATGATGGCCACCCTCAAGTCGGGCGAGGGCTTCGTGTTCGACTTCGTCGGGCCCGGCTGGGTGATGACCCAGACCCGCAACCCGAGCGCGCTGCAGGCCTGGATCCGCTCGATCATGCCGGGGCAGACGGGCGGCGCGTCCGGCGCCGCTGGCGTCCTCGGCGGTCTCCTCGGCGGGGGCCGCTAGCGGCGACTCCCGGGCCGAGGGCGGCCTCGACGTCACCGTCTCCCAACCCGCCGCCCCTTCAGCCCCCGAGGGAGTGGTACCCGCCGGCGGCGATCGACGAGAGGCCTTCGGCCGTGACCTCGGGACGGTGAGGGTCGGACTGCTGGCGGCCGAGTTGGATCACCCCGTTCCAGCCCCAACCCCACATGCGGCCGTCCCCGCCCAGGAGAAGGGTGTGGCCCACGCCGGCGCTGATGGCCCGGGTCCCCCCGGTGGTCCAGTAGTCGGGCGCGGCCACCACCACGGGTGACAGGCGGTTCGTCGTCGTCCCGTCGCCCACCTGACCGAACGCGTTCCACCCCCACGCGAGGGTGGTGGATCCCGGCCCCCCGACCACGCTGTGGTAGGCGCCGGCGGCGACGAGGTACGACCCGGGCGGGAGCGGCACGTTCACCGGACGTTGGCGATCCGTCGTCGTCCCGTCGCCCAGCTGGCCCACGTGGTTCAGGCCCCACGACTTCACCGACTCGTCCCCCAGGACGGCCAGGCTGTGGAAACCGCCGGCGGCCACGGAGCGGGCCAGGCCCAGTCCCGGGACCGGTTGGGGCACCGACCGGGAGACGGTGGTGCCGTCACCGAGCTGCCCGAAGACGTTCCATCCCCACGACGAGACGGTGCCGTCGGCCAGCACCGCCAGCGAGTGGTAGGCACCCCCCGACACCGACCGAACGGGTGCGATCCCCACCCGCACCGGCCGGGAGCGGTCGATCGTCGTCCCGTCGCCCAGCTGGCCGACGTGGTTGAGGCCCCACGCCCACAGCGTGCCATCGGCCGTGATGGCCAGGGAGTGATAGGCGCCGGCCGCGATCGCCACCACCCCCGTCAATCCGGGGACGGGCGCGGGCTTGGAGTGGTCGACCTTCGATCCGTCGCCCAGCTGCCCGAAGTAGTTCCACCCCCAGGCCCAGACGGTGCCGTCGGGTCGGAGGGCGAGGCTGTGGAAGTATCCGGCGGCCACGGCCACCGTGTCCGGGATCACGACCGGGCTGCGGTCCTGGACGGCGATCGGCGACCCGGTGCCCAGTTCGCCGGTCAGGTTCCAACCCCACGCCTGGGTGGCCAAGGCGCCGCGGCCCGTGCCCCAGAGGGATGCTGCGATCTGGCTGCCGTACCCCGCGTCGCCGGTGACGATCAGGGCGGAGTCGTGGTTCCTGACCGAGGTGGGTGTGTGCGTCACCGACACGGAGCAGGTGGCGCCGGGCGCCAGGGCCGCCCCGGTGCAGCCGTCCGCGGTGATGGCGAACTGGCCGGCATCGTCGTCGGGCAGCGAAACCCGGGTTATCCGCGCCGTGGCCGTGCCCGTGCTCCGGACCACCACGGCCGCGGGCGGGCTGGTGAGGCCAACCGGCACGTCGCCGAACCGGACCATGTGGAACGACGTGTCGACCGCTTTGGAACAGGTGGCGAGGGTCGGGGTCGCGCTGGAGCTCGCCGACCCCCGGTACCGGAGGACGACGGGGACGTTCTGGTAGTTGTACAGCAGGCCCGCGGCCAGCCAGTCGCCGGTGGGTGTGCGGACCAGGCTGCCGACGCGGGCATCGCCGACCTGGTTGGCGGTCATCGAGCCGGCGGCCGCCCCGAAGGTGCGGTCGAGATGGCCGTCGAGGTCGAGGCGGACCAACCCGAGCCCGTCGGCGTTGGTGACGGCCGCCACGACGCGACTGTCGGGGTCGAGCGCCCACGTCCGGATCTCCCAGCGCTTGGGCCACCCCGGGAGGTAGTCGGTGCTGGCGAACAGCGCGACCGACGGGTCGGGCTGGCCGGACGGGAGCAGGCGGTGGAGCACGACCCGCCAGCCGTCACCGTCTGCCTGATCGGTGACCCAGACGATCCGGCCCTGGGCGTCGACTCTGATGCCGGCCGGGAGCTCGGTGACGACGGTGCCCGCGGTCCCGAAGGTGGGATCCGGCGTCCCGTCGGCCGCCAGGCGGAAGATGCGGCGCTCCTCGGGGACGGTGTCGGTCGCGCCCGACAGGACGAGCTTGCCGTCGGGCTGGAGGCGGATCGAGAACACGTGGACGCCCTCCAGCGTGATCCGACCGCCGGTGCCGAAGGTCGGGTCCAGGGCGCCGGTGGCCGTGAGGCGGACGATCGTCCAGTCCCGCCAGGCGAGGATACGCCCGTCGGGTTGGAGCGCCAGCGAGCTGCCGGGCACGGCGGTGACGTGCCCGGCATCGCCGAACGAAGGGTCGACCCGGCCGTCGGCGAGGTATCTCGACAGGACGGGCTCGCCGCCCGTGCCGAGGGAGGCGCCCACCAGGATGCGCCCGTCCGGCTGCAGCGCGAGGGTTGTCTGGTAGATCTCTGACCAGCCGGCGACGGAATTGTGGGCGACGCCGTGGAGTCCGAAGCTGTGGTCGACGAGCCCGTCGGGGAGGAGCCGGGTGAGGCTGTGGTTCCCGGCCAGGAGGATGCGGCCGTCGGGCAGCACCGCCAGACCCTTGACGCCGTCGTTCCCGTCCTGGAACTGGTATGGGTACACCGGCGCCACGATCCGCACGCCGCACGAGCCGAACGAGAGGTCGGTCCCGCCCGGGGGGCTGGCGGCGACCGCGGCGACGGTGGCCAGGGCGGAGCAGGCGACGGCCGCGGCGAAGACGGCCAGGACCCGCCGGGTGAAGTTCACCTTTCCCCCCTCGACCACTGCCGACCCCACCTTGAGGTCGGCGCCGGGGGACGCGGTCGCTGGTACCGTCCGCGGGCGATGTTCGGTGGCTACCGCCTGGTCTCGGCCGCGTCCCGCCTGGCGGCCCGGACGCCGAAGGCCCACTCGATCCTCGCCTTGGCCGCCGACGGCCTGCTCACCGGCATCGACGGGGCCGAGGTGAAACGCCTGCGCCGGCTCGACGAGGGCGTGGGCGGCGGCGACCTCGTCTCGGTGTGCATCACCACCTACGGCCGGCCCCAGGTCCTGCTCGAACGGGCCCTGGCGTCGGCCCTGCGCCAGACGTGGGCCCCGATCGAGGTCATCGTGGTCGCCGACGGCTGCCCCGACACGGAGGCGGTGGCCGCCGACATCACCGCGTCGGGCCGGGTGCGCTTCGTCAACCTCGGCCACCGGTCGCCCTACCCGACCGACCCGCCCGCCTTCTACGCGTCGAAGGGCGTGGGCCCCCGCAACGTCGCCGTGGCCCTCGCCCGCGGCTCGTGGATCGCCCTCCTCGACGACGACGACGAGTTCACCGACGACCACGTCGAGCGGCTGGTGACGCACGCCCGGGAGCACGACCTGGAGGTGGTGTACAGCAAGGGCGAGGTGGTCGAGGGCCCGGATCGGGGCCGCGTGATCGGCGAGCACCCCCTGCGGAGCCGAGGTGTGACCATGGGCTCGTTCCTGTACTCGGCCCGCTTCCGTTCCTTCGCCCACGACGAGCGGTGCTGGATGCGGGGGGAGGCGTCCGACTTCGACTTCCTCCGCCGCCTGGCCCGGGGCGGGTGCCGGGTCGGCTTCCTCGACGAGGTCACCCTCCGCGTGCACCACTGAGGGGGGCGGGCCGTTGGTATCGTGGGTCTGTTCGCACCTGCGGCGCGTCCTCCCCCTGATGCAGCGGTTCTCCGGCCCTCCTCGCCCCCTCCGGCGACCCGTCGCGGCCGCGGTCGCGATGGCCGCCCTCCTCGTCGTGTGTGTCGCGGCCCTGGCGGCCGGGGTCCCGTCGTCCATCGGAGCCTCCGGTCAGGCGACGGCCGCCGGCCAGGCCACCCACGTCGGCCCCGGCACCCGATCGGCGCCCGCCGACGGATTCCCCCGGGTCGACGTCGTCCGCCGGGCCCCGTCGGTGCCGGCGGCCGTCCTCGCCGTCTCGGTCGTCATCACCGGCTGGGCCGTCGGCCGCCGCTTCGTCCCCCCGCCCCGACCGCGGGTGCGGTCGTGGACCGGTGGCCGGGCCGGGCGCAACCGGGCGCCTCCCATCCCCGCCGTCTGACCCCGCCCCGGCTCGTCCGCAGCCGGTAGAGCACCGTCCGACCGCCGGCGCGCCTGCGCCTCGCACTTCACGAAAGGGATCCCTTGCTGACCCCCCTGTTGGCCGCCGCCTCCTCTGGCGCCTCCGACGACGCCGCCACCTTTGCCAGCTTCGACGTCCCCCCCTGGGTCTGGGGGGCGCTGCTGGCCACCCTGGTCACGATGCTGGTGGCCGACCTCCTCCTCGTCCACCGCACGGCCCACGTCATCACCTTCCGGGAGGCGGCCATCGAGTCGGCCGTCTGGATCGCCCTCGGCCTGTCGTTCACCTTCGTCATGCTCTGGTGGCAGGGGGGCACGGCCGCGGGCGAGTACCTGAGCGGCTACCTCATCGAGAAGAGCCTGTCGGTCGACAACGTCTTCGTCTGGGCGGTGATCTTCAGCTACTTCGGGGTGCCCCGGGAGTACCAGTTCCGGGTCCTGTTCTGGGGCATCTTCGGCGCCCTCGTCCTGCGGGCCATCTTCATCTTCGCGGGCGTGGCCCTGATCGAGTCGTTCGAATGGATCCTCTACGTCTTCGGGGCGTTTCTCGTGTACACCGCGGTCAAGATCGCCCGCCACGGCGACGCCGAGGTCCATCCCGACAAGAATCCGGCGCTGAAGATCGTCCGCAGGCTGGTGCCGTCGACCGACGAGTACGACGGCCAGAAGCTGTTCACCCGCCGCACCGGCGTGCGCCTGGCCACCCCGTTGTTCGCCGTCCTCATCCTGATCGAGACCACCGACGTGGTCTTCGCGGTCGACTCGATCCCCGCCATCCTGGCCGTCAGCCGGGAGGAGTTCATCGTCTTCGCGTCCAACGCCTTCGCCATCCTCGGCCTGCGGGCCTTGTACTTCTGCCTGGCGGGGATGGCCGGGAGGTTCCGCTACCTCAACATCGGCCTGGGGGTGGTGCTCGGCTTCGTGGGGATCAAGATGCTGATCACCGAGCTCTACCACTTCCCGACGTGGCTCAGCCTGGTCGTGATCACCCTGGCCCTGACGGTGGCCGTGGTGGCCTCGCTCCGGGCCGAGAAGGCCGAGGCGGCCGAGGCGGCCGAGATGGCCGAGATGCCGGAGACGCCGGAGGTCAGGCCCCCGGTGTGAGGGCGATCACCTGCCGGTAGAGCTCGACGGTGCGGGCGGCGATGGTGGGCCAGCTGAAGTGGCCGAGGACCCGGATGCGCCCGGCCCGGCCCATGGCCCGGGCCGTCTCCGGGTCGGCCAGCAGCTGGTTCACCCGGGCCGCCAGGTGGCGGGCGAAGCCGGCGGGGTCGACCGGCAGGCCTTCCTCGTCGACCGCGATCGGCACCAGGAAGCCCGTCTCCCCGTCGACCACCACTTCGGGGATGCCGCCGACGGCGCTGGCCACCACCGGCACCTCGCAGGCCATGGCCTCCAGGTTGGTGATCCCGAACGGCTCGTAGACCGACGGGCACAGGAACACCGAGGCGTGGCTGAGGATCTGGACCAGCGTGGTGCGGTGGACCATCTCCTCCACCCACACCACGTTGCCCCGGATGGCGTTGATGGCGGCGGCCCGAGCCCGCAGTTCGGCGCCGATCTCGGGCGTGTCGGGCGCCCCCGCGCACAGGATGACCTGGGCCGCGGGGTCGATGTGGACGGCCGCCTCCAGGGCGTGGTCGATGCCCTTCTGCCTGGTCATCCGGCCGACGAAGACCACCGACGGCTGGTCGGGGTCGATGCCCAGGCCGACGAGCAGGTCGGTGCCGGGGTCGGGCTGGTACTCGTCGGGGTCGATGCCGTTGGGGATCACCACCACCCGGCCCGGGTCGACGGCCGGGTACGTCTCCAGGATGTCGGCCCGCATGCCGGCGGACACCGCGATCACGGCGTCGGCGGCCTCGATGGCCGTCCTCTCGGCCCACGACGACAGCCCGTAGCCGGCGCCCAGCTGCTCCGCCTTCCACGGCCGGCGGGGCTCGAGGCTGTGGGTGGTCATCACGTGGGGGATCCCGTGGAGGACCTTGGCCAGGTGCCCGCCCAGGTTGGCGTACCAGGTGTGGGTGTGGACGACGTCGGCCCCGGCGGTGGCGGCGGCCATGCGCAGGTCGACCGAGAGCACGCCCAGGACGTCGCCGTTGGGCCCGTCGGCCGCGTCGGCCCACGCCGGGTGGGCGGTGACGTGGGGTGCCTCGCGGGGCGCCCCGAAGCAGTGGACGTCGAGGTCGACCAGGCGGGCCAGGTCGCGGGTGAGGTAGGCGGCGTGGACCCCGGCCCCCCCGTAGACCTCGGGCGGGTACTCCCGGGTGAGCAGGGCGACTCTCATCGGAGCGGGGGTCTCAACGGCGGGCGCTCGGGCCGGGGACCTTCCGCCCCTTGCCGATGACCACCACCCCGTTCTGGGAGATGTTGTACAGCTCGCTGTCGGCCTCGTGGTCGACGCCGACGCGGGCGCCGGCGGGGACGATGACGTTCTTGTCGATGATGGCCCGGCGGACGATGGCCCCGGCACCGATCACCACGTCGTCGAGCAGCACCGAGTCCTCCACCAGGGAGTAGTCGTCGCAGAGAACCCCGGATGACAGGACCGACCCCCGCACCAGGCCACCCGACACGATGGCGCCGGCACAGATGAGCGAGTTCACCGCCCGGCCGCTGCGCTCACCGGCCTCGTGCACGAACTTGGCCGGCGGCAGCTGGCGGACCGACGTGTGGATCGGCCACCACCGGTTGTAGAGGTTGAACACCGGGTGCACCGACACCAGGTCCATGTGGGCGTCGTAGTAGGCGTCGAGCGTCCCCACGTCGCGCCAGTAGCCCCGCTCCCGCTCGGTGACGCCGGGGACGTCGTTGTTGGTGAAGTCGTAGAAGTGGGCCTGGCCCGCCTTGACCAGCATGGGGATGATGTCGCCGCCCAGGTCGTGGAGCGACTCCTCGTCGTCGGAGTCCTGGGTGACGGCGTCGATGAGGGTCGACGTGGTGAAGACGTAGTTGCCCATGGAGGCGAAGATCTGGTCGGGGGCGTCGGGCAGGCCCTCGACCTGGTGGGGCTTCTCCTTGAAGGCGGCGATGGTGGTGCCCGCCCCCGCCTCCAGCACCCCGAAGCTGGTGGACTCGTACTTCGGCACCCGGATGGCCGCCACGGTGACGCCCGCCCCGGTGGCGACGTGCTGCTCGACCATCTGGCGGGGGTCCATGCGGTAGATGTGGTCGGCTCCGAAGACGCAGATGTAGTCGGGCCGGTCGTCGCCGATGAGGTTCAGGTTCTGGAAGATGGCGTCGGCCGAGCCCGCGAACCACCGGGGCCCCCTCCGCATCTGGGCCGGCACCGGGGTGACGTAGGTGTCGAGCAGCGTCGACAGCCGCCACGTGCGGCTGATGTGGAGGTCGAGGCTGTGGGACTTGTACTGGGTGAGGACGACGATGCGCAGGTAGCCGCCGTTGGCCAGGTTGGACAGGGCGAAGTCGATCAGCCGGTAGTGGCCGCCGAAGGGCACCGCCGGCTTGGCCCGGTCGGCCGTGAGCGGGTACAGCCGTTTCCCCTCGCCGCCGGCCAGCACCATCGCCAGCACCCGGGGCTCAGCCACGTCGTCACCGTACCCGGCCGCAGCCGGGCCGAACGCCCTCCGGGCCGGGCGGGTGGCTACGCCTTCAGGCTGGAGGCGGGGATGGCGCCCAGGCGGCCGGCGTGGAAGTCGTCCATGGCCTGGATGACCTCTTCCCGGGTGTTCATGACGAACGGCCCGTACCAGGCGATGGGCTCACGGATGGGGGCGCCGCCGAGGACGATGACGTCGAGGGTGGGGCTGCGGCTCTCCTGGCGCTCGGACGCGGCCACCGTGATGAAGTCGCCCTTGCCGAACACCGCCAGCTGGCCCATCCGGAACGGCCGCCGGCCGGAACCGACCGTGCCCTCCCCGTTCAGGGCGTAGACGAGGGCGTTGAAGTTGGGGTCCCAGGGCAGGACGAGCTCGGCTCCCGGGCTGAGGGTGGCGTGGACGAACGCCATCGGCGTGTGGGTGACGCCGGGGCCGGTGTGGCCGGCGATGTCGCCCGCGACCACCCGCACCAGCGCCCCTCCGTCGGGGGTGGTGAGCAGGGTGGCCCGGCCGGCGCGGATGTCCTGGTAGCGGGGCGACTCCCACTTCTTGGTCTTGGGCAGGTTCACCCACAGCTGGAGGCCGTGGAACGTCCCCCCGCTCTGCACCAGCGCCTCCGTCGGCCGCTCGATGTGCTGGATGCCGGCGCCGGCGGTCATCCACTGGGTGTCGCCGTTGGTGATCACCCCGCCGCCACCGGCGTTGTCCTGGTGCTCGAAGGTGCCGTCGATGATGTAGGTGGCCGTCTCGAAGCCGCGGTGGGGGTGCCACGACGTGCCCTTGGGCTCGCCCGGGCCGTACTCCACCTCGCCCATCTGGTCCATGTGGATGAACGGGTCGAGGAGGGCCAGGTCGACGCCGGCGAAGGCGCGGCGGACGGGGAAGCCCTCACCCTCGAAGCCGTTGGGCGCGCTGGTGACCGACACGACGGGGCGCTCGGTCGCGGCGGGCGCCACCGGACGGTCGATCCGGGGCAGGGCGAGGACGTTGTCGACGGTGACAGCAGGCATGGCGGGGCTCCTTGTACGAGTCCGTCAGAGCGGAACTCTACGCTCCCTGAATAACAGTTGCGCATTCAACTTCCTTCCCACCGGGGTACGTTGCGACGGTGGGGACCAGGGATGAGCTGCGGGCGGAGCTCGGTCGGGAGGGGCGGCGGTTGGGGTCGGCGTCCACCCTGCACAACCACGCCTGTGCCGAGCTGGTCGGCCTCCACCCGTCCGACTGGGACTGCCTCGACGTCCTCGACTGGACCGGCCCGATCACCGCCGGACGCCTGGCCGAGCACGTCGGGCTGACGTCGGGGGCCATCACCGGCGTCATCGACCGGCTGGAGAAGGCCGGCTTCGTACGCCGGGCCCCCGATCCCGACGACCGGCGCAAGGTCATCGTCCACCTCCTGCGCGACCGCGACCGCGACCTGGGAGAGGCCTTCGCCCTGCTGGGCGACGCGGTCGACGACCTGGCCGGCCGGTACGACGACGCCGAGCTGGCCGTCATCGTCGACTTCCTGCGGGGGGCGAACCAAGCCCTGGCCGACTCCACCGACCGGATGCGGGCCGCGGCCCGGCACCGGAAGGCGACGACGGGCCCGGCGGCGGCGGCCGGCTCCCCGGCCGGCGACTGAGGAGCGGGACGGCACGTGGTTCGGGTGCTGCTGGCGTGGGAGCTGGGCGAGGGCTACGGCCATCTCGCCCCGCTGCGGGCGCTGGCCGTGCTGCTCAAGGCCGAGGGCCACGAACCCGCGTTCGCGGTGAAGCTGCTCACCAACGCGGCCGAGTTCGTCGGCTACGACCTGGGCCCGGTGTGGCAGGCGCCGATCACCGACCGGGCGGTGTCGAACCCGGTCAAGGTTCAGGTCAGCTACGCCAGCCTGCTCCACAACACCGGCTTCGGCGACCCCGTCGGCCTGGCGGCGCGGATCGCGGGCTGGCGGACGATCCTCCTGGGCCACCGGGCCGAGCTCCTCGTCTGCGAGCACGCCCCCACGGCCGCGGTCGCGGCCCGCACCCTGGGCCTGCCCGTGTGCAACGTGGGCACCGGGTTCGTCGTCCCGCCCCTGGTGACGCCGTTCCCGAGCTTCCGGGTCGACGCCCAGATCCCCGAGACGACCCTCCGCCAGAACGAGGCCCACGTCCTCGGCGACCTGAACCGGGCCCTGGAGATCCTCGGCCTCCACCCCTTCGACCGCCTGCAGGAGATCTTCGCAGGGGCCCGGGCGGCGGTGCTCAGCTACCGCCAGCTCGACCATTACGGCCTCGACCGGCCCGAGCCCCGGCTCGGCCTGCCCGAGCTCTCCGACGGGATGGCGCCGGTGTGGCCGGCGGGCGCCGGTCCCCGGGTGTTCGCCTACCTGCGGCCGGTGCCACAGCTCACCCCCCTGCTGGAAGCCCTGCGCGACTGCCGGGCCCGGGTGCTGCTGCGGGCGTCGGCCCTGTCACCTGCAGCCCTGGCGCCCTACCTCCGGCCCGGTTTCGAGGTGGTGGGGGAGTCCTTGAGCTTCGTGCAGGCGGCGGAGGAGTGCGACGTCTTCCTGAACTACGCCCCCCACTCGACGGTGGCCGAGTGCCTGGTGGCCGGGAAACCGGGGGTCGTCATGCCCGACAACCAGGAGCGGATCCTCGTCGCCACCCGCATGGTCCAGCTCGGCGCCGGGATCGCGCTGGCCGGCGACGGCTCGGCCGACGTCGGCGCCGCCCTGCAGCAGGTGCTCGACGACCCGTCCTACCGGCGGGCGGCCGAGCGCTTCTCGGCCTCGGTCCGCCATCTTGACCGCAGCCGCATCTTCCCCACCATCCTCGAGGACGCCCTGGCCGCCATCGCCTGACGGGACGGCCTCGCCTCGCATACTCCCGTCGGAGTACGGCCATTGCGCCCGGCGGCCGACGACCCTGGGACCGGGGGGTCGTATCGTCAGGGTGTGCGACGACTGTGGGCCCGGCTGCGGAGCTCCAACCCGCTGCTGGTCGACTCGATCCTCGCCGTCCTGGTCCTGGTGGCGGGCCTGGTGAGCCTCACCGCCGACCCGACGCCCGACCACCCCACCCCGCCCGACGCCCTGGCCGTGGTCCTCGTGGTGGTCGGTTTCGGCGCCATCGCCCTCCGCCGGCGCTTCCCCGTGCCCGTGCTGGTCGTGGTCTCGGTGGCGACCATCGCCTACCTCGTGCGCGACTACCCCGACAACGGCCTGCCGGTGATGGCCCTCATCGCCCTGTACACCGTGGCCAGCCTCCGCCGCCGGGCGGCCTGGGCCACCGCCGTCCTCATCTACCTGGCCCTGCTTCTCGTAGCCGCCGTCACCAGTCCCGACGAGCTCAGCCTGGGCGATTTCATCGGCAACGTGGCCGTCTACGGGATCGCGGCCGTGTTCGGCGACAGCGTCCGGGTCCGCCGGGCGTACACCGAGGCCCTGGAAGCGAGGGCGGCCGACCTCGAGCGCAACCAGCAGGTCGAGGCCCAACGGGCGGTGGCCGAGGAGCGGCTGCGGATCGCCCGGGAGCTCCACGACGTGGTGGCCCACGCCATGAGCGTGGTCGCGGTGCAGTCGGGCGTCGGCGCCCACGTGATCGACACCGACCCGGCCGAGGCCAAGCGCATCCTGCAGAACGTCAAGGTCACCAGCCGGGAGGCGTTGGACGAGATGCGGCGCCTGCTCGGCGTCCTCCGCCGCCAGGAGTCCGCCGCCGACGACGACGACGGGTCGGGCCTGGTCCTGGCCCCGGTGCCCGGCCTGGACGGGGTCGAGGCCCTGGCCGAGAGCCTGCGGGTGGCGGGGGTGCCGGTCGCCGTCAACGTCTCCGGCACGAGGGCCGACGTCCCCCCCGGCGTCGACCTGTGCGCCTTCCGCATCGTCCAGGAGGCGCTCACCAACGTCCTCCGGCACGCGGGCCCGGCCCGGGCCGTGGTCGACGTCGAGTACCGGCCGGGCGCGGTCGCGGTCGCTGTCACCGACGACGGACGGGGCGCGTCGGCGGCCGCGCCCACCGCCGGCGGGGGCCACGGCCTGCTCGGGATGCGGGAGCGGGTGGCCGTGTTCGGGGGCGAGCTCACCACCGGCCCCCACGTGGGCGGCGGCTTCCGGGTGGCGGCCACCCTGCCCTTCGAACGGTCGTCGTCGACCGCCGCCGTTGCCGACCGATGATCCCGAACCGATGATCTCCGTCCTCGTCGCCGACGACCAGACCCTCGTGCGGGCCGGCTTCCGGGTCCTGGTCGACTCCGCCCCCGACTGCCGGGTGGTGGCGGAGGCGGCCAACGGCCTGGAGGCGGTGGCGCTGGCCGCCGAGCACCGCCCCGACGTGGTCCTGATGGACGTCCGTATGCCCGAGCTCGACGGCATCGCCGCCACCCGGGCCATCGTGGGCGACGAGCGCCTGGCCGACACCCGGGTGATCGTCCTCACCACCTTCGACCTCGACGAGTACGTCTTCGACGCCCTGCGGGCCGGTGCCAGCGGCTTCCTCCTCAAGGACACCGACCCCGACGACCTGCTGGCCGCGGTGCGGGTGGTGGCCGGCGGCGAGGCGTTGTTGTCGCCGCGGATCACGGGCCGGGTGATCGCCGAGTTCGTCTCCCGGCCGGGACGGCCCCGCGCCGAGCGGACACGCGAGCTCGACCAGCTCACCGAACGGGAGCGGGAGGTGCTGATGCAGGTCGGGCGGGGCCTGTCGAACGCCGAGATCGCGGAGGAGCTGTACGTGAGCCCGGCCACGGCCAAGACCCACGTGAGCCGGATCATGATGAAGCTGGGCGCCCGCGACCGGGTCCAGCTGGTGGTCCTGGCCTACGAGTCCGGCCTGGTCACCCCCGGCACCGACTGACCCCGGGAGCCGGGCGGGGGTGCTACCACCCCCCGATCGGCCCCACGGGCGTACGTCGGCGGGCCGGCGTACTCCCGGGGGGCGACGGGCAAAGGGTTCCCCGGGCCGACGACGTCTCCGCCCCCGAAGCGCAGAGTGGCTTCATGACACTCCTTCGCAATCCCCCCGTTCCTGCGCCCTCGGCCGCGGGCCGGGGCGTGGCCGCCCGCGCCGTCCATGCCACCAAGGTCTACGGCAAGGGCGACAGCGCGGTGAAAGCACTCGACGGCGTCGACGCCGAGTTCGCCAACGGGGCCTTCACCGCCATCATGGGCCCCTCGGGCTCGGGCAAGTCGACCCTGATGCACTGCCTGGCCGGCCTCGACGAGCTCACCAGCGGTCAGGTCCTCATCGGCGACGTCGACCTCACCACCCTCAACGACAAGAACCTCACCCTCCTGCGCCGGGACAAGATCGGCTTCATCTTCCAGGCCTACAACCTGGTGCCGACCCTCACCGCGCTGGAGAACATCACCCTCCCGATGGACCTGGCCGGGCGCAAGCCGGACCAGGCGTGGCTCGACCAGGTGGTGGACACCATCGGCCTCGCCGACCGGCTCAAGCACCGGCCGAGCGAGCTGTCCGGCGGCCAGCAGCAGCGGGTGGCAGTGGGCCGGGCCCTGGCCGGGCGGCCGGAGATCATCTTCGCCGACGAGCCCACCGGCAACCTCGACAGCCGGTCCGGGGCCGAGATCCTCGACTTCATGCGCCGGGCGGTGCGGGAGCTGGGCCAGACCATCGTCATGGTCACCCACGACCCGAGCGCGGCCAGCTACGCCGACCGGGTGGTCTTCCTGGCCGACGGCCGCATCGTCGACGAGATCCTCAATCCCACCGCCGAGGCCGTCCTCGACCGTATGAAGACGTTCGGACGGTAGGGACATGTTCAAACTGACGTGGAAGGGCCTGTGGGCCCACAAGCTGCGCTTCGCCCTCACCGGCCTGGCCGTCGTCCTCGGCGTGGCCTTCATGGCCGGCACCCAGATTCTCACCGACACCATGGGCAAGACCTTCGACGGCCTCTTCGAGAGCGCCAACGACGGCGTCGACGTCGTCGTCCGACGGGCGGCGGCCGTGGAGGGTGACTTCGTCGAAGTCCGGGAACGGGTCGACACGGCCACCCTCGACCAGATCCGGGCCGTCGACGGCGTCGACGCCGCCGCCGGTTCGATCGAGGGCCAGGCCGCCCTGGTCGGGCCGGACGGCAAGGCCGAGGCGGCCTCCGGCTTCGGTGGGGTGATCGGTGCCAACTGGGTGGAGGACCAGCGCCTCAACCCGTTCACCATCGCCACCGGCAACGCGCCCCGCGCCCCAACCGAGGCGGTCATCGACCAGACCACCTTCGACAACGACCACCACACGCTCGGCGACAGCATCACCGTCCTGGGCAAGGGCGAGCCCCGTCAGCTCACCATCGTCGGCACGGCCAAGTTCGGCGACGCAGGCGGCCTTCCCGGCATGACCCTGGTGGGCGTCACCGACGCCACCGCCCAGGAGCTCTTCGCCGAGCCCGGCGCCTACGACAGCGTGATCGTCGCCTCCGACGGCTCGGTCTCCGCCGACGCCCTGTCCGAGCGCATCTCGAATCAGCTCGGCGGGGCCGAGAAGTTCGAGGTCCTGACCGGCGCGGCCGACACGGCCAACAACAAGGCCGACCTCCAGGAGGGGCTGGGCTTCTTCAACACCTTCCTGATGGCCTTCGCCTACATCGCCCTGTTCGTCGGGATGTTCATCATCTACAACACCTTCTCCATCGTCGTGGCCCAGCGGGCGCGGGACATGGCCATGCTGCGGGCCATCGGCGCCAGCCGGGCCCAGGTCGTGCGTTCGGTGGTGTTCGAGTCGGTGGCGGTCGGCGTGATCGCCTCCGCCGTGGGCCTGGGCGTGGGCGTGCTCATGTCCTTCGGCTTGCGGGCCCTGCTCAGCGCGGTAGGCCTCGACATCCCTGGCGGCCCCATCGTGATCACCGCCTCGACCGTGACGACCGCGTTCCTGGTCGGCACCGCCATCACCGTGGCCTCGGCCCTGTGGCCGGCGGTGCGGTCGAGCCGGGTGAAGCCGATCGCCGCCCTCCGGGACGTCGCCATCGACGTGTCCGGCTCGTCGGTGGCCCGTACCGGCGCCGGCCTGGCCGTCCTCGGCATCGGCGTGGCGTCGTTCGCGGCCGGGATCCTCGGCGCCGGCTCGGCCCTGGCCCTGATCGGGTTCGGCACGGTGGCGACGATCATCGGCGTGTTCGTGCTCGGCCCGATCATCGCCCTCCCGCTCATGCACGTGCTGGGGGCGCCCATCCAGAAGATCTCGGGCACCACCGGGCGCCTGGCCCGGGAGAACGCCAAGCGCAACCCCAAGCGCACCTCGGCCACCGCCTCGGCCCTCATGATCGGCGTGACCCTGGTGGGTTTCATCACCATCCTGGCCTCGTCGACCAAGGCCTCGGTCGCCGACACCGTGTCCAAGTCGCTGCAGGCCGACTACGTCGTCGCCTCCGGGTCGTTCGGCACCGGCGGTCTCAGCCCCGAGATCGAGGCCGACCTGTCGGCCCTGCCCGAGGTGGCGGCGGTCTCGCCGCTGCGGTCGAGCCCGATCGCGATCGGTGACGGGTCGTCCCAGGTGGCGGCGGTGGATACCGCGGTGATCAGCCAGCTGGCCGACATGGCCGTGACGTCAGGCCGGATCGAGGATGTCTCCGGGACGTCGGTGGCGGTCGAGGCCGGCCAGGCGGAGGACGACGAGCTGGTGGTGGGGGACAAGGTCACGCTGACCTTCGCCCGCACCGGCCCCGTCGAGCTCACCGTCAAGGCCATCTTCGACCAGTCGCCTCCCGGCGCCGAGGGCGTGCCCTACGTCGTCGGCCTCGACACCTACGAGGCCAACGTCACCGACCAGTTCGACCGCCAGGTCTTCGTGAAGGCGGCCGGCGGAGTGAGCGCGGCCCAGTCCCGGGCCGCCCTCGACCAGGCCCTGGTGAGGTGGCCGAACGGCGAGCTGCAGGACCAGGCCGCCTTCAAGGAGAGCATCACCAGCCAGATCGACACCATCCTCAACCTGATCTACGGGTTGCTGGGCCTGGCCATCGTGATCGCTCTCATCGGCATCGCCAACACCCTGGCCCTGTCGGTGCACGAGCGGCGCCGGGAATTGGGCCTGCTGCGGGCGGTCGGCATGACCCGGCCCCAGGTCCGCAGCGCCATCCGCTGGGAGTCGGTGATGATCGCCCTCATGGGGACGTTCCTCGGCTTCGTCCTGGCCGTGGCCGGGGCGTGGGGGATCGTCACCGCCATCAGCGGGGATGAGCCCATGAGCCTGGTGGTCCCGCCGGTGCAGCTGACGGTGATCGTGGTCCTGGCCTCTGTGGCCGGGGTGCTGGCGGCCCTGCTTCCTGCCCGCCGGGCGGCCCGGCTCGACATCCTGACCGCCATCGCCAGTCAGTAGAGGGCGGCGACCTCGCTCAGTTCGACCAGTGGGCGGGGAGATACGAGCGGGCCGGTGCCTTCACGGGCGCCGGCCCGCACGTCGCGGCCAGCATGCCGAGCAGGAACCCGAGCTCCTGGTAGGGGATTTTCACCGGTGCCCCCCGGCCCATGGTGACGGGCAGCCCTCCCGTGGCCTTGACGTAGGAGGCGCTCACGTCGGCCGGCGCCGCCTCTTCGGTGACCGTGCGGCACCGGAGCTGCTCGGCCAGCCGCAACTGGCGGGCGGTGGGCCAGTAGAGCTTGTGCGACGCACAGAGCTCGCAGTGGACCCAGAAGTGCCGCAGCCACGGCTGGCGTCGGTAGCGCTGCAGCACCACGCTCACCGCCTCCAGCGTGAGGCCGGCGTCGCACTCACCACAATGGACATGATCGATGAACGTTGCCATCGTCTCCCCCGATTAAGAAGCTGTCGCTTCAACCCCTGTACTGCCCCCGGCAGGATGGTATCGAAGGTCGGCTCCGTCCTCCCAGCCCGAAACCAGCTCTTCACATGAACCCGGTGGCGTCTCAGCCAGGCTCGAGGCGTCCGATGGGGTTGCTGGGGGCCGGTTGTGAACCAGATGTCGCCGCCGGTTGGGGGATCGGCGGGGTCAGACGGGGCGGGGGCCGAAGAAGATCATGCCGACGCCGACGGAGACGACCAGGGCGCCGACGACGTCCCACCGGTCGGGGCGGTCGCCGTCGAGCCACCAGCCCCACAGCAGGGCCATCACCACGAAGGCACCGCCGTAGGCGGCATAGATCCGGCCGAACGAGCCCTCCCGCTGCAGGGTGGGGATGATCCCGTAGCCGACCAGGGTGAGGGCTCCGGCCATGCCCACGATCCACCCCGCGCCCTCCCGCAGCCAGCGCCAGACCAGCCAGCCGCCACCGATCTCGGCCAGGCCGGCCAGTCCGAACAGCCCCAGGGCGCGTGCGACCTCCATCCGGCAACCGTACCGGTGGGAACCCCCCGGGGGAGAACTCATCCGGCGCCCGGTACCGTCTCCTGCGTGCGCAATTCGATCGTCGAGGGCGAGCCGGGCATCTTCCCCGACCCCATCTCCCGCCTCTACGGGGCGATCAACCGGTGGGTGCGTCGGCGGGTGGGGGCGGATCCGGCGCCGCCGCCGCCTGCGCCTGCGCCTGCGCCTGCGCCGGCGCCGGAGGATCTGCCGCCGCCGGACCCGGGGACGAGGCCTCCCGAGGGTGGCGGCTGAGGCGTTCGCCGGTGTCGGGGTCGAACAGGTGGAGGGCCCGGGCGTCGAGCCACAGCTTCAGCTCCTCGCCGGGCCGGGCCTCGCTGGCCCGTTCCAGGCGGGCGACCACCTGCGTGCCGTCGCCGCTGGCCCGGACATCGTCGGCGGAGAGGTCGGCGTGACGGCCCAGCTCCGTCGCCGCCGCCCCCCCGCCGACGGTGAAGTAGACGTACAGCTCCGACCCCATCCACTCGACCAGGTCGATCTTGGCCGTGAACGTGGGCCCGTGGACGAGGTCTTCGGCGGCCACGAGGGCGGCGTCCTCGAAGTTCTCCGGCCGGATGCCCGCGATCAGCGACCGGCCGCCGCTACCCCCCACCGCTCCGTCGGGCAGGTCGAGCTCCACCATGGGCAGCTTCACCCGTGACCCGGAGACCTCGGCCCGCAGGAAGTTCATGGCCGGCGAACCGATGAAGCCGGCCACGAACAGGTTCCTCGGCTGCTCGTAGAGCTCCCGCGGCGTGCCCAGCTGTTGCACCACGCCCTTGCGCATGAGGGCGATGCGGTCGCCCAGGGTCATGGCCTCGGTCTGGTCGTGGGTGACGTAGACGGTGGTGGTCTTGAGCCGGTCCTGCAGGGCGGCGATCTGGGTGCGGGTCTGCACCCGCAGCTTGGCGTCGAGGTTGGACAGGGGCTCGTCCATGAGGAAGGCGGCCGGCTCCCGCACGATGGCCCGGCCCATGGCCACCCGCTGGCGCTGGCCGCCGGAGAGGTTGGCCGGCTTGCGGTCGAGGAGCTCGGTGAGCTGGAGGATCTGGGCCGCCTCGTCCACCCGCTTGGCGATCTCGTCGTCGCCCATCTTGGCCAGCCGCAGGGGGAAGGAGATGTTCTCCCGCACCGTCATGTGCGGGTACAGGGCGTAGCTCTGGAACACCATGGCCATGTTGCGGTCCTTGGGGTCGACGTCGTTGACGACCTTGCCGTCGACCTTGAGCTGGCCCTCGCTGATCTCTTCCAGACCCACGATCATGTTGAGCAGGGTCGACTTCCCGCAGCCCGACGGCCCCACCAGGATGAAGAACTCACCGTCCTTGATGGTGAAGGTGACGTCGTTGACGGCGGTGGTGCCGTCGGGAAAGCGCTTGGTGACGTCGACGAGATCGATCTCGGCCATGCCTGAGCCTCCTCAGCCCTTGACCGCGCCGGTCGTGAGCCCGGCCACGATCCGGCGCTGGAAGACAAGGACCATGACGATGATGGGGATGGTCACGACCACCGCGGCCGCGGCGATGGACCCGGTGGGCTGGGCGAACTGCGACTCGCCGCTGAAGAAGGCGAGGGCCGCGGGCACGGTGCGGGCCCGGTCGGTGGACGTGAGGGAGATGGCGAACAGGAAGTCGTTCCAGGCGAAGATGAACACCAGGATGGCGGCGGTGAAGACGCCCGGCGCGGCGAGCGGCGCGATCACCTTGGTGAAGGCCTGGAAGGGCGTGGCCCCGTCGACCCGGGCCGCCTTGTCGAGGTCCCAGGGGATCTCGCGGAAGAAGGCGGACAGGGTCCAGATGGCCAGCGGGAGGGTGAAGGTCATGTAGGGGATGATCAGCCCCGGCCACGTGTCGTAGAGGTGGAGCGACCGCCACATGTTGAACAGGGGCCCCACGATGGAGATGGGCGGGAACATGGCGATGGCCAGGGCCCCGGTGAGGACCACGTTCTTGCCCGGGAAGTCGAGCCGCACGATGGCGTAGGCGGCGAACATGGCCAGGCCGACGGCGAGCACGGTGGCGATGAGGGCGATGCCGATCGAGTTGCGGAGGGCGGCGGTGAACTGCCCGTCGTCGAAGATGTTGCGGTAGTTGTCGAGGGTGAAGGACCGGGGGACGAACTTGTGGTCGGTGAGGTCGGTGGACTGCTTGAGCGACAGCGACAGGATCCAGGCCACGGGCACGAGGGCGTAGAGGACCACGACCACGGTGCCCCCGGCCCAGAAGGCCTTGTCGGCCCGGGTCCTGTTGTTCACCTGCGTTCCCCCCGCTGCTGGGCCAGGGACGTGCCGAAACCCTTCACGAACAGCACCGCGATCACGATCACGCAGACGAAGATCAGCACCGACACCGCCGAGCCGATCCCCAGGTTGAGCCGGTTGAAGAGCTGGTTCGACCCCAGGATCGACAGCGTCTCGGTGCCGTTGGCCCCCGCCGTCATCACGAAGACCGAGTCGAAGATGCGGAAGGCGTCGAGGGTGCGGAAGAGGACGGCGACGAGGATGGCCGGCTTCATCAGGGGCAGGGTGATCTGGGTGAAGCGCTGCCAGGTGGTGGCGCCGTCGACCCGGGCCGCCCGGTGGAGGTCCTCGGGGACGAGGGTGAGCCCGGCCAGGAGGAGCAGGGCCATGAACGGCGTCGTCTTCCACACCTCGGTGAGGATGATGACGAACAGCGAGGCCGCCCGCTCCGCGAACCACGACCGGTCGGTGTTGAGCAGCTCGTTGACGAACCCGGTGGTGGGGTCGAAGGCGAAGCGCCAGGCCAGGGCGGCGACCACGGTGACGATGCCGTAGGGGATGAGGATGGCGGCCCGCACCGTGCGCCGGCCGAAGATGGCCTTGTGCATGAGCAGGGCCAGACCCATGCCCAGGAGGAGCTCGATGACCACGGAGACGGCGGTGATGACGAGGGTGGTGGCCAGGTCGGACCACCAGAGGCTGGACGAGAGCACGTCGACGTAGTTGCGCAGGCCCACGAACTCGGCCTGGTCGGGGAAGCGCAGGTCGTTGCGCTGGAGCGACAGGACGATGGCGTAGACGATCGGGTAGGCGGTGACCAGCAGCATCACGATCACCGCGGGGGCGCAGAGCATCCATCCGAGGCGCCGCTCCGACCGGGCCCGGAGGCTGCGGTGGCGGCGGGCGGGCGGCGGCTGGGGTTCGACCACAACCGGCGGGGCGGTGGTCGTCACAGCAGGCCCCCCGACTTCAAGGACTTCTGGATCGCGCTCCGGAGGGCTTTCACGTCCTTGACCGGGTCGACCGTCCGGGGTGGGTGCAGGTTGCGCTGGATGGCGAGGGAGATGTCGTTGTAGGCCGGGCTCTGGGGCCGGGCCGAGCCCTGGGTGAGCGTCTCCCGCAGGACGTCGGCGAAGGGGAACGCGGCCTGCACCTTGGGGTCGTCGTAGAGGGCCTCGGTGGTGGGGGGCAGCCCGCCCTTCTCGGTGGCGACGATCTGGTTGGGGGCGGACCGGAGGCAGGCGGCGGCGTCGAGGGCCAGGTCGGGGTGCCGCGACTCGGAGGACACGCCCAGGTTGATCCCCCCCAGGGTCACGTGGGCCGGCTCGTCGGGGAGCACCCGCGGCCACGGCGCCCAGCCCATGTTCTCGGCCACGTCGGGGGCGTTCTCCTGGGCGCTGGGCCAGACGAAGGTGTAGTTGACCATGAACGACGAGCTGCCCGACTCGAAGCCCAGGCGGGCCTGGTCCTCCTGGCTGGTGGACAGGGTGGGGTCGGCGGCCCGGGACGTGGCCACCCGCTTGATGACCTCCAACGCCTTGCGGGTGGGCTCGTCGGCCAGGTCGACCTGGTCGGGCGCCCTGAGGACGTTCCCCTTGGCCGACGCCAGGAGGGAGTTGAACCACACGGTGAGGCCCTCGTAGCGGTTGCCCTGGACCTGGATGCGCCCGCCCTCGCCGATCTTCTCGGCCATGTCGACCATCTCCGCCCAGGTCGTGGGCGGCGTCGGCACCCGGTCCTTGCGGTACCAGAGGAGCTGGGTGTTGGTGGTGAACGGCGCCGCGTAGAGTTTGCCCTTGTAGGTGCCGGTCTGGACGGTGGCCGGGATGGTGCCGTCGGTGGCCCTGGCCGCGGCGTCGCCCTCCCACGGGACCAGCCACCCGGCCTCGGCGAACTCGGCCGTCCAGATGACGTCCATGCCCATGATGTCGATGTCCTTGTCGCCCGCCGCCAGCCGCCGGACGAGCTGCTCCCGCTGCTGGTCGGCGCTGGGCGGAAGGTCGGCCAGGACCACCCGGTACCGCCCCCCGGCCTGCTCGGTGCAGAGTTGGGCGGCGTCGGCGAACGCCCCTCCCGGCTCCTTGAACACGTAGAACTTGATGGTGGGCGTGCCCCCGCCGTCGCCTCCGCCGGAGCCAGTCCCACACCCGCTGGCGCCGAGCACCGCTGCGAGGGCGGCCGTGACCCACCGGCGGCTCCTGGGCCCCCACCCCCTTGTCACGCACGATTTGTAACCCACCGTTCACACACCGAAACGGGGAGTTGCAGAAAAGGGCCCCAGCCTGGCCGTTTGGCCCCACCGGACTTCCATGGCGCGCGACATCGGGAAGGGTCGATCCGCGGGTCATCGCCGCTCCTTTCCCTGGACGCGCCGGCTAGACGCGTCGGCGAGACGGCGAACCGTGAATGTCCGGGCCGCCCCCGCTAGTCTTCCGAGATGCGTTGCGAGCGAACGGCGGTCTCCCGATCCGCCACCCTGGCCGTGTTCGCCCTCTTCGCTCTCGTCCTGGGACTCTTCACCACCTCGGCCGGCGCGGCCACCGCCCAGTGCTACCCGCCGCCGTGTGGGGGCGGCGGAGGAGGCGGCGGCGGTGGTGGGGGCACGACAACCACCCTGAGGCCGGGCGCGACGACCACGACCACCGTGACCCCGGGCGCGACCACCACCACCGTGGCCGGCGGCGGGTCGACCACGACCACCGTCAAGGGCTCGACCACGACCACGACCACCACCTCAGTCGCCGGCGGCGGCGGACCGTCGCCCACGGCCAGTCCCAGCACCACCTCCCCGCCCCGTGGGGTCCTGAGCCGCACCGGCTCCGCCCTCACCAAGCCGCTGGTGGCCCTGGGCCTGGCGGTGGGGCTCTTCGGTCTGCTCCTCGTCGTGTTGGTCCGCCGGGCCGAAGCCGTCCGGCCTCGCTGACCGGCCGCAACTAGTCCCGCTCCCACCGCCATACTGGTTCCTCACGCGAGAGGAGCCGCACATGTTCGGCAGCCACAAGTCCCGCATGGTCACCGACGCCGACGCTCTCCCCGGCCGTACCGACGAGATGCCCGTTCCCGCCCGCCACCTGGTCAAGGACGCGCCCCTGCGGCCGCCCTTCCCCGACGGGTTCGAGACCGCCGTGTTCGGGATGGGGTGCTTCTGGGGCGCCGAGCGCAAGTTCTGGGAGGCCGACGGGGTGTACACCACGGCCGTGGGCTACGCCGGCGGCATCACCCCCAACCCCACCTACCGGGAGGTGTGCTCGGGCCGCACCGGCCACACCGAGGCCGTGCTCGTGGTCTTCGACCCGGCCCAAACCACCTACGCCGACATGCTCAAGATCTTCTGGGAGTCCCACGACCCCACCCAGGGGATGCGGCAGGGCAACGACGTCGGCACCCAGTACCGCTCCGCCATCTACGCCACGTCGGAGGACCAGCTCAAGGCGGCCCACGAGTCGCGGGACATGTTCCAGGAGCGCCTCACCGCCGCCGGCCTGGGCGAGATCAGCACCGAGATCCGGGAGGCGCCCGCCTTCTACTACGCCGAGGACTACCACCAGCAGTACCTGGCGGCCAACCCCAACGGCTACTGCGGCCTGGGCGGCACCGGCGTGAGCTGCCCCATCGGCCTCGGCGCCTGACGGCGGACGGGGCGGCGGCCGCCGGCCACCGCCCCGTACCCTCGTCACCGCGTCAGCACGTGGTCCACATGCAGACCTGGACATTCGGCGCCACGGGGTCGGACGCGACCGAGCCGTGGCCCCACAGGTGGTCGTTGCGGGGGCTGGTGGTCCCACTCTTGTAGACGTACATCGCGCCCACCCAGATGGTCGGGCCGTCCGGAGCCGATTCCCCGTTGGTCGCCGGCTGGATTTCCTTGGCCGCCCGGAACCAGGCGTCGATGAGGGGCGTCCCGCTCCTGGCGTAGGCCACGACCGCCTTGCCGTCGTCCTCGTTGTCGAAGGTGATGGCGCCGTAGCCCATGAGGGTGTGAAGCCCGTCGAAGGCGCCGTCCCACCGGCTGAGGACGTTCCCCCCGCCCGGGCTGAGCAGCTCGTCCTGCAGCGGCCCGCAGGCGGCCACGATGACCCACTCGAGGTCCTGCTGGCCCCAGAGGTCGCCCGGGTTCCCGGGGCTGCCGCCGATCTCGTTGAAGTGGAGGAACGTGTCGTTGGGCGTGGCCAGGACCCACCCGTCCTTGTTGGCGTGGCCGGTGTAGAAGACGAAGTCGGCGTTGTCGACATACGTGTCGTCGTTGGCCCGCCAGTCCGACTCCCAGGCGTTGGCGTCGCCCCAGTTGAAGTTCACCAGCCACCCGTCGGCGGCCAGCCCGTCGACGAAGCCCTTGGCGTTCTTCTTGCTGCCGGAGAGGCCGCCGCTCTCGCCGATCCACGAGGTGCCGGCCTCGAACGGGTTGGCGGCCGCGTTGGCCAACGTGCGCCGGGGCCGCGTCGGCTCTTCGTCGGGGCCAGGCTGGGGCGGGCGCGGGTCCCGCTTCGGGCGGGGCTTCTGCCGCGGCTCGGGCTTGGGGAAGGGGCCGAACTCGGTCGCCGGGAGGGTGATGAGGCGCAGGGGCACCAGGGTGTCGTCGAACACGGCCGAGGCCCGGTAGACCCGGACCGGGTAAAGCATCGTCTGGGTGGAGGGGGTGGGGGCCGCGTAGTAGGCGAGGAACGACTCGAAGGAGTCGATCTTCAGCTCCCTGGTCTGCTCGAAGAAGGCCCGGTCGGCCTCGTCCTGGTCGAGCATGCGGGAATAGAGGGGCCGCTCTTCCACCGGCCGCCACACGCCGCTGGCGCCGATGACCCGGCCGGCATCGCCCAGGATGACGTTGAACTCGCCGCCGCCGCCGACCACCGGGACCTCCTCGCCGTCGCCCAGCAGGATCTTGACGCCGAAGTTGGCTTGGATGTCGAGCGTCCGCACGAGCGGCGACCCCTTGCCGGTACGCATGGAGGCCACGGTGCGGCCCATGGTGGTGAAGTCCACCCGGAACGGGTCCTTCTCGTCGAAGGTCGGGAGCAGGGCGGACCGGGACAGCACGTCCTCCGCCACCGCCCGGGCCCGCTCCTCGTCCACCAGCTGGGGCTTGCGGTCCGGGTTCCACAGCTGGGCCTCGTCGGCCGCCCAGACGCCCCCGCTGAGGACGTTCATGTCGACCACGTGCGACCCCGAACGCAGCAGCAGCCGGCGGTCGGCCTTCTCGATGCGGTGATCCTCGATCTCGAACAGATCCTTGCCCAGCTCCATCAGCCTCGCCGGTGACACCGGGTCGGTACGGACAGGAAAGATCGGCAGTTGCCTGGCCATGATGTGTCCTCCTCGTCGTGTGATCCCCCGACGTAGAGGGCCGAACAACGGCTGGTGATACACACCCGCCTCAGCGCGGGGTCGACGTCTCCAGGAGCTCGTCGGCGTCGGGCGCCGCGCCCGCCCGCGGCCAGTCCAGGCAGTACACGTTGTAGGGACGGCCGATGAGCGGTTGGGCCACGTTGCGGACCTCGATGCCGCCGTCGGTGGACCCCCGCTCCGTGCCCGCGTGGGCGTGGCCGTGGAGGACGAGGTCGGCGCCGGCCCGGTCGACGGCCTCGCCCAGGAGATAGCTCCCCAGGAAGGGGTAGATCTCGGGTCGCTCGCCCTTGAGGGTGCGGTCGGTGGGGGCGTAGTGGAGGAGGGCGACCCGCAGGTCACAGCGGTCGGCCAGGCCGGCCAGGGTCGCCTCCAACCCGTCGGCCAGGTGCCGGGTGTAGGCGATGAACGACTTCATCACCGGCTCCCCGAACTCCGACCCGCACGCCCCCGCGAATCCGCCGCCGAATCCCTTGGTGCCGGCGATGCCGACCCGGCAGCCGGCCACGTCGACCACCACCCCGTCGCCCTCCAGCACCCGCACGCCCGCCGCCTCCATCACCTTCGTCACCGCGTGCTCCAGCATCGAGTGGTAGTCGTGGTTGCCGAGCACGGCGAACATGGGCACGTCGACCCCGACCAGCTCCTCGGCCAGCACCTGGGCCTCCTCGGCCAGGCCCCGGCGGGTGAGGTCGCCGGCCAGGAGGAACACGTCGGCGTGCTCCGAGAGGTCGGCCAGGTGGGGGCGCAGCGTCCCGGCCGAGTCGGTGCCGAAGTGGACGTCGCCCACCGCCGCCACCCGGATCACGACAGGTGCTCCACCGCCGGCTCGTCGGCCAGCGCGATCACGCTCAGCTCGTTGTGCACGACATGGTCGGGCAGCACCCGGGCCGCGATCTCCGACACCGCCTCCACCCGCTCGGGCGTGGCCACCTGTCCGGTCACGAAGACGTGCTCGGCCACGATGTGGACCTGGAGGCTGAGCTCCGACACCCGGGGATCGGCGGCCAACGCGTCCCGCAGCCGCTCGTCGGCGTAGGGCTCGGGCTCTCGTGGTTCGGACATGGCGTCATGGTGGGCGGGTTTGGGTCCCGGCCCACCGGGGACGTACCCGGTGCGGTTGGGGGCAAACGAGGGAGGACGACAATGACTGACCCGATGGCCGGCGTGCCCGACCTGGAAGCACCGCCGGAGGACGCCTTCGAGCAGTCCCTGCCGGCCGGCGAGCCGGTAGCCGATGAGCTACCCGTCGACCTCCTGCCCGACGACCTCGAAGCCCCCGAGCCCGACGTCATCGAGCAGCATCAACCCGGTCCCCCGTACGAGGAGGAGGACTGGCGCTGACGCCGACCATTCCGCGGGCGCGGATTAACGATTGCCGGCGAAGGGTAAGGTCGGCCCATGTTTGAGGACCCCGGTCACACGCGCCCTGACAGTTGGCGCGTTCTGCGCATGGTGAAGCTGCGCCAGATGGCAGCCGAGCTCCGCACCCGGGCCGCCCAGCGTCCGCCGCTGGTGGCCAACACCCTCCGTCAGCGGGCGGTCGAGCTCGAACGCTCGGCCAACCGCATCGAAGACGTCATCTCCCACCCCGCCTGACCCGGATGTCAGCGGCCAGGCGCCGCATGTCGAGCTCGTCGGCCAGGTCGCGGGCCTGGACCAGGAGGCTCTCGGCCCGCTTGTTGTCCTGACGACGGCCCTGGGCCAGCAGGGCCCAGCCCCACTCGGCCTGGCTGTGGGCCAGGGCGGGGAAGGCCTCCAGCTTGCGGTTGATGGTGACGGCGAGGTCGAAGTCGCGCTCGGCCAGCTCCCAGTCGCCGCAGGTGGCGGCGGCCAGCGCCGCGTAGCGGGCGGTGGAACCGAGGCACATCAGGCCCCCGCCCAGCACGATCACCCGGTCGGCATAGGGCTGGATCAGGGGCAGCAGGATGGCCGCGACCCGGGGGTCACGGACGAGGGCGCCCGCTTCGAGGGCGCACGCCGCCATCTGCATCCACTCCCCGTCGAAGGGTCGGGCGGACACGACGTGCTGGGAGATGGTGCCCAGCCAGTCGATGGCCTCGTCGTAGCGACGGGTGCGGGCGAGGAGGAGGGCCACCTGGGCCGCCCACCCCCGGCCCACGGGGAGGGCCTTGAGCGACGACTCCACCTCGGCCACGTCCTCGTCGGAACCCCACTCCAGCGCCATCCAGAAGCGTTGGTCGCGCCCGCCGGGCGTCTCCTTGGTGTCGCCCGCCCGCTCGGCCAGGGCCCGCACGTCGAGCAGGGCCGACCGGGCGTCGTCCCAACGGCCTTCCATGATGGCCCGCATGGCGGCGTAGGCCGCTGCGTCCCGCCGGTAGATGGGGTCGCCGATAGAGCTGGCCAGGTTGGCGAAGGCGGCGATGTCCTCGTCGGCCTGCGACAGCCGGCCCAGCTCGAGACGGTCGGCGATCCGCCAGGCGTAGCCCTCCATGGCCAGGTCGCCGTCGTCGGTGGCCTGGGCGATGCCCACGATCTGCTCGCTGGCCTTGAGCCGCTCGTCGATGTCCTCCGGTCCCCATGGCCGGCTGTGGCGGGCCCGAAGGGCCGACAGGCGGCCCTTGGTCCGCCGGCTGGCGGGGGTGGGGTCGTCGTCGTCGTCCCACGGGGCGTCGGTCCAGCCCATGGGTGCGTGCGCCGGCTCGGGCTCAGCCCAGAGCTCGCTCAGGTCGTCGGGCGTGTACGGCTCGGCCGGGGCGACGGTCTCCTCGACCACCGGCGGCACAGGAGGGCGCCGCCGGGGACGCGATGCCGTGGCCGGGACGGGCGACGCCGGTGCCGGGGCCGCGGCCGCCTTGGCCGGGGTCTTGCGGGCCTTGGCCTTGGTGTTGGACGGGGCGGGAGCGCGGGCCGGCTCGAGGTCCCACGACTCGGCTGACGTGGACGTGGCTGACATCGGCTCGACGACCCACGACTCGATCCCGTTGGACCCGTCGGCCTTGGAGCCGGCGGCCTTGGACCGACTCGATGTGGACTTGGCCTTCGACCGCGACCGCGACGGCGCCGGCTCCGGCGTCGGCTCGGCGGGAGCGTGGTCGGTCCCCCGGGCCGCGGTCAGGGTGTCGACGAGGAAGTCGTCGGTCTCGTGGCCGGTCGCGGCCCGCAGGGCGGCGGCCCGCATCTCCCGCTCGGCGGCGACGCGCGGCGTCGACCGGCGCGGCGGCTTGGCCGCCGGCGTCAGCGGGACCGGCGCCGACGACGCGGTCAGCAGCTCGCCCATCGGCAGGAGCTTCACCGGTGGCGGCTCGGGCATGAGGAACGGGTGTTGGTTCTGGGTCCCGACCGGGATCTTCGACAGGATCGGCTTGTACACCGGCACCGGCCACGGACTGCGGCTGAGGGCGGACTCGGCCAGCGTGAGCAGGGTCGCGTCCTGGAGGGTGCGGGCGATGGCGACCGCCTCGAGGAACGAGTGGCGGGCCCGGACCTGGTCGCCGGCCCGGTCGTGGGCGTCGCCCAGCGACACCAGCAGCCGGCACTTGAGGTGGGCCGCGTCGCGGCTGTGGCCGACCAGGAGGCCGAGGCCGACGCCGTACCACTCGGCGGCCTCGTCGAAGGCGAGTTGGGCAAAGGCCTGATCGCCGGCCCGGCCGGCGTGGGCGGCGGCCGTCACCGACCCGCCGACCGGCGAGGCGGCGGCGGAGTGGAACGCCAGCAGCACCAGGTGGTCGTCGGCACCGGCGGGCGAGGTTTCCAGCTCTTCCGCCAGCCGGCCGTGGACGTGCACGCCCCGGTTGGCTGCGACCTTGTGGCCGACCGCGGTGCGTACCGCGTCGTGGACGAAGGCGTAGTGGTTCGGCTCGCCGTCGGGCTCGATGATCTCCTCGGCCACCGCCTCGTCGGCCGCGGCCAAGAGGCGGTCGGGCGGGACCTCGCCGGTGCGGGCGACCGCCTCCAGGGAGAATTCGGGGCCGATGATCGACGCCACCGCCAGCAGCTGGCGGGTGCCGGCGTCCATGCGGGCCAGGCGTCGGGCCACGCCGGCTTCGACCGACTGGGGCAGGGTCCGGGCGTCGACGGTGGGCAGGGCGGTGCCCACGTGGCGGAGCAGCTCGGTGAGGAAGAGGGGGTTTCCTTCGGCGCGGGTCCAGAGGGTCTCGACCACGTCGGCGCTGGGCAGGACGCCCCGGACCGAGTCGAGGGGGAGCCCGTCGAGCACCTTGTGGGTGACGTCGGGGTCGCCCGACAGGTCGGCCAGCAGCGACGACACCGCGTGGGCCCGGTCGACCGACGTGTCGCAGTACGTGCCGACGACCAGCATCGGCACCTGGCGGGTGGCGGCGAGGAGGTACTGGAGGAGGCGGACGGTGGTGCGGTGGGCCCGGTGGAGGTCGTCGACCACGAGCAGGACCGGCGTGCGCACGGCCAGCTCGGCGATGAGGCCGGCGGCGGCGTGGAAGAGCTCCAGGCGGTCGGCGGGCAGCGGGGGGACGTGCGAGGCCCGGATGCGCAGGGCGGGGGCGATGTGGGCCAGCACGCCGTAGCGGGACACCACGTCGGCCGGGGCCGTGGCCGCGGCCCGACTCAGGATCTCGGCGATGGGCGCGAACGGCGTCGACGGGTCGGGGGGACAGGTGCCCCACAGCACCCGCCCGCCGGCACTCACCACCTCGCGGGCCACCCGCTCGACGAGGGTGGTCTTGCCCATCCCCGGCTCGCCGGCCAGTAGGACAACTTGGCGCCTGCCGCCGAAGGCGCGGCGCCAGGCCTGGTGCAACTCCTGAATATCCGCCTCGCGGCCGACGAAGGCGGGAAGGCTGCCCCGCTCGCCTTCGACAGCATCCATGGCGGACCCACGGACACGTGTCGTCATCCTGGACGTTATCGGCGCCCGCCCCACCCGCCTTGAGGGGAAAAGTGGGCCGTTTGCCCTACCCCCGGGTTACGGGACGATGGCGTGGGCCAGTTCCAGGCTGCGGTAGACGAGGGGGATCTCGGACAGCTCGGCCAGGCCCTCGGCGAACTCCTCGTACTCGGGCATGTTCTCGTTGTCGAACGAGTCCTCGCGGTTCTCGAACTCCACCACTGCGACGTAGCGCTTGGGCTCGGCCCGGTCGTGGTAGATCATCGCCCGCTTGACCTTGCTCGTCCCGGCACTCTCCTGGAGGTACTTCTCGCCCAGGTCCTTCATCTGCTGCGGGTCGCGGGTAACGAACTCGATGATCTGCACGTACGACACGGGGGTGGTCCTCCTCGACTCGGTCCCTGGTCGGGATCAGAGCCAACCTACGCGGTTCGCCTGGCTATGGTCGGCCCCGTGTCCGAGGTGCTCGCCGCCGCCGCCCGCACCCTGCTCGACGAGCGCCGCCCGCTGACGGCCGGAGAGCTCGCCGCGCTGGCCGCCTTGCCGATCGAAGCCACGCCCGCCCTCGCGGCCCTCGCCCACCAGGTGCGGCTGGCCTGGTGCGGGCCCACGGTGGAGGTGGAGGGCATCGTCTCGGGCAAGACCGGCGGTTGCCCGGAGGACTGCCACTTCTGCAGCCAGTCGGCCCGCTTCGACTCCCCGGTGCGGGCCACGCCCCTGCTCGACCGCGACGAGCTGCTGGCCGCGGCCGAGGAGACGGCCCGCCTGGGGGCGTCGGAGTTCTGCATCGTGCTGGCCGTGCGGGGGCCCGACGAGCGCACCCTGGCCCGGGTCATCGAGATGATCCCGGTGATCCGGGAGCGCACCGGGCTCGACGTGGCCGCCAGCCTGGGCATCCTCACCGCCGACCAGGCCCGGCGCCTGGCCGGCGCCGGCCTCCACCGCTACAACCACAACCTGGAGACGGCCCGGTCCTTCTTCCCGCAGGTCGTCACCACCCACTCGTGGGAGGAGCGGCGCGACACCTGCCGGCTGGTGCTGGAGGCGGGGATGGAGCTGTGCTGCGGCGCCATCCTGGGGATGGGGGAGAGCGACGAGCAGCGGCTGGAACTGCTGGCCGACCTACGCGACATCGGTCCCACCGAGGTGCCCCTCAACTTCCTCAATCCCCGTCCGGGGACGCCGATGGCGGGGCGGCCGCTGGTGGAGCCGATGGACGCCATCCGCTGGATCGCCCTCTTCCGCCTGGCCCTGCCCGACGTCATCCTCCGCTACGCCGGCGGCCGTGAGGTCACCCTGCGGGAGCTGCAGGCCCTCGGATTGACCGCCGGGATCAACGCCCTCATCGTCGGCAACTACCTCACGACGCTCGGCCGCCCCCCGGAGCAGGACCTCCAACTCCTGGCCGACCTCCGCATGCCCGTGGCCGTGAGGCCGGCGCCCGGCGGGTGACGTACTGCCCCGGCTGTGGGCGGAGTCGGTCGGAGTGTGATGGCGCCTGCCTGGCGCCCCTCGACCCGCCCCGATTCTGTCCGACGTGCGGGCGGCGGCTGGTGGTGAGGGTGTTCCCGGCCCACGTGGAGTCCCGGTGCCCGGCCGGGTGCCGCGGCTTCACGCCACCAGCGGATGGGTAGCGATCGTCGCATGGTCGACGAGGGTGACGTCAACGAGGTAGCCATGCTGCCCAGCCTGAAGAAGGCGGCGGCAGCCCTGCGCGACGCCGACATCCCGTTCGCGGTGGGCGGTGGGTTCGCGGCCTGGGCGAGGGGCGGCAGCGCCAGCGACCACGACGTCGACTTCATGATCGTCGAGTCCGACGCCGACCGGGCCCTCACGGCCCTGGAGGCGGCGGGCATGCGCACTGGCCGCCCGCCCGAGGGGTGGCTGGTCAAGGCGTGGGACGGCGACGTCCTCGTCGACCTCATCTACGGCCCGTCGGGCGTGTCCGGCTCGGAGGAGCTGCTCGGGCGGGCCGACGTCATGCGGGTGGAGGCGATGACGATGCCGGTCATCACCGCCGACGACCTCCTCGTCACCAAGCTGTCGGCCCTCGGCGAGCACACCCTCGACTACGAGGGCGTCCTCCGTACCGCCCGCGAGCTACGGGAGCAGATCGACTTCGACGACGTGGAGAAGCGCACCGCCGACTCCCCCTTCGCCCGCACCTTCTTCTTCCTGGCCCGGGAGCTGGGGGTCACGCCCGTCAGCTGAGATCGCCCGTCAGCTGAGGTCGTCAGGGCCGGGGGCGAGGTGGCGGGCGAGGAAGCGGGCGGAGAACACGAACTCCTCCGCCGGCACCGCCGCGTGGTCGCCGGGCGAGGCGTGCAGCCGCTTGTCGCGGGACCCGATGGCGTCGAACAGCTCGAAGATCGAGTTCCGGGGGATGAGGGTGTCGTCCCACTGCTGGATGAACAGCACCGGGCAGGCGAGGGCGGGGGCGTCCTCCGCCATGCGGAAGCGGGTCGGCCCCACCAGTCCCATGAGCCCGAACACGGCCACCTGGATGCGGGGCTCGGCCACGGCCAGGGGCACGCCGTAGATGGTGCCCATCGACAGGCCCCAGTAGCCGAGGGGCCCGTCGCCCACGTCGGGCAGGGCCCGGATGGAGTCGATGGTCGCCCGCCAGTCGGCCACCGCGTCGTCGGTGGACGCCTCCCGCGACCACTCGGTGAGGAAGTCGCTGAAGACCGTCATCTCGTCGTCGTCCGGGTTCGGCCGCCGCCCGCCGTGGCCGGCCCCGTCGATGGCGACGGCCGCGAACCCGTGGGCCCGGACGAGCTCGCGGGCGAGGGTGGTCACATAGCCGATGCGCTTGTGGGCGGTGGCGCCGTGGCCGATGAGGACGAGAGGACGGGCGCCCCCGGCGTCGGGCGGCGTCCACAACACCCCTGGCACCCGGCGGCCGCCGGCCTCGACCACGAAGTCGCGCTCAACGACGCCTTCGACGCGGTGGGTGTCGCCAGTCCAATCCATGCGGTGTGGCTGGCGAGTGTACGGGTGGTTCAGTCGGGCTCGGTCGCGAATAGCCCGTCGGTGTCGGGATCGGGGCCCGGCGGGATGTCGACCGGGCCCACGTCGCCGACGATGTTGGGGTCCTCCACGCCGACGCCCGTCCCCCGCAGGCGGTCGATCAGGCCCTCGTGGCCGTCGGGCGGGGTGGCGTCGTCGTCGTCCAGGTCTTGATCCATGGCTGCGTCCTACCCGTCGGCGGCCATCCCTAGCTGCCAGAAGACGAACGACCACAGGTCGGCGCCCTCGTCGGCCTGCTTCCACGCCGGCTTGCCCACGCCGTGGCCGGCCCGGGTCTCGATGCGCAGGAGGACGGGCAGGTCTGCCGGCGTCGACGTCGCCGCCTGGAGCGCGGCCGCGAACTTGCGGGCGTGCATGGGGTCGACCCGGGAGTCGGACTCGGCGGTGGTGATGATGGTGGCCGGGTAGGCCGTCCCCGTCTCCACGTGGTGGTAGGGCGAGTAGGCGTGGAGGACGGCGAAGTCGTCGGCGTCGGCCGGGTCGCCGTACTCGGGCACCCACAGGGCCCCGATGAGGAAGCGGTGGTAGCGGAGCATGTCGAGCAGGGGGACGGCGCAGATGACGGCCCGGCACAGGTCGGGGCGCTGGGCGACGGCGGCCCCCACCAGCAGTCCCCCGTTGGACCCGCCCCGGATGGCGAGGCGGTCCCGTGAGGTCCGGCCCTCGGCCACCAGCCAGTCGGCGGCGGCGTGGAAGTCGTCGAACACCTGCTGCTTGTTGGCCCGCATGCCGGCCCGGTGCCAGTCCTCGCCGTACTCGCCGCCGCCCCGGATGCCGGCGATGGCGTACACGCCGCCCGCCTCGCAGAACGCGACCAGGCCGGGGGCGAAGCCGGGGGAGGACGCGATGGCGAATCCGCCGTAGGCGGAGAGGAGGGTGGGGGTGTCGGGCCCGAGCTCGGTGGCGGCCGCCCGCACGAGGAACAGGGGCACGTCGGTGCCGTCGGTCGACGGGTAGAAGACCTGCTCGGCCACGAACGCACCCGGCTCGAGGGGTGAGTCGAGCAGCGCCCACGGGTGCAGGCCCAGCTCGGGCGTCCACCGCCACAAGCCGGGGGGACGGGCGAACGAGGTGAAGGTGAGGAAGGCCTGTTCGTCGTGGCCGCCGCCGGCCGCGGGGGTGGGGTCGGCGTCGAGGCCGGTGACCGAGCCCAGCTCGGGCAGGCCGACCTGGCCCCGCGGGGTGCCGTCGAGGCCGTACTGGCGCAGGTGGGAGACGGCGTGCTCGGTCGACGTCACCAGCAGCGACCCACCGGTGATGACGATCCCCTCGATCACCGCGCCGGTGGCCCCGGCCGACTCGGGGACGATCGTCTCCCAGTGCTCGGCCTGGGGCCGGTGGAGGTCGGCCCGTATCACCCGGCCCCGGGGCGAGCCCAGGTTGGTGACGGCGTAGATGCGGCCGCCGACGATCTGCACCCATGTCGACGCCTCCTCGCCCTCGACCATCACCGTCCGCTCCCCCGTCTCCCGGTCGAGGAGGATGACGTCGGTGCGGGTCGGCATCAGGTGGACGTGCAGGGCCAGCCACCGGCCGTCGTCGGAGATGACCGCCATGGGCAGGGCCGTCTTGTCGAGGCCGTCGACGAGGAGGGGCTCGTCGGCGGCGGGGTCGTCGCCCAGCCGGTGCCACCACACCGTGTCCCAGTAGCCCTCCTCGCCCTCGGGGACGGTGGCCGGGTCGGGGAGGCGGTCGTAGGCGAAGGCGGAGCCGTCGGGCAGCCAGGCCAACGACGGGTGGCGGACGTGGGGGATGGCGTCGGGCAGGAGCGTGCCGCGGTCGACGTCGACGATGCGCAGGGTGCCGTGCTCGCTGCCGCCCTCGGACACCCCGTAGGCGAGGAGGCGGCCGTCGGGGGACGGTGAGAACCAGTCGATGGAGGCGGCGTGGTCTGCGGCCAGGCTGTGGGGGTCGACGACCAGCCGGGCGGGGGCGTCGGGGTCGACCGCGCTGCGCAGCACGAGCACGGCCTGGTCGGCGTCGCCCTCCCGCTGGAGGTGGAACACCCGGTCGCCCGCCACCGCCGGCGACCCGACGACGCCGATCTGGAGCAGTTCCAGCAGGCGCTGGTGGAGCGGACCCCGCTGGGGGAGCGCGTCGAGTACCGCCCGGGATCGGGCGTTCTGGGCCGCCACCCAGGCGGCGGTCTCCTCGCTGTCGCCGTCCTCCAGCCACCGGTAGGGGTCGTGGACCTCGGTGCCGTGAAGCACCTCGACGACATCTCGTACGGGCGCCGGCGGGGCCGGCGGTACGGGCGGGGAAAGAGTCAGCTCGGCACTATCGACCGGCGTTGGGCCTCTTGCCGTGGTTGGCCTTCTTGCGCCGGCAGCGGATCTTGCGCTTGTTCGTCTTCTTCGACATCAGGGCCAAGGGTAGCCGGTGGGCACGAGGCCTCCCCGAGACGGCGGGGTTGGCCGCTGGGTCTTCTACATTGCAAGCAATGGAACGCCTGGGTCTCGTGGGCCTGCCCAACGCCGGCAAGTCGTCGCTGTTCAACGCGGTGACGGGCGGGTCGGCACCGGTGGCGGCCCATCCCTTCTCCACCACCGAGAGCACCGTCGGGGTGGCGCAGGTGCCCGATCCCCGGCTCACCGCCCTGGCCGAGATGAGCAAGTCCAAGAAGGTGGTGCCGGCCACGCTGGAGCTGGTGGACATCGCCGGGCTGGTAGCGGGGGCGTCCACCGGCGAAGGCCTGGGCAACCGCTTCCTGGCCGGCATCCGCGAGGTCGACGCGGTCGTGCTCGTGCTGCGGGCGTTCGAGGACGACAACGTGGTCGGCGGCACGGATCCGTTGGACGACCTCCACACGCTGGAGCTGGAGCTGGTGCTGGCCGATGTCGACTCCATCGAGTCGCAGCTGCCCAAGCGCCAGAAGATGGCCCGGGCCGACAAGTCGTTGGCGCCCGAGGTGGCGGCCATGGAGGCGGCCCTCGAGGTGCTGAGCGGGGGCACGCCGCTGTACCGGTCGGGCCTGTCCGACGACGTGCGGGCCGGCCTGCGCTCGACGTTCCTCCTCACCGACAAGCCCATGCTGGCGGTGGTCAACCTGGGCGAGGACCAGCTGGAGGACGCCGACCGGCTGGTGAAGCCGGTGGCCGAGGAGCTGGGCGACGCGGCCGAGGTGCTGGGCGTGAGCGTGCAGTTGGAGGCGGAGTCGGCCCGCCTCGACCCCGCCGACCGGGCCGAGATGCTCGACGCCCTGGGTCTGGGTGAAGGGGCCCTGCCCCGTGTCATCCGGGCCGCCTATCACCTGCTCGGCCGGCGCACCTTCCTCACCACCGGCGACAAGGAGTCGCGGGCGTGGACGTTCCGGGCCGGGGCCAAGGCCCCCGAGTGCGCGGGCGTCATCCACTCCGACCTGCAGCGGGGCTTCATCCGGGCCGAGGTCATCCGGTGGGACGAGTTGCTCGAGCTCGGTTCGTGGAACAAGGCCAAGGAAGTCGGCCGGCTCCGGGTCGAAGGCAAGGACTACGAGGTCGCCGACGGGGACACGCTCGAGATCCGTTTCAATGTGTGAGCTCCCCCGATAACGACGATGGCTACCACCGGCTGGTTGCTGCGCGATGGGGAGGTTCTGGCCGCCCTGGAGGTGGCGTCGACGTTCGGCGAGCGTTCACGGGGACTGCTGGGGCGGCCGGGGCTGGCGGGGGCGCTCTTGCTGCGCCCGGCCCGCTCGGTGCACTCGATGGGGATGCAATTCGCCATTGACGTGGCCTTTTGCGATCGGGAACTTATCGTCAGGCGGACATTATGTCTGCCGCCGGGTCGGGTGACGCGGCCGTCGCTACGGTCAGGGTGTGTGATCGAGGCCGAGTCGGGGTCCTTCGACCGCTGGCGGCTACGGCCGGGCGACCAGTTGGAGGTGCGTGAGGTCGAGGAGTGACCGACGGCGGGGTCCTCGTCCTGGTGGGGACCCCGATCGGCAACCTCGGCGACCTCTCCCCCCGGGCGGTGGAGGTGTTGCGCACGGCCGACGTCATCGCCTGTGAGGACACCCGCCGCACCCGCCAGCTGCTGACCGCGGCCGGGGTTCCCGCCCGGGGCCGGCTGATCGCGGTGCACGACCACAACGAGGCGGCCCAGGTCGGCGGCGTGCTGGCCCGCCTGGCCGCGGGCGAGCAGGTGGCGGTGGTGACCGACGCGGGGATGCCCGGCATCTCCGACCCCGGCGAGCGGTTGGTGGCGGCGGCGGTGGCGGCCGGTCACCGGGTCGACGTGGTGCCGGGGCCCTCGGCCGCGGTCGCGGCCCTGGTGGTGAGCGGCCTGCCCACCGGCCGGTGGTGCTTCGAGGGCTTCCTGCCCCGGAAGGGCCGCGACCGCAGCCGGCGGCTGGCCGAGCTGGCCACCGAGCGGCGGACGTCAGTGCTGTTCGAGTCGCCCCGGCGGGTGCAGGCGACGGTGGCCGACCTGGCCGAGGCGGTGGGAGGAGAGCGGCGGGTGGCGATCGCCCGGGAGCTGACCAAGAAGTTCGAGGACGTGTGGCGGGGCACGCTGGCGGAGGCCGTCGGGCACCTGGCCGAGACCGAGCCCCTCGGCGAGTTCGTCCTGGTCATCGACGGTGCGCCCGACCGAGAGCCGGCCACCGAGGCCGACGTCGATGACGCGCTGCGGGTCCGCCTGGCGTCGGGCATGCCCAAACGGGACGCGGTGGCCGAGGTCGCGGCCGAGCTCGCCGTCCCCAAGCGCCAGGTCTACGACGCCGCCCTCAAACTTTCCTGAGACCGGGCCAGCCGCGGGGCCGACATACTGAGCCGACATACTGGGCCGATGCCCGAACTGCTCGTCGTGGGTGCCGGCACCGTGGGTCGGGCGACGGGCCTCGGGTTGGCGGCGAGAGGTCACCCGGTCGCCTTCGCCGATGTCGACGACCGCCCCCTCGGCGCGCTGCGGGCGGCGGGGCATCGGGCGACGGCGCCCGCGGACGTGGCGTGGGCGGATGTCGGCGTGGTGTTCGTCTGCGTCTCCACCCGCGCCGCCGACGACGGGACGTCCCCGTTCGCCGGCGTCCTCGACGCGGTCGACGTCGTGGGCGCCGGCCTGCGGGGCTCGTCCCACCGAGTGACGGTGGCGATCCGCAGCACGCTCACCCCCGGTACCACCGGGGAGCTGCTCGGGCCCTGCCTCGAGCGGGCTGCGAGCGGCGAGCTTGGTGTCGACTTCGGGCTGGTGGTGAACCCCGAGTTCCTCCGGGCCGCGACCGCGGCCCAGGACTTCGAGCGGCCGTGGGCGACGGTCGTGGGCGCCGCCGACGACCAGTCGGGCGACGCCATCGCCGCCCTCTACCAGCCCTTCGGCGCCCCGCTCGTCCGTTGCACGCCCCTGGAGGCGGAGCTGATCAAGATGGGCAGCAACTGCTTCAACGCACTCAAGATCAGCTACTTCAACGAGCTCCACGCCCTGGCCCAGCGGCTCGGCGCCGACAGCACGGTCGTGAACCAGAGCATCGCCGTCACCGCCGAGGGGATGTGGAACCCCGCCTACGGCACGGTCGGCGGCACGCCGTTCCGGGGCCCCTGTCTCCCGCAGGACGTCGAGAGCATGGCGCGGGCCGGCCGCGACCAGGGGTGGGAACAACGGCTGATCGAGGCGACCCTCGCCGTCAACCAGGCTATGGGCGATGGCGACGATCGGCCTGGTCGCCCCGCCTAGCCGACACGGGCTGGGGACGAGCGCCGACCTCGTTGCCCGGGTCCTGGGCGACGCCGGACACGACGTCCGTCGCCACGTCACCGACGAGCCGCCCCCGGCGCAGGCCCGGTTCGACCTCGTCATCCTCATGGAAGTGCTCGTCGAGCACTGGCTGGGCGTGGGCGCGCCCACCGCCCTCATCCCCAACCCGGAGTGGTTCCTCGACGAGTTCGTAGGCCTTCTCGACGGCGTCGACGTCGTGTTCGCCAAGACCCACGACGCGGTTGCCGCCTTCGAAGCCCTCGGCTGCCAGGTCGAGTTCACCCGGTTCACCAGCCGCGACCGGTGGCTCCCCGCCGTCGGACGCGACCCTCGCTCCTTCCTCCACGTCGCCGGCAAGAGCCACCAGAAGGGCACCAACACCCTGGTCGACGTGTGGGCCGCCAACCGGGACTTCCCGCGCCTGACCATCGTCCGCACCCGCCCCCGCCTCTCCCGGCGACGGATGCCGCGCCACGTCACCCTGCTCGACGAGTACCTGCCCGACGGGTGGTTGCAGGTCCTCCAGAACCGGGCGGCGGTGCACGTCTGCCCGTCCGAGGCGGAGGGGTGGGGTCACCACATCGTCGAGGGCCTGAGCGTCGGCGCGGTGGTGGTCACGACCGACGCGCCGCCGATGAACGAGATCCTCCGTCCCGACCGGGGCATCCTCTGCGCCTACCGGTCGAGCGCCCAGCAACGGCTCGGCACCGCCTACCAGGTCGACCCCGACGCCCTGGCCGCGGCCGTCCGAGCCACGCTCGAACGCGACCCGGCCGAGCTGGCCAGGTTGGGCCGCCGGGCCCGCTCCTTCTTCCTGGAGAACGACGCCGACTTCCGGCAGCGGCTGGTGGCGGCGGTGAACCGCCTGGTCCCGTCCGGAAGTCAGTCGGGCTAGCGACTCGACGCTTGTATCAGGGGCGGCGGTGCCGCCTCTAGTCCACCGTGGATAGTTGAGCGCTCGCCGACGGCGGCAGGCGGCTCGTCGAACCGACGAGATCCACGGGCGGAAGGGCGGAGAACGAAATGAGATCGAGTACCAAGTGGATGACGCGCGCCGTGCTGGCGGGATGTCTGTTCCTGACATCGGTGCCGGCGGAGGGTGCGCCCGCACACAAGGGCGACAAGCCGCCCGCGTGTGACGAAGCGGCCGAGATGAAGGGGGATCGACCGGTGCTGCCGCCGGGCGCAAGCGACGTCGGCGGGCCGGAGGATGTCGACGAGGATCGTGGCCTCGTCTCCGACCTCTATCCCGGAGCGAGTGGGGGAACCGACTCGTTCTACCCCCTTCCGTGCGAACCTTCCATCGGCGGGACCCTGCCGCCGGACGAGCCCCCGACGCAACAGGAGCTCGATGCCGAAAAGGAACTGGAAGAGTTCGAGCACAATACGGTCCCCGACATCGTCGGCAACCAGAAGCTCGGGATCGACATCCCCAGCCCGCTTCCGGATATGACCTCCGGGAAGTGCTACATCCTGGACAAGGCAGACAAGCCGGGGAAGCCTGGCCCCCGCAAGGAGTATCCCTGCGACAGCGGCCGCTTCCTGCGGTCGGGGCAGCCGTTCGAAGGGCGAGACATCATCTATGTCCACGGCTTGGCGACGGACCATCTCAAGAAGTGGCTTGTCAACTACGCACCGGCGCGCAAGCTCTGGCCCCAGGACGCGTCCGAGTTTCTGAACCCAGGCGGGTACTTCAGGCAGTACGCCGACAACTACTGGCGTGACCACATTCACGAGAACCTGTTCGATCCCCAGAACCCGTCGAACCCAAACGCGGGCTGGCAATGGACGGCGTCGGACTCGTTGCCCCGCTACAACCCGAAGTCGAACCGCTACCTGACCGTGGCCTGGTCGAGCAATCAGCAGCTCCCGTTCGGCCAGCACGCATTTCTGACCCAGGTCGCGGAGGCGATGTCGAGCAACACGAACGTCGTCACCCCGCCGACCTATCCGACAAACCAGATTCGACCGTTCTGCTCGAACGGCTGCATCGTCATCAGCCATTCCACCGGCGACCTGCTCACGGCAACTGCGCTGTCGCTGGGAAAGAGCGGCGCTTTCGGGCCGGCCGGCGTCGTGATCGCCAACCACATCCGAGCCCACGTGGCCTTCGAAGGGGCGGTCTCCGGCAGCCGCCTTGGAACCCTCGGGGTGGCCGTGGCCATGGCGCCCAACCCGGGCGGAATGGTGATCTGCCCCGTGCTCGACAGCTTGCTCGGCCTGCCGAACGCCTGTCTCGGGGACACGAGCTTCATTGGCCACAGCATCCTCGTCGACCTCATTCCCGCAGTGGCCCAGGGCGTGTGGGGGCCGATCGTCAACCTGTCCCCGGTGCCGACGCTCACGGTCGCGGGCGGACACCCAACGGGCGACTATTTCCCGCTCACCAAGTTCATCCTGCCCGGCCTCGACGACGGCGTCGCCACGATGAACTCGGCCTGTGGTAATCCGAATCCTGTGTCTCCGGGCGCACTCGCCCCCAGTGGATCCAGCGTTACCAGCCTGGTCAAGGCCTTCGAGATGTCGAAGAGCCAAGGCATGCTCCTCCGGGCGGCGAAGAACTTCCTCAGCCACAAGAACCTCATGGGCGGGGCCACCCCCGGCGCCAAGTACCTCGCCGCCGCCTGCACGCCGTACCTGTCACCGACGGGCATGGTGATGCCGGTCGAGAACCCCTACCCCGCTTCACCCTGGGATGCTCGGGCTCGCTACCACAACTTCTACTCGTTCCTCCAGGGTTCGATCGACCACTCCTACGACGGAGGTTCCAACGCCGCCAACCCGTGGCCGAGCTCAGTGGGCGCTCCCGCGAGCACCCTTCGCGAGTACTTCCAGAACCTCGGCCCGAACCGCGAGGAAGTGAACGCGGTCACCAACTCGGCCGTCTACGTCAAGGCGGCAGACGGGACGTACCTGGTGCATCCCTCGTTCAACAAGTCGCACGAGATCGTCCGCGGGAAGGTCATCAAGTTCAAGCTCTTCAAGAAGACGAAGAGGATCTGGATCTGGAAGCGGACATTCCACCTGCTCGACAAGTGGGAGGTGAAGCAGAGCAGCCACTACGTGTACGAGTTCGTCGGTCGCCGGTGACGCTTCCGTGACCGGTCCTGGTACCCCTGCCGAATCCGGTGGGGGTACCAGGACCCGGTCGGTAGATTGAGTTCGTGGCCAAGCGCTTCTACCTCACGACCGCGATCAGCTACGTCAACGACGCGCCCCACATCGGCCACTCCTACGAGGTCGTCATCGGCGACGCCGTCACCCGGTGGCACCGGCTGCTGGGGGACGACGTGCGGTTCGTCACCGGCACCGACGAGTACGGGCTGAAGAACAAGCAGGCGGCCGACGCCCAGGGCCTCGACCCCCAGACCCTCGCCGACACCAACAGCGCCCGCTTCCGCGCTGCCGCCGACCTGCTCAACGTGGCCTACGACGACTTCATCCGCACCACCGAGCCCCGCCACACGGTCGCGGTGCAGAAGTTCCTCCAGGCCGTCTTCGACAAGGGCGACATCGAGCGCGACACCTACGAGGGCCTGTACTGCGTCAGCTGCGAGGCCTATTACAACGAGGACGACCTGGTCGACGGGAACTGCCCCGTCCACGGCCGGCCGGTGGAGCGGGTCAAGGAGGACAACTGGTTCTTCCGGCTCTCCCGCTACCAGCAGCGGCTGCTCGACTGGTACGACGAGCACCCGGAGGCGATCATCCCCGCCAGCCGCCGCAACGAGGTCCTCTCGTTCATCCGCGGTGGCCTGCGCGACATCTCCATCAGCCGCAGCGCCTTCCGGTGGGGCGTGCCGCTCCCGTGGGACGCCGACGCGGTGGCCTGGGTGTGGTTCGACGCCCTCCCCAACTACATCACCGCCGCCGGTTACGGCGGGGATGACCCGTCCGAGTTCGAGTACTGGTGGCCGGTCGACGTCCACCTCATCGGCAAGGACATCATCCGGTTCCACGCCGTGTACTGGCCGGCGATGCTGATGGCGGCGGGGTTGGAACCGCCCCGGCAGGTGGCCGCCCACGGCTTTCTGCTGCTGAGCGGCGAGAAGATCTCCAAGTCCAAGCTCAACCAGATCACGCCGGGCGAGATGGTCGAGGAGTACGGCGTCGACCCCGTGCGCTACCACCTGCTGCGGGAGGTCCCCTTCGGCCCCGACGGCGACTTCTCCGGCGAGGGCCTGGTCGCCCGCTACAACTCCGACCTGGCCAACAACCTGGGCAACCTCCTGTCGCGGGTGGCCACGGTGGTGGGCAGCAAGTGCGGCGGAATCGGCCCCGCCCCCCGCCCCGACAGCCACCTGGCCCCGGCTGCGGCCACCACCTACAAGGACGTGGCCGCGGCGTGGGACCGGCTGAACCCGGCGGAGGCGCTCGACGCCACCTGGCGCCTCATCCGGGAGACCAACGCCCACTTGGAGGTGGCCGAGCCCTGGAAGGCGGAACCGGGCCCGGAGGTCGACGCGGTGCTGGGCGACGCCCTGGAGGCGCTGCGCATCGTCACCGTGCTGGCGTCGCCCGCCATCCCTACTGCCGCGGCCGAGATCTGGCGGCGGCTGGGCCTGCCCGGCTCGCCCGCCGACCAGCGTCTACCCGAGGCCGCGGCGTGGGGCGGGTACCCGGGCGGGCTGGCGGTGGAGAAGGGCCCGCCGCTCTTCCCCCGCCGCAAGTAGGGGCCGGGCGCGGCCATGTGGTGCGACAGCCACTGCCACCTGCAGTACGAGGGTGTGCCCGCCGACGCGATCGACCGGGCGCTCGCCGCCGGGGTCGGCTCCATGATCTGCATCGGTACCGACGCGGAGCAGTCGGCGGCCGCCATCGCCATCGCCAGGAGCCGTCCCGACCACGTTCGTGCAACCGTCGGTTTGCACCCGCATGACGCGAAACAGCAGGTGGATGGCATCATCCCCTTGCTCGACGCCCCGGAAGTGGTCGCGGTGGGCGAGTGCGGCCTCGACTATCACTACGACCACTCGCCCCGACCCGTCCAGCGGGAGATGTTCGCCGCCCAGATCGACCTGGCCGCCGAAAAGGGCCTGGCCCTGGTGGTCCACACCCGGGAAGCGTGGGACGAGACGTTCGACATCCTGGCCGCCGGCCCGGCGGTGCCGACCGTGTTCCACTGCTTCTCGGGAGGGCCGGTCGAAGCCCGCCGCGCCCTCGACCTGGGAGCCTGGCTCTCGTTCAGCGGGATCGTCACGTTCAAGACGGCCGGCGACCTGCGGGCCGCGGCCGCCCTGGCTCCCCTCGACCGCCTGCTGGTGGAGACCGATTCGCCCTATTTGACGCCCGTTCCCCACCGGGGGACGCCCAACCAGCCCGCGTTCGTGCCCCTGGTGGGCGCGGCCGTGGCCGCGGCCCGGGGTGTGCCGGTTGTGGACATCGAGCGGGCAACCTGGGCAAACGCTCGGGACGTGTTTGGGGAACCTCGCTCAGAGTGAGCTTGCGACCGCAAAAACTCACCCCGTAGGGTCCCGGGGTCGCCGCGCGCACCTTCCGACGCAGCTATCTGACCGGGCGAGCGCAGAGGACTGGGGTGGGGAACTGAAGACAACGCCGGACGGGGGTCTGGTTCCGCCTGCGCAGATGTTTGCGCTGTGCGGGGTCATGATCATCGTGGGCATCGTGTACATCCGCAACGCCCCGCAGCCGGCTCCGGCCGACCCGGTGGCCGTGGTGGCCGCGCCCGCAACCGAGCTGGCCGCCTCCGTGACCCCCACCACGGTCAGGACCGCCGGCGTCACGACGACCACCGCCAGGTCCCGGTCGATCGCCCTCGACGCCCAGGCCCGGGAGGCCGCGTCCCAGACGTCGGTTCCGGCCAAGGCCCCGTCGACGCCCACGACCGTGGTTTCCTCCCCGCCCACCACCACGGCCCGGGTGACGATTCCCGTGTCCAGCGTCACCACCGTCGCCGCCGCGCCCGTCACCACCGCGGCGCCGGCCACGACCACGTCCGTGGTCTCGATCACCCTCTCGGCCGCCCCGCCGCCTCCGGCGCCGGGTGCGGCCACCACGACCACCCCGCCGGCCCCGCCGGCCACCGTCGCGTCAACGGCGAAGCTCTACGGCCACAACGACGCGGGCGTCGCCTCCTGGTTCAACGCGCCCGACAACACCTGCGCCCACCGCACCCTGCCCTTCGGCACCATGGTGAAGGTCACCCGGGTGAAGAACGGGGCCGTCGCCTTCTGCAAGGTCAACGACCGGGGCCCCACGGTCGCCACCGGCCGCCTGATCGACCTGTCGATGGACACCTTCGCCAAGCTGGCGGCGCCGGAGGCCGGCCTGATCGACGTGACCATCGAGTGGTAGGGGTCCTCGGCAAGGGATAGTTCTGGGCGTGACGTTGTCCCGCCCCGAGATTCGACGGTTGCTCGACGAGAACGGCCTGCGGCCCAGCCGGGCCCGGGGCCAGAACTTCGTCGCCGATCCCAATACGGTCCGCCGCATCGCCCGGCTGGCGGGCGTGGGGCCGGGGGACCGGGTCATCGAGATCGGTGCCGGCCTGGGGTCGCTCACCCTGGCCCTGGCCGAGACCGGCGCCACGGTGACGGCGGTGGAGGTCGACCGGGGCCTGGTGCCGGTTCTGCGGTCGCTGGTGGAGCCGGCGGGGGTCACCGTGGTCGAGGCCGACGCCATGCGCCTCGACTGGGACGCCCTGCTGGGCGAGGGCCCATGGGTGCTGGTGGCGAACCTGCCCTACAACGTGGCCACGCCGCTGGTGGCCGACCTGCTCGACCGGGTCCCGGCCATCACCCGGATGCTGGTGATGGTGCAGCGGGAGGTGGCCGAGCGGCTCGCCGCCGCTCCCGGCGACGAGGCCTACGGCGCGGTGTCGGTGAAGGTGGCCTACTGGGCGACGGCCTCGGTGGCCGGGGTGGTGCCGGCGAGCGTGTTCGTGCCCGTCCCCAACGTCGAGTCGGCCCTAGTTCGCATCGAGCGCCGGGACGCCCCCGCGGTCGGTCCCGACGTCGAGCCCGAGGCCCTGTTTGCGCTGGTGGGGACGGCGTTCGGCCAACGCCGCAAGATGCTGCGGCGGTCGTTGTCGGGCCTGGTGACGGCCGAAGCCTTCGTCGCCGCCGACGTCGACCCCGAGGCCCGCCCCGAGGAGCTCGACGTGTCCGCCTGGGGCCGATTGGCGGCCGCCGTCGCCGCCGAGGCGTGAGAAGAGGCTCTAAGGGTTCGCTACTTGCCCGCGCGGCGCTGCCAGCGCGTGGCCTTCAACATCTTCTTGTGCTTCTTCTTCCGCATGCGCTTGCGGCGCTTCTTGATCAGCGATCCCATGAGCGCCGTCAGGCTAACGGACAACCCACCGACCTGGGTAATTGTCCCACCCTCGAACTAGTGTTCGAGACATGGAAAGCCGGCGGGAACAGGCGATCGCGCTTCGTGAGGCGGGCAAGTCGATGTCGCAGATCGCGGCCGCGCTGGGCCTCCGCAGCGGCGGAGGACGCCTGCACGTTTGGTTGAAGGGCGTGCCGCCGCCCGACTGGACCAAGCGTCCTACGGCCAAGGACGACGTCCGCCAACAAGCAATCGTCATGCGCCGAGCGGGCCTCTCCTACCGCGAGATCCGCGACGAGCTCTCCGTATCCAAGAGCACTCTGTCGCTCTGGCTGCGCGACGTCCCTCTGTCCGACGAGCAACGCGACGCGATGGTGCGACGCGCCGTCGGCCTCTCGGTCTCACGAGCGGACGCCAACCGGGCGCTCCGCACCCGTCGGCGAGTCGAGATGCAGGCGGCGGCCCGGGCGCAGGTAGGGACGCTTGCCGAGAGCGAGTTGTTCGTGGCCGGCGTGGTCGCGTATTGGGCGGAGGGAGCGAAGAACAAGCCGTGGCGCATGGGGGAGGGTGTCAAGTTCATGAACTCTGATCCGGCGTTGATCAGGGTCTTTCTGGCGTGGCTGCGTCTGGTCGACGTGTCCGTCGATCGGCTGGTGTTCCGTCTCTACATCCACGAGTCGGGGGATGTGGCCGGCTCCGTCGGATTCTGGTCCGAGGTAGTGGGTGTGTCGGCCGACAAGGTCACGACGACGCTCAAGCGCCACAACCCGAGAACCGTGCGCAAGAACACTGAGGACGACTACCACGGTTGCCTGGCGATTTACGTGCGGCGAAGCGCCGAGCTCAACCTGCGAATCGCCGGTTGGTTCGAGGGCATCGCCGAGGGCGCTGTACGGATAGTGGGCGGCGATACCGTGGAGGTGCAGCGATCGGGGGTCGTCTAACGGTAAGACAGCGGGTTTTGGTCCCGCGAATGGGGGTCCGATTCCTCCCCCCCGAGCAGACCGGTGAACTGGCCCCTGGGCGGGTTGCATTCGGGGTAGAACTTGGGGCATGAAGGTGCGTCCGTTGTGTGCGGTGGTCATGGCCGCGGGCCACGGCACCCGGATGCGGTCGGCGCTGCCCAAGCCGCTCCACCCGTTGTGCGGGCGGCCGATGCTCCTCCACGTCCTCGACGCCCTGTCCGAGCTCTACGTCGAGCGGGCGGTCGTGGTGGTCGGCCACGGGGCCGAGCCGATCACCAAGACCCTCCAGGAGTACGGCCCGCCCGACCTCCTCATCGACTTCGTCGAGCAGCGGGTCACCCGGGGCACGGCCGACGCCCTGGCCGTCGCCCTCACCGCCTTCCCCGACGATCCCGACCTCGACGACGCCGACATCGTCGTGCTGCCGGGAGACACACCCCTCGTCCGCCCCACAACCCTCGGCGACCTGGTGGCCGAGCACCGGGAGAGCGACGCCGCCGCCACCCTGCTCACCGCCCGTCCCGACGACCCCTCCGGCATGGGCCGGGTGGTGCGGGGCAAGGACGGGCGGGTGGCCCGGGTGGTGGAGGACGCCGACGCCACCGAGGCCGAGCGCGACATCGCCGAGGTGGCCACGTCGATCTACTGCTTCCGCCGGGGCCTGCTGGCGCCCTCCCTCCGCCGGATCAGCCCTGACAACACCAAGGGCGAGTACTACCTGTCCGACGCGGTGGCCGTCCTCCACGGCACCGGCCACAAGGTGGTGGCGGTGCTGGCCGACGACCCGTCGGAGGCGGTGGGCGTCAACGACCGGGCCCAGCTGGCCGAGGCCGAGGCCGAGCTCCGGCGGCGCATCAACGCCCGGTGGATGCGGGCCGGCGTCACCATGGTCGACCCCCACAACACCTACGTCGACTCGGCCGTCCACCTGGCGGCCGACGTCACCCTTCTCCCCGGCACCGTCCTCCAGGGACGCACCGTCGTCGGCCGGGGCGCACGGGTCGGGCCGGCCACCCGCCTGGTCGACTGCGTCGTCGGCGAGGGGGCCACGGTGGAGCACACGGTCGCCCACGACGCCGAGATCGGGGCCTCCAGCGTCGTCGGGCCCTTCGCCTCGCTCTCGCCCGGCGCCCATATTCCTCCCGGAGCCTCCACGGGCGCCTTCTACACTGCCCGGGGAGGCGATGACGACGGAGTCTGACCGAGCGCTGGGCCACATGGAGCTGATCCCGAAGAAGCGGCTGCAGCTGTTCGCCGGCCGTTCCCACCCCGGCCTCGCACGCGACATCGCCGCCCACCTGGGCGTCGAGCTGGGCGAGGCCAACCTGTCGCAGTTCGCCAACGGCGAGATCCACTGCCGGTTCGGCGAGTCGATCCGGGGCTCCGACGCCTTCATCATCCAGACCCACTGCGGCCCGGTGAACGACTCGATCATGGAGCAGCTGATCATGATCGACGCGGCCAAGCGGGCCTCGGCCAAGCGCATCACCGCCGTCTGCCCCTTCTACGGCTACTCCCGCCAGGACCGCAAAGCCGCAGGTCGGGAGCCGATCACGGCCAAGTTGCTGGCCAACATGCTCATGACCGCGGGCGTCGACCGGGTGGTGAGCGTCGACCTCCACTCGGGCCAGATCCAGGGCTTCTTCGACGTCCCCGTCGACCACCTCACGGCCATGCCGGTGCTGGCCGACTACGTCACCCGCAACCTGGGCGACGACGTGGTCATCGTCTCGCCGGACGCAGGCCGGGTGAAGACGGCCGAGCGCTTCGCCCAGCACGTCCACACCGAGGACCTGGCCATGGTCCACAAGCGCCGGATCAAGGGCGCGGCCAACCAGGTGCAGGCGCTGCAGGTGGTGGGCGACGTGGCCGGCCGGGTGTGCGTCCTGGTCGACGACATGATCGACACCGCCGGCACCATCTGCGCCGCCGCCGACCTGCTGATCAGCCACGGGGCGGTCGAGGTCCACGCCATCGCCACCCACGGCGTGCTGTCCGACCCCGCCCTCGACCGGCTGAAGAACTCCCAGCTCACCAAGGTGGTCATCACCGACACCCTGCCCCTCGACGACGACCGCCGCATCGACAAGATCGAGGTCCTCTCCGTCGCCGGCATCATCGCCGACGCCCTCGACGCGGTGTTCGAGGACCTGTCCGTGTCGGAAATTTTCGGCGGCGAGAACCAATCGTAGGGGGGCTCCGCCCCCCCACGCCCCCCCGAGTCAGAGGCTTCGACGCCTGCGGCGGGCGTCTTGTTTGTTCCGACAGCCGCATCGGCGCCTTCGGCGCCTGGCTGTCGGTCCGGTCGGGCTGACGCCCTCCCGGAGGCGACCGTCGAATGGGCACCCTTCGGCGACCACGTAGACTTCACCGCCTATGGCTGAGGTCGCACTGGTTGCAGAAGTTGGTCGTACCACTGGAAGCGCGGCGTCGCGGCGCCTGCGGACCGAGGGGAAGATCCCCGCGATCCTCTACGGCCACGGCATCGACCCGCAGCCGATCAGCGTCGACCGTAAGGCGCTGCGGGCGGCGCTGGCCCACGAGGCCGGGCTCAACGCCCTCTTCGCCCTCGAGGTCGACGGCACCCGTCACCTGGCCATGGCCAGGCAGCTCCAACGCGACGCCATCAAGCGGTCGGTGTCGCACGTCGACTTCGTGATCGTCCGCCGTGACGAGATCGTGAGCGTCGAGGTGCCCGTCCACCTGGTGGGCGAGGCCCTGGGCGTCGAGCACGCCGACGGCATGGTGGAGCAGCAGATGTTCCAGCTCACCATCCAGGCCAAGCCGGCCGACATCCCCTCCTCCATCGAGGTCGACATCACCGATCTGGTCATCGGCGAAGCCATCCGGGTCAGCGACCTCGTCCTGCCCGAAGGCGTCACCACCGAGGTCGACGGCGAGGACCCGGTCGTGATCGGCCAGACGACCAGGATGGCCGTCGAGGAAGAGGCGGAGGAAGCCGCCGACGACGACGCCGCCGAGGGCGAGTCCGCCGGTACCGCCACCGAGGAATAGGCCCTGCCGCCGCCGCGTACGGGCGAGGCCGCCGACCTCCTCGTCGTCGGTCTGGGCAACCCCGGCCCCGAGTACGACGGCACCCGGCACAACCTGGGGGCCGAGGTCATCTCCGCCCTGGCGTCGCGCCACGGCACGGTCCTGCGCAAGAGCAAGGAGCGGGCGCTCGTGGCCGAGGCCCGCATCGACGGCCGCCTCATGGCCCTGGCCTTCCCCCAGACCTACGTCAACCTGTCGGGTGAGTCGGTGGGCCGCCTCGTCCGCCGCTACGGTGTGGAGGGCGACCTCGGACGGCTGGTGGTGGTCCACGACGAGCTCGACCTGCCGCCGGGCCGCGTGAAGGTGAAGGAGGGCGGGGGCACGGCCGGGCACAACGGCCTGGAGTCGATCCGCGACCACCTCCACTCCGGAGCCTTCCTGCGGGTGCGGATGGGGATCGGCAAGCCCCCCGGGCGCCAGGACGGCGCCGACTACGTCCTGCGCCGCCTGGGCAAGGGCCAGCGGATCGAGATGGACGTGGCCGTGGAAGAGGCGGTGGAGGCGGTGGAGCTGATCTTCCGGGAGGGCGCGGCCGCGGCCATGCTTCGCTTCAACTCGCCCCGGCCCGCCTGACGGCCATCTGACAGCCGGCGGTTCCCGCTCCCGCCGCCGGGGAACATCGGCCGGGATGGCCGACGACTTCACCATCGGCGTGGAGGAGGAGTTCTTCCTCGTCGACGTAGAGACCCGGCAGCTGCGGCCGGTGGCGGGCGACGTTCTGCCCGGGGCCGCGCCGGCGGGCGGGGGCGAGATCGGCCCCGAGCTGCAGCAGTGCCAGATCGAGACGGGCACCGGAATCTGCCGCACCCTCGACGAAGTGGCGGACGAGGTCGGCGGCCTGCGCCGGACAGCGTCGGCCGCGGCCGCCGAGATCGGCTGCGCCATCGCCTCGAGTGGGACCCATGCTCTCGGGTTCGACGCCGAGTCGAGCCGGGTGACGCCGAAGCCGGCGTATCTCCGCCTGGAGCGGGAGTACCGGATGGTGACCCACGAGCAACTCGTGTGCGGGTGCCACGTCCACATCGGTATCGCCGACCCCGAGGTCGCCATCCAGGTCGCCAACCGGGTCCGGACCTGGCTGCCGACCCTGCTCGCCCTCTCTGGCAACTCCCCGTTCTGGAAGGGCGTCGACAGCGGCTACGCCAGCTTCCGGACCGAAGTCTGGCAACGCTGGCCGATGTCCGGCACGCCCGGCACGTTCCGGTCACGGGCCGACTACGACGACCTCGTCCAGAGCCTGCTGGCGGTGGACGCCATCGACGACCCGGCCCGCATCTACTGGGACGTGCGCCCGTCGGCCAAGTTCGACACCATCGAGTTCCGGGTGGCCGACGCCAACCTCTTGGTCGACGAGTCGGTCATGACCGCGGGCCTGGTGCGGGGCATCGTCGTCGCGTGCCACCGGCAGATGGTGGATGGCGAGGAGTGGGCCGATCCTCGGGCTGAGGTGCGCCGGGCGGCTATGTGGCGGGCGGCGCGCTTCGGTCTCGAGGGCCCGCTGGTCGACCTGGAGGGGTGCCGGTCGCGCCCGGCGGCGGACATGGTCGACCGCCTCCTCGCCTTCGTCCGTCCCGCGCTGGTCGATCTCGGGGACTGGGAGCGGGTGCGCGCCCTGGTGGCGCAGGTGGTCGACGGCGGGACGGGCGCCGTCCGCCAACGCCGAGCTTTCCAACGCCGTCACCGCCTGGAGGACGTGGTCGACCTGGTCGTGGAGGAGACCGCCGCCGGCGGGTGACCTACTCCCCCGAGTGCCGGGGGCAGTGGCAGAGGAGGACGCGCTCGCCGGTCGTCTTGCACCGGGCGGTCCAGGCATGGATGGCGCCGGCGAGGACCCCGAGCAGCATGACGCCGACGAGCGCTACCTGGCCCCGATCCTTCTGGGCCGGATCGGCCAAGTAGATGACGACGGCCGGAATCCCGATGATGACGATGCCGAGAATCATCGTCCACCAGACGAGGGTCCGGAACTGATCCCAGAGGGAGAGGCGCCGCGGCAGCTCACCGGTGTCCCGTTCCACCCATTGTGCGGGGTCGACCATGCGCCACACGCCCAGGCCGAACAGGCCGAAGAGGCCAAAAATGACGAACGCGATGACCAGGCCCGCGATCATCGGGAGCCCACCGCCTCGGTTGCCGCGACAACGGCCATACGCCGATGCTCGGCAAGATCGTCCGGAGCCTGGAGTCGGATGGCCCGGTCCCACGACAATTTCGCCGCACGAAACGATCTCTACGCCGAAACTGCCGTGATCGAGGTCGGAAACGGTGGATCCACGACGATTCCGATGCGCCGATCGTTTCGTGCGTCGGAATCGCCGTGCTCACGCGTCGTATTCTCCCGGCCGTGCGAGTCCTGGCCGTGGGGGTGCAGCCAGTCGGGGTGATCGCCATCGGTGCCAATGCCACGGGCATCCTCGCCATCGGGAACCTGGCCACCGGTGTCGTCGCCATCGGGCAGTTGGCCCGGGGCGTGGTCGCGTTCGGACAGTTGGCACTCGGCGTGGTGTCGGTCGGGCAGCTGGCGGTGGGCGTGGCCTGGGCCACCGGCCAGATCGGCGTGGCGGCCACGTCGGGGGCGGGCTTCGTCTTCGGGCCCCTCGGACGGCTGTACGCCCTGCCCCTCCTCGGCCGGCGGGGCGACCGCCGATGGGTCCCCCATCCCCGGGCGGGCGGGCCCTGGTACGCGGTCGCAGCCGTCGTCGTGCTCGTCATCGCCGCCCTGTGGTGGTTGACCGCCGGGCAGCCGCTGCTCCATGAGCTGACCCGGACGGGCGGCATCCTGGTAGAGGCGCCGCCGCCCCTCCGCTGACGGGCCTCAAAGCGTGATCGACACCGGGCCGGTGATGGGCGACGCCAGCCCGTCGTAGGCGACGGCGTACACGACGTGCACGCCTGGGCCGAGCATCGGCACGACGAACGTGGCCGTGCAGCCGTTGCAGGTGGCGCCGCTCCATCCCTCCCTGACCACGGCCCCGCCCGGTCCCACGACCCAGAAGTACACGTAGCCGACGGCACCATCGGGGTCGGTGTAGCGCGCCGAGGCCTGGGTGCGGGTGGCCGTCACGGCCGTGGGGGCGGCGGGCGCGGTGCGGTCGACCCAGAACACCTGCGGCCCCGACCAGCCCGATGCCAGGACCCCGTCGTTCGCCGCCGCGTACAGGGCGTAGAGCCCGTCGGGAACGGCGGCGAAGGCGAAGGTGGCCACGCACCCGGAGCACGCGGGGGTGCTCCATCCCTGACGGACGGCGACGCCGGCGGCGTCGACGAGCACGAAATACACGTACCCGGAGGTGCCATCGGGATCGCTGTAGCGGGCCGACGCCTGGGTGGGCGAGGTGCGCAGGGTCCCGCCGGCGGGCGTGACCTCCGTCGGGAGCGCGGGGGGCCGGGGTGCGGGGACGGCCAGCGTGGCGAAGTCCTGGACGACGTACACCGAGCCGCCGGCGTAGGCGACACCGATCCCCACCGCGTTGAAGGCGGAATCGACCATGTTGGCGTAGTGACCCGGGCTGTTGCGCAGGGCCTCGTGCACCGCGTCGACCGACGGTCCTACGCCGACGTTCTCGCCCAGGCGGCTCCAACCGACGACCTGGGTGGACAGAGACGGGTTGTGGGAGATGCGGCCGGCGGTGGCCATGGCCGCGGCCCAGGTCCGGGCGACGCTCGACAGGGTCGTGTTCAAACCCAGGGCGGGAGCACCCACGGCGGCCCGGGTCTGGTTCAGGAGAGAGAGAACGCGGGCCTCGTCCGAGACGCTGTCGGCCGTGGCCGCGGGGGTGACGAGGAGCAGCGTGACCGCCACCAGGGCGCCGACCGCTACAACCCGCGAGCGGGTTCTCGACATGGGTGTTCCTTCCGGGGCCCGGCGGCCGGTTCGTCCCGGTGGGCCCGGGACGGCGACTTCCGTCCTCTTGTGGTTCTGGTGGCGGGTGGTGCGCGTGGTCCTCGGCACAGTCGTCGATTTCCTTGAGCCCGTCGTGGGAAGGGGCCGGCCGTCGTTCGCCAAGCGGTCAGCGGTACGATCGGCGACTGTTCGCGCCCGGCGGTGCTCCACCGCCTCGCTCGGGCCTGGAGGCGGCCATGCGTGAGTTCGACCGGACCCAACCGGCGCCGGAGGACTACGTCGTGACCGGCGGCGGGGAGCGCGGGCCGACGGACCGCCGGCGCCTCCTGGTCGCCTCGGCTGTGGTCGCCCTCGTCGCGGCGGTGATCATCGTGCCCCGCCTGACCGCCGACCCGGAGTCCGGAGGCGACGTCCGGACGGGTGTCAAAGCCGAACTGCCGGCGATCTCGACCTCCGTTCCCCTGCCGCCCCGGATCGAGCTGCAACTACCTGCGGGGTGGCAGACGCTGCTGGCGGACGGCGAACAACTGGTCGTGGCCACCGCTCCCCTCGACGAACGCGACCTGCTCCTGGCCCTGCTGGCCAGCGACGACGCCGTCTTCACCGCCTTCCCGCCGACGGTGGCCGTGTTTGTCGTGGGCGGCGACCGCTTGAAGGCCAAGTACCTCGGCAGCTCGCCCTCGGCCGTCGTGACGCAAACCGAGAACGGCGTCGAGATCCGGGAGGAGGACCCCGCCGGGTTCGTCGGTCCCGGTCCGGCCCGTGCCCTCGGCCCGCCCACACTCCTCGAGGGAGGCGTGACGGTCCGGCTGGGCGACCTGCCTCAGTCGAGCTCCACGCTCGCCGCCTACGTCGGCCCTGAGGCGCCGGAGGCGGTGACGCAGGAGGCGGAGACAATGGCCGCCACCGTCCGCCTCCGGCCCTACGACCCGGCCCTGATCCCGCCTCCCCCGCCCGAGAGCCGGCCCGGCTTCGACCAGGGCGGCGTCGACACCGCCGCCGAGGACCTGGTGCCCGTCGCGTCGGTCCAAGCCGCGGGCCTCACCTACACCGCCCGGGCGGATGCCGACTGTGCGGACGTCGTCGCCGGATCGTCGACCGCCCCCCTCGTCGGCGGCTGCCGACCGCGACCGGCGACGACGGTGGCGGTCGAAGTGGTCGCGTCCGGGAGCGCCCTCGGGCCGCCGCCACCACCGCCAGCGAGAGCTACGGGCCGGGTGTCGTCGTCCCGTCCGGGCCGATGATGATCGTCCTGGCCCGGGTGGGCGCCGAGGTGGATCGGGTGACGGCGGTCCTCGTCGACGGTGGAGAGGTCGACGGGACCATCGGCACCGACGGGTGGGCGGTGGTGGCGACGGATGGTCGAGCGTTCCTGCTGGAGGCTCGGGACGACGACGGCGTGGTCGTGGCCCGGGCGCCCGTCACCTGACGAAACCGCCCGCCTGCGCTCCGGATAGGGAGGGACCCGCCGGTACCCTCGTCGGGTGACCCTGCACGACCTCCCGCCGCTCCTGCGCCGCCATCCGGGGCTGGCCGGGTTGGCGGGGGTGTCGTCGGCGGTGCTGGCGGTGGCCGAGCCGGCCCGGGCCTTTGCCATCGCCGGCCTGGCCGGGCTCACCGGCCGCCACCCCCTGGTCGTGGCCGTCCCCACCAGCCCCGACGCCGAGCGCCTGGCCCACGACCTGCGGGCCTTCCTCGGCGACGACGAGGTCGACGTGGTCCCCGCCTGGGAGACGTTGCCGTTCGAGCGGGTCAGCCCCAGCACCGAGACCATGGGCCGCCGGCTGCGGGCCATGTGGCGGCTGCGCAACCCCGACCGCATGCCCCGGGTTCTCGTCGCCCCAGTGCGCTCGCTCGTCCAGCGCCTCGGCCCCCACGTGGAGGACGTGGAGCCCATCATCATCAAGCCCGGCGACCGCCTCGACCCCCTCGACCTGGTCAAGCGCCTGGTCGACGCCGGCTACCGGCGGGAGGTGCAGGTCGAGCACCGGGGCCAGGTCGCCCGCCGGGGCTCGATCGTCGACGTCTTCCCGCCCACCGCCGACCACCCGGTGCGCATCGACCTGTGGGGCGACGAGGTCGACCGCCTGACCAAGTTCTCGGTCACCGACCAGCGCGCCACCGACGACGTCGACTGCGTCGAGCTCTTTCCCAGCCGGGAGCTGCTGCCCACAGACGAGGTCCGACGCCGGGCGGCCGAGCTGGTCGGCACCGAGCCGTGGGGCCGGGAGCAGTGGGAGCGGCTGGCCGAGGGCGCCGTGTTCGAGGGCATGGAGTCGTGGTTGCCGTGGCTCACCGCGGGTGACCACACCCTGTTCGACCTGCTCGGGCCCGACGCCCTCGTCCTGCTGGTGGAGCCCCGTCGCATGCGCGACCGGGCCGCCGACCTGCTCGACGAGGAGGCGTCGCTGGCGGCCAGCCTGGCCACAACGTGGGGGGCGGCCAAGGACAGGGAGTGGCCCCGCCTCCACCTCCCCTTCGACCGCCTCCTGGCTCACACCCCGGCCCCGGCGTGGACCGTCACCGGCGCGGCCGAGGGCCCCGACGTGACCACCATCGAGTCCCGGGGCTGGGACCCGGTGATGGGCGACTCCGACCGCCTCACCCGCCAGGTGGCCGATCTGGTGGGCAAGGGCTACCAGCTCATCGTGGCGGCCGAGGGCAAGGGCAGCGCGGCTCGGATGGCCGGCCTGCTGCGGGAGGGGGGCGTGGCCCTCCCTGTGGTCGAGGCCGGCGCCCTGAGCAAGCCCGGCTCCAGTCGGGTCGTGGTCCAGCCCCTCGAGCGCGGCTTCGTCCTGCCCGAGATCAAGCTCGCCGTCCTCGTCGAGAGCGACGTCACCGGACGGCGGCGGGCCCACCGGGCGCCGCGGCCCAGGCGCACCGACGCCCAGGGCTTCTTCGACGACCTCAACCCGGGCGACTACGTCGTCCACCACCAGCACGGCGTCGGGAAGTACGGCGGGATGGTGAAGCAGGCCATGGGCGGGGCCGAGCGCGACTACCTCCTGCTCGAGTTCCGGGGGGGCGACAAGCTCTACGTCCCGTCCGACCAGATCGACGCCGTCCGCCACTACACCGGCGGCGACACGCCAACCCTCAACCGCCTGGGCGGGTCGGAATGGGGCCGCACCAAGTCCAAGGTTCGAGTGGCGGTGCGCGACATCGCCGAGGAGCTCGTCGCCCTCTACCGCCAGCGGGTCACCGCGCCGGGCCACGCCTTCCCCGCCGACACCCCCTGGCAGAAGGAGTTGGAGGACGCCTTCCCCTACCAGGAGACGCCCGACCAGCTCAAGGCCATCCGCGACGTCAAGGACGACATGGAGGGCGACAGCCCCATGGACCGCCTGGTCTGCGGCGACGTCGGGTTCGGCAAGACCGAGGTGGCCATCCGGGCTGCGTTCAAGGCGGTCCAGGAGGGGATGCAGGCCGCCGTCCTCGTCCCGACCACCCTCCTCGCCCAGCAGCACTTCGGCACCTTCTCCGAGCGCTACGCCGGCTACCCGGTGCGGGTGGAGGTCCTGTCCCGTTTCCTCACGCCCGGCCAGGCCAAGAAGGTGGTCGACGGGCTGGCCGACGGGAGCGTCGACGTGGTCATCGGCACCCACCGGCTGCTCTCGGCCGACATCAAGTTCAAGAACCTCGGCCTGCTGGTGGTCGACGAGGAGCAGCGCTTCGGCGTCACCCACAAGGAGGCGATCAAGCGGTTCCGGGCCAACGTCGACGTGCTCACCCTCACGGCCACGCCCATCCCCCGCACCCTGGAGATGAGCCTCACCGGCATCCGCGACCTCACCATCCTCAATACCGCCCCCGCCGAGCGCCAGCCGATCCTCACCTACGTGGGCGAGTACGACGAGCGGGCGGTGGGCGAGTCCATCCGCCGGGAACTGCTGCGGGAGGGACAGGTCTTCTTCGTCCACAACCGGGTGCAGGACATCGACCGGGTCGCCGCTCGCCTCAAGGAGCTGGTGCCCGAGGCCCGGGTGGCCGTCGCCCACGGGCAGATGGACGAGGGCCGGCTCGAGCGGGTGGTCCTCGACTTCTGGGAGGGCCAGTACGACGTTCTCGTCTGCACGACGATTATCGAGTCGGGCATCGACATGCCGACGGTGAACACCCTGGTCGTCGACCGGGCCGACATGATGGGTCTGGGCCAGCTCCACCAGCTCCGGGGCCGGGTGGGACGGGCCGGCCAGCGGGCCTACGCCTACCTCTTCTTCCCGCCCGAGCGGCAGCTGTCGGAGACGGCCTACGAGCGGCTCAAGACCATCGGCGAGCACACCGAGCTCGGCTCCGGCTTCAAGATCGCCATGCGCGACCTCGAGATCCGGGGCGCGGGCAACCTCCTGGGGGCCAACCAGTCCGGGCACATCGCGGCCGTGGGGTACGACCTCTACGTCCAGATGGTGAGCGAGGCGGTGGCCGAGATGAAGGGCGAGGAGGTCCGCCCGCCGGCCGAGATCAAGCTCGACGTGCCCATCGTGGCCAACCTCCCGCCCGACTACGTGGCCGGCGGCGAGCAGCGGCTGGAGGCCTACCGGCGGCTGGCGGCGGTCACCACCCAGGTCGAGGTCGACGACATCCGGGCCGAGTGGCTCGACCGCTACGGGCCCATGCCCCCGCCGGCGGAGGCCCTGCTGGCGGTGGCCGGGCTGCGGGCGGAATGCGTGCGCACCGGCGTGCGGGAGGTCACCGTGGCCCGGGGGACGGCCCGCATCTCGCCCCTCGAGCTGCGCATGAGCCAGCAGATCCGCCTCCAGCGGGTCGCCCGCGACGCGGTCTACAAGGAGGACATCCAGCAGCTGGTGGCGCCGTTGGCCCGGGGTGTCGACCCGGTGTGGGCGGTGGTCCAGCTCCTGCGGCTGTTGGTCCCCGAGGAGCAGGCGACGGTAGTGTCGGTGGCACCGTGAAATCGTTCAGAACTGCCTTTGTCGCGTCCGTCGTCGGGACCGCCCTGCTCGCCACCGCCGCGTGCGGCTCGGTGTCGCCCTATGCGGCCAAGGTCGACGGGAAGCGCATCAGCGAGGATACCCTCGTCGACGAGCTGCGTTCCATCGCCGCCAACGAGGACTACCTGAAGCTGGTGGAGGAACGGCAGCCGGTGCGGGGCACCGGCCAGGGCACGTTCGACTCCGCCTTCACCGCCCTCGCCCTCACCCGGCAGATCTACTACACCCTCATCGAGGCCGAGCTCGGCCGGCGCAAGCTGTCGGTCGGCGACAGCGACCTGGCCGCGGCCAAGACGCTGGTGGTGCAGCAGCTCAGTGGCGAAGAGGTGTTCAACAAGTTCCCCCAGAGCTACCAGGACGACCTCGTGCTCCGGCAGGCCGAGCTCAACGTGCTCACCCTGGCGGTGAACGAGCTGGGCACGCCCGAGCAGGCGGCCCGGACCTACTACGACAACAACCCCAACGAGTTCGCCACCGCCTGCGTCAGCCACATCCTGGTGACCGACGAGGCCAAGGCCAACGAGATCAAGGGCAAGCTGGCCGCGGGCGAGGACTTCGGGAACCTGGCCCGAGCGGAGTCGATCGACGAAGGCAGCAAGGCCGCCGGCGGCGACCTGGGCTGCGACATCACGCCCGCCACCAACTTCGTCGACGAGTTCAAGCTGGCCGTCTTCACCCAGCCGGTGGGCGAGGTGGGGGCGCCGGTGCAGACCCAGTTCGGGTACCACCTGGTCAAGGTCACCAAGCGGGACGTGTCGCCCTACGACCAGGTCGCCGACCTGGCCCGCCAGCTGGTCACCGACGCCGGCCAGGAGAAGGTGCTGGCCCTCCTGCAGGAGACGGTGCAGAAGTCCCGGATCGAGATCAACCCGAAGTACGGGTCGTTCCGCAAGACGGGCGGGTCGCCGGGCGTGGTCCCGCCCGAGAGCGGCGCCACTCCGCCGGCACCGATCGGCGGCGGGGGGCTGGAGCCGGCACCCTCGCCCGGAACCCCATCGAACCCGTAGGTCCCGCCATCCAGAATCTCGGGGGACGGGTCCTGGTGGTGGGGCTCGGCCCCGCCGGTCCCGACCAGCTGACGGTGGCCGCGGTGGCGGCCATCGACCGGGTGCCGCCCGGACGGCGGTTCCTGCGCACCGTCCGCCACCCGGCCGCGGTCGCCCTGGGTGAAGGGGTGGCCTCGTTCGACCGGCTGTACGACCGGGCCACGACGCTCGACGAGGTCTACCCGGCCATCGTGGAGGCGCTGGTGGGGGCGGCCTCGGGATCCGAGGTGCTGTACGCGGTGCCGGGGTCGCCGCTGGTGGCGGAGCGGACGGTTGAGCTGCTGCTGGCCGACCCCCGGGTGACGGTTGAGGTGGTGCCGGGCATGTCGTTCGCCGACCTGGCCTGGGCCCGGGTGGGGATCGACCCGGTGGCGGCGGGCGCCCGCCTGGTCGACGGGCACCGGTTCGCGGTGGAGGCGGCCGGGGAGCGGGGACCGATGCTGGTGGCCCAGTGCGACTCCAAGGAGGTGCTGTCCGACATCAAGCTGTCGGTTGACGAATCGGACGGGCTGTCGGCCGTGGTCCTGTCCCGCCTGGGGCTGCCCGACGAGTCGGTCCGGACCGTGGCGTGGGACGACCTCGACCGCGAAGTCGCGCCCGACCACCTCACGTCGGTGTTCATCCCGGTGCTGGCCGCGCCGGTGGCGGGCGAGGTCGCCCGCTTCGCGGAGCTGGTCCGCACCCTCCGGGAGCGCTGCCCCTGGGACCGGGAGCAGACCCACGCCACCCTCACCCGCCACCTGCTGGAGGAGACCTACGAGGTGCTGGAGGCCATCGGCGCCCTCGACGTGGAGGCGGGCGAGGGCTTCGAGCACCTGGAGGAGGAACTGGGCGACCTCCTGTTCCAGGTCGTCTTCCACGCCACCCTGGCTGCCGAAGAGGGGCACTTCACCCTGGCCGACGTGGCCCGGGGCATCCACGACAAGCTCGTCCACCGCCATCCCCACGTCTTCGGTGACGTGGCCGCCGCCACCACCGGGGAGGTCGTCCGGAACTGGGAGCGGATCAAGCAGGCGGAGAAGGGCCGGTCGTCGATGATGGACGGGATCGCGGCCGACCTGCCGTCGCTCCTCTACGCCCACAAGGTGCAGCGCAAGGCCCACTCGGTGGGGCTGGACCCGATGGCGGGCGGCGCGGGGGCGGGGTCGTTGCCGGCGGTCACCGACCTGCAGGCGGCGGGGGAGTTGCTGTTCGAGGCCGTCGACCGCATCCGGCGGGGCGGGGTCGACCCGGAGGCGGCGCTGCGGTCGGTCACGGCCCGGTTCCGGGACCGGTTCATGGCCGCGGAACGGGCCGCCGCCGAGGGCGGGTCCGACCTGGGTCGCCTCGACCCGGCTACGGTCACCGGGCTGTGGCAATTCGCGAAACCGAGTGGGGGAGAATGACAGACGTGAGCCCCACGTCGCCCATCCGCAGTCGGCCTCACATCCCCGACTACGGCATTCCCCAGGATCCTGAGGGGATGCTGGACTGGGACTACGTCACCGACCGCCTGTCGCGGGCGCTGATGTACTGGGTGGCCACCACCAGCCCCAAGGGCGAGCCCCACGCGGTGCCCTACTGGGGGGCGTTCGTCGACGACGTCCTCTATTTCGAGACGGCCCCCACCACCCGGGGCGGGCGCAACCTGGCCCAGAACCCGGCCGTCGTCATCCACCTGATCAGCGGCGAGCAGGTCGTGATCATCGAGGGCCTGGCCCGCACCGCGGTGCCCGGCGCGGCTCTGTTCGCCAAGCTGCAGGAGTCGTACAAGCCCAAGTACGACGGCTACTTCCCCCCGTCGGCCGACAACCTCTACGCGGTCGAGCCCATCGTCGTCTTCGCCTGGGACCTGGCCGACTTCCCCGGGAGCATGACCCGCTGGCGCTTCCGCGAGGCGTCCGAGATCATCTCGTCCCTGGGCGACGACTGACCGACCGGCCCGCCCGCCCGCCCGCCCGCGGCGATCGCTCGAGGCGGCTAGAGGGGAAGGTCGTCGTCGGGGTCGGCCCGGCTGGCCTGGTATCTCGCCGGGCCCTCGCACGTCGTCCGCAGGGTGCACCAGGTGCAGGTGGGGCCGGGGGAGATGGCGGCGGGCACGTCCTTCTCGAGGAGGCGGGCCATCTTGACCGCCCCGTCGACGGTGCGGCGTACGGCGACGGCCAGCATCTCGACGGTGACGTCCTCGGCGTGGAACGTGGCCGTGTCGAGGTAGTAGCTGGCCACCCGGAAGGGGGGGACGCCGATGCGCAGCGTCTGGACCAGGGCGTAAAAGCGCAGGTCGTCGAGGTGGTTGGGGTAGCTGCGACCCGTCTTGAGGTCGACGATGAGGGCCCGGGCCTCGTCGCCCCGGGCCACGCCCAGCACCAGATCCACCCGTCCCCAGAGCACGATGCGGCTGCCGCACAGCTCGGCGCCGATGCCGGTCTCGGTGCGGGGCGCCCACGCCGCCTGCAGCCGGGGCCAGCACTCCTGGAACTTGACCACCGTGTCGTGGGCCCGGCCCCGGAGGTCGGCCAGCTCCAGCGGGGCGGCGGTCAGCAGCCACGGCCTCGGACTGGACCGGCGGGTGTCGTCGGCCAGGGACGCCATGGCGTGGTCGACCAGGTCGAGGGCCACCGCCTCCGTCCGGGACGAGATCGACAGCTCGATGGCCTTGTGCACCACCGAGCCGGCCGCGGTGCGGGCCGTCCAGTCGAAGCCCACCTCCTCCCGCCCCGCCCGCCAGTGGGCCTCGCAGGCGTGGATCTGGCCCAGCTGGCGCTTGTCGACCCACAGCTCCTCCACGGGGAGTGCGTCGGCCAGCGGGCCCAGAGCCGTCTCCAGCTGGAGACGGAGGTAGTGGCCGAGGTCGGGGTCGAAACGGGGCCGGGTCTGGCCCACGGAGAGGAGGTCGTCGAGGACGCGGTGCTGCGCCGGCGTCGGCGTGAAACGGCCCGCCGCCCCGTCGGTCAAGGGAGGGCGGTCAGGCCTCGTCGCGGAGGCCGAGGGCGGCGAGGGCGCCGTAGACGGCGAGGGCCGAGGACGCGAGCGTCGCCAACAGGAAGTTGGTGAACTGCACTTTCACGTAGCCGGGGACGGCGACGTTCTTGGCCGAGTACTCGTGGAGGCTGCCTCGCACCGCCAGCAGGCTGCCCAAGCCGATGATCACGGCCAGGACGATGACGGTCTTCATGGCCGCCCCGGCGATCGAGTACTGGCGGTCGGTGACTTCCTCGCCGAGGACGATGGGCAGGGCGAGGAGCACCACGCCGAGCAGGAGGAAGAACACGGCCGTCGAACCGAGGGCGCCGAAGGGGTAGCCGATGCGGTGGATGAGGTCGTCGGGGATGCTGAAGCGCTGGCCTTCCTGGATGCTCAGGCCCTCGACGAGCGTCAGCAGGACCTGGAGGGCGACGACGCCGATGAGCCCGACCCCGGCAATGGTGGCCAGGGCGACCCAGCGGGGGGCGATGTAGTCGTCGAGGTCGTCGTAGGCGTCGGCTGTGGCGACGGGGGCGGCGGCGACGGGGGCGGGAGCAGTCGACGGCGCCGGGACGGGCAAGGGCGCCGGCGTGGGGGCCGGTGCGGGGGTGGGCGGCGCCGCCGGGGGAGGAGGAGCGGGCGCTTCCGCCGCCGGCGTCGGTGTGGACGCGGCCGCCGCGGGTGGCGTGGCCGGCAGGGTGACGGTGTCGTCGCCCTTCGCCTCCGGGTCGGGACTGGTGGCCGGCGGGGCCGGGTTGGCGGAAGGCGGCGTCTCCGGGCCGCCGGGGCGGCCTTCCTCGGGCTCGGTCATGTCCCTAGCCTGACGTGTTTGGAGGCCGCTGTCACACCCTGGTGCCATCCTGGACCTCGATGGTGCCTGCCGACCCCGTTCGCTTCGCCACCGCCGCCCGGCGGCTGGGGGCCGAGGCCCGCCGGCGGGGGCTGGCGGTGCCCGGTTTTCGCAGCCCTCCCCGCCTCCCGGGGGCGGTGCGCAGCATCCGGCGCCGGCCCGACGGGTCCGTGTTCGTCGCCGTCCGGGTGCACGGCCGGTCGGTCGAGGACGTGGTCACCGACATGGTCGACGGGGTCCTCGCCGCCAACCGGTCGGCGTCCGGCGAGGCGGGCGCGGCGGCCGAGCACCGGGCCGCCCTGCTGGAGGCGGGGTTGGGGGAGGAGGAAGCATCGGCGGCGTGATGAACGGCGCAGTCCAAATTCGCGCGGTCCGCGACCACGACGCCCCCGTCGTCGCTCGGATCACGCTGGCCGTCTACCTCGACGAGTTCGGCTTCCTGCCCGACGACTACATCGCCGAGCTCACCGATGTCCTCGGTCGATTGGGGGAGGCTCACGTGCTCGTGGCCGTCGACGACGACGACGAGGTGCTCGGCGGTATCACCTACGTCGACCGCCCCGGCCGCCTGGCGAGCATCGACCGCCCCGACCAGGCCGAGCTGCGCATGCTGGCGGTGGCGCCCGAGGCCCAGGGTCGGGGCGTCGGCACCGCCTTGGTCCAGGCATGCCTCGACCAGGCCCGGGCCGACGGCAAACGGGAGGTCATGCTCCACACCGCCGCCTCCATGCGCCGGGCGCAACGCCTCTACGAGCGAATGGGCTTCCACCGGGCCGCCGAGCGCGACCTCGTGGTCGAGGGAGGTATCGACGAGGGCGGCATCCACCTTCTCGCCTACGTCCTCGACCTCGAGTCGGTAGCGTGAGCCCGACCGGCCCGGGTGGCGGAACTGGTCAGACGCGAGGGGCTTAAACCCCCTTGGCCCGCAAGGGCCGTGTGGGTTCGAATCCCACCCCGGGCACCCCCTGTGCGGCGCGAAAGTGCTGGTCAGGGCATTGACGGGCCCTTGACTACCCTCCGATGGTCTATCGGGCCTCAGGATGTTCGGGCGCGATGGCGGGATGGGATCATGTCGCGTGGGCCCGTGGCCGCGCCTGGCTGTGCTCGTCGTTTGTTGTTTGTTTTGAGTTTTTAGTCCGCGTCGAAGGCCGCCGATACCAGACGGACATGGACCCTTCGCCGGTGCGCAGGCGCAGTAGGGCGTCCCGCCTGGTCGCCAAGTGCCCACGCCGGCTTCGGGACACTGTCCGTACCTGCACGGAGGCGTGACAGCCGTGCATTCGTGGCGGACGCCTGGAACCAGCACCGGCCAGGCGAAGGCCTTTCTCGGGCTTAGCCGGCGGTTGCTGATCAGGGCGGGCGTCGCGCTGGCTGTCCTCGTGCTCTGCCCGCTTCTCTTCTGGCTCTTCGAGCACGATCGCAACCCGGAGGTGGCGAAGGCGTCGTCCGCGTTCACCTGGCTCGCCCGCACCCTCTTCGAGGGCGGGTCGCCCTACGACATCCGGACGGCTCCCGGCTACGTCGTGTACTACGCGGTCGGCATCTCCGGGGTCAGCCTGGTGGCCTTCATCACCGGATCGATCGCATCCCGTCTGGTCAGTTCCGTCATCTCGAAAGGCAAGGGCATGGGCGACACCAAGCAACGCGGCCACATCGTCATCTGCGGCTGGAGCTCCAAGGGAGTCGAGATCATCCGCGAGCTGCGGGCCAAGGAGGTCGACGACCAGCGGGCCATCGTCGTGCTCGCGCCGCTGGAGAACGACCCCACGCACGACGACGACGTTGAATTCCTGCGGGGAGACCCGAGCCACGAGATCGACCTGCGCCGAGCCGGGATCGACCGGGCCGACACCGCCATCATCCTCGCCGACGACTCGAACCCGACGACGTCGGCCACCGACCGCGACGCCCGCACGCTGCTCACCTGCCTCGCGGTCGAGAGCATCAACCCCGACTGTTACTCGTGCGTCGAGGTCATCCGTTCCGAGAACCGGCAGCACTTCGACAGGACGCGTGTGAACGAGATGGTGGTGAGCGCCGAGCTCACCGGGGCCCTTCTCGCTAGCTCGGCCTCCACCCACGGGCTGAGCCAACTCGTCACCGATCTGATGACCCATCCGGTGGGCCACGAGTTCTATCGGGTCCGGCCGCCCCTCGGCGTGATCGGCATGACTGTGGGGGACGCCCTCGGCTCACTCAAGCGCTCGCACGACGCGATCCTGGTGGCCGTCCTGTCCGGAGGGTCGCGCTTCGACGTCAACCCCGACGCCTTGCGGCCCATCCTCGAAGCCGACGACCTGCTCGTCATCGCCCCCAAACCGTTCGACCATTAGTCCACCAACAAACAAGAAGAGACGGTCACCCGTGCACCCCCTGCTCAACATCGCCGAACCGGCCGACTCCATCGCCGAAGTCATCGAGCGCATGCAGATCATCGACAAGAACCTGCCCAGCGACGACGGCGTCGCCTACTTCAACCGGGTGTACATGAAGGTCACTGAGGAGGTGGAGGAGGCTTGCGCCGGTGCGGTGTTCGAGAACGTGGGCTTCCTCACCCGCCTCGACGTCGTCTTTGCCAACCGCTACCTCGCAGCCGTCGGGCAGGACGCCCGAGGCGAGCAGGTGACGGGCGGTTGGTGGCCGCTCTTCGCGGAGCGGGCGCGACCCAACACCGCGCCCATCCAGTTCGTCCTTGCCGGCATGAACGCCCACATCAACAACGACTTGCCGCTGTCGGTGATCGACACGTGCCGCGACCTCGCCCTCGAGCCCCAGGAGGAGACACCCCAGCACCGCGACTACACGGTGACCAACGGCATCCTCGCCACCGTGCAGGACAGCATCAAGGGCTGGTTCTCCACCGGGATGATCGCTTCGCTCGACAAGGCGTTCGGCAAGCTCGACGACGCGCTCTCGATGTGGAGCATCGCCAGAGGGAGGGAGTTCGCGTGGCACCAGGCCGAGACCATCTGGGCGCTGAACGACAACCCGCGCCTCCACGATGTCTACGTGCGCAGCCTGGGCCGCACCGTCCGCTACGCCGGTCGGGGCATCCTCCTCTAGCGTCGCGGGGCGGAATGCCGCTGATGTAATGACATCGAGTCTGGGTCAGTTCCTGGGGGAGTGGCTCGTTGAAGGATGTCGATGCAGCTGCCGGCGTAGACCTCCCGAGCAACATCGAGCCATCCTCCCGTCAGCTGAGCGGTCTGTGGGATCGGCCCTAGCCTGGAGCAGCGCCGACAGGAGCCGGCATGTTCGGCCGGGTCACCGAACGGCCCGTGGTCACCCCGATGCATGGCAAGGTGACGCATGGACGTGTTCGACTGTGGGTCCCGCTCCGTCGCCCGGGAACGGCTGGACTCCTTCTTCGAGCTGATGGATGAGGCTGGAGAGTCGTATGGCTACGCGAGCGGCGAGTTGGATGAGGACTCTATTGAGATCAGCCCCGATGCTCCCTTCGCCGACCTCCCGGACGACGACGCTGCCCATGCGATTCTTCTTGTTGAAGGAACGGCAGAGGTCGGTGGTGGCGAGGGAGAAACGTTTCAACTCCGCCCCGGACAGGGCGCCCTGTGGCAGCCGGGAGAGACTTGGAGCCTTGCTGCGCTCGGCGCGCCTATCGCTTTCTTCCAAGTTGAGAGCCCAGCCCTAACGCTGGATCATCTGAGAGTTTGAGGCACGGCGGATCGGACATCCGGCCCATGGTGCGTCGTACCGGTTACTGCTCGACCTTTGCTCGTGGGAACCGTCGAGCATGCCTGCCTTGATTAGGAGCCAGATCATGTTCAGAACTCGGAGCCATCTGTTTGATGATCAACAGCTCGCTAGCCGTGCTCGAAACGCAGGTTCATTGACTGAGCCTTTATTGAGCGCTAACGCGCTGGCGAGACTGGCGCTGAAGGTTCACGGGCTCGCTCAACGACGGCTCAGTCGTGGCGGTACGCTGGATGAGCGGACTCTGGTTGTAGCGCACGGTATATTCCTCGAGGCGATACGACGACACACGGATTTAGCGCGCTCGATGAAGGCCCCCGCACTCATGGAGATGGTGTCGATCTTGGATCATAAGCTTAGAGATCTCACTGCTGTTCCCCATAGTCACGACGAGGCCAAGAGGTTTGCAAAATCCCTTCAGTGAGACGGCCGTACCGATACGGTCGCTTCGGAGGCCAAGGCCGACGCCTCTCGGGCGGCGACCATGCCGGAGTGTCGTGGCCGGAAAGCAAAAGACGCCAGATCGAGCGCGCTATACCTAGGACATGTTGACGTCCGCGAACACCCCCGATCGCGAAGGCGCGGGTTGAATGAGCGAGTGTAAGGATTGTCAGGCAGACTTATTCCATCGAATCTGGTGTCCGGTTCTATACGCCGATGCGATAGGCGCACTTGGTGGTTTGGCAGTGTTCACCGTGATCGCGATCATATACTGGTCGGTAAAGGGTGGGAGTGCCCAGTCTTATACAACATATGGCATCTTCGCTGTCATTGGTCTTGGTACCACCTTTCCTATATTGCTAGCTAGGAGGAGACGTCGGCGTGAGTGATTGTTGCTGAGCACCGCAGGCGTGCCTCGGCTGTCGGAGCGGTTGAGTCTCCACCCGAAAGTGCAACGTGCCGGACCCGCCCCCCGGCGCCCACTCAATGGTGCCGGCATCCGAAATCCCGGCGGTGCGCCGATACCGGGCACCGCCCGAGCCCAGGGGTGCAACGGAGATCCGGCACTTCCGGTGAGGCCTGCTGCCCGCCTGCATGCGTCCCGACCGTGGTCACGGATTACCGGCATATCAAGAGCTTAAGTTCGCCCACCCCGGTCGCCCCCAGTCGCGACAAGACCCAGGGCCGATCGGAGCGCACCACCGCCACCCCGTCGCTCACCACATCAGCTTGTCGGGCATCATGGCCCCAGTGGGTGATGACGAAGAGGCTTGGGAAGATCACCTTTTCTTTCGGGTGATCAGGGATATCGAGGAACCGGCCGCCCTCTTGGCCGAGGCCGTCGCCATTCTGGATTCCACACCTGAGCCTGATGTCGACCTGATCGGTTCGGTCGGGGCGGGTGCCCTGGAGACGCTCGTGCGCAACCACGGGACCGAACTGTGGGAAGAAATCGAACGGCTGGCTCGCGACAACGTCAGGTTCCGTCGAGCCCTCCGGTCGGTGTGGGCGTACGACTCCCCGGAGTATGAGCGGCGAAGCCAGCTACTCGAGGAGCTCGGCGAGTTCTGGCCGGTGGAGTTGAGCTTCATCGTGGAGCCCTACGACCTTCCTGGCGGGACACGCTTGGAGTGGCGAGCACGGCAGGTCCGCGGCGCGATTACACCGAACGAATTGGCGCGCATCCTGCGCGAGATCGCCGACAATGTCGAGCGGACGCGACCTGAGGCGGCTGAGCCGTCAGAACCTGACGGACCGACCGGAACGGTTGAGGAATTGGCGGAGATGATGGTGGCCAGGTACGGCGCCGAGGACGTTGGGATCCTCGTCGCGCCAGGCCGTGACGACATGTGTCTGATCCTGCTGTCTCTCCCAGAGGGCCGAACGCTGCAGCTGCTCGCCACGGACGACGCCGGATGGGAAATGCGTACGTTACGGCCGGTTCAGCACTGGCTCCCCTATGACGAATCCCCCCGATCCGATTTCGGGGTTTTCACCGAACGCGACGACGGTTCGGCCCCGGCGTGGACGCCGCCGAGGAGCGATGGGGTGTCCCGATCCACTTTGGGGTCGGCGGCGTTCGTGTCGTTCTGGGGCGTGGGGCGAGACGAGGGCCTGGAGCGATTCAGGGCTCTCCGTCGACAGGCCCGTCCCTGAGCAGCGCTCATCCTCGTCCCAGATCAGTCGCCGCGCGACGACCCCTAACGCTGCTCTGTGGCCTATTGATCGGTCACGCGACCGATCGCACCGGAACGAACCGGGCATTTTGGCGTTGGTACCCGACAACGGCCTAAGCGCGGGATGGGATCATCGCTTCGTGGGCCTGTGGCAGCGACTGAAACAGATCGAGCGGGAACGAACCCTCCACCCATGTCCGAGCTGCGACACCCACGCGGACGCGCCGTTGTTGAGCTGGCGGCAGGGGGTCCACCGCACCTGGTGCCCAACTTACGGACGAACGCTGCTGGCCATGTTCCTCGGACTTCTTGCCCTCGCACTCATTGGAGTCCTCGCACCGAAGCGGGGTAGATATTTCGACTGGCGGCTGTTCGCATTCACGCTGAACGCCGTCGTTGTGATGCTGCTCTTCCACGTGCGAGCGAGGAAGGCCCGTGCGCGTCTTGACCGGCTCGATCTATAGGGGGCGGACGGCCGAACGCAGGCCAGGATGGCCCGGACCTCGCTCGTGCCTAGCCGTGCCGATCGAGAACGACGTCGCTCGGCGTGTTGGCGATCATCAGAAGTCGCGTTCTGCGATCACCAGAACTCGCGCTGAGCTGAGTCCGTGGCGGTCCTCCTGAGGACCATCCACCACCGTCGGTGACGGCCCCTCCAGCTTCGGGACCTGCAAGGGAACCCGAGCTGGAGGAGCCACCGACATGCTGACTCAGGAGGAGTACGTGAACGACGTCTTGGCGCTGCGGCGCCAGGGAATGACCATCGCCGAGATCGCGGCGACCGTCGGCTATCACCCCGCCACCGTCTCCAAGTGGCTCCGCGCCGGCGGCCCGCCGCCCCAGCGGGAGGTGGCCCCGACACAGCGGGTGATCGACGAGCGCTGGCAGGCCCGCATCGCCGAGCTGGTGGTGCCGCCGTCGCGGCTGCTGGCCACCAGCGTGTTCGAGGTCCTCGTGGCCGAGGGCTTCGACGGCAGCTACCCAAGCGTCGTGCGGGCAGTGCGGGACCTTCGTGGTCCCCGGTTCCGGCCTGCGGCGGCGGCCAGCGTGCCCATCGAGACGGCGCCGGGCGAGGAGTGCCAGTTCGACTGGTCCGACTGCAGCTCCTTCACCGAGGGCTGGGGCCTGGGCCAGGTGTTCTGCTTCGGCGCCATCCTGTGCTGGAGCCGGTGGCGGCGGTGGTGGTTCTCCACATCCGTCGACCGGGAGCACACCTTCGAGGGGCTGGTGGCGTTCTTCGAGGCCGCCGGCGGGGTGACGCGCCTGGCCCGCACCGACCGCATGGGCGCCCTCGGCGCCTCCCAGGGCAAGCGCTTCCGCCTGCACCCCCCGGCGCTCGACTTCGCCCGCCACCACGGCGTCGAGATCGTGACCTGCCAGGCCGGCGACGCCGCCCGCAAGGGCAAGATCGAACGGCCGTTCCGGGACCTCAAGGAGAGCTTCCTGGAGGAGCTGGCGGTGCTGGGCCCGCCGGCCAGCGTGGCCGAGCTCAACGCCCGGGGGGCGGTGTTCCTCGAGTCCCGCATCCATTCCCGGCCGCACTCCGTCACCGGGGTGGCGCCGCAGCTGCGCCTCGAGACCGAGCGTCGCCTGCTCGGCTCGCTGCCCCGCAACCGCTTCGACACCGCTTATCGGGACTCCCGCCGGGTGCACCCCCGCCTCCCGCTGGTGGAGTGGGACACCGTTGCCTACTCGGTGCCGCCCGAATGCCTGGGCCAGGCGGTGCAGTGCCGGGTCGAGGTCGACGCCGACGTGGTCGAGATCCACTAAGGGGGCCAAGGTGGTCGCCCGCCACCACCTCGCCCCCGCGGGCTCGCCACCGGTGTGGGACCCCGCCCACCGGGCCTCGGCCGAGGCCGCCGCGCTGGGCCGGGCCCGGAGGACGAACCTGCGCCTGGTGCCCGAACCGGTGGTGACGCCTGCGCACCCGGCGCTGTCGCTGCCCGTCGGCGACTGGGACATCGACGCCCCTGACCTGGGCCGATACGGCTGCGGCTGCGACGGGGCGGGGGCATGAGCCTCTACGAGTCGCTCAAGGCCGACCTCGACTACCTGGGGTTGCCCCGGGCCGCCGAGGTCTTCGGCTCCCTCGCCACCGAGGCCAAGGCCGAGGGGTGGAGCCACGTCGAGTACCTGGCCAAGGTCATGGCCGAGCAGTCCAACGCCACGGTGAACCGCCGCCTGGCCGGTCGGCTGCGCTACGCCCGCTTCCCGTCGAAGCGCACGCTGGCCGACTTCGACTTCGACTTCCAGCCCACCGTCGACCGCAAGCTGGTCGACGACCTGGCCACGTGTCGGTTCGTGGCCGAGGGCCGTCCCCTGCTGTTCCTGGGCCAGCCCGGCTGTGGCAAGACCCACCTGGCGGTGGCGCTGGCCACCAAGGCGGTGGAGGCCGGCTACCGGGGCTACTTCACCACCGCCGATGAGATGGTGGCCAACCTGGCCGCGGCCCGGCGGGAGGGCAACTTCGCGACCAAGCTGCGGACCTACACCGCCCCCTCCGTCCTGGTCATCGACGACGTGGGGCTGCTGCCCATGGAGCCGGGCGGGGCCACCGCCTTTTTCCACGTGGTCAACACCCGGGTCGAGAAGCGCCACCCCTGTCTGGTCACCACCAACCGGGGCCTGCCCGCCTGGGGCGAGGTCTTCGGCGACGCGGTGGTGGCGGGCGCCATCCTGGATCGGCTCATGCACCGGGCGGTGGTATTCAACATCCGGGGCCCGTCGTGGCGCATGCGGGAGCACGCGGCCCTGGCCGAGGTGGCCAAGGCGTGATCGTGTTCGCCCTGGTGGTGGTGATGGTGGTGCTGGCGCTGGCCGTCGTCGGCTGGGTCCGGTCGGCGCCCGGCCCCACGCTGACGGGCTCGACGCGGAGGTCTGGCCGCCGACCATGCGCGCCGCCGGCCCGCGCCCCTCCATCACTGTCATCCGCGATCGACACCAACCTCCGGTCCGAACGGCAGGTCGTCCCGTCCCTCGATTCCCCGTCCCCGATGCCCCGATCCGCCGGCTCATCCTGCCGTCCCGACCGGAGATCCTTGACCCCGACGAACCCCACGGCTACAACCTCAGCGGGAGGAGCGTCACCCTCAGTGATCGCGGGTTCTGCTGATCGCCGATCGCGACAATGGTTGAGCGCCAACACGGCGTTCCTTACCGGGTAGCCGTACCGGTGGCGAGGGGCGCAGCCGGCAAGTATGTCTCTGGTGTGCCTGGCCGCCGGGCCGGGCGTATTCGGGAATATCAGTTGGGTGCCGACCCAGCGCCGATCCCCCTCAACGGCACCCTTGCGTGAAGTGCGAGCCCCGTCGGACATCGGCGTTGCGGGGTCCGCCAACGGGACGGCCGGGTGAACGCTCGTTCGGGTCGACTTCAGCGAGATAAACGGCGCCAGCGTCGCCTACCGGCACCCTGGCTACGCGCCTGAAGGCAGACTCCGGCAACATGTTTAACGGACTTGGGGGCGGCGGAGCACGTCGCAGCGAGCTGCGCTCTTGCGCCTCAGTTGCATCGACTCGTTCAGAGACGCGCCGAAGTTATTGCGGTTACCTTAGAGGATCTGCTCCGAACGAAGCACCGCGTGCAGTCCCGCACCTTCCGCTCGATACTTCATCCCAACATCGGAAGTAACGATGTAAACGTCCCGCCCGATCAGCTGGTGGAGTGCAACAGCTTGATCAACGAGCTCATCGTCTGCATCTGACAGTCGCGCGCGTCCGGGCTCGTCCAGCAACACCTCTGCCGACACCGCACCTTGCTGTAGCATTGCTGCTCTGCCCGGTCGAAGCGTCTGGTCAATCCGCCGAAGCGTTACGCGGGCACGTGTCCTGACCGATTCATGGTTGCTGTCGCTGACCTTCTTGCCGCCTTGCGTCCGCTTCGCGCGGTCAAGCTCGTCAATAATCAGCATAGGGATAATCAGATGGACCCCCATGCTTCCTCCAACCACCTGGGCCCACGGCAACTCGTCAAAGTACTCCTCGGAGTGCAAGAAGACGTTCGTATCTGCGATCACCAGCCTGCCTGGGCGACTGTTCCACCGAGCGATTTCCGCCGACAGTCGGTCAGACTCTGACTCAAACTCACGTAGGCGCTCAGTGATCTCGAGGTCGACGAAACCGGCGAGAGTCTGCAGGCGGGACGATGGATCCATCGCCTGTAGCGTCCAGTAGCGAGGGGTAGTGATGAGGCGGTCTAACTCACGGCCGGGAAGCATGAGCCTGAGGCGAGAAAATGCGTCGTTAGACCAACGGAGGTATGCATTGAACCGGTCGACGCCAGCCCCAACTGTGCTTCGAAGGTTTGCGATATGGGTCGCCTCTTGCTGCAGGGCACCTAGCAGTTGGGCTGCATCGACGCCCGGCAACGGAACGACTGTCATCGACGCGACGAGGCGCAGGTTGCGAAGCTAGACACGACATCCACTATCCCACCCCCGGTACCACACCATGTGAGGAAGGCCCCGAGCGGCACGTCGGTGCCGGCGACCTCAACCCTGGGCGCCCATAACGACGCCCTCAATCCCGCCGACCGACCCCATTCGTCCGGGCGCTCAATGCCGGATGCCGCGGAGACGACGAGCCGCAGACGCTCGACCTCGTCACTAGTCCGTCGTTCTCGTGTCGCGCAAACAGCGCCGCGTGGAGCACTGCTGAACCAAGCAGGCGAACGCATATCACCCAGTGTTCGTCGGATTATCGGACAAGAGCCTCGCGGATCCGCTGGAGATCCCCCGGCTTCTCCCGTGCAAGGATTCGGTTTGACAACTCGCCATTTACGGCAGCGATAGTTCGCATGCGGTCGCCGGTCGACCTTCCCCCAATCTTGGTCTCAAACCATGCTGCGACATCTGCCCAATGCCAAAGTGGACTGCGGACGTTCCCGGCAATCGGCGGCGGGAAGTCGCCAGAGCCGCGATGGCCTTCCACGAGCAGTGAAATCGACTGCCGCGTCCGTTGTGTGCGCGCTGCGATGTCAGAAATCGAGACGAGTTCGTCTTCCACTGCCAGCGGTTCGAACCCAAGATCGATGATTTCAGCAAGCGCGTCCAGGACTGCGTCAAGGAAGGACGGTGACTCTCGATCAAAACCAATCCAATGGCCCCTCGGGCCACTCTCGCATGAAATCTCCTCGTCGAATGCGTCATAGAGGCGCCCGGAGTCGTCATCGTCGAGCGGATCGTGTAGTCGGATGCGAAACACGTAGTTGTCCATCAGGCCTCCTTGTTCCTCGCAACGAACCGTCGGATCATCCGCGCCGAGACATCGGCGTCCTTGGGTGTGCTCCAAACTGTGAGCCGTTGGCCGCTCGGTGCCACCACGTAACCCCAGGTGTGGCCGGCGTGGCGCACTTGGACTTCGAAGCCCTCGGACTCGGCGTGTCGTAGGGCGTCCTCGACCTGCTTCCGCTGGTGACGGCTCCGCGGCACGTGACACACGATACAGGAACGTGTTGACAATGACAACGGGTTCGCCTGGACTGATGATACTGGCTGGCGATGCCGGCTGGACCTCGGGGCCACATGCCGGCTGAGATATGGCGTCTCATCCGCTATCGGGCGATCGAGAGGACAGAAAGGCGACCGTTGGGTCACCGCGACGTCGGGAACCTTCCCACTCGGAGAGCCGAGCGCAAACGGACCGGCCGACCGTCCGTTGACAGCCGCTGTCGGCGACGGCCAACAGTGGGTCAAGAGCCGTCCAGCCGGCGATACGGGATTAGCCCCACCGCGCTCTGACCGACCTCACCCGAGAGTTCTTACGCAACCGTCTCGGCGCATCCCAGAGATGCCGATAGGGGGTAGTGGAGTTTCGCGTTCGGCCCGTCCTCCCTGGTCGAGGCACGGCGGGCGTAATCGGCGATCCCGATCGTTTTCGCCGGTGACGAGGGTATGGCAGGACCTGCCGTTGTTCCCTTCCCGCCGCTGGGCTCCGGACGGTGCAGAGCGATCAGTATCGCTCAACTGTTCCGGGGAGTTGCTTGGCGGCATCGGGATGTGGCGATTGGTCGCTCCCGCGCTTCGAGGTGGCTCTCAAGAAGCCCTGGCGGGCTTCGATGCCCATTGTCCGACGGGAAGACCCCGGGCCGTCAAGGCTGCCCTTCGGCGGCCTGCGGCGGGCCTTGACTGCCCTCCCGCAGTCCGCCAGATCGCGGGAAATGACCCTGGGGCCGGCTCCTGCCAGTCGGGCGGCACTTGGCCCAAGAACGCGGCTGAGGCCTAGTGCTGGCAGGCGGGCCAGGCGCCCCGTTGGTCACACGCGGCTTGATCGGTGCAAAGACGGTCATGGGGTCGTCGCGCCAGACCTCGGGCTGAACGTCGATGGAGAGCTCGATCTCGTTGCCGTCGGGATCCTCGATGTACCGGCTGTGGGTGATGGTGTGGTCGGACGCACCGACCACGTGCACGCCCGCCTCGGTCAGCCGCTCCCACGCATCCCGGAGCTCGTCGTCGGAGTCCCCGACCGTGAGCCCGAAGTGGTACATCCCGACCCCGCGGCCGACAGAATCGGCGTCGCGTCCGGACCGACCTCGATGAGGAGCAGCTCGTGATGCGTCCGGCCGGACGAGAAGGCGGCGGCCCGGAAGGAAAGAGGCATGTCGCCGCCAACCTCACGCCAGCCCAGAGGTGGCGAGTCCCTTTGCCGGGATGGCTAGTGGTAGAGGGCGGCGATGATGGCTCTGGCCATCTCGTTGGCTGGCTGTAGGCCGTTGGCGCCGGCGAAGAGGGAGGTGAGGACGATCACGGTGTTGCGGGCGTCGGGGTCGCGGGCCATGAACGAGTTGAAGCCCGGGAGCTGGCCGTCGTGGCCGATCATGGGGCCGAACTGGGCGATCCCGTAGCCGTAGCCGGCGCTGCCCGGGTCGCTGCCGGCCGGTCTGATGCTGGCCAGCCGGATCTCCTGGAGGCGGGGGCCGAGGAGGCCGCCGTCGACCAGCGCCTCGACGTACCGGGCCAGGTCGTCGGCGGTGGAGATGGCCCCCCCGGCGGCCCAGGTCCACGACGGGTTGCTGTCGGTGTGGTCGTTCGGCAGCAGCGTGCCGTCGGCCGCCGCCGCCTGCTCCGACGCGGGGAGGGCGGCGTCGACGAGGGTGCTCACGTTGGTCCCGAACATGTAGCCCCGAGGGTGCGGCGACGGGATGCTCACGTCGTCGGCCGCGGGGAACAGGGTGTGGTGCAGCTGCAGCCGGTCGAAGATCCGCTGCTGGAACGCCTCCTTCAAGGTCAGCCCCGTGCGCTGCTCGATGATCAGGCCGAGGAGAACCGTGTTGGTGTTCGAGTACTCGAAGTCAGCGGCCGGATCGAAGGACGGCGGGTGGGCGAAGGCGATCGCCAGCAGCTCCGACGGGTGCCACGCATGGCCCGGCTCGTCGTCGAGGCGGGCGTTGAAGCCCTCGTCGGCGCTGTAGTTGTACAGCCCGCTGCGCATCTCCAGCAGCATGGCCAGGGTGATGTCGTCGCCGTTGGGCACTTCGGGCCGGTACTTCGAGACCGGATCGTCGAGACCGAAGTCGTCGTCCTCTTCGACGAGTTGGAGCACCACCGTGCCCGTCATCGTCTTGGTGTTGGAGCCCACCCGGAAGTGGTCGTCGATCGTCACGGGATCGTCGGTGCCGAGACGGCGGGTGCCGCACGTCGCCGCCCAGTCGCCCTTGGACTCCGACCGGATCAGGACTACCGCGCCCGGAATCTGCATTTGGTCGACGACCGCCTCGAGGGCGACCGTGAGCTCAGCGGCGTAGGCCGGCTCGGCGTCGTGGCCGTTGACGGAGGTGAATCGACGCTTCACGATCGACTCCTTCCAGTTGTCTGCGAGGAGCGTCCCACAGACGTGACGTCAGAGCAGCGCGGTCGTCATCGTGTCGGTGACGAAGCGGCTGAACCGGTCGAGGCTCCAGCCCCGGCGGTTGACGAGCAGGTCGAACAGCTCGGGCGAGCTGCAGAGCCAGAGGACGTCGCGGGCGTCGGACGCGGTGACGCCGGGGCGGAGGTGGCCGGCGAAGGCGAGGTAGCGGGCGTTCTCGGCCATGCGGGCCAGGCGCGACTGGTCGAGCTCGTCGGCCAGGGCGCCGGCCTCGGGGTCGACCCGGGCTGCGTCCCGCAGGAGCAGGAGCAGGGGGGCGACCCGGGGCGCGACCTCGGCCGTCAGCCGGCCCCATCCCTCGATCACCTGCACCGGGTCGGAGAGCGAGCGCAGGGCGTTGGAGCGCTCCTCGGCCGGGACGGGCCCGGCGCCGGCCAGCGCCCGCTGGGAGAGGGCTCGGACCAGGCCCGCCTTGCCCCCGTAGGACTTGTAGATCGTGGCCGCCGACACTCGGGCCGCCACCGCGATCGACTCGACCGTGGTCGCTGCGTACCCGTGGTGGAGGAATCGGGCCCGGGCTGCGTCGAGCGCGGCCTCGTGCTGGCGCCGGGCCCGCTCCTGGCGCCGGCTGGCGTCGTAGGCCCGAGTGCGCTTGACAGGGGCGCCGACGAGGCTCATAGTTTCATTCTAGTCGACTAGAATGGAAAAAGGATGCACATGGAGGACCGGCTGGCGATGGTTGCGCGGCTGCGGGACGCGGTCGTCGCCCACGACCTCGACGCCCTGGTCGACTGCTTCACGCCCGAGTATCGCAACGACACGCCGAACCATCCCGGCCGGGGCTTCGAGGGCCGCGACCAGGTCCGCACCAACTGGCAGAGGATCTTCGCCGGCGTGCCCGACGTCACGGCCGAGGTGCTGCGCACCTCCGACGACGGCGACGCCATCTGGTCGGAGTGGGAGATGCGGGGCACTCGTCCCGACGGCCTTCCCCACCTCATGCGGGGCGTGATCATCTTCGGAGTCGCCGACGGGCGGGCCTCGTGGGCCCGCTTCTACCTCGAGCCGGTCGACCCGGGCGAGGACGGGGTCGACGCTGCCATCGGCCGCATCGTCGAGCCGGGGAAGCCGTGATCTCCACCCCCACCCTGCGCAACGCGATGCCTCCGCCGGCCGTGCTCGCCGTGCTCAACCCGGTCATGCGGGTCGTGCTGCGCTCTCCCCTCGGACGGTTGATGAAGCCACTGGCCCTCCTCGAGTTCACCGGCCGGAGGAGCGGACTCCGCTACCGGGTGCCCGCCGGTTGGCATCAGGCCGTCGGCGCCCCCGTCGTCCTCACGCCGGCACCGTGGCGGGCCAACTTCGCCGGCGGTGCGGCGGTGAGCGTCTACCACCGGGGCCGGAAACAGGCCATGACCGCGACGCTCGTCACCGATCCCGACGTGGTCGCGTCGGCGGTGCGGGCGATGCTGGCCGACGGCACCCCGCCCCGCGCCATCGGACTCAAGATCCCCGCTGGCCACACCGTGACCGCCGCCGACGTGACATCGGTGGACCGGGCGATGATCCGCTTCCGGTCGCGGTGCGACGGCGGTAGGGCGCCGGTCCGGGCCCGCGGGCGGCTCCGGGGGTAGGGTCACAGTCTTGGTGCCGGGGGCTTAGACCTCGCCCCACTGGCTCCTCAGGAACACGACACGGAGGCAAGCTGCGAGATGGCCATCGGAACGGTCAAGTGGTTCAGTTCGGAGAAGGGGTTCGGGTTCATCTCCCGTTCCGACGGTGACGACGTGTTCGTCCACTTCAGCGCCATCGAAGGCGATGGCTACCGCAACCTGGAAGAGGGCCAGGAGGTCGAGTTCGAGGTGACCACCGGGCCCAAGGGGCTCCAGGCCTCCTCGGTCCGCGCCACCCGCTGACGCCCAGCCTGCCGGCCGGGCCCTCACCCCTACATCGAAGAACCCCTACTTCTCGGACCCTTCCTTCTCGCCGTCCTGCTGGCCGAGGAGGTCCTTGACCTTGGCCGCGGCCGAGTCGATCTGGTCGTCGTGGCCTTTGACCCGGTCCTTCGCCACCTCGGCCACCTTGTCGACGGCGCCGTCGAGCTTGTCGCCGTGCTCTTCGGCAAGGTCCTTGGCCTTCTTGGCCAAGTCGCCGAGATCCATGGGCGCTACCTCCTCGTCGTGTTGGGGAAACCGGGGATGCTGGGGATGGTGAAATCGGGCCGGGTGATCGGCGGCCGGCTGGTGGTGGGACCCGTCTGGACGGTGGTGGTGGGCCCGGTCGACGGAGGGGACGTCGTCGGCGGCGTGGCCGGAGGCGAGGTCGTGGTGGCGGCGGGCGGGTTGGTGTCGCTCACGCCCGCCGGCGGGGACGTGTCGGACGGGGCCGCGGTGGCGGCAGGCGTGGTCCCTGTCCCACCACCGCCGCCGGTGGTGGCCCGCCGGGTGGTAGGCGTCGACCCGGGCGTCGACGTGGTGGTCGACGACTTGGGCCGGGTGGTGGTGGTGCGGCCGACGCGCGTGGTGGAGGTGGTCGTGCTCGACGGGACGGCCGTGACCCGACTGGCCGAGTCGAGGTCGGTACCTCCGCCACCGCCGCCGGTGGTGACCTCCAGGAGCAGGACGACCAGGGAGACGGCGCCGAGCAGGTAGAGGACCGAGTTCAGGCGGTAGGCGTTGGGCATCAACGCCCACCGGGCCCGGAACTGCCACCACGCGGGCGTGGAGTCGTCGTAGCCGTAGTCCGGCTGCTGCTGGTACCAGAAGTCGTCCGGGTTCATGCCCATGGGTGGTTCCTCAGACGCAAGGCTACGACGAGCCGCTCGTCGTGGTGGTGTTTTCCGAGGCTTGCACCGTGGTGGTCGTGGTGTCCGGCATCGTCGTGTCCGGCGTCGTCGTGTCAGGCGTGGTGGTGTCCGGCGTGGTGGTGTCCGGCGTCGTCGTATCCGGCGTGGTGTCGTCGGGCACCGTTTCGTCGGGCAACGTGTCGTCGGGCGGCGCGGTGATGACGACCGGGCGCCGGGTGGTGGGGGTAACGGAAAGGTTGGCGGTGGTGGTCGTCGTGGGCGCGGTGGACGTGGTCGTCGCCGGGCGGGACGTGGTGGAGGCAGGCGTGGACGTGGTGGTGGTGATGGGGACCTGGCTGGCCAGGTCGACCGTGGCGGGGGTGTCGCCGCCGGCCACCAGCTCGAAGACCAGAGCCACGAGGGAGAGGGCAGTGAGCGCGTAGAGGGCGACGTTGACCCGCCACGGCTTGGCCAGGTCGTTCCAACGGGTCGCCAGTCCCTGGAGCCCTCCAGGTCCTTGCGCCGGGTTGCTCGCCAAAAAAAGTCCTCCCCTTGGGGTTGGGTGCCCCCGTGGGCTTAGCTACCGATCATGGAGCTCTGGCCTGGCAACCCGTCACCACCGGGTGCCACCTGGGATGGCCAGGGTACCAACTTCGCTCTCTTCAGCGAGCGCGCCACCTCTGTCGAGCTGTGCCTGTTCGACGACGAGCGCCTGAGCGGGTCCCTCGGCCGGTTCCCGACGAGCGTCGAGACCCGCCTGCCGCTGACCGAGGTCGACGGCCACGTGTGGCACGGGTACCTCCCCGGGGTCATGCCCGGGCAACGCTACGGCTACCGGGTCGACGGCCCCTGGGAGCCCCACCGGGGCCTGCGCTTCAACCCGTCCAAGCTGCTCGTCGACCCTTACGCCCTGGCCATCGACGGCCGCCTCGACTGGCACGAGGCCGTCTTCGGCCACAGCTCGGGCGGCCCCGACGACCAGCGCGACCGGCGCGACTCGGCCCCCCACGTCCCCCGGTCGGTGGTGGCCGACACCCTCTTCCCGTGGGGCGACGACACCCACCCCCGCACCGCGTGGCATGACACCGTGATCTACGAGCTGCACGTCAAAGGGTTCACCGCCCTCCACCCCGACGTGCCCCCCCGCCTGCGGGGCACCTACGCCGGCCTGGCCAGCCCCCCGGTGATCGACTACCTGGTGGGGCTGGGCGTGACCGCGGTGGAGCTGATGCCCGTCCACCACTTCGTGTCGGAGCCGCAACTGCTGCGCCGGGGCCTGACCAACTACTGGGGCTACAACACGCTGGGCTACTTCGCCCCCCACTCCGAGTACTCGTCGTCGGGCACCCGGGGCGAGCAGGTGCGGGAGTTCAAGTCGATGGTGCTGGCCCTCCACGCGGCCGGCATCGAGGTGATCCTCGACGTCGTCTACAACCACACCGCCGAGGGCGACCAGTTCGGCCCCACCCTCAGCCTGCGGGGGATCGACAACCCCTCCTACTACCGGCTGGCGGCGGGTGACCAGCGCAGTTACGTCGACTTCACCGGCTGCGGCAACACCCTCAACGCCGGCCACCCCGAGGTCCTCCACCTCATCCTCGACAGCCTCCGCTACTGGGTCACCGACATGCACGTCGACGGCTTCCGCTTCGACCTGGCCTCCGCCCTGGCCCGGGGGATGCACGCGGCCGACCGCCTCTCGTCCTTCTTCGACCTCATCCACCAGGACCCCGTCGTGTCCGCGGTCAAGCTCATCGCCGAGCCGTGGGACCTGGGCGAGGGCGGCTACCAGGTGGGCAACTTCCCGGTCCTGTGGACGGAATGGAACGGGAAGTACCGGGACGCGGTCCGCGACTTCTGGCGGGGGAGGGGGGCGAGCCTGGCCGAGATGGGCTACCGGCTCACCGGGTCGAGCGACCTCTACCAGGGCAGCGCCCGCAAGCCGTCGGCGTCGATCAACTTCGTCACCGCCCACGACGGGTTCACCCTCCGGGACCTGGTCTCCTACGACCGCAAGCACAACGAGTCCAACGGCGAGCACAACCGCGACGGCACCGACGACAACCGGTCGTGGAACTGCGGGGTCGAGGGGGACACCGACGATCCCGACGTGCTCGCCCTCCGCCGGCGCCAGCAGCGCAACTTCCTGGCCACCCTCTTCCTGTCCCAGGGGGTGCCCATGCTGGTGGCGGGCGACGAGCTGGGGCGCACCCAGCGGGGCAACAACAACGGCTACTGCCAGGACAACGACGTGTCGTGGGTGGACTGGGACCTCGGGGCCGACGAGGCCGACCTGCTGGAGTTCACCCGGCGGCTGCTGCGGCTGCGGCGGGACCACCCCGTGTTCAGACGGCGGCGGTTCTTCCAGGGCCGCCCCATCCACGGTCCGGCGGCGGTGGACGCGTCGGGCTCAGGCCTCGCCGACATCGGCTGGTTCGGCCCCGACGGCCGGGAGATGACCGAGCGGCAGTGGGCGGAGAGCACGGTGCGGGCGCTGGGCATGTTCCTCAACGGCGACGAGATCTCGGAGCCGGGGCCGCGGGGCCAACGCATCGTCGACGACAGCTTCGTCGTGCTTCTCAACGGGCCCACTGCGGTGGACTTCCGCCTGCCGGGCAAGCAGTGGGCCTCGGCCTTCGAGCTGGTGCTCGACTCGGCCGACCACCGGGAGGGCCTGTTATTTCCCGCGGGGGACGAGGTGGGGCTGCTCGCCTACTCGCTGGTGGTGCTGCGCAAGATCGCCTGAAAGGCGGCGTCGGCGGCCTCGGCCGCGGAGGCGACCCGGACGATGGCGTCGACGGGACGGCCGCCTTTGGCCAGCTCCCACGTGCCGATGCCCACCACCGGCGTGCCCAGGCGGAGGGCGAAGGCGATCTCGGACAGGGTGCCGTACTCGCCCCCGACCGCGATGACGACGTCGGCGGTGCGCACGACGAGGACGTTGCGGGCCTCGCCCAGGCCGGTGGCGATGGCCACCTCGACGTGGGGGTTGGCCTCGCCGCGATCGTCGCCCGGGAGGATGCCGATGGTGCGCCCGCCGGCGGCGTGCGCGCCCCGGCAGACGGCCTCCATCACCCCGCCCAACCCGCCGCAGACGACGACCGCCCCCCGGGTGGCCAGCTCCCGGCCGAGGTCCTCGGCCACCACCTGGACGTCGTGGGCGGCGGCGCCGGCGCCGATCACCGCCACGTGGGGCAGGCGGGGGCCGGTCACGAGCGGAGGCTAGCGGCCGCTACCGTTTTCCTGACCGATGCCTTTCCGAAGTCGCTACACCGTCGTCGTAGGTCTGTTCGTGGTCGGCCTGGTCGTGGGGGCCCTGGGCCCCTTCGAGGGGCAGGCGACGGACGACACGGCCCTCGACGCGGGCTCCCCGTCGCCCACCGCCGGGCGGTGGGTGGCTGCGCCGGCCACGACGTCGACCGTCGCCACGACCACCACGTCCACCACCACGACGGTGCCGCCGCCGCTCAATCTCTACGCGGCCACGGTGGGGCCCGCCCTGGCCCCGGGCGTCGCCGACATCCCGGTGCGGGTCTACGTCCCCAACAGCGGCACCGGTACCGTCAGCGTGATCGACCCGGCCACGTTCCAGGTCGTCGACCGGTACGCGGTGGGCAGGATCCCCCACCACGTCACCCCGTCGTGGGACCTCAGCCGGCTCTACGTCAACAACACCGAGGGGAACAGCCTCACCGTGATCGAGCCCCGGTCGGGCCAGCCGATGGAGACGATCCCCGTCACCGACCCCTACAACCTCTACTTCACGCCCGACGGGAGCAAGGCGATCGTGGTGGCCGAGCGCTACCAGCGGCTGGACTTCTACGACCCGGCGTCGTGGACGCTGCTCAAGAGCGTGTCGATCCCGTGGCCGGGCGTCGACCACGGCGACTTCACCGCCGACGGCCGGTGGTTCCTCGCCAGCACCGAGTTCAGCGGGCAGGTGGTGAAGGTCGACACCGAGACGATGGAGCTGGCCGCCCATGTGACCGTCGGGGGACTACCTGTCGACGTGAAGGTGGCGCCCGACGGCTCGGTGGCCTACGTGTCCAACCAGGGCCGTCATGGGGTGTCGGTGATCGACCCGGTGTCGATGACGGAGGTCGGGTTCATCAACACGGCCCGGGGCGCCCACGGCCTCAACCTGAGCCGGGACTCGAAGTCGCTGTACGTGAGCAACCGCCTCGACGGGAGTATCACCGTGATCGACCTGGCTGCTCGAGCGGTGTCTGCCACCTGGAAGGTCGGGGGGAGTCCCGACATGATGCAGGTGTCAGCCGACGGCAGCCAGCTGTGGGTGTCGAACCGCTACCACGGGAGCGTGTCGGTGATCGACACGGGGAGTGGGGCGGTGCTGCACACCATCGCCACCGGGTCCGGCGCCCACGGCCTGTCGTTGTTCCCTCAGCCCGGCACCCACTCCATCGGCCACAACGGGGTCTACCGCTAGGCGATCGCCCGGTCCTCCGTCCCCCGAGCGAAGGCCACGAGCGGCCCCTGCGTGGGACCACTCGTGCCATTCGCTCACCGGGCGCCGGGTCGGGGGGGTCGGCTGACGGGTCTCCTGTGGATAACTCACCTAGAGTCGGGCGGGTCATGGGGGGTCGTCGACGTTCTTGGGCCCGCCTGACGCGGGTCCTCGTCGTCGCCCTCGTCCTCGGATGGCTCCCGGCGCCGGCGTTCGCCGCTCCGGAGGACGACCTGGCCGCGGCCCAGGAGCGGGCCAACCGGGCCGCGGCCGAGCTGGCCGAGGCCCAGGAGGAGATCGCCCTGGCCCAGGACGCCGTCGCCAGTGTCCAGACCCGGGTGGCCACGGTGGAGGCCCGGGTGGACGGGACCCGGGCCCAGGTCCGGGACCTGGCCATCCGGCTGTATGTCGGGGGATCGACGCCAATGCTGCGCATCCTGGCCATGGCCGACGCCAACGACGTCATCCTGGCCCAGCAGTACAGCCACGTGGTCGTGGGGGCGTCGATGGACGCCCTGGAGCAGTACCGGTCGGATCGGGAGGACCTCCAGCGGGAGCTGGCCGACCTCGAACGCCAACAGGAGGCCCACGCCGTGTCGGTGGAGGCCCACCGGGCCCGCCAGGCCGACGTCATGGAGGAGCTCGACCGGCTGACCGAGGTCGTGGCCCAGGCGACCGCAGCCCGGGAGGCGGAGCGCCAGGACGCGGAGCGGCGGGCCGCGGCCTCCGCCGCCGCGGGCCCGTCGGCCCAGTCGACGGCGGGCCAGTCGACCGTCGGCCCCCTCACCGCCACCCCGACCCCGACCCCGAACGCGGCCTCGCCGGCGACGACCGCCCCGCCCACCATCACCACGCCACCGGCCGCCGACGCCGACGCGGTCGACCCGGCCGGGGCCGACTGGTTGTGCCCCGTCCAGGGACCGCACGCCTTCAGCGACGACTACGGCGCCCCCCGGGGCGGGGGCTTCAGCCACCAGGGCAACGACATCCTCGCCGCCCGGGGGACACCCGTCGTGGCCAGCGTCGACGGCGTGGTGCGGCACCGTGAGGGCGCGGTCAGCGGCCTCGCCTACTACCTCGACGGGGACGACGGCAACGAGTACTTCGGTGCCCACCTCGACTCGTTCGGCGCCAGCGGGCGGGTCACCCAGGGAACCGTGGTCGGCCGGGCCGGCAACACCGGCGACGCGGCCAGCACCTCTCCCCACCTTCACTTCGAGATCCACCCCGGCGGCAGCGGCTACGAGAACCCGTACCCCACCCTGACCAGGTACTGCTGATCAGCCGGGCTCAGCCCGGTCGGCCGGCTCCCACCAGGTCGCCCGAGCGCCAGCCGCGGATGCGGACGGGGGTGCCGGTGGTGGACGCCTCGATCTGCTGGCCGTCGCCGATGTACATCGCCACGTGGTGGATGCCTTCGACGGAGTCGCCGTAGAAGAGCAGGTCACCGGGGATGAGCTCGTCGACGGAGACACGGGTGGACTCGTACCACTGGATGTCGGCGCCGTGGGAGAGGCTCACGCCCGCCGCGCCCCAGGCCCGCATGGTGAGGCCGGAGCAGTCGAAGGAGTCGGGGCCGGACCCGCCGTACTCGTAGGGCTTGCCCAGTTGCTGCATGGCCCAGTCGACGGCGATGCCGCCGAGGCCGGACGAGGGCAGGATGCGGGTGGCGGGCAGGTCCTCGGTAGCCGAGGTCGGCGCGGCCAGCCGGATGGCGGTGGGCGGGATGACGGCGGCCAGGCGGCGCTGTTCGGCGTCGGCCGCCTCCCGGCGGGCCGTCTCCTCGGCCACCAGGCCGGAGATGTCGCCCTCGACGGAGGCCAGGAGCGCCTCCTGCTCGGCCTGGGCCGCCTCCGCCTGGTGGCTGGCGTCGGCGGCGTCGTCGGACGCGGCCCGGGCCGCCTTGCGCTCGCTGTCGAGTTCGGTCCGGCGTAGGGACAGGTCCTCCTTGGCCAGCCGCAGCTCGCCGATGATCGAGCGCTGGTCGTTGGCGGCGACCCGGAGGTACTGGTGGCGGACGATGGTCTCGTTGGGCACGCCGCTGCGGGCCATGGTGCTCAGGATCGACGTGCTGCCGCCGTGCATGTAGGCGAGGACGGCGGCCGCGGCCAAGCGGTCCTTGACCTGCTTCAGCCGGTCGTCGGAGCGGGCCACGTCGGCTTCGGTCTCGGCGATCCCCGCCTCGACCTCGTCGACCTTCAGGCGGGCGCGGTTGTAGCGCTCGGCCATCAGGCTGACCTGCTCGCCCTGGGCCTCCAGCTGATCCAGGAGACGGGCGGCCTCGGCTCGCTTGTCGTCTATCGGCGCCGCCGACGCCAAAGGCTGCCCCACCAGGGGGAGCAGCAGTGCAAACCCGACACAAATGCCGAGCAGCCGTCGGTGACGTGGGGTCATCAGCCTCACTAAAGCGCCGGGGGGGTCCTCGGTGACGCCGAACCCTAACCCTCCACTACTGAGGGTGCAACAATCCCCTGCCATGGCCTCCCGTCGGGAACACGACTCGATGGGCGAGGTCGACGTGCCCGGCGACGCCCTGTGGGGAGCCTCCACCCAGCGGGCGGTGGAGAACTTTCCCATCTCCGGTCATGGCATCGGCCGGGAGCTGATCGGGGCCCTCGGCCGGATCAAGGGGGCGGCGGTCGAGGTCAACGGGGCCCTGGGGGTCGTCGACGACGACATGGCCGCCGCCATCGCCGAGGTCGCGTCGGAGGTGGCCACGGGCCTCTGGGACGCCCACTTCCCGGTCGACGTCTTCCAGACCGGGTCGGGCACGTCGTCGAACATGAACGCCAACGAGGTCATCGCCGGGTTGGCCTCCGCCCGCCTGGCCCGGCCCGTCCACCCCAACGACCACGTCAACGCGTCCCAGTCGTCGAACGACGTCTTCCCATCGGCCGTCCACCTGGCCGCGGTGACGGCGGTGGGCACCAACCTGGTGCCCGCCCTCCGGCACCTGGCCGACGTCCTCCGCCGGCGGGCGGCCGACTTGGGCAGCGTGGTCAAGGCCGGCCGCACCCACCTGATGGACGCCACCCCCGTCACCCTGGGCCAGGAGCTGGGCGGCTACGCCAGCGCCATGGAGCACGGCATCGAGCGGCTGGAGGCCACCCTGCCCCGCCTGGGTGAGCTGGCCCTGGGCGGCACCGCGGTGGGCACCGGCATCAACGCCCCGCCCGGGTTCGCAGCGGCGGTGATCGGCCGCCTGGTCGAGTCCACCGGCCTGCCCCTGCGGGAGGCCGGGGACCACTTCGAGGCCCAGGGGGGACGGGACGCCCTCGTGGAGGCGTCGGGGATGTTGCGGACGGTGGCCGTGTCGATGGTGAAGATGGCCAACGACCTGCGGTGGATGTCGAGCGGGCCGGCGACGGGGCTGGCCGAGATCCACCTCCCCGACCTTCAACCGGGCAGCTCGATCATGCCGGGCAAGGTCAACCCGGTGATCCCCGAGGTGGTTGTGCAGGTGGCGGCCCAGGTCATCGGCAACGACGCCGCGGTGGCCTTCGCCGGCACCACCGGGTCGTTCGAGCTGAACGTGGCCGTGCCGGTGATGGCCCGCAACGTCTTGGAGTCGGTGCGGCTGCTGGCGGCCGCGGCCCGGGTCCTGGCCGACCGCTGCGTGGCCGGCTTCGTCGCCGACGTCGACCGCTGCCGGCGCTACGCCGAGTCCTCGCCCGCCCTGGCCACCGCCCTCGTGCCCCACCTCGGCTACGAGGTCTCGGCCGCGGTCGTCCGCCAGGCCCTGGCCGAGGGCCGGACCCTGCGCGAGGTCGTCGTCGACCGGGGCCTGATGCACGCAGTCGACGTCGACCGAGTCCTCGACGTCGACGCCATGACAAGAGGCGGCATCTCCCGCTGACCGACGGGCTTTACCTGCGGTTTTCCCCACCCGATCCCGCCTACGGCCGAGTTGTGCCCAGCCTTTCCCCCCTTGTGCTCCACAGGCCCGAGCGACGAGGGTTGCGGTGTAACGAAGAGGAGGCAGCGGATGCAGGTGGAGGCGGCCAAGCTGGCGTCGGAGTTGCGGCGCCGCCGGGTGGGGCCCCGTTCGATGGTCGACGCGCTGGAGACGGTCGACCGGTCGACGTGGGTCCTGGGAGATCTGCGCAACGCCCCCACGTCGATCCTCGTTCTCGCCGCCCTGTCCCTCACCAGCGACCCCGCCGCCGAGGCCCGCCGCCTGGCTTAGGTGCCTCCCCCTCTGGCCCCTATCAGCCGGCGCGGGCCGGCAGCGGGGTGCCCAGGAACGGGCCGGGGTCCTTGGGGTCGGGCAGCCGGGGCCGGCTCCAGCCCACCTGCCGGGACAGCTCGGTGGTCAGCGCCCGCCACGCCATCGGGTCCCACCCTTCCACCGCGTTGACCACGGTGCCGTCGATGCCGAGGTGGACGATGGCGGGCAGGGTGGCCAGGCCGAAGCCTCTCACCGCGGTGAGGTCGGGGTCGATGAACACTAGGTCGGTGGTGGCCGCCTTGCCGCCCAGCAGGCGGCGGGCGTCGGACTCGTCGCCGGCCACCAGCCACGCCACCCGGCAGTCGGCCTGCTCGTAGTCGTAGAGCACCCGGCGGGCGGTGGGGACGATCCATTCGCTGGGGCCGCGGGGGCCGATGGCCACAAAGAGCAGGTGGAAGGTGGTGAGCCACTCCCGGACGGTGTGCGAGCGGCCGTTGAGGGCGGAGAGCACCAGCGTCGGCGGGGGGTTGGTGGCCACGGCGGGACGGTACCCCAGCTATCTTCGGCGCAGCGAGCCTGGTCGATTCGTAAGGGGGGCCCGATGGGACCGGACAGTGGCGCCTACAAGATCGTGCTGGTGCTGCACCTGGTGAGCGCCATCGTCGGCTTCGGCGGGGTGGTCGTCACCGGCTACTTCGGGGCCCTGGCCGCCGGGCGCAAGGGCCGGGAGGGGGCGGCCATCGGCGAGGTGGTGGAGAAGGGCTACAAGTTCTCGGAATGGTTCATCTACGCGGTGCCGGTGCTGGGCATCGTCCTGGTCCTGATGAGCGAGGACGTCTTCGCCTTCAGCCAGGCGTGGGTGTCGGCGTCGTTCGTCCTCTACATCGCGGCCATCGGGCTCTTCCACGGACTCCACCTGCCGACGGTGCGGCGCATCAACGCAATCCTCGCCGAGACGGCGGGCGGGTCGCAGGCGTCGGCGGCCGAGCTCGACGCGCTGGGGAAGAAGGCGGGGATGGTGGGCGGACTGCTCAACCTCGTCACCGTCGTCATTGTCGTGCTCATGGTGTTCAAGCCCGGCTTCCCGTGATGGGGCCCGGGGGCGGCGGCTGATCGTGCACCCGTTCGAGCGGCTGCGGATGGCGGCCCGGGCGGGGGGCGAGGATCCGGCGCTGGTGGCCCGGCAGGCGGCGACGGCCCTGGCCGCCATCGCCGGCGAGCCGGCGGCGCTGGTGACCGCCTGCCGACGGCTGGTCGACCGCCAGCCCACGTGCGGGCCCCTGTGGTGGCTGGGGGCGCGGGTGCTGGCCGCGGCCGACCCGGTCAACGAGGCGTGGCGGGCGGCCGACGAGCTGCGCCAGGACCCCACGCCCCGGGCCCTCGCCGACGCCCTTCCCGAGGGGGCCACCGTCACCGTCCTCGGCTCGCCCCGGCAGGCGGGGTGGGCCCTCGCCCGGCGGGGCGACGTGCGCTCGCTCGTGGTCGATGCCCGGGGCGAGGGCGGGCGCCTGCTCTACGACCTCGACGAGGAGGGGGCCGACGTGGCCGCGGTGGCCGAGTCGGGCCTGGGGGCGGCGGTGGTGGCCAGCGACCTCGTGCTTCTGGAGGCCGACGCCCTTGGCCCCGACGGGCTGGTGGCGACGGCGGGGTCCCGGGCCGCGGCCGCGGTGGCGGCCCACGCCAACGTCCCCGTGTGGGTGGTTGCGGGGGTGGGCCGGGTGCTGCCCGAGGGCCTCTGGGTCGCTCTGGAGGCCCGTCTCGACCAGGTGCCGGAGCCGTGGGCCCGGCCGTCGGAGCTCGTGCCGTCCGACCTCATCTCCGTGATCGTCGGGCCCGGCGGGCGGGAGTCGCTGGAGGAGGCGCTGGCCCGGGCCGGCTGCGTCGCCGTCCCCGAGCTCACCCGCCGGTAGCCGGCCCGCCGCTGCGGGTAGCTTCCGGGTCATGGGTCGCCCCGATGGTGAGATGGTCGAGTTCCCCGCCCAGGGCCGCACCGGCGTCGGCTACCTGGCGCCGGCCCACGGGGGTGCGGGCCTCGGCGTGATCGTGATCCAGGAGTGGTGGGGCCTGGAGAAGCACATCAAAGACGTCTGCGACCGGTTCGCGGAGGAGGGGATCACCGCCCTCGCCCCCGACCTGTTCGAGGGCAAGACCGTCCCCCACAAGGAGCCCGACCAGGCGGACAGGGCGGCCAAGGCGCTCGACACCGGGCGGGCGGCGGTGGACCTGTCGGGGGCGGTCGACTTCCTGCTGGCCCACGAGTCGGTGCGGGGGCACACCGTCGGCGTGATCGGGTTCTGCATCGGCGGCGGGCTGGCCCTGTGGCTGGCCACCCTGCGCCCCGACGCGGTGGCGGCCGTCGTCCCCTTCTACGGGCTCATCCCGTGGGATTCCGTCCAACCCGACTACTCCCAGCTGTCGGCGGCGGTGGAGGGCCACTACGCGGAGGACGACGACATGGCCGGCCCGCCGGCGGTGGAGAAGCTCGAAGCCACCCTCAGCGACCTGGGCAAGGAAGTGAAGACCTTCCTCTACCCGGGCACCCACCACGCCTTCTTCAACGACTCCCGGCCCGACGTCTACGACGAGGAGGCGGCCCGGGTGGCGTGGATCCGCACGCTTGAGTTCCTCCGCTCCAAGCTCGGTTGACGCCGGTCAGCGATCACCCGATCATCGACCCGATCATCGATATCGTCATCCCGGCCCGCAACGAGGCGCCGACGGTGGCGAGCGTGGTGGAGGCCGCCCTCGGCTGCCGGTTCGCCCGGGAGGTGCTCGTCGTCGACGACGGGTCCACCGACGGGACGGCGGAGCGGGCCGAGGCCGCGGGGGCCAAGGTGGTGCGCCGGGAGGGGACGGGGTCCAAGGCCCACGCCCTGGAAGCGGGGGTGGCGGCCAGCGACGCCGACGCCTTCCTGTTCTGCGACGCCGATCTGGTGGGGCTCACCGCGGCCCACCTCGACGGGATCTGCCGGCCCTACGTGGAGGGCCGGGCGGAGATGTCGGTGGGCTGGTTCGACTACGGGTGGTGGAACCCCATCGTGCTCCGCCTGGCGCCGAGCACCGGCGAGCGGCTGGTGCCCCGGTGGGTGTGGGATGCCGTCCCCGACGAGAAGCGCCAGGGGTACTCGATCGAGATCATGATCAACGAGATCATCGCCGAGGGCCGGTTCCTCACCACCGCCCGCATCCTCCACGGCGTCACCCACCGCACCAAGCGGGACAAGCTCGGCCGCCGGGTCGGCCGGCGGGAGACGTGGCGCATGTTCTGGCACCTGATCGGCCTGCCGGTGACGGGCGTGGTCCGGTGGCGGACGATGTGGTTCTACTGGCGGGGCCTCACGGTGGAGATCTGACGGTGCCTTCCGAACAGGGTCCCGGCCGGCCGGCGCCGGCCCGGTCGTTCGTGCCCAACCGGGTGGGGGCGTACGAGTGCAAAGCGTGGGTCACCTACTACCGCCGGGAGTGGGGAAAGCTGCTGCTGGCGTCGGTGGGACTGGTGCGGGCCGGGTTCCGTATGCGGGCCGACCGCACCCTCCACGGGGCGTGGCTGGTGCTGCGGGCCAACCAGCTGTGGGCCAAGGAGCCGGTCAACGACCCCGACGGCGCCCGCCGGTGCATGGAGCGCTTCTACCGCCTGGTGGCAGCCGACTCCGGGGAGACGCTCGACACGGTGGAGGCGGCCCGGCTGGAGGTGGAGTGGTGGCGGGTCCACCGGGAACATCAGCACGCTCCGAGCGGCGACCCGGCCGACGCGTTGGTCGACGCCATCACCGCCTTGTACTCCTTCGTGTACGGGTCCCCCCCGGCCGAGGTGCGGCCGGCGACCGACCTCCGGGCCCGGGCCATGGACGTGTCCGACCGGTGGGTGGAGGAGGGCTGCTCGCTCGCCAGTCCCCTGGTGGCCGAGGAGCGGGCCCTCCTCGTCCGCTCCTACGCCGCCCTCCTGGCCGTCGTGCACCGGTAGGAGGCGCCGCCGTCAGTCGGCCGGCAGCGTCACCACGAAGCGGGCGCCGGCGCTCCCGTCCGCCACCGTCACCCGGCCGCCGTGAGCCTCGACGATCTCCCGCACGATGGCCAGGCCCAGGCCCGTGCCCCCGTCGGTGCCGCGGCGGCCCCGGGCGTCGTCGAGGCGCGTGAAGCGCTCGAAGATCCGCTCCCGGTCGGCGGGCGCCACGCCCCGCCCGTCGTCCTCCACCACCAGGGTGACGGTGTCAGCGCTCGACGAGAGGGCCACGGTCACTCCCGCGGTGGCGTGGCGGGATGCGTTGTCGAGGAGGTTGCCGATGGCCCGGGCCAGATCGTCCCGGCGGCCGGACACCACCACCCCCGCCACGCCGGAGGTGTCGACCCGCACCCGGTTCGAGCCGAAGACCCGGGCCGTCTCCTCCGCCACCACCTCGTGGAGGTCGATCGGCATCGCCGCCGCCCGCCCCGTCGCCCCCTCGTCGGCCCGGGCCACGAACAGAAGGTCGGCGACCAGTCGCTCCATGCGCCCGTTCTCGTCGAGCAGGTCGCGGGCGACATCGGGCCAGGCCGCGGCCTCGGGGTGGGCCAGGGCCACCTCCAGGTCGGTTCGGGCCGCGGCGAGGGGGCTCTTGAGCTCGTGGGACGCGTCGGCGACGAACCTCCGTTGCCGTTCCGCCGCCGCCTCCAGCCGAACCAGCATGGCGTTCATGGTGCCGGCCAGGCGTCCGATCTCGTCGTCGGCGGCCGGTTCCGGCACCCGCCGGCCGAGGTCGCGGGACGAGATCTCCGCCACCTGGGCCCGGATGGCCTCGACCGGCCCCAGGGCCCGCCCCACCGTCCGCCACGTCATCAGGGCGACCAGGGCGACGAGCAGGGGCGACCCCACCAGCAGGCTCGTCCGGAGCACGCCCATGGTCTCCTCGACCGGCTCCAGGGTGGACCCGACCAGGACGGTGATCGGTCCCGAGGGCGAACGGCCCTGGATGGCGATCAGGCGGAACTCGCCCGCCAACCCGGGGATGCCGTCGACGGTCGTGGCCGCGGGGTCCTCGGGCCGCGGGAGGAGCTCGGCGATGGGGGGCCGGCCCCGCACGTTGGCGCTGGCGGCCACGACCCGGCCGGCGGCGTTCACCACCTGGACGAGGGCGTCGTCCTCCGTACCGAGCGGATCGGCGAGCTGGCCGGCGGCGGCCACGGCGGCCACGTCCTCCGCCCGCAGCTCGGCGACCTGCTCGATGTTGTCCACCAGCTTCGCCCGCAGGAGCGTGTCCAGGGCGATCCCGCCGACTCCCAGGGCCGCCGCCACCACCAGCGACGCGGCCACGGTGGTGCGACCCCGGACGGTGGCCGACCTAACCCCCATCGGGCCTACCCCCCATCGGGATCCAGCCGGTAGCCGACGAGCCGGATCGTCCCGATCGCCGACCGCCCGAACGGCTCGTCGATCTTGCGCCGGAGCTGGCCGACGTAGACCTCGACGATGTTGGGGTCGCCGTCGAAGGCGAAGTCCCACACGTGGTCGAGGATCTCCGACTTGGACAGGGCGTCGCCCGCCCTCCGGATGAGGAACTCGAGCAGGGAGAACTGCCGGGGCGAGAGGGCGATCTCGACATCCCCCCGCCACGCCCGGTGGGCGGCGGGGTCGAGGCGGAGGTCGCCCGCCTCCAGCACCGCCGGGCGGGCCCGGCTACCCCGCCGGAGCAATGCCCGCAGGCGGGCCACCAGCACCACGTAGGAGAAGGGCTTGGAGAGGAAGTCGTCGGCGCCGGTGTCGAGGGCCTCGGCCTCGTCGAGCTCGCCGTCCTTGGCCGTGAGCATGAGGATCGGGGTCCAGTCGCCCGCCGCCCGCAGCGCCGCACACACCCGGTAGCCGCTCATGCCCGGCAGCATGATGTCGCAGACGATGGCGTCGTAGGACCCCTCCTGCGCCTGCCACAGGCCCTCGGTGCCGTCGGCCGCGATGTCGACCGCGAAGCCGTCCGCCTGCAGGCCCCGCCGCAGCGCGGCGGCGAGGTGGGTGTCGTCCTCGATGAGGAGGATCCGCATCCGGCCAGCGTGCCACCGCCGGCCTGAACGCCGGCTGAGAAAGGGTTCTCTCCCCCTCAGCGGGGCTTCAGGGCCGTTTCCGTACGGTCGCCCGAGAGACCAAACCCAAGAGAGACCAGGAGGACAGAACATGCCCGACAACAAGCGGAAGCTGCTGGTGGCGACGGCCGGACTGGTGCTGGCGGCCGGCATCGCGGGCGGTGGCGTCGCCCTGGCCGGGTCCGGCTCCGGCTCGGGCGGCGACGACGGCCCCAGCGTCACCGGACCGGAGGCCGACCGGGCCACCTCCGCCGCCCTCGAGGCGACCGGTGGAGGGAACGCCAACGCCGTCGAGCGCGACTCGGAGAACGGCGCGGTGTGGGAGGTCGAGGTCACCCAGGCCGACGGGTCCACCGTCGACGTCCGCCTTGACGGGTCCTACAAGGTCGTCGTCGTCGAGGCGGACTCGGAGGCCGCCGACGCCGATGGGGCGGACGGATGAAGGCCGGGACCCGGGCGCTGCTGCCGGCTGAGCCGTGAGCCGTCAGCCGGCGTCGGCCTCCGGCTGGCGCGGGCGGCGGGCGGCCTCGACGAACTCCGCCGACCGGGGATGGAGGGGACGCGTCATCACCTGGTCGGTGGGCCCCTGGTCGACGATGCGGCCCTCGTGCATCACCACCAGCCGGTCGCAGAGGAACTCGGCCAACCCGAGGTCGCGGGTGACGAACAGGTAGCCGACGCCGTGGAGGATGCCCAGCTCGGCCATGAGCTGGACCAGGTCGGCGGCCGACGTGGGGTCGAGGGCACCGGCGATCTCGTCGGCCACGACCAACCCCGGCCGCAGGATGAGCGCCCGGGCCAGCGCCACCCGGGCCCGACCGGCGGCGGAGAGGGAGGACACGCGGTGGCCGAGCACGTCGTCGGCCGGGAGCCCCACCGCGGCCAGGGCGGCCGCCACGAGGGGGCGGCGGTGGTCGGCGCCGGTGTTGACCCAGTCGAGGGGCTCCTCCACCACCTTCCCGACCCTGGCCCGGGGCGGGAGGATGGCCTCGAGCTCCTGGGGAATGAGGTGGACGCGGCCGGGCAGGGCCAGCAGCTCCTTGCGGGTGAAGGTGGCCACGTCGGTGCCCTCCACCCGTACCGACCCGCTGTCGGGGGTGAGGAAGCCGGTGAGCATGCGGGCGACGGTGCTCTTGCCGGCCCCCACGTCGCCCACCAGGCCGACGTTCTCACCGGGTTGGATGCTGATCGACACGTCCCGCACCACGTCGAGCGTGTGGTGGCGGCCGCCGGTGTAGCCCTTGCGCAGGCCGTCGGCTTCGAGCAGCCAGCCGCTCACGCCCGCCGCCCCCGTAGCCGTCCCATCCGCTCACGCCTCCCCGGCCCGGCGTCGCCTGGCACCAGGGTCCGAAGTATGGCGCGGCCCCACTGCCGCCGTCGAAGGGCGGGCCGCTAATGGAGCGGGCGGCGGGCCACGACCGTGACTAGGGGCGGCAGCACGACCGCGTCGGCGCCCGGGTGGACGCCGGTGAGGTGGGCCAGGTAGTCGGCCACCGGCCCCGGCCCGGCCCCGGCCTGGGACTCGGCCCAGGCGTCGAGAATCTCCAGGCCGGCGGCCACGGCCAGGGCGGGGAGGTCGGCGCCGACGTCGGGGTGGCGGGCGTCGGGCATCGACAGGGGCCGACCACCGACCCGTCCCGCCGACGTGATCGGCTCCTGGGCCACCACCCACCCGCCGGGGCGGACGGCGGCGCCCATGCGCCCGAGCACCACCGCCGGGTCGTGGACGTGCATGAGGACGAACCGGCAGAAGGCGAGGTCGACCGGCTCGGGCAGCAGCAGGTCCTCCGCCGACTGGGTGATGGCGAACACCTGGCCCTGGCCCGCCCCCGCGGCCGCGGCCGCGACCACGTCACGGGCCAGGGGGTCGCTGTCGACGGCGTAGACGCGGCCGTCGCGGCCCACCACCTCGGCCAGGGCCACGCTCACGTCGCCCCCGCCGGCGCCGACGTCGACGCAACTCCATCCCTCGCGCAGGCCGAGCCGGTCGAGGGCCGTCATCAACGGCCGGCGGTAGACGTCGTTGCGGAGGGCGAACTCGAGCATCGCGACGCCGACGTTACGCTCCGGCCGGTGCTCGGCCCCCCGTCCCCGCAGGTCGCGCTCCTCGAATGGGGTGGACGCCACCGGCGCGACCTCCCCTGGCGGCGGACGCGGGACCCGTGGGCGGTGCTGGTGAGCGAGGTCATGACCCAGCAGACGCAGGTGGCCCGGGTCGTCCCCCGCTACCACCGCTTCCTCGAGCGCTTTCCTACCCCGGCCGCCTGCGCCGCCGCCCCCGCGGCCGACGTGATCATGGAGTGGGCGGGCCTGGGCTACAACCGCCGGGCGCTCAGCCTGCACCGGGCCGCGGTGGCGGTAGTCGCACACCACGGCGGACGGCTGCCCCGTGACCTGGCCGCGTTGCGCAGCCTGCCGGGCGTCGGCCCCTACACCGCCCGGGCCGTGCTCGCCTTCGCCTTCGGCGACGACGTGGGGGTGGTGGAGGTCAATACCGCCCGGGTCCTGGCCCGGGCCTTCGCCGGGCGCCGGCTGGCGGCGGCCGAGGCCCAGACCCTGGCCGACAGCCTGGTCCCGGCCGGCGAGGGGTGGGCCTGGAACCAGACCCTCCTCGACGTGGGCGCCACCGTCTGCGGCAAACGGGCCCAGGCGTGCGGCGAGTGCCCTCTGCGCCCGTGGTGCCAGTGGGCGGCGGCGGGACGGCCGGCGCCCGACCCCGCCGACGGCTCGGCCGGCACCGGCGGCGTCCAGTCCACCTTCGCCGGCTCCGACCGTCAGGGCCGGGGCCGGCTGGTCGACGCCCTCCGCCGGGCGCCGGTGGCCGCGGCCGACGTCCCGACCGCCACCGGCTGGCCCGACGACCCCGCCCGCGCCCACCGGGTCGCGGCCGCCCTGGTGGCCGATGGCATGGCCGTCGCCCACGGGGATGAGCTCCGCCTGCCTTAGCGGCAGGTTGCCGGCGTCAGGGCATCGAGGTCCACAGCCGCCAGTAGCCTCGATCAACGTGACCGAGCCCGCCGGCAACATCGACGAGGCCCGGTTCCGGCAGATCCTGGGCCACTTCGCCACCGGGGTGACGGTTGTCACCGGCTCCGACGAGGCCGGCGACCCGGTCGGACTCTCGGTCAACTCGTTCACATCCGTGTCCCTCGACCCCCCGCTGATCGCGTTCTCCGTCGGCCGGTCGTCGACCACGTGGCCCCGGATCCGGGTCACCGGCCGGTTCACGGTCAACATCCTGGGCGCCGACCAGGAAGCGGTGTCGCGGCGCTTTGCGTCCACCGGCACCGGCACCGGCACCGGCGCCGGCGGGGCCGACTTCGACCGCTTCGACGGCATCGGCTGGCACCCGTCGCCCGCGGGCTCGCCCCTCCTGGAAGGGGCCATCGCCTGGGTCGACGCCACCGTCGACGCCGAGCACGACGCCGGCGACCATGTCATGGTGATCGGCCGGGTCACCGCCCTCGACGTCGGCCAGGAGGGCGCTCCGCTGGTGTTCTACCGGGGCGGCTACGGTCGCTTCGAGCTATGAGCGCCACCCGAGTCACCGAGTCCGAGGTCATCGCCGGCGTCTACGTCGTGGAGCCGGCCACCTTCGGCGACGCCCGGGGTCGGTTCGTCGAGAGCTACCGCCGGTCGTGGTTTCCGGCGGGACGGGAGATGGTGCAGGGCAACCGGTCCGACAAGCAGGCGGGGGCGGTGGTCGGGCTCCACTACCACCTGCACCAGGCCGACTACTGGTACATCACCCGGGGCCAGGCCCGGGTCGTCCTCCACGACCTGCGGGAAGGCTCCACGACCGACGGCGCCACCCTCGCGCTCGACCTGGGCGACGAGGACGGGCGGGGCGTGTTCATCCCGCCGGGGGTGGCCCACGGCTTCGCCGCCCTCACCGACCTCACCCTCACCTACCTGGTCGACAACTACTACAACCCGGAGGACGAACTGGGCGTGGCCTGGGACGACCCCGAGATCGGCGCCGACTGGGGCGTGGTCGACCCGGTGTTGTCCGACCGCGACCACAAGAACCCGTCGCGGGCGGGGATCCCCGCCGGCCGCCGCCCCTACGCCGGGCTGCGCACGTAGTTCTCAGGCGGGGTGGCCCGCCTCCAGGTCCTTCACCGCCTGGAACCCCAGCTGGCCGGACCACTCGCCGGCGGCGCCGTCGAAGAGGTCGAGCAGGTGGCCGACGTGGTCGCCGGTGTCGAAGCGGTCGACGATGTGCCCGGCCACCCAGCGGGTGCAGTCGGTGAGGCGGGGGACGCCGTCGGGTCCCTCCACCCACGAGCAGCGGGCGAACTTGTCGACCTCGTCGCCGGTTGTCGTCCCGAAAAGTGAGGCCAGTTCGGACTGGTCCCGGTCGAGGAAGTGGACGACCAGCGTCGCCGCCCGGTGGGCCACGCGGGCGGTGCGGTTCTTCGTCGACAGCCACACCACCAGCAGGGGAGGGTCGATGCTGCACTGGGCCGCGAACCCAACCAGGCACCCGGCCCGATCCTCGCCGTCGGCGGTGGTGACCACCACCATCGGGTAGTCGAGGTCGTCGGCGATCCGCTGAAACGAGTCGGCACCGGTCATGCGCTGCTCCTACCCCATCGCCGAGCAGGTGTACGTGGCCGCCACCGCCAACAACGGCTGGGGACGGCAGAGCCAGTACGACGCATCCGCCGTCATCGCCTTCGTCCTCGCTCCCTAGACGCCAGCTGACGCCGGCCCGTGCCCGCCAATGGCGTCGGGCACGGGCCTTCGTCGCGCGCGCCCCGCCGGTCTTTGTCGCGTGAGGTGCGCCAGGCGACGGTTTCGCGCCAAAGACCGCGGGAGGCGAGAAGCGGCGACGTAGGTTTGGTCGCGTGGCTCGCGAGCTCGTCGGCCGGGTGGTGGTCGTGGGGGTCGAGCGGGCCGATGTGGCCCGGAGGTTGGCGGCGGAAGGGGCGACGGTCGTGGTGGTGGGCGACGACGCCGAGGCGGCGGGCTTCCTGCTGGCCGAGATCGAGGCCGCGGGGGCCGGGCGGGCGGCCTACTTCAGGCTCGGGGCCAATCTTCCGGCTCCGGGGGAAGGGGCGGTTCCGGCTCCCGGGGCGCCTTCGTCGGGTCCCACGGGATCCGCTCTCGACGGGCTCGTGGAGTTCGTGGCCGGGACGTGGCCAGCCAGATGACCATGAGCACCAGCGCCTCGGCGGTGACGATCAGCCCGTAGCGCACCGACCGGGGTCGGTAGCGGAGGACGACATCGTGGGTGCCGGCGCCGACCGGGACCGCGGTGAAGGCGTAGTCGGCCCGCACCACGTCGGCCCGCTTCCCGTCGACGGTGGCCGTCCAGCCGGGGAACGACGTCTGGATCGCCACCAGCCAGCCGGGGTCGGCCCGGGTCACCCGGAGCACCACCTTGGTCGCCCGTTGCTCGACGACCTCGACCGTTCCCGGCGTCCCCGACGTGGCCGCCACGCCACCGCCGCCGCCGCCCTCGTCGTCGTCGATCAGGACGGTGCGGGCCATGGAGAACTCGGGCGACGCCAGGATGCGGCGGGCCTCGTCGTCGTCCGCCACCGGCCGTCCCTCCGCGGGCGAGAAGTACCGCGCCGGGCTGGACGGCGCCCGGAACAGGGCCACCTTGTCGTTGCCGTCCACCTGCACCAGGTCGCTCGTCCCGAGGGCCCACGGCGCGAACGCCAGCACTGCGACCGGCCCGCCGAAGGTAGCCGTGTACTCGTGGCTCACGCTGTCGGCGATGGGGGGGAAGGACAGGGTGGTGAAGGGCTTGCGGCACGGAGCCGTCGACGTGGCCGCCACCGCCCCCGACCCGGTGTCCACCAGCTCCAAGGTCACCTGGCAGTTCTCCGTCCCCGGTGGCGGCTCGGCGGTGGCGGCGGTGATGGCGTGGAGGCTGTTCAGGGTGGCGGTGAACGTCGGCGCCGCCGGGAGACGGGTGGCCGGCAGGGCGGTGGGGAAGACGCCCTGCTCGGCGGCGATGTAGCGAATCCCCAGCACCTCCAGCCTCCGGGTCCCCTGGAGCGGGAACGGGAGCAGGGCCAGGTCCTTCTGCAGCTGTTCGTAGCGGCGGACGCCCAGCCCGTCGTAGAAGTCGGGCGACCGGAGGCGGTACCAGAGGTTGGCGTCGGCCGACAGCAACACCCCCAGCGACACCGTCTCCTCCAACGGCCCCGCCGCGGTCGCCACCGCGGTGAGGCCGGGCGAGGCGGCGTACTCCAGGTCGGCGTCGATGGTGGGGTTGTGGTCGCGGAGGAGCCAGCCGCCCTGGGTGAACACGACCCCCACCACCGCCAGCCCGGCCACCGCCCGCAGCCACCGACCCCGCCCCGCGGTCGCCACCAGCGCCACCAGCGTCGCCAACCCGGCGAGAAACGAGTAGGCGATGAACCGCATGTGGGCGTCGACCGAGGCCCGGCCGATCGGCTCGACCACCAGTCCGGAGGCGTTGCCGCCCGCCTTCAGCGTGTGCCGGGCCAGGAGCACCGCCCCGGCCAGGACGAGCATGCCGCCGGCGGCCACGCCCGCCGCCGCCGCCCACCGCCACCGGCCCGCGCCGGCCCGCCGTAGGGCGTCGACACCGAACGCAGCCAGGCAGCAGGCGGCGAAGGCCCAGATCGGAGGGCTGCGGTTGATGATGCTCAGCTCCACCAGGGGCAGGTTGCCCACGGTGTGGCCGATACCGCCCACGTCGTGGACGTAGACCACCCACACCACCGCCGCCACCGCCATGAACACCCCGACGAAGACCCGCCGGCGGATCAACGACACCGCGCCGACCGCGGCCAGCAGCAGCACCAGGAGGCCGACGTAGATCCCGTTGGCCTCGATGTAGTTCGACGCCAGCCGGGCCCCGTCCGGCAGCTGCAGGTCGCCGACCAGCTGCGCCGGCTGGTAGTAGCTCCCGCTCGGCGCCCCGAAGAGGTTGGGGAAGGCGTGCAGGCCCGAGTAGGCGAGGGCGTAGTGGGACTGGGCCCGCACGCTGCCGTCGGCGTAGGCGGTGCTGCGGTGGAGGTATTCCACGAACGGCAGTAGCTGCACCGCGGCCAGGCCCACCGCCAGCCCGGTGGCCACCACGAACTGGCCCGCCTTGGCCAGCCGCTCCCGCCCCCCGCCCAGCTCCCGCGACACCAGCAGCCGCACCGGCACGTAGGCCAGCACCAGCCCCCAGGCGAAGAACAGCGTCTCCGGGTGCCCGGCCAGGAACGCGGCCAGCACGGCCAGGGCGTACCCGCACCACGCCAGCCGTTGGCGCACGCGGCTCGACGCCTGCATGGCCACCTCGGCGAAATACAGGCCCGCGGGCAGGCAGACGATGGCCCCCGGATGGGGCCAGGCCAGCCAGAGCACGTTGTAGGCGGCGAACATGAACCCGGCCCCGCCCACGATCCCGCCGATGTGCGACACCCGCACCTTGCGCAGGAACAGGTAGGTGAACAGGCCCAGGACGAACAGCTTCAGCCCGGCCGACACCAGCAGCGCCGCCCGCCACGGCATCACGTAGAAGGGCGCGCTGAACGGCGACAGCACGGCCGACACGAAGTTGGCCAGGTGGGGCGCGCCGGCCCCGTTGTAGGGGTTCCAGACGGGGAGGTCACCGCCTCGGATCTGCTCCCGGTTCCACTCCAGCCACGGGTGCATCTGCAGGACGGGGTCGGTGAGCAGGGTGTTGCCGAAGCGGTAGTCGTCGGGGACGGTACGCACGAGGGGCGACGACTGGGTGAGGTCGTCGGACGAGTAGGCGGTCCCCGACGAGGTCAGCGGCGTCCACAGGAAGATCGCCAGGAGGACGAGGAGGACCGCGGCCGCGCCCAGCGCTTCCCCCGCCGTGGCCCCGCGCCGCGGGCCCGAGAGGTCCTCCGCAGTCCGGGCATCGCTCACGGCGCGGCATGCTAAAGGGGTGCGACCCGTGATCGGTATTACGGCCTACCCGCGCGTCGTCGAGACCGCCACCGGGCCGACCCTGCTCCACACCGCGTCCCGCTTCTACGTCGAGAGCGTGGAGCGGGCGGGTGGCATCCCCCTGGTCCTGCCCGTGCTCGACCCGTCGATGGTGGAGGAGTCGCTGGCCTGCATCGACGGGGTGTTGCTGACCGGCGGCGGCGACGTCCAGCCGGCCCGCTACAACGCCATCCCCACCGGCGACACCCGGGGCGTCGACCCGGCCCGGGACGACTACGAGATCCGCCTGCTCGAAGTCGCCATGGCCTCTGACCTGCCCCTTCTCGCCACCTGCCGGGGCATGCAGGTGCTCAACGTGGCCATGGGCGGCTCCCTGATCCAGCACGTGCCGACGGTGACGACGCAGCGGCACTGGTTCAGCGAACGGGCCCGGGAAGCGGTCCACAAGGTCAAGATCGAGCCCGACAGCCACCTGGCCGAGGCCCTGGGCACCACCGAGGTGGAGGTCAACTCCCTCCACCACCAGGCCGTCGACCAGGCCGCGCCCGGCACCCGGGCGGTGGCGTGGGCCGAGGACGACACCGTCGAGGCCATCGAGGTCCCCGGCAGCCCCCACATCGTGGCCGTCCAGTGGCACCCCGAGCTGCTGGAGGACTGGCCCGAGCAGCAGGGCCTGTTCCGTCAGCTGGTCCGCCACGCGGCCGCCCGGGCGGCTATCCACAGAAACCGCGCCCCTGGGGGATGACCGGCGAGGAGGGGTTTGTTACTATCTACGTAGGAGAAATTCCGCCTCTCTCTCTCTTTTGGAAGTTGGTGTGCTGATGGCGACGACCGAACTCGACCTGGGCCGGTACAAGCTCGGGTGGCACGACGTCGAGGATTACGTCTTCAAGCCCAAGAAGGGCCTCAACTCCGACATCGTCGAGGAGATGTCGTGGATGAAGGGCGAGCCCGACTGGATGCGCAAGTTCCGGCTGCGGGCGCTCCAGATCTTCGAGCGCAAGCCCATGGCGCCGTGGTTCGCGGTCAACATGCCCGACCTCGACTTCCAGGACATCTTCTATTACATCAAGCCCACCGAGAACCAGGTCAGCTCCTGGGACCAGCTGCCCGACTCGGTCAAGGAGACCTACGAGAAGCTGGGCATCCCCGAGGCCGAGCGCAAGTACCTGGCCGGCGTCACCGCCCAGTACGAGTCCGAGGTCGTCTACCACAAGAACCGGGAGGACCTGGAGGAGCAGGGCGTCCTGTTCATGGACATGGACTCCGCCCTGCGAGAGCACCCCGAGATCCTCAAGGAGTACTTCGGGTCGATCATCCCCCCGGGCGACAACAAGTTCGCGGCCTTGAACTCGGCCGTGTGGTCGGGCGGGTCGTTCATCTACGTGCCGCCGGGCGTCAACGTGGAGATGCCCCTGCAGGCCTACTTCCGGATCAACGCCGAGAACATGGGCCAGTTCGAGCGCACCTTGATCATCGCCGACGAGGGCTCCACGGTGCACTACATCGAGGGCTGCTCGGCCCCGGTGTACTCCACCGACTCGCTGCACTCGGCCGTGGTCGAGCTCATCGCCAAGCCGTCGGCCCACATCACGTACACGACGATCCAGAACTGGTCCAACAACGTCTACAACCTGGTCACCAAGCGGGCCCGGGCGGAGACGGAGGCCCGGGTGGAGTGGATCGACGGCAACATCGGCTCGCGGCTCACCATGAAGTACCCGTCGATCTACCTGATGGGCCCCAAGGCCTCGGGCGAGGTCCTGTCGGTGGCCTACGCCGGCGCCGGCATGCACCAGGACGCGGGCGCCAAGATCGTCCACGCCGCATCGGAGACCACGTCCACCATCGTGTCGAAGTCGATCTCCAAGGACGGCGGGCGCACCACGTACCGGGGGCTCTTGAAGGTGGAGGAGGGGGCCAAGAACGTCAAGGCCCACGTCCGCTGCGACGCTCTCATCCTCGACGAGCTGAGCCGGTCGGACACCTACCCCTACATGGAGATCGGCGAGCGCGACGCTCGGGTGGGCCACGAGGCCACCGTCTCCAAGGTGGGCGAGGACCAGCTCTTCTACCTGATGAGCCGGGGCCTCTCGGAGCAGCAGGCCATGGGCATGATCGTCAACGGCTTCATCGAGCCCGTCACCCGCACCCTGCCGATGGAATACGCGGTGGAGTGGTCCCGGCTGATCGAGCTCAACATGGAGGGCTCGGTCGGGTAACCGGCTTCGGCCCTTTTCGAACGACCGACGGAGGCGCCCGGTACCGACTGGTACCGGGCGCTGCCGCGTCGTGGCTTCGCCGCTTCGGAGGGTGAGGTCGCCCGGGCGCGGCTGGGCCGTGCCCGCCCTGGCGAGCGATCGCCACAAGTGGTCCCTCCAGGGGACCCTTCGCGCCATGTGCTCGGCGGGCTCGGCGGACGCGAGTCGAGCGATCGCCACAAGTGGTCCCTCCACGGGACCTTCCGCGCCATGTGTTCGTCTGGTTCGGGTCACGGGCACCGTTCTCTGGGAGTTCGGCCACTCGCTCGGGGCTAGTTGGCCGGCTCAGCCTCGTCGGTCCGCGCCGCGACCTCGTCGGCGACCAGCTTCGCCTCGTCGACCCGTCCGACGGCGGCCAGACAGTCGGCCCGTCCGACGGCGGCCAGACAGTCGGCCAGGTTGTTCAGGGCCCAGTCGAGGCCGGCCGGGTCCGTCGCCGCCAGTCGGCGGTGCATGGCGGCGGCCTCCTCGGCCGCGGCCAGGGCGTCCTCCGGTTGGCCGGCGCGGGCCAGGTGCTCGGTCAGCCGGAGCAGCGAAGAGGCCAGCCGGGCTCACCGGTCGCCGGGTCGGCTGGCGGCGCCCGGGGGATTGCGGCCCGTCGTTCGGCAGGCGCTCAGAATCCCTGGTTGCTGATGGTGCCGGGAGGCTCCGGCGGACGATTCACCAGCCCTCGCAGGCGGCTGTAGCGCCCTCGCCCAGGCGGCACCGGTCGTGCCGGCGCGGCCTCAGCGGCGTCCGGCGGCGCCTCCTTCCGGTCGACCACCTTGCGGGTGCGACCCCTGGCCGACGGCGCCTGTTTCGACCTGTCGAAGCATTCCCGAACCTCGCGCGCGGTCGCGTGCGAGCCGCTGCAGTACCGGCAACTGGGCACCCCACCAGCATGAAATATGGTTCCCGTCCTGTCCAGGGTCGCGGTGCGCAAACTCTTGCTTGGCATCGACGTCGGGTCGTCGAGCACCAAGGCCACGCTGGTGGACGCGATGAACGGCGTCGAATTCGCCTCGGTTTCTTTGGCGGGGCCGTTCGTTACCCGGGACGGGCGGACCGAGGCCACCGTCGCCTCGCTGCTCGACGTGCTGCGCCGGGTGCTCAGGGGTCTGGGGGACGACGGCCTGAGCCGGGTCGTGGGAGTGGGAATCGCCGGTGTCGCCGAGAGCGGGGCTGCGGTCGCGGCCGACGGGACGGCGTTGGCCCCCATCATCGCCTGGCACGACCGCCGGGGGGAGGCGGTGGCGGAGAGGTTGACCGCCGGCTTCGGGGACGACTTGGACCGGTCGATCGGTCAGCGCCTGCGCTACGTGTCGACGGTGGCCAAGCTGGGCTGGCTGGTCGAGCACGGGCTCGGTCACGCGCCGGCCGGGTGGAGGTGGCTGGGCGTGCCCGAGCTGGTGTTACGCACGCTGACCGGCGCCGAGGCCACCGAGTGGTCACTCGCCGCCCGCACGGGGTGCTTCGACGTCGGCCGGCGGGAGTGGCTGCCCGACGTGGCTCGGGCGGCCGGGTTCGGCGTCGATGTCTTCCCGCAGGTGATGGCTGCGGGCGACGTCATGGGACGGGTGACGGAGGCGGCGTCGGCCTGGTCGGGGCTGCCGTCCGGGGTGCCGGTGACGGTGGCCGGCCACGACCACCTGGTGGGCTTCGTGGGCTGCGGCGCCGGCGTCGACGACCTGGTCGACTCGGTTGGCACCGCGGAGACGGTCGTGGGCCGGTCGGCGGCCCTTCCCCACGTGGACTCGGCCTTGGCGGCCGGCCTGGCCGTGGGGCTGTTCCCCGGCGGGGACGGGTGGGCGACGTCGGCCAGTGCGGCCCGGTCCGGCCAGGCGGTGGACGCAGCCGCCGCCAACCTCGGCCGTCCGCCCGCCGAACTCGACGCCCTGGCGTCAGGGGGCGTCGTCCTCCAGGCACCCGGCTTGGTCGACAGCCTCCGCCGCCGACAGCCTCCGGCCCTCCCCGACGGCGATGTCGCCGACGTCTGGGCCACCCTCCTCGACGCCCTGGCTGCGGAAACGGCGGCGGCGGTGGCCAAGGTCACGTCTGTCATCGGCCACCGCCGGAGTCTGGTGGTCTTCGGCGGCGGCTCCGTCAGCGACCCCCTCCTGGCTGCGAAGCGACGCCACGTCCCGATCCCGGTGGAGCGCTCACCCGTCCCCGATGCCGTGGCCAAGGGCGCCGCCCACTTCGCCGCCACCGCTGCCGGCCTCCTCCCGAACTGGTGACGCTTGACGCCCCCCTGGAGTACCAAAACCGTCACCAGTTCGCCCGGGGTCGCCAACTGGTGACGCTCAACCGCACATATGGCGGTTCACCGTCACCAGTTCGCCAGCGGCCGCCAACTGGTGACGCTCAGCCGCACAGAGGGCGGTTTACCGTCACCAGTTCGCCCAGGGAGGGCTAGGTGTCGCTCTCGACGACGGGGAGGCGCATGGCCACGACTGCGGCGCGGCCCTTCTTCTTCTCCGGCTTGGGGGGGCGGCGGATGAAGCGGCGGGTGGCGCCGACGATGCCCAGGCGCCAGCAGAGGTAGCCGGAGCGGCCCGGCAGGACGGAGAAGTCCATCGACCGGAGGTGGTCGAGGACCCGCTTGAGCAGGTAGATCGAGCGCAGGAACGTGCCCAGGCGGGGGTAGAACCGTTGCTCCTCGGTGCTCGGCTTCACCCGCTTGAGCATGCGGTCGAAGATCCAACGGGGCGGCTTCCAGACGGCCAGCACGTAAAGCATGAGGTTGGCCCACCGGGGCGGCACCACCATGAAGCTCGACGAGATGTGCTCCACGTCGATACCCCGCTCGATCATCTCCTTCTCCAACTGGGTGTTGGGGATGACCTTCAGCGAGTAGATGTACAGCGTGTACGGCCGGGCCATCGTGTAGAGCAGCTCAAGCGTGTCGATGACATCCTGGCGGGTCTCGATGGGGTTGTCGACGATGATGTCGTAGGCCGGCGGGATGTGGTATTTCGGCGAAAACGAGGAGATGACCTCGCCCGCTTCCAGGATGCGCGCCGGGGGCGTGGGCCGCTTGTAGAAGTCGAGGATGTTCTGGCTTCCGCTCTGAATCCCCATGCGGACCCGGTTCATGCCGGCCCAGCTCAGGAGGTCGAACTTCTCCTGCTTCACGTAGTTGGGGATGACCCCGAACACGGTGAATGGGATGCCCAGCTCCTCCCGCCACAGCTCGGCGAACTCCTCCAGCTCCCGGTAGGGGATGGCCATGAAGCTGTCGTCGTGGAAGTTGACGTGGCTCACGAACGGGAACCGCTCGCGGACACTCTTGACCTCGTCGACCACGTAGCGCGGGCTCGGGTGGCGCACCTTCTTGTAGCTGGGGTCGTTGGCGATGAACTTGGTGTTGCCGCAGAACGAGCAGTGGAAGGGGCAGCCGATCGACCACACCGTCTGGTAGCCGAGGCTGAAGTTGAGCAGGTAGTCGTTCTTGTCGAGGGGGACGAAACCCTGGCCCTGGGCGTAGATCATCTCGCCTTTGGCCCCGTATTGGGGGAAGGGCAGGGTGTCCATGTCGGCCGGCGTCATGAGGGGCAGGAAGTCGTTGCGGGTGATCTGGTTTCCCCGCTTGAACCAGAAGTTCTTCACCCCGGTGAAGTCCTGGCCGGCGTCGAATTTGTCGTAGAACTCGTGGAAGGCGAACTCACCCTCACCGGTACAAATGGCGTCGACCTCGGCCAGGATGGCGTCCTCGGGGTGGATGATCGGGTGGATGCCGCCCCAGATGATGAACGTGGCCGGGTCGATGGCCCGCAGCCGGCCGATGACCTGACGGGTGAGGTCGGAGTAGCCGGTCATCGAGGAGAAGCCGACGAGGTCGTTGCCGGCGAGTGACTTGGCGATCTGGTCGACGTCGTCGTCGTTGAAGTCGCCCTTGGTGCCCATCTTCCCGGTGATGTTGTTCATCACGCCGCGGAAGCGCTTGGTGGACACGTACCACGACTCGGTGTCGGGATTCAGGCGGGCGGCATAGCCCGCCATCTTCCGGAAACCACACGAGGTGATTCCGTCCTCAAGACATACCATCTTGACGCGCAATATGAGAATCCCCGGGTAGCCGGCGGTCCGAAGCAACGAGACTACCATCGGAGGCCGTGACGAACGCCCACCGCGAGTACCAGCAGAACTACTACGACCGCACCTACCCCCGGCGGGCGGCGGTGGTGGGTGAGCAGCTGAACCACCCCCTCTTCCGCGCCTTCAACGACCGCCTGGCGGGCCGGGTGCTCGACGGCGTGGGCCCGATCAACGTCCCCAAGGATCCGTCCACCAATGGCCACGGCCCCCGACCCCTGCGGGTCTTCGAGCCCGCCTGCGGCGAGGGCTTCCTGGCCGCGTCCCTCCTGCGGGTGGCCAAGGAGCGGGGAATCGACCTGCGCTACGCGGGCGCCGACCTCAGCCAGGCCGCGGTCGACCTGGCCCGGCCCCTCCTGGGCGACGACCTGGTGGTGGGCGACGCCACCGAGGTCCTGGGGGCGATGCCGGCCGGCGCGGCCGACGTGGTCATCGTCAAGAACCTCCTCCACCACCTGGTGGCCCCGGCCGACGTGCTGCGGGAGGCGTCCCGGGTGGTGGGCCCGAACGGCCGGGTGGTCATTCTCGAAGGCCGCCTGGGCTGCCCCCACTTCATGCTCCTGGCCACCCTCGCCCCCAAGCGGGAGAAGTTCTACTTCTACGGCACCCGCCGCAACCGGGCCGCGGTGGCCAAGGCCAAGCTGACGCTGGTGCACCAGGAGAAGTTCAGCTTCCTGCCCTACGAGCTGTTCCTCCAGCCCCGGCCCAACATCATGCGCAAGATCTTCGGCACGTCCGACCCCGCCGCCCTCGAGCGCTACCGCAAGCTCGACGACGGCCTGGCCAAGGCCCTGCCCTTCTGGGCCAGCTACTGGATTTGGGTGGCGGCGCCGGAGACCGCCACGTCGGCCTCGGGAGTGAACAACACGTAGCGGTGGTGGGCCAGGGCGGGCTGGATCACGCCGGGGAGGAGCCGCTCCCAGCGTGACAGGCGGGCCACCCGGTCCTCCATCCCCGGGTCGTCACCGGTGAGGAAGGGCAGGATCGACCACGCCCACGCCTGGTCGTCCTCGCCCTCAGCCACCTGCTTGCCCTTGCGGGCCCGCAGCAGCTTGGCCAGGGGGACCGACGTGTCGGGGAAGGGCGGGATGTCGAACAGGCCGGTGTCGACCGCCTTGAGGCCCGACTCGGCCGCGGCCCGGGTGGCGGCCTTGGCGTCGAGGGCGTCCTCGTTCAGGCGCTCGAACAGGTCCTTGTGCCACAGGCGGGCCCGCATGCGCATGAACACGTTGCGGTTGGGGACGCACGTGAGCACGCCCTTGTCGGCCCACCGGGCGAGCGCGGCCTGCACCGCCCACGGGTCCTCGAACCACCACAGGGCGGCGAAGGAAAAGGCCAGGTCGTAGCGCAGGGGCAGCGTGTCGGGCCACCCGGCCGGGTCGAGGCCGTCGACGAGGTGGACCTCGGGCTCGAGCCCGAGCCCGAGCCACTGGTTGTGGACCGCCTCCAGCCGCTCGCCGTCGACGTCGAGCAGACCCACCCGCATGCCCCGCTGGGCGAGGAAGACGGCGTCGAGGCCGGGGATGCCCATCATCCCGAACAACGGGGCGTGGAGGACGCTGGTGGCGCCGGTGGCGGCGATGGCCGACTCGAGCACCTTGTCGAGGGCGAAGCGCTCGTAGACGGTGCCCAGGCCCTCGTCGGGGTCGACGAAGTAGCCCCGCCAGTCGAAACCGCCCGCCGCCGGCGCATCCGGGTCGTGGCCGGCCTCGAAGCCAGGGACGGTGCGGACGGGCTTGGGCGCCTTGGCCGGCTTGATGGGGTTGACGATCGGCAGCACGTTGGCCGCCAGCCACGCCCCGACGGCCGGGACGCCGTCCTCCAGCGCCACCAGGGGCGTCCAGCCGAGGACGTCGGTGGCCCGGGCCGACGAGTAGGCCCGGTCGCGGGTGGCCACGTCGAGGCTGTGCTGGTTCAGCGGGGCCTCGCCCGAGCGCCCGGTCCGGCTCCAGAGCCCCTCCACCGCCCGGGCCGCACCCCGCACCGCTTCCGCGGGCACGCCGAACTTGGGATGGGGGAGCCCGGCGCCGTCGGCCAGCAGCCCGAGGATGCGACGGATGGGCGCGGCCGTGGGCCCGCCGAGGACGAAGACCCCGTCGCCGTGCTCGCCCAGCGCCACCAGGGCCGCGACCAGGTCGTCGACGTGGATCAGGTGGACCCGGTTCAGCCCGTCGCCCGGGAACCAGCGCACGTGGCGGGACAGCAGGCGGGCCACCCGGGCCAGCATCCCGTCGGCGTCCCCCGGCCCGTAGACGATGGTGGACCGGGCGATGGCCGAAGTTCCGCCCGCCCGGGCCGCCACCAGTTCCTCGGCCGCCAGCTTGGCCCGGCCGTAGGCCGACGACGGCGCCGGCGGGGTGGCGTGGTCGGCGGGCCACGCCTGGTCCCAGCCGTAGACCGACGTCGAGCTCAGGAACACCAGCCGGGCGTCGGGCTCGATCGCCGCCAGCAGCGCCGCCGTCCCCCCGACGTGCATGGCGTGCAGTTCCTCCGGCGAACCCCGGTAGGTGCCGGCCAGGTGGTAGACGAGCCCGCAGCCCCGGGCCCCCTCGGCCACGTCGAACACGATCTCCACGCCGGGCGCCACCGCCCGCACCTTGGCCGCGGCCGCCTCCGAGCGCACCAGCACCCGCAGCGGCCGGTCGCCGGCCGCGGCCAACGCCGCGACCAGGTGCGACCCGATGAACCCCGATCCGCCGGTGACGAGGATCGGCCCGGTATCGCTCAGGAGGACACCGGGACCTTGGTCGGCTTCTTGATCATGCTGACCGCCATCCGCGACGCCGCCCCCGGCTCCACCAGCATGTTCGTGTACGCCGCATTGGCGAGGGGGCAGGCGCAGCGCCGCTCCCGCATCCACGAGCGGAACTCCTCGGCCGCGGGCGAGAACCACACCTTCTTGAAGTCGAAGTCGTAATCCCGCAGGTTGCCGAACGAGCGGGCCAGCACGCAGCACGACCACACCTCGCCGTCGGCCACGATGTGGACCGAGATGAACCCGGCGTGGCACACCGGCATGGCGGTGACGTCGCCGTCGAGGAAGCGCACCACCCGCCCGTAGTACTCGCCCCGCAGGGCCCGGGCCATCTTGGCCACCGTCCCCCGGGCTTCCTTCTCGTTCACCAGCACCGCCGCGGCCGCGGTGGCGAAGCCCGACCCGCCGGGCGTGATCCCGGTGTCCATCGTCTGCAGCTCGACCCGCTCCTCGGCCGGCTCGGCGATGTAGGAGTCCGCTCCCAACGCCGCCAAACCCTCGGCGATGTCGGGGAAGTCGGCCACGTTGGCGTTGGAGACGACCGTGTGACACCCGACGGTGAGGTTGGGCAGCCCCAGCGCCCGCAGCCCGGCCAGGGTGTTCATCAGCCGCTCGTAGGAGCCGGCGGCCCCCCGCAGCACGTCGTGGCGCTCGGGGATGTGGTGGTCGATGCTCAGGTTCACCACCAGCTGGATGTCGGGGTGGGTGGTGCAGATCTGCTTCACGCCGGCCACCACCCGGTCGGTGAACCACCCGTTGGTGGGGATGTTCACCACCGCCGGCCGGCAGTGCTCCACGGCCGAGCCGATGATGTCGGGCAGGTCACGCCGGAGGAAGGGCTCGCCCCCGCTGAAGGTCATCCACGCCGGGGCCCGACCGAGGGACTTGAACACCCGGGTCCATTCCTCGGCGTCGAGCTCCTTGACCTTGCGCTCGTAGACGTTGCAGCTGAGGCACTTGAAGTTGCAGCGGAAGTTGGTGCTGATGGTGACGTTGACCGGCAGGAGCCGGGGATGCCCCTTCGAGCGCCAGGAGCTAGCCGCGGCGAGGGCCCAGCCCGTTCGGGCCAGGCGTGCCGCCTTTGGTGCTCTTGACCATGGCCCAGACAACGTTTTCCCTCCCCTTGAGATAGTCGAGGCGGGCCAGGAGGCGGGCGGAAGCCTCCAGCGCCACGGTGCCTGCGGTCAAGGCTAGCGGTCGTGGGCGCAGGGCCCGGGGCTCGGTGGCCAGGTCGTGCCAGAACTCCCGCAGGATCAGGCCCAGGCGCAGGCTGGGGACGGAGTAGTGCTCCCGGTGGCGCAGCCAGAGGTGGCCGGTGTGGATCTGGCGCCGCTGGCGGACGAAGTCGCGCACGGTGCACGGCCCCCGGTTGCCCACCAGCGCCTCGGGCACGTAGCGGGACTTCCAGCCGGCCGTCTCCAGGAGGGACTGGAAGCAGGCCTCGTCGACCGACGTGCGGGGCAGGGACACGATGGCCTCGGCCCGGATGGCGATCATCTCCCCCAGCTTGGGCTGCTGGAGCGCGACCCGGTGGTGGAGGCGCCACAGCAGGTGGGAGGCGTGGCCCATGGCGGTGGACGGGGGATTGTCGGGGACGGGCCGCCCGCCGGCCAGGCCCACTGCGGGCTGGGCCAGGGCGTCCACCAGCAGGGAGACGGCGCCCGGCTCGGGCAGGACGTCGCCCGAGATGATCACGACGTAGGGGAGTCGGAGGCGCTGCTCCATCCCGAAGTTGATGGCGGCGGCCTTGCCCGAGCGCTCCGCCTCCACGAACAGCTGGACCCGGGAGTCGCCGGCCGCCGCCTCCGAGACCAACGAGACGGTGTCGTCGTCGCAGCCGCTGGCCACGACCACCACGTCGCCCACGCCCGGCTCCGACAGCACCCGCCGGAGGAGGGGCTCGATGGTGCCCCCGTCGTTGTGGGTGGGGATGAGGACGGCGATGTTGGCCACGGGCGGTTGCGGACGGGCGGGGGCCGGGCGGGCGCCGTTGGTGGGGGCCGCTTCGGACGCGGGCGGGGGCGGGACCGGGACGGCGGCCGCGGTGAGCGGCGGTAACCCTCGCTCCTCGGCTCGCTGGTCCATGGCCGGCTCCCCTAGCCCTCGTTCCCACCTACCAACCAACTACCCGCCGGACGCAACTTCAGCCGGCGCCAACGGCTCGCCGCGGCAGCATAACCTCCCAGGGTGCGCGGCCCGAATCTCTCGCTGGCCGTGGTGGCAGGGATGTTGGCGGTCGCCGGTTCGTTCCTCCTCCCGGGCCTGGCCCGCGCCCAGCCGGCGACGTGCCCCGCACCCGGCGAGGAGGCCGCCACCGTGGTGCTCGACGGGCCCGAGTCCGGCACCGACGTGAGCGGACGGGTCCAGGTGAGCGGGCGGGCGGAGTCTCCGACGGCCCTGTTCCAGGTGGAGCTGTTCGTGGGCGACAGCCGCAAGGACTTCGTGTTCGTCGACCCGCCCTCCCTCACCGCCGACTTCACCCTCACGTGGGACGCCACCGCGGCCAAGGCCGGCCCCGCCACCCTGCGCGTGGTGGCGTGCGGCGGCAGCGCCGAGGTCGGCCGGCTCATCCGGGGGACGGCCGGTGTCGACGTCCAGGTCGTGGCCCAGGCCGCGGCCGCGCCGCGAACCCTGGTCGACGTCGCCGAGAAGGACGAGGGCCAACGCCAGAGCCCGTCGGTGGTGGCCGGGGCCGTGATCGCGGTGCCCGCCGCCGCCTTCCTCCTGTTCGCCATCGGTCGCCGCCGCCAGTCGCCGTGACCGCCCCGCCCGGTCCCGGCCGCCGGCGGGGCGCCGACACCGACGAGTCCCCCAACCGGTGGATGGAGGACCACCTGGTCCGGCTCGGCGCAGGGGCGGGGCCGGTGCTCGACCTGGGTTGCGGCCGGGGCTACTGGCTGCGACGGATGGTGCGGGCCGGCCTCGCCCCCGTCGGCATCGAGTACGACCCCGCCCGGGCCGCCGAGGCCGGTATCCAGGCGCCGGTGGCCGCCGGCGACGCGGCCCGGCTGCCCCTGCGCGACGGGTCGGTCGGCGCGGTGTGGTCGATCCACGTCCTCCACCACCTGCCCGACCCCCCGGCGGTGCTGGCCGAGATCGGCCGGGTGTTGCGCCCCGGGGGCCACCTGATCGTGGCCGAGACGGTGGAGGACCACCCCGTCATCCGCCTGGGTCGAGCCGTCCATCCCCATTGGGACGGGGTGGGCGTGCACTCACGGTTTCGGGCGGCGACGCTGCTCTCGCTCCTGGCCGCGGCCGGCTTCGAAGTCGTCGACTCCCGCCAGCACAGCCTCGTCTCCTTCGCCGCCTGGGCCCTCCCCGTCGGGGACCGGGCGACGTGGTCGGCGTTGGTGCGGGTCGAGCGCCATCTGCCAGTCGGGCTCAGCCGGTGGGGCGCCCACTTCGAGGTCGCCGCCCGCCGGCCGTGACGGCCGGGGCCCGCGTGATCCCGTCCCCCCTGAACGTCGTCGCCACCACAGGAACAGCACCACCACGATCGTCCCGAAGGTGATGACCCGACCGACGAGGGCGGCCGCCGGGCGCACGTACTCCACGTGGACGACGTGGTCGCCGGCGGGCAGGGGGACGCCGACGAAGGCCCCGTCGGCCTGCACCACCGGCACCGACTTGCCGTCGACCGTGGCTTCCCATCCCGGGAAGTAGGTCTCCGCCACCACCAGCAGCGACGGGAACCCGCCGCTGGTCCTGATGTCCCACTCGCCCGGCCCCGGACGGTCGGCGGTGGCCACCGTCCCCGGTCTCGACGCGGGCGGGAGGCGGTCGTGGATGGGGACGAACGCCACCTGCCGGCCCAGCTCCCGGCGGCCGTCGACGATCAGGTTGCCGGGGTCGTCGCCCCGGGTGGGCCCGGTGACCACGTTGGTCTTCAGGTCGGGCGAGCACGTGGCGCACGTGACGAGGAACACGAACCGCTTGCCGGCCGAGTCGAGGATCGGGTCGAAGGTGAACGTGGTGAGGTCGTATTCGTCGACGCCCACCGCCTGGCTGCGGGCCAGCTCGGGGCCGAGCGTGTGGCCGTCGGCGCCCAGCTCGTAGAGCGCCAGCTCGGCCCGCCCCGGGTTGCTGTCGAGCCACACCGCCATCCCCCGCAGGCCGTTGGTGAGGGCCTGGTAGATGCCGCCCACCTCGTGGCCCACCATCGGCTGCAGGGTCGACCCGGCGAAGAAGGCTCCGATCCACGGGTCGAGGGCGCAGGCCACCGCCATCTCGCCCGCCAACGGCCCGAGGTCGGCCATCGATTCGGAGCGGCACGGCGTGGCCCCCGGCACCGACGCCACCGGCATCCCGTTCAGACGCTGCTCGGGGTCGGGGATCTGGTCGACGGTGGCCACGTTGCGGGAGGCGAGCGAGGTGGCCAGCAGGGGGGCGACGTTGGCGTCGGCGACCACCACCGCCTGGTCGTAGGTGCGGACCAGGGGCAGGATGCGCGGGTTGCGGATGAGGCGGATGCCCGATACCGCCTCGTCGGCCGTCCCCCGGTTGGTGACCTCCTCCACCGCCAGGTAGCCCGTGCTCGACAGCCCGTAGGACGCCTCCCGGTACCCGAAGGGGGCCACGTAGGCCTCCCCGCTCAGCCGCCAGTTGTGGACGCCGGCCAGGGGATGGGGCCAGCCCACGGACAGGTGGCGGCCGCTGTCCATCACCGCCGTGATCGACCGGGGGTCGATCGTGCCGGTGGCGACCCGGGCGTCGCCGCCGACCGACTTCAGGCTCTCGGTCATCTGGGCGTAGGCGGCGTCGTCGGCGGGCGGGTTCAGCCGGTAGAAGCTCCGGTAGGGGAGGACGTCGATCATGAAGGCGACGGCGATCACCCCGGCCAGGACCGCCGGCGGCACGATCCGTAGGCGGGGCCGGCTCAGGCCGGCCCGGGTGAGGTGGACGATCGGATAGGCCGTGCCCAGGGCCAGGCCGAGGGGGGCGACCACGTAGAACCGGGGGAAGCGGAGGCTGCTCACCAGGGGGACGAACGTCTGCAGGCTGAGGAACGGCGTCACGAAGGGCAGGATGCCAAGCAGGGCCAGGCTGACCACCACCGCCACCGCCCGGCCCCGATGGTGCAGTCCGAGGCGGCGGAGATAGGCGCCCAGGGCCAGGCCGGCGGCCGCCCCGGCCAGCCCCAGCCCGACCCACTGGTGGCGGACGGCGGGCCCGCTCGACGCCAGGGGCACGGCCGCGGTCGACATCCACACGCCCACCAGCGACACGAGGAGCACCGCGACCAGTGTCCGCTCGCCGTCCCGCCGGCTGATGAGGACGAGGGACACGATCGACACCGCCACGCACACCCAGCCCAGGTAGAAGAAGTCGGACAGGATGCCGTCGCGGGTGAAGCTGATCGTGCCCGTGCGGTAGCTGGCCCGGGTGAAGAAGATCCCGATCTCACGACCGACGGTGGCGCCGATGCCGTTGTACAGCTCGCCCTCCACCAGCTCGGGGGGCGACAGGATGAACGACTTGCCCAGCTGCAGGAATGGCAGCAGCCAGTGGGCTGACAGGGCGAGGGCGAGTCCGCCCACGGCGGCGGCCCGCCCGAACGGCTTGTGCAGTGGCACCGTCGATCCAAGCGCCCGCAGCCGTCCCACCTCGCCCACCACCAGGACCACGCACAGGATCACCAGGCCGTAGGCCAGTTCGGCCTGGTGGATGACGGCGAAGGCGGCCAGGAAGCCGGCCCCCACCACGTAGCGGGTGCCCTCGCCCCGCAGCCCGAGGCGGAGGGTCCACACCAGCCAGGGGACGGCCGCCAGCACGCCCGACGCCGTCTCCGCCCCGGCCAGGGGACCGTGGGAGAGGACGAACGGGTGCAGCGTGTAGACGAGAGCGGCCACCAGGTTGGCCGGGGTCCGGCCCCAGATCGACCGGGCCAGGACATAGGCGCCCACGCCGCCGATCACCTGGAAGGACAGGATGGCCACCTTCACCGCCACCGCGGGGCCGAAGATGGAGGCGATGGGCACGAGCATCATCGCCGGCAGCGACGGGGCCAGGGCCCACACCGGCGCCCCCGACCACATCTCCGGCACCCAGTACGGCACCCGGCCGATGGCGGCGAGGTAGTCGGTGGCCAGCCGCACGTAGAGGGCGATCCCGGGCCCGTCGATGAGCAGCGCCCCACCGGTCCACAGCCCGGAGAAGGCGGCCAGCACCGCCGTGAGCAGGGCCGTCACCGACACCAGCGGGTGGCGGACGAGGGTGCGGGCGAGCCCCCGGGGCCTGTCCTCGTCGACCGGCGCCCGCTCCGGTTGCGGGGTCGGCGGCGCGCCGGACGGCGGCGGGGGTGTCGTCGTCGGTGACGGAGCCGGCCCTGGTGGCGGGGGGGCGTACCCCAGCCGCCGGCGGATGTCCCCGACGCGGGGGATGAGCCTGGTCATCGCAGGGAGGGAGCCTCGCGCGTCGCCGCCCGGCGAACGGCGCGGCCGGTACCCGGCTCCGCAGTCAGGGGGCCGACCGGCCGGACCCGCCGACTTCAGGTTTGGGCGGGGTCATGGGAGGCTGCCAGCCTTGCGCGTCGAAGGCTGCGGCGGCAAACGTAAGCTTGCCCGCCCGTGCATCGACGCCTCGAAGCGATCTGAAGGAAACGTGTGACCCACAGCAAGGCCCAGAGCAAGGCCCAGAGCAAGGCCCAGAGTCAGTGAGCACCGAGGGACCGGTCTTCCGGTCGATCGGCCCCGACGGCGAGTACATCGAGGACGACACCGGCGACGAGGCCGTCGAGGGCGCCGAGGGCGCCGACCTGGTCGGCGGCAAGGTCCTCACCGCCGTCATCGGCCCCGGGCCCGACGTCCTCGAGATCCTGACCTACGCCTCCGACGGCGGCGAGTCGGTCACCCACCGGGTCACGTCCCGCCCCATCACCCTGGCCGCGGCCCGCAACCAGGCCATCAACTACGCCACCGACATGTGGTTCGACGCGGTGGTCATGCTCTCCGGCCCCCGGCCGCCGTGGCCGATCGCGGCCCGCCTGTGGGCGGTGGCGCAGTCCGACCCCGACATCGCCCTGGTCACCGGCCTGGAGCCGGCCGTCGCCGGCCGGGCGCGCGACTGGGCCGCCGGCCCGCTGGCGGCCGAGTTCGGCACCGAGGCCATCGACATCCCCGCGACCAGCCCCGAGTGCATGCTCGTCGTCCTGTCCGCCGTGCGCCGCATCGACCGCTTCGACCTCAACTACAAGTCGGGCAGCGAGATCGACTGGGCGGCCCGGGTCCGCAAGGCGGGCCTGCGGGTGGTGGCGGCCCCGGCCGTCCCCCTGGGCGGCCCCGCCACCGCCCCCCCGCAGGGGATGGTGCTCTTCCGCCACCCGTCGCTGATCAAGGACCAGCGCGACTTCTGGGCGTCGGGGGCCATCGAGGCGGTCCAGGCCCGGTCGGCGGCCGCCCTGGTGAGGGCCGCGGCCCGCACCATCGGGTACACCGTCGAGGTCACGTCCCAGCCCCGGCCCATGATCACCCACGACCCGCTGGCCCGGGTGAGCGTCCGCCCCGAGCGGGCGGGCACCGTCGACGTCCGTTTCGCCGGCCTCCAGGCCACCCTCGACCTGGGGGAGGGCGACGCCCCCGACCTCCTCGAGGTCGCGTTCGGCCGACCCGCGGAACGAGTCGTGATCTACGAGCAGGGCGAGGCCGCCGACCGCCTCTTGGTGTGGGAGTTCATGGGCGTGCCCATCGACGACCGCTCGTCAGGCCCGCCCGCTCCCTGAGCGGCGCCCACTCAGATGTCCAAGACCGTCAGCATCTACGGCCGTCGCTTCACCATCTCCGGCGGGGAGGGTGACGACTACTACCGGCACATCCCCGACGGCAGGGACATCACCGATTCGGTGCTGGCCGCCATCCGGCCCCACGTGCAGCCCGACGCCGTCTGCCTCGACGTGGGCGCCAACATCGGCCTCTACAGCCTGGGTCTGTCCCACCTCGCCCCCCAGGGGAAGGTCTACGCCTTCGAGCCGTCGCCCAACGCCTACGGCCACCTCCAGGCCAACCTGGCGACCAACGGGGCGGCCAACGTCGACGCCTGCAACCTGGCCGTGGGCGACAGCGTCGGCACGGTGCGCTTCCACGACTTCTCGTTCTTCAGCGCCGGCAGCTTCTCGTCCGACGAGGGGTCGCTCCTCTCCTCCGAGTCCTACGGGTCGGAGTCGTTCGAGGCCGCCACCACCACCCTCGACGACTTCGTGGCCGACCGCGGGCTCGACCGGGTCGATTTCGTCAAGGTCGACGTGGAGGGCGCCGAGATGTCGGTGCTGGCGGGGGCGGAGAAGACCCTCGCCACCTACCGGCCGGCCACCGTGCTCGAGTTCAACACCTTCGGGTTCACGATCCACCAGAGCGTGCTGCCCCAGGTGGCCCTGGCCCGGATCATGGAGATCTTCCCCCACGTGTTCGTCATGGACCGCGTCGACGGGGCCCTGCGCCGGCTGGAGACCCCCCACGAGGTCTACGCCTTCCTCTACGACAACGGCATCCACGGGCCCACCGACAACATGCTGTGCACCTTCGACGACCTGCCTGTGACCCGCCGCTACGCCCAGGGCTCCGCCGTCAGCTCGCCCGACCCCCACGACGGGCCGTTGAGCGAGGCCGAGGCCATGCGCCGCACGGTGTCGTGGCGGGTCACCGCTCCCCTCCGCCGGGCCCGCACCCGCCTCGACCCGGTGATCACCAAGGCCCAGGCCCTGAAGCGGGTCCTCGAGGGCTGACCGGTGGCGAACCCGGGGGCAGGCAACATGGACCGGCTGGAGGCGATCGTGGCCCGGCTGCCGGAGGCGGAGAGGGTCGACATCGCCGAGTGGGGCGACCACCCCACCTTCCGGGTCAACGGCAAGAACTTCGTCTTCTGCGACCAGGAGGCCCGCCACCTCAGCCTCAAGCTGCCCAAGGAGGAGGCGGCGGCCGTCACCGCCACCGATCCCGACGTCCACCCCGCCGGCTACGGCCTGGGCCGCCACGGGTGGGTGGCCCTCGACCTCGCCCCCGATCCCAACGCCGACCGCTGGCGCCAGGTGGAGGAGTGGGTGCGCAGCTCGTTCGTCCTCGTCGCCCCCAAACGCCTGGCCCGGGCCGTCATCGAGGAGGACGCCCGCGACCGTTGACCGTCGGCGCCCTGCGGTTTACGGTGCCTCGGCGTACTGACGGACTGAGGACTGGGGGTTCGATGCGTCGGACAGTGAGGTGCGTGCTGGCGGCAGTCATGCTGACGTCGTTCCTGGCCGCGTGCGGCAGCGACGATGACGACGCGGCCACGTCGGCCGGGTCGGAGGCCACCGAGCTGAACGTGACGGTCACCGAGGTCGGCGATCAGGTGCGGCTCGACCTGCCGGCCAGCATCGAGGGCGGGATCGTCAACCTCACCCTCACCAACTCGGGCGAGGGTGTGCACTCGCTGCAGTTCGTGAAGGTGGCGGGCGACCACACCACCGCCGACATCATCGCCTTCCTCACCAACGACGAGGAGGGCGGCCCCGTCCCCGACTGGATCTCCGAGGGCGGCGGCATCGGCTCCGTCGCTCCCGGCCAGACGGGAAAGGCCAGCTTCAAGCTGAGCGCTGGCAAGCACATCGTCTGGGACGACGACACCGACGCCAACGACAAGAACAACGGCACCCGGGGCGGGATCGCCGAGCTCGACGTCGAGGGCACCGGCTCGGGTGATCTTCCCGACGCGGTCGGCACCGTCTCGGCCAAGGAGTACGAGTTCACCGTCCAGAACCTCAAGGCGGGGGCCACCACGATCCGCTTCGAGAACACGGGCAAGGAGTTCCACCACTTCATCGCCGCGCCCATGACGGAGGGCGCCACGCTCGACCAGGTCAAGGCCTTCTTCGCAGCCGAAGGCGAGCCCCCGGGCCCCCCGCCCCTCGACTTCGAGAAGGGCGTGGGCGCGCCGGTGCTCGGTGCCGGCAACGCCATGGTCGCCAACCTCCTACTAAAGGAGGGCAACTACGCCATGGTCTGCTTCATCAACGACCGGGCGGGCGGCCCGCCCCACTTCACCCTGGGGATGCTTCAGCAGGTGACGGTGGCCGCCTAGGCGCGGCGGCTCAGTTGTGGATGGCCAGGGGCCCGGCGGGGTCGAGCAGGGTCCGGAGTGACGCGAAGGGGATGCTCACGTGGGGCATCCCCATGGCGTACGGGCCCACCTGGTACTCGGAGAAGGTGATCACCAGGTCCTGGTCGGTGAGGGTCCAGCCGGCGAAGTTCTCGGCCTTGGGCTCGGTGCCCGGCAGCACGAAGTCCTGCACCTGGTCGAACCCCGGTTGGGCCAGGAGGAGTTGCCGGGACAGCTCCGACAGCCGCTCCAGGTAGGGCGCGCCGGGAGCGAACAGCTCGGCCAGGGCCAGCCGGCGGCCGGTGACAAGGTCGTAGTTGAACGTCAGCAGCACCGCCCCCGGGTGGGCCGCGCCGGCGTAGAAGCGGCTCACCCGGACGCCGACGCTGGCCAGCCCGTCGTCGAGGCGTGCCACCTCGTAGTCGCCCTCGAGGGCGCTCTTCTGGTCGGCGACGGGGGGTGGCGGGGCGCCGAAGTCCTTCACGCCGGTCACGAACTCGTCGACGACGACCCCGACCGCGGCCCGGACGTCGGCGTTGATCGAGTCCTGGACCGAGGCGTCGGCCAGGCCCTGCAGCTTGGGGAAGGTCAGCTGGAACGTGTAGCGCTCGGCCTCGTTGCCCCCCGTGAGGACGTCGTCGACGAAGGCGGCCTGGGCCGCAGCGGTGGTGGTGGCGGTCGCCGGCTTCGACGTGACGGTCGTCGACGGCGCCGACGTCGACGGTGCGCCCACGGTGGTGGCGGTCTCGGTGGGGGAGTCGTCCCCGCCGCAGCCGGCGGTGGCGCTCAGTCCGAGGGCCAACGCAACCGCGGTTGTGGCCCACGACCGGCGGCCGGTCATCCTTCCCCCTCGGGGACCTTGCGGGCCCGGCTGGGGGCCACGCGGGGCGGCTCGCCCGGCATCTTGGGGTAGACGGGCGGCCACGGGGCGTCGAGCAGGCCCGCCTCCTGGTCCCGCCGGTGCAGGGTCAGCACCGGCTCCAACGACTGGGGGTCGGTGGTCATGGCCGCCCACGGGTCCCCCCCCGCCTCCACCCGGGGGGGGACGGTGGCGATGGTGAAATCGTCGGGGTGCACCGCCTCCAGCTCGTCCCACTGGAACGGCGTCGACACCTGGGCCCCGGGCCGGGCCCGCACCGACCACGCCCCGAAAATGGTCTTGTGGGGGGCGTTCTGGTTGAAGTCGACGAACACCCGACTCCCCCGTTCCTCCTTCCACCAGGCGGCGGTGACCAGGTCGGGCCGGCGCCGCTCCAGCTCCCGGGCCACCGCCACCGCCGCCGAGCGCACCTCGTACGACGTCCACCGCGGTTGCAGTCGGACGTAGATGTGGATGCCCCGGTTGCCGGTGGTCTTGGGCATGGCCACCACCCCCAGCTCGTCGAAGAGCGCCTTCACCTCCCTCGCCGCCTCCCTCAACATGGGGAAGTCGACGCCGGGGCTGGGGTCGAGGTCGATGCGCAGCTCGTCGGCGTGCTCCGGGTCGTCCGCTTTCGACGGCCACACGTGGAACCCGAGGCAGCCTAGGTTGACGGCCCACAGCACGTGGGCCAGGTCGGCCGTCACCAGCGCCTGCGACGTGGTGCCGTTGGGGGTGCTCACGATCGTGGTCTCCAGCCAGTCGGGCCGCACCTCGGGCACCCGCTTCTGGAAGAACGACGACCCGCCGGCGCCGTTGGGGAAGCGCTGGAGCAGCACCGGCCGCCCGCCCATGGCCGCCATGAGCGGGCCCTCGACCGACTGGTAGTACCGGATCAGGTCGAGCTTGGTGTCGCCCCGCTCGGCGAAGAAGACCTTGTCGGGATGAGTGACGACGATCTCCCGCCCCGCTGCCTCGACCACCACCCCGTCGCCGGCCACGATCAGAACGGTAGCGGGCTCACGCGTCTACGGGCCGGTGCCGTACCTCCAGACCAGGGGCAGGTCCTGGGCCGGGGTCGCGGTGCTGAAGTCGAAGCTGTAGGCGGTGACGGGTGCGTTGGGAGCGTGGGTGTTGCTCACGGTCCACGTGACGCCGGCCTTGACGCCGAAGGTGTCGAAGCCGTCGCCGTCCCAGTCGCCCACCACCGGGTAGCCGGCGGCGGGGGCGCCGGGCTCGTAGGCGAACGGCCCGATCTCCACGGGGCCGCTGCTGGCCGTGTTGCGCAGGCTCCAGGTGCCCACGCCCGCCCCGTTGCCCAGGTAGTAGCCGATGCCGTCGGTGCCGTCGCCATTCCAATCGCCGGCCACCGGCACCGTCGCCGGCCAGGTGCCGGCGCCGAAGGTGACCGTGGTGCCGGTCACCGCCCCGGTGTTGGTGTTGGGCCGCACCTGCCACTGGCCGAGGCGGAACACGGCCACCTCGTCGTCGGCGTCGCCGTCCCAGTTGCCCGCCACCGGGAAGCCGTTGACGTGGCCGAAGGTGAAGGTGACGAACGGCCCCGTGCCGTCGAGGTTGTTGGACAGGGTGAACACACCGCCCTTGAAGAAGCCCGGCGTCTTGTCGCCGTCGCCGTCCCAGTCGCCCATGACCGGCACCAGGGGAGTCGTGCCCATGGTGAAGGTGGGCAGGTTGGCCGGACCGGTCGACAGCCGGTCCCGCAGGTTCCAGTTCACCGACGACTTGACCACCGCCGGCAGCGACGTCTGGCGCTCCACCGCCCCCCGATCGATCCTCTGCCCGCTGATGCGGGGCCGCCCCCGCTGGTCGACCGCGGGCGTCGCCCCGAAGGCGGGGTTGCCGCTGTCGAAGGCGGGGCTGGTGGGCGAGATCATGTGCGTCTGGGTCGGACCGCCATTGTTGGCCAGCGGCCCCAACTGGGGGTCGGCGGTGATGTTGTTGGCCCCGCTGATGGCGGCGCCCGAAGTGGACTCGAACACGCTCCACTCGGCGCTGATGGAGCCGGCGACGTCGGGTCCGTCGCCGTCGACGACGCTGTTGTCGCCCACGATGGTGTGGTTGAGGTCGATGACTGCGCTGTTGAAGAAGTCCTCGACCAGTCCGCCGCCCGCCTCTGTCGCCGTGTTGCCGGCAATGGTCGAGTTGTCGATCGCGACCAGGAGGGTGTCTCCGCCGGAGGAGTCGTAGAGGCCGACCAAAACCCCACCGCCGAAACCGCGCACCCTGTCGACGATGCCTAGGGCCCGATTGCCGGAGATGGTGCTGTCGCTGATGGTGACCGAGTGCACCACGTCGTACGCGTCGCCACCGCCAAAGCTGTTGATGATACCGACCCCACCGCCCTCGGCACCTTCGTTGCCCGAGATCGTCGATCGCTCGATGACGAGGCGGGAACCGGCGTCGTAGAGGCCGTAGAAGACGATGCCGCCGCCGCCGTAGCCGGCCGTGTTGCCGCTGAACGTGGAATCGGTGACCGTGACCAGGTCGGCCGCGTCGTCGTTGGCCATGAGCATGCCGAGCCCTCCGGCGGAACCGATGGCGTCGTTGCTGGTCAGCGTGGTGGCGGTGATGGCGACGGCTGTCGATTCCGCGTAGAGCCCGATGCCCGCGGCGAAGGCCGCCTGGTTGTTCTCGAAGAGCGAACCCGTGATCGTGACGTCCCCGTCCTCGCCCCTGACCGCCAGCCCGCCGCCGACTCCATCGAGTACGTCGGTGGCGCTGTTGTGGATGAACGTGGTCCCCTCGATCGTCAGTTGGCTCGCATTGGTGAGGACGCCCCCGCCCCTGAAATCCGTGTCGTTCTCGGAGATGACCGAGTCCGTGATCGTGAGCGTTGCCTCCTCGGCGTCAACCCCGCCGCCGCCCTCCTCCGAATGGTTGCCGGTGATGACCATGTCGTCGAGGGTGAGGGTCTCATCGAAGACGTAGACGCCGCCGCCGCCACTAGAGCCGCCCGCGCTACCGCCGGTGACCGTGAGCCCGCTGATGGTCACCGCGATGTCCTCCGCCAGGCTGTAGACGTAGAAGACCTGGTGAGTGCCGTCGGCCTGGACCGTGATGGCGGCGGCCGTCGGCCCGGGGCCGGTGATCGTGACGTCATCGTGAATCCGGAGCGGGCCGAGGCTGGGATCGAGGTTGATCGTCCCCGTGACGCTGAACGTGATCGCGTCGGTGACGCCCGTATCCGCGTTGGACTGCTCGATGGCCTCCCGGAGCGTGGTGTTCGCACCGTCGCCGTTGTCGAGCAGGCTGTTGACCACGATGCCGACGGCGTGGGCCGGTACGGCGCCCGCCAACTGTCCGGCGACCAGGGCCCCGCCGGACAGGGCCGCCCCTTGTACCCGCCGGCGCCGAGCCTTACGTGCCCCCGCGTTCTCCCGCCCCGCCATCCTCCGACCTCCTGTGGTCTCGGACCGCCCCGGTCGCTCCTGGGCCGAGGGGCGAATGTTAGGCGAGCCGAACGGGCCCGTCGAGGGTTACGGCCCGGTGCCGTAGCTCCAGACGAGGGGCAGGTCGTTGGCCGCGACGACGGTGAAGTCGAAGACGTAGAGGGGGTCGACGAGGGGGCTGACGGGGCCGGCGTTGACGTGGGTGTTGCTCAACGACCAGGTGGCTCCGGTCTTG
>JAXDOC010000023.1:0-58639 GCA_034669165.1 Actinomycetota bacterium
GCAGCCGCCAGTAGCCGCCCGGGCGGGCCGGGGGATAGGCCCGTACCCCGTGGGCGAACTCAAGAACTTCAAGGCGATCCGGAACGGATCCTTTGAGCGTAAGACTCATCCTGTCGATGAGTCCTCATTCCAGGAGACTGGTCACGCTGGGGGAACTTTGGGGGAATACCCCCTGCTACCCAGGGGAAAAGAACGAAATCGCAGGTCAGAACGGTCGTGTATCGAAGCAGCACCCGTCTTGCAAAGCAGGTGCTCTAGCCAACTGAGCTACGTCCCCTGGCCTGCTGTTTTCGCCCAAAACCCTGCGTGACCTGGGCTTTTGCTGTTTGCCCGCCTCCTTTCTAAGTGGGTCTACGGGTCGGAAAACCTGGGGGAAACTTGGGGGAAACCAACCCTTTGGGGGAAGATTTGGGGGAAGCGGACGGCTCGATGCTACCGCTGGTCCAGCCGAGCGCCGACCTCGCGGGGATCCCGCGGTGAGGAGTACCCGATGCGACCAAGAGGGACCCTTCGGACCGCCCGACGCCGGGTCCACCCCTGAGATCGTGGGCGGCGGCCCCACCTCTTGCAGGTGGGGTCTACGGCCGGCCGGGTGGCGGAGGCGCCCCGCGAGGCGAGTCCCTCAGGGAGCAGAGCGCCCGGGGGTCGGGGAGGTAAGTCCTCCATCGCACCCGGGATCGTTGGACACCGCGGATAGCCACGTTCTGGGACGCCGCTCGGTGATGGCGCGCTCCGAGCAGATCGCCGAATCGGTGCGGAGTCGCCTCCGGCTCGCGACTGCCGCTCGGCGCTCACGAGTGGGACGTTCTGGGCGGCAGCAGGTCTCGCCTCGGGGCCTTCGCGAACGTCACCTACCGGCGCCTGGGGACGTGTCTGCGTCGTGTGGTCCGCTCGTTGGGGGACACCGGCGCCGCTGTCGGGTATCCCGAGCCGTCGGTGGGTCGCCTCTGTGCCTATCACGACCCCAGCTCACGGACGTCGAACTGCGGTGCGCCGTAGGGCCACCGACTGCTGGTACCTACTTCGGGTGGCGGATGATCGCTCGGGTGTTGAGGATGACGGCGACAACGTGCTGGTCGCCTCGGCGGTTGACGTCGAGATCGCTCGACGGCTGCGTCAGGTTGAAGTTCCTGAGACGGGTTAGTGAGTAGTCCTACAGCCATCCCTCTTGACTCGCTCTGACCGCAGCCTCGACCCGGTTGTCCACGCCGAGCTTGCGAAAGACCTCCTGCACGTGGGACTTGATGGTGTTCTCGCTGAGGTGCACACGTGCCGCGATCTCTCGATTCGAGAGCCCACTGGAGATCAGGCGCACGATCTCGAGCTGTGCGTCACTGAGCGGCATCCGCCGCTCCGGCGCCGGCGCCTGCTCGTGTGAGCGGAGCCGATCGAGAACCTTTGCCGCAACGGATGGAGACACCGCGCCGCCCCCGCTGTGTACGGCTCGGATGCTTTCCTTGAGGGCGAACCGTCCGATGTCCTTGACGACATATCCCTTGGCGCCGGCGTTGATGCACTCCTCGACCAGGTGCTCGTCCGCGTAGGTGGAGACGATCAGTACGGCGATGTCGGGATGGGACGCAACGAGCCGCTTACACGCTTCGGCGCCGCTGATCCCAGGCAGGCGCGCATCCAGGAGCACCACGTCGGGCACAGCTTGGTCGAGCAAGGCGCTCAGGTCGTCGGCGGTGCCGGCCTCGGCGACGACATCGAAGTCGGGCTCTTTCTGGAGGATCGACTTGAGGCCTTCGCGGACGATTTCGTGATCATCGACGATCGCGATGCGGATCATGGCTGCTGCGTGGGTTGCGGAATTGACGCTCTGACGACGAGGCCCGCCTCGTCGCCGTTGGCGACTGCGAAGGCACCACCGCGATCGATTACCACCCGACGCATGTGGCGCAGCCCGAAGTGCAGGTAGCTGTCTTGGTAGGTGTCGAGCAGGATCGCGGGCGCGCCCACGCCATCGTCCTGGATTGCGATGTCGAGATGGTCGGCCTCGTAGCGGAGGCTGACGAGCACGACGGTGGCGCGAGCGTGCTTCGCGATGTTGGTCAACGCCTCGTTGACCACGAGGTGTATTGCGTCGTGCGCGATCTCTGCGGCCGGGGTCGGCTCGCCGCTCACGGCGAGGTGGACTTGGACGTCGAAACGGCGTTCGAAGTCGCGCAGCAGCCGTCGGAGGTCGTCGGTGAGGTTTCCTTCGTGTTCGAGACCGGTGAGCGAGAAGATTGCCCGTCGCAGTTCGTCGGCGACGGCGATTGTGAGCTGGTGAAGCTCTTGGAGCTGTGCGGCCATGCGAGCGTTGATGGATGGATCTTCGAGCAGCGCACCGAGTTGGACGCCGATGGCGAAGATGTCCTGCTCGATGCGATCGTGGAGGGCGCCGGCGATGCGCTCGCGCTCGCGGCCGAGCAGCTGTGCCTGCTCCGCCTCGGTGAGGCGCTCGTGGAGCTGCTGGAGCTCGGCGAGCATCTGACGCTGGCGCTCGTACAGGCGGGCGTTGTCGACGGCAACGGCAACCTGACCAGCGAAGGTCGCGAGCAGCTGCTCGTCGTCCGGCCCATAGCCAGCCGGCTTGTTGGCGACACCGATCATCCCGATCACCGTGTCTCGGACCCGGAGTGGAACGCCGAGGAAGCGCCGCACCGGCGGGTGTCCGTGCGGCTGCCCGACGCTGTGGGGATCGGCGGGAACGTCGTTGGCGATGTAGGACCGGTCCTCCTTGACCGCGACCCCGACGACGCTGGATCGAAGTGCCATCAAGTGGAAGAAGCGGTAGAACTCGGGACTCGGATCGAAACCTCTGATGGCTGCCACGTCCATGACCTGGTCGCTCACCTGGATCTCGCCGGTGGCGACGACCCCGACGTCGGTGTTCCGGAGCAAGCCGGTGAACGCGAACTCGGAGTCGGTCAGCTCCAGGCAGTAGCCCAGTGCCCGGTCGTGGATCTCGTGCAGGTCGTGCAGCCCGGCGATCTCGACCGAGATCGAGTGCAGCGACACGAGTTGCTCGTGGAGGTTGTGCCCGTGGGCCACGTCGCGTCCTCCCGAGACGAATGTCCGATTCCTCGCAACGGTAGTCCCGTTTGGCGTGCGAGCTCTCACCCGATCGGGGGTCCCGGAATACCTGACTGGGTGAGAACGACACGTCCCCAGTCACCCACTCGTACCGGCGCGACTTCGCCTGCTTGCCGGAGGTGTGGTGCCAGTTGTCTGCACCACAGTGGACGTGATGGATCCCAGCACGCGGCGAGAGTCGACGCGCACCGCGAGCATCGGTGCTGACGCGCTCGCGTTTCTGGACTCGTCGCAGTCCAGCGCGCCGATGGGAGTCGGGTTCGTTGATCGAAGCTTCCGATACGCGCGTGTCAACGACGCCTTGGCGGCGACCAACGGCCCATCGGTGCATGATCGCCGAGTCGGCGCTCGTGGTGCGGGGAATTGGTCCCATGCCACTGGCGAAACGGTGGTCCCATCACGCTGGCGAGCGACACAATGCCCGGCAGGACGGATAGGGGAGCACGTTGAAACAGGACTCGGGTTGGCGCGCGTGGTCGGGACGGCGGCGCTGGCGTCATGAGCGACAACCCCATCGGCGTGCCGGAGACGTCTCATGCCCGGGCGCGATGCGTGTGCTCGCCGCAAGGGTCGGCATTGCCACGGCCTGTCGACCAGGCTGAGGACCTAGCAGCGGCTCTACAGCCGAGTTCAGTCGGCGCATTGCAACCATGAGCGAGCTCTCGCTCCTGGGAGGCTTCGTCTTCTCCGTGGGAGGGGACGCCTTGCTGGGGATCTCGGCCAGCGCACAACGCCTGCTCGCCTTCCTGGCCCTGGGCGACCGGGCGATGACGCGCCAACACGTCGCCGGGACCATCTGGCCGGAGTCCACCGATGAACGCGCCAGCGCGAGTCTGCGCTCTGCGCTGTCACGCCTCGACAGCTCGGTGCGACGAGCGGTGAAGGTCACCGCAGATGACCTGGGCGTCGCCGAGGGCGTGGCCGTCGATGTCCACTACTCCAGATCCCTTGCCCGCAGGCTCATCGACCGCAACGCCCCGCCTCGCGAAGAGGACATCGGCGCCTCGGCCGTGGCGGCGCTCTCGGACGATCTGTTGCCGGGGTGGTACGACGACTGGGCCGTGATCGCCGCCGAGGACTGGCGCCAACTCCGCATCCACGCGCTCGAGGCGGTGGCGACCCGACTGACCTCTGCCGACCGCTTCGCGGAGGCGGCCGGCGCCGCTCTGGCCGCGGTGCGGGCCGAACCCCTCCGAGAGAGCGCCCGGGCCGCACTCATCCGGGTGCACCTGGCCGAGGGGAACGAGTCACAGGTGCACGAAGAGTTCGAGCGCTATCGGGTGCTGTTGCATGCGGAGCTCGGCCTCGAACCAACGGCGCGACTCAGCCAGCTGCTTTCCGGCCTCGAACGGCGCTAGCGCTGCGGACCCCAGAAGGCCGCCTCCCGCATTGTCGGCCACACGACCCCCCGTGCCCCGCGGACCGACACCGCCATTGAATCTTTCCCTATTGATCCCTTTGACCTACATGTAGGTTTCGCTACAGTGCTTTCCCCCTCGTGACTTCACGGTTGGCCGGGGGACCTTTGCCATGGAGAGCGAACGTACTGGGCTGCTGATCATCCGTGCTTGGACCGAACCGGGGTCTTCCGAACCCCTTCGAGCCCAGGTGCGTATCGTCACCGACGTCGCCGGCGTCGAGGAGACGCTCACGCTCAGCCGAAGCGAGGCGGTCTGTGCCACGGTCCAGCAGTGGCTGGCCGACTTCTGGAGTCCTGCTGGCGATCCCTGACTGGCCGCGTCGCAAGGTCGACGCGACCTCCAGCAGCGGTAAAAACCGCAGCTACGTCCCCTTGGCCGCCAGACCTGCGTCCTAGCGATCCGCCGCCCACCCTTGCTGTCGTGTCGAGGTTGGTCGCCACGGGTTGGGACACTTGGGGGAAGCGGATGGGACGATGCTACCGCCGGGGCTCAGGCCCGCTCGTCGTGCCAGTGGCGGAGGCGGTCGAGGATGATCTCGAACGTGCCGTCGTCGAAGAAGGCGAACTTCGTCCCCTCCGAGAAGCGATCGGCCCGCACGATGGCGGTGACCATGCGGATGGACTCGGCCACCGGAGCATCGGTGAGGCCCTCGCCGTGCGGGTACCGGTTGAGCCCGCCCCACGCGCTCCAGTCGAACGGGGCACTGGCGCCAAGGGCGTAGATCGCCGTCACCAGGCCCTCGGCGGCCGGGGCGTAGTCCACCCACGGCATCTGGATGGGATCACCGGTCCCGCCCTTCCACGTGCCGTGGGGCCTCTCGGCGTCGAAGGCAGCGCGGGCCTCGGCGAGCGCGGCCCACCGCTCGGGCGGCGCCGCCGCCAACCGGTCCTCGATCTCGGCGTCGGTCAGGCCCTCCAACAGTTCGGGAACCGTAGCGGCAGTGACGGGCGAAACGATGCCCGGAGCTTGTCACCGTGATCGCAACCAATCGACGTCAGGAGAGTTGGACGATCGAGAGGATGTTGCCCGCCGGGTCCTTGAACCAGGCGATGGGCGGCCCTTGGTCGCGCATCACGCCCTTCTCGTCGGCCACGTCGTAACGCTCGAAAGCCACGCCCCGTCCCACCAGGTCGTCGACGGCGGCGTCGATGTCGTCGACCGGGAAGTTGAGGATCGTGAACGTCGCCGGGGTGTGGTCGGGCTTGGGGTACACCAGCGTGTCCCGGTCGCCGGCGATGTGGAGGGTGAGCATCCCGTGGTCCTCCGACACCCGGATCCCGAGTGTCCCGCCGTAGAACTCCCTGGCCTTGGCGATGTCGTCCACCGAGAATCCGCTGAACGCCTTGGTGTGCTCGAACATGGTGCCTCCCTCGTCGCTCGGAGTGGAGACGACATGGACGGGACGAACTCATCGCGGGGGAGTATTCGGCGGGACGCCAGTCTCGGCGCCGTCGCCAACCGGCTCTTAGCGCGCAGGCGCTACAGGGCGTCCTCGCCCATCTCCCCGGTGCGGACACGCATGGTGCGGGTGGTCTGCACCGCCCACACCTTCCCGTCGCCGATCTTGCCGGTGCGGGCGGTGATCCCGATGAGATCGACCACCTTGTCGACCTCGGAGTCGTTGACCAGCACTTCGATCTTGACCTTGGGGACGAAGGCGACCGCGTACTCCGACCCGCGGAACGTCTCGCTCTTGCCCCCCTGGCGCCCGAAGCCCTGCACCTCGCTGACGGTGAGGCCGAGGACGCCGGCCCCCCGGAGGGCCTCCTTCACCTCCTCCAGCTTGAACGGCTTGATGATGGCGGTGACCAGATGGACCATGGCTCGCTTCCTCAGGACGGGCGGGAGCCGGAGGGCTGCCGCGGGAGTCGGGCGTGTTCCAGGACGTAGCCCCGGCCGCGGACGGCCGAGACGGTGAGGCCCACCGCCGCGATGCGACGGCGGAGGCGGCAGATCTGCAGGTCGAGCGTCCGGGGCCGACGGTCGGCGGCGGACGGGGCCGGCGGACGGCCCGTCGACCCCACTGGCGGAGTGTTGAGGGCGGCCAGGAGGTCGTCCCGGGAGACCAGTTGGCCGAAGTCGGCTGTGAGCCGGCGGGCGAGCGCGGCCTCGGCCGTGGACAGTGCCGACCAGGTGCCCCCCACGTGGAGGATGCCCCGGTCGTCGACCGTCGGCCGCTCCGAGGCCCGGTTGCCGAGCGCCTCCAGCCGCCGGATCCGGGCCACCAGGTCGAGCTCGTCGGCCGGAACCCGGATCCAGTCCTCCAGCGGGTGGCTGGTGACCGGCGGGGCCGTCCCCTCCTCCAGGAGGAGGAGGCAGGGGACGTCCCGCTCGGCGCACAGATGGCGCCGGGCGGTGTCCCCCGGCCACCGCAACATCTCGACTTCGACCACGACGGTGGGCGTCAGCATGGCCTAGACCGACGTGGACTCGGCCGGCTTGGGCGCCTCGTCGTCCTCCTCCTCCACGTGCTGGCCGAGGCCCAGGCTCGTCGCCCCCAGCGTCGTGTAGCTGAAGCCCTGGCCGAACTCCATGTGGTACGAGTGCGTGCCGTGCTCGTGCATGTCGATGCCTTCGAGCTCGCCGTCCCGGTCCACTCGGAGGGTCCCGGTCATCTTCACCGCCTTGAACATGACGATGCTCACCAGCGAGATCACGAGCACACAGGTGATGCTGCCCACCACCTGGGCCTTGAGCTGGTCGAGGCCGCCTCCGTAGAACAGACCCTTGACGGTGGTGGTGGTGTCGATGCCGTCGGGGGTCGGTATCCCGAACGCTCCACTGGCGAACAGGCCCAGGCTGAGCGTCCCCCAGATCCCGCAGAACCCGTGGACCGCCACCGCCCCGATCGGGTCGTCGACCCGCAGGTGCTCGAGGAGGTCGACGCCCAAGGGGACGACGATGCCGGCGAAGAGTCCGATGAGGACGGCGCCGCCCGGTGACACCCAGTAGCAGGGGGCGGTGATGGCCACCAGTCCCCCGAGGAGGCCGTTGCAGGTCATGCCCAGGTCCCATTTCTTGGACCTCGGGTAAACCCAGAACATCGCCGTCAGGCCACCGGCGCAGGCGGCCAGGGTGGTGTTGCAGGCAACCCGGCCGATCCCCTCGAAGTCGAGCGCGGACAGGGTGGACCCGGGGTTGAACCCGTACCAGCCGAACCACAGGATCACCGTGCCGATGGCGCCCATGGTGAGGTCGTGGGGCGGCAGCGGACCACCGCCGTCCCGCTTGAACTTCCGGCCCAGACGGGGGCCGAGGAAGATGGCACCCCAGAGGGCGATGAAGCCGCCGACGGTGTGGACCACGGTGGAGCCGGCGAAGTCACGGAACAGGGCGCCACCGGTGAAGCTGCTCAGGGAGCCGATCGTCATGTTGCCCAGCCAGCCCCCCGGTCCCCACACCCAGTGGCCGAAGATCGGGTAGATGAAGCCGGAGACGCAGAAGCTGTAGAGGAGGTCGCCCTTGAACCCGGTGCGGCCGACCATGGCCCCCGAGGTGATCGTCGAGCAGGTGTCGATGAAGGCGAACTGGAACAGCCAGAAGGCGAGGAAGGCGATGCCCGAGGACCCATAGGTGGCGGGGGCGCCGTGGAGGAAGAAGAACTGGTGGCCGATGAAGCCGTTGCCGAGCCCGAACTGGAAGGCGAAGCCGAACGCCCAGTAGAGGAGCCCGCACAGGCAGGTGTCGACGATGCACTCGAGGAGGACGTTCACCGTCTCCCGGGAGCGGGCGAAACCGGCTTCGAGGGCCATGAACCCGGCCTGCATGAAGAAGACCAGAAACGCGGTGACGAGCACCCAGATGGTGTTCACCGGGTTCACCAGGTCGTTGGCGGTGTGGGCGACCTGCAGCGTCGACGCTCCGGCATGGGCCTCGAAGTACCAGGCGAACCCCTTCATGAGGCCCAGCACCGACGCGATGCCGGCCATCTTCCCGCCCAGCAGGATGAGGAAGAGCCGCCGGATCTCCTGCTCCCTGAACCTTGACAGATTGAACCGCCGCAGCTTGGTCTTGATCATGGTCGCGAAAGGTAGGTGGGCTCCGTTTCCCGATTGTTCGAGCGGGATGAACGAAGGACTCCATCTTCCTGACGTAAATCTGACATGGGTTGGCGGCCCGTCCCGGAGCACCCCGTAGCCTCGTCGACCGTGGGGCCTGCACGCGGATCCGGGGACGGACCGGAACGTCCGACGGTGCTCGTGGTGGAGGACGAGCCCCAGGTGGCGGACGTCCTGCGGGCCTACCTGGAGCGGGAGGGCTACGCCGTGGTGACCACTGCCCGGGGGGCCGAGGCCATCGAGGTGGTGCGGACCGACGGCGTCGACCTGGTGATCCTCGACCTGCGCCTCCCCGACGTCCCCGGCGAGTTCGTGGCTACCGAGATGCGGCGGTCCGGCCCGGTGCCGCTGGTGATGCTGACGGCCAAGGCCAGCGAGCGCGACCGCATCCGGGGACTGGAGTTGGGGGCCGACGACTACGTGACCAAGCCCTTCAGCCCGGCCGAGGTGGTGCTCCGGGTCAAGGCCGTGCTGCGGCGGACGGGCGAGGGCGGGGGATCGGGGCCCGCCCCGTCGTTCGGCGGGGGGGAACTGGTGCTCGACTACGAACGGCGGCGGGCGACGGTGCGGGGCGTCGAGGTGGTGCTCACCGCCACCGAATGGGGGATCATGCACGCCCTCTCCGGCTCCGGGCAGCGGGTGCTGTCACGCTACGAGCTGTGCACCCGGGTGCGGGGCTTCGAGTTCGACGGCCACGAGCGCATGATCGACTCCCACGTGAAGAACCTCCGGCGCAAGGTCGAGGTCGACCCGGGCGTGCCGGTGATCGTGGAGACCGTCGTCGGCGCCGGCTACCGCCTGGGCCTGCGTCCCGATGAGTGACCGTTTCCGGCCCCGTTCGCTCTTCGGTCGGCTGGCGCTGGGCTTCGCCGCCATCGCGGTGGCGGCGGTGGGGATGTCGAGCCTGCTCGTGCTGGTGATCGTCACCCGCGACGTCCACGTGGCGGCCGACGCCGAGGAACGCGACATCGTCGGGTCGGTGGCCGACACCGCGGGCCGGGCCTACGCCGAAGCCGGGTCGTGGTCGAAGGCCGATCTCCGCCTGGCGGTCGCGCTCGGGCTCACGGTCGCCGCCGGCGTGCGGGTCGACGACGAGGCCGGCGGGGCCGTGGTCGCCGTCCCCGAGGGGGGCCCGGCGGGCGCGACCGATCTGGTGTCGGTGCCGATCGTGGTCGGCGGGCGACGGGTGGGCACGGCCACCGCCTTCTTCGCCCCCGGCGGCCGGCGCTCGGCCCTCGACGACCTCCGCCGGGCGATCCCGTCGGTGGTGGCGGCGGGAGCGGTGCTGGGGGTGGTGGTGGCCATCGGCGCGGCGTTGGCGTTCTCCCGGCGCATGGCCCGTCCCCTCGGGTCGATGTCGGCCGTGGCCCGTGACATCGCCGCCGGCCAGTGGGGCCGGCGGGTCGGCTCGACGGGTCCCGCCGGCGGCGCCCGGGAGCTGGTCGACCTGGCCACCAGCCTCGACCGCATGGCCGACGCCCTGGTGGAGCACGAGGTCCTGCGCCGGGCCATGGTGGCCGACGTGGCCCACGAGCTGCGAACCCCGCTCACCGTGCTGCGGGCGTCGATGGAGGCGCTGGCCGACGAGGTGGTGCCCGCCTCGCCGGCGCTGGTGTCGGGGCTGCACGACCACGTCCTGCGCCTGTCACGGACGGTGGAGGACCTGGAGGCGCTGGCCGCGGCCGACGAGACCCGGCTGTCGTTGGTCCGCCAGACCGTCGACCTGGGTGCGGTCGTGGCCGGGACCGCTCACGAGCTCGGCCCCCAGTTCGAAGTGGCCGGCATCGACCTACGGGTCGACGTGGAACCGGTGACCGTGGCCGGCGACGCCCACCGCCTGCACCAGGTCACCAGCAACCTGCTGAGCAACGCCCTCAAGTTCTCCCCCGCCGGTCATCCGGTGTCGGTGAGCGTGCGGCGAGTGGACGGAGTGGCCCGGCTCGTCGTGGGCGACGAGGGCACGGGCATACCCGCCGACGAGCTCGACCACGTGGTGGAGCGGTTCTGGCGGGGCCGCAACGCGGCCGGCGTGACGGGCAGCGGGATCGGGCTCACCGTGGTCAGCCAACTGGTGCTCGCCCATGATGGGCGCCTCGACATCCGCAGCCAGCCGGGCCTGGGCACCACCGTCACCGTCGAGCTGCCGGTACCGTCGTCGTAGATGCTCTACGCCTTCGGGTTCGACGAGGTGGGGGTGGTGGTGGGCGATTTGTACATCGTCGACCCCGACCCGCTGCCGGGGCAGGCGGGGCCGGAGCAGGGGGTGCGGGTCGAGGTGCGCACGCTCTCGCGGCGACCACTGGAGGGCGGTATCTACTCGGCCCAGCCGATCCTGGTCGGGCGACCGCTGTGGCGGGCCGACCTGCTGGAGGCAGTCGACCACCCGGGGACGCTCGACCGGGCCCACCACCACCCGACGTTCGACGACCGGTGGAACCCGTGCGAGCGGGTCTTCGAGCCGGAGCTGTCGGCCGACCCGGTGGGATGGGTGGGGCGGCGGCTGTCGTCGGAGTACGCCGAGGTGCGGGCCGGCGTGCCCGAGATCCTCGACGCCGTCCGCCGGCTGCTCGACCGGATCCGGGCCGGGGAGCTGGGGGGTGCTCCGACTTCGGCGGTGGCGGCGGCGGATGCTGACGGGGACGGAGCCGGGGTGCGGGCCAGCTGGCTCTGAAAAGGTCGCCCGGGGGACAGTCTTCCCGACCTCGGGGGGGAGGGTCGGGAAGCGCTGCGCTGCACGGTGGGAGGCGCCGAGTCGGGGCGGGACCGGCTCGGCGCCTACGACCACCTGACGCACCCAGGCGGCGGGAACCCGGATGCAGAGCAAATTCTAGCGAGGCTCATTCGTTAGTTGGACGCGGGCTGATCAGTTCTACCGTGGAGGTCGATGCCGGAGTTTCCCGAGGTGCAGGCGCTGGCCGAGCGGCTGGACGCGGCGGTGGCGGGCGCGCCGCTCGAATCGGCCACGCCGTTGCAGTTCTCGGGGCTGAAGACGTTCGCGGTGGCGCCGGAGTCGCTGGTGGGGGTCCGGCTCGACCGGGTCGGGCGGCGGGGCAAGTTCGTGGTGTTCGAGTTCGACGGGGGCGCCCGGTTGGCGATGCACCTGTCCCAGGGGGGACGGGTCGACCTGGAGGACCCGCCCAAGACCACCCGGCCCAAGGTGGGGGTGGTGCGGCTGCGGTTCGTCGACCGGCCATCGGTGCTGGTCAAGGAGTTCGGGACGGAGCGCAAGGCGGGGTGGTGGGTCCTGGCGCCGGGCGACGACGGGCCGATGGTCGACCTCGGCCCGGAGGCGATGTCGGACGAGTTCGCGGAGCTGTTGCGCACGGGCACCGACGGTCGGCGGGTGCACACCCTGTTGCGGCACCAACGGACGGTGTCGGGCATTGGCCGCGGGTACGCCGACGACATCCTCCACCGAGCCCGGATCTCGCCCTACGCGTCGCTGGCCACCATGCCCGCGGGCGATCGGGAGCGGCTGGTGACGGCCGTCCACGAGGTGATGCTCGCCGGCCTGGAGGTGGAGCGGCGGCGGAAGGGGGGCCTGCCGACCAAGGTCGGCGACCACTGGATCGTCCACGGGAAGGCCGGGACGCCGTGCCCGGTGTGCGGCGACGACCTGCGGCGGGTGTCGTACGAGTCGCATGAGGTGGCCTACTGCCCGACGTGCCAGACGGGCGGCAAGATCCTGGCCGACCGCCGCCTGAGCCGCCTCGTCCGCTGAGGGGCCCCGTCCCGTCCGGCTCGGGCGAACCGGTGACGATTTGGGGTGCCCTGGCCACTGAAAACGTCACCTGTTGGTGGGAGTTAGGCGGCGGCGCCTTCGAAGATGGCGACTTTGACGCCCCGTTCGGCGAGGACCGCCAGGAACGGGCCCGGCTCCACCAGCTCGGCCAGGCCGGCGGCGCCCACGCGGGAGAAGCGGCCGTCGACGGCCCAGCGGGCGGCGAGGGCGGCCACCGCGCCGGCGGCCACCGCGGGCCGGTCGATGGCGCCGACGACCCGGGCGTCCCGGGTGAGGCCCTGGGCGCCGGTGACCTCCACCCGCAGCCCGCCCAGGTCGCCCTCGGGCAGGGGCCGGGCGAGGAGGGGGATGCTGGGGACGAGCGCGGCCAGGCGGTCGCGGCGACGGGCGCCGTAGCGCGACGTCACCCGCTGGACGCCGGGGAACGCCGGCGCCAGCAGGAGGGGCTCGGCGAAGTCGCCCCGGTAGCAGTCGAGGCCGCCGATAGGGTCGGGGAACCAGCACAGCAGGCGTCCTGAGCCGGGGCGGCGGGTGACCCACTCCCCCTCGGCCCACTCCTGGGCCCGGCCCCGGGCCGCTTCCTGGTGCTGGCGGGCGCAGGCGGGCCCGCCGACGCCCACCCGGGCCACGTGGATCTCGTCGATGCGCTCGAAGCTGCGGGCGGCGTAGGCGGCCAGCACGCACGACAGTCCGGGGGAGAACCCGGCCCCGGCCACGACCGACAGGTTCTGGGCCCGGGCGGTGGCGTCGAGGGCGAGCAGGCCGGCGACGTCGGTGGCGGAGTCGGAGGTGGAGACGACCGAGGCCCCGGCGGCCAGGGCCAGCTCGGCCAGGGCCCGGTGATTGCCGGCCGGCCCGGCCAGGACGACCGAGGTAGACGGGCCCCGGACGGTGGTGAGCACCGACTCGAGGTCGGAGCCGACGGAGACGGGCCGGCCGAGGGAGGCCACGACCGCCTCCCGGCGGGCGGCATCGGGGTCGATGACGGCCAGGTCGTCGACCGGGCCGAGGGCGAGGATCTGGCGGGCGGCCCGGGCGCCGACAGCCCCGACCCCGACGACGATCGCTCGCATCAGTGCGTTCGCATCAGTAGAGGTCGGAGCCGGTGAGCTCGCGCCATCCGCCCCGCTGAGGGCTGGCCGCTTTGCCGCCCCGCAACCGGACGACGGCGGCGGCCACACCGGCGAGGGCCATGGCCAACAGGGCGCGTCGTTTCATGATGGTGGGGCTAGCTGGAATCGAACCAGCGACCTCAGCCTTATCAGGGCTGCGCTCTAACCGACTGAGCTATAGCCCCAGCATTGGTGTGCTGGGTGGGGAGGGGAGCGCCAGCCTCAGGCCGGTTCGGCCCCGCGGTGGGCGACCCCTTCGTCCGTGGACTTTACCGCCGATGGCCGGGACCGGCGCACGGGTTCAGGGCGTACCCGAGGGGATCGACGCGGGCCCGCCCGCGGGGACCGGCGGCGCCTCGCCATCCGGCGGCGGGGCGTCGGCCGCGGGCGCGGGGGCGCCGTTGCTGGGAACGTCGGTGCGGGTCGGGGCGCCGGTGGACGACGTGGACGGGTTCGCCGCGGCCGGCATGGGTGTGGTGGCGTCGCCGGGCCCGTCGTCCGCCGGCGCCGGCGGAGTAGACGACTCGGACGCGGGCCGAGGGGGCGACGGGTCGGCCGGTGGGGATGAGGACGGGGGCCCGGGTTTGGCCACGGGCTGGGCCGCAGGCGGGGGCAGTGCCGGTGGCTGGGACGGCGAGGCGGCCCGGTCCGGCGGCGCCGACGGGGCCGACAGGCCGGATTCGGTGCCAGGCGGCGCGGCGGCGGACGGCTGGGAAGGCCCTGTGGCCGGCGAAGCGGCCGGCGGCGAGGCGGCCCGGTCCGGCGCAGCCAACGGTGACGACGGGCTGGATTCGGCGGCAGGCGGCGCGGCGGCAGACGGCTGGGAAGGCCCCGCGGCCGGCGATGTGGCCGGCGGCGACGTGTGCGGCGGCGGCGCGGCGGCGGCTGGCTGGGATGTCGTTGCGGAGGATTGGGGCGACGCTGGGAATGGGGTGGTCCGTGCTGGGGGCAGCACGGTGGACGGCTGGGGAGGCCCGGCGGCCGGCGCGGCGGCCGGCGGCGAGGTGTGCCCTTGCGACTGCGCGGGAGGCGGCGGGGCCGGGGGTGCGGTGTGGGCTTGCGACGGGGTGGCCGCCTGCGAGGCGGGCGGTTGGCGCGGCGGCGGCGGGGCGGCCGACGATGCGGACGCGCTGGCTGAGGGCTGCGGGGTTGGGGCAGGCGACATGCCGGACGCGGTTGGTGCTGGAGGCAGCGGAACGGCTATGGGCGACGGGCCGGCGAGTGGCGAGGCGGCGGCGGTCGGCGGCGGGGACGGGGCTGGTCGCGGCTGGGGGGTGGCCGAGGTGGCGGCGGGGGGGGTCGCTGGGGAGGACGGGGCTGGTCGCGACTGGGGAATCGCGGGGGCGGGCGCGCCGAAGCCGGCGGTGGCGGCCGCGGCGGCGGTGGGGACGCGAGGCGGGTCGGAGCGGGCGGGGGGCAGCGGTGGGTCGGCCGGGGGCGTCGGCCTGGGCCGGGAGGAACCGCCGGTCGCGGCACCTGCGCCCGTCGCGCCACTAGCGGCACCTGCGCCCGTCGCCCCACTGGTGGCGGCGGCCCCGATGGCTGAGCCGACCGCGTCCGCCGCGGCGGAGGGTTGGCGGGACGGTGTTTTCGCGGTCGGCTTGGGTTGGGTCTTGGCTTTCGGGCGGCGGGGCTCGATCATCTCCGGGTCGGTGTCGTCCTCGCTCCACGACATGCGCGGCGGGCGGACCGCGGCGGCGGGCGAATTGGCGCCGGCGGCGGCGCGCGCCGGGCGTTCCTCGAAGACGACGCCGAATCCGCCGATGAGGTCGCTGATCAGGTTGTGGAGGACGCTCAGCAGCACCGTGACCCCGGATCCGACCAGGACCAGGAGGGTGCCGCCGATGAGCGACGCCCGCAGCAACTCCCCGCCCTTGAAGTTGAAGTCCTTCGACGCGACCAGGTCGCCCACGAAGCTCTCCACGCTTCCCCGCAGGCCGGTGACCGAAGCCGCCGCCCACAGGGTGATGGCCGCCACCAGCAAAACCAGGTAGAGGCTGGCGTAGAGGAGCAGCGAGAACTTGAGCACAGTCCACGGCTCGATCCTCCGCAGGACCAGCCGGACACGTCTCGCCTGGGTCATGAAGCTCCTTTGTTCCCATTTCATTCTGGCGAGGGGACCCTTAGAAAAACGTAACCCGGATTCCACCGGCGCGACCCGTCACGGCCCGCCGTCGCCTGCCTGGCACACCTCGAACAGCGTCGGGCGAGCGTCGGGATCCGGCCGACACAGGCCCGCCGAGGGTGCTACCCCGGCCAGACGGTCGGCAACCGCGGCCGGCACCTCGACGGCCAGGCCGGACGGGTGGACGTGCGTGATCGGGAACTCGTGGCGCAGCAACTGGCCCGCCCGCCCCAGCGCGGCCCGCATCGCCGGGGCCAGGCGCTCGTCGTCCAAAGCGCCCCGGTCGACCCCGTCGACGGCGCCGTGCGATCGTCGGGCCCGCGCCACCGCCCGGGCCGTGCCCAGCTCCACTTCCACCCGGGCGTCGGTGCCCTCGGCCGCGAAGTTCGTCATGTCGGCCCCGTTGGCCGCGGCCAGATCGCCCGCCGGACCCTCCCCCTCAGCCGCTCCGGCCAAGGCGGCGGCGTCGGCTGCGGTACGGGCGCCGGCCCGGTCGGTGGCCGCCACCCCCAGCCGGCCCACGAGCAGCACCGCCGCCCCCAGCACCACAATCGCCAGCGCCATCAGCGGAACTACTGAGCCGCGCTCGCCGCGGGCACACCGTCGGTAGGACATCGAAATCCTCCTTCACGCACCTAGTGTCGGAGGGGGAAGTTGGGGAGGGCGGAGAACCCTCTATTCGTCGCCGCCAAACACTGGCGCCACGGCCGCCACTGACTGGCCGTCGTCGAGGCTGACCACCTTGACGCCGGTGGCGTCGCGGCCCTGGGACGAGATGTCACGGACGGGCATGCGGATGGTGGTGCCCCCCGAGGAGATGACGAAGATCTCGTCGTCGAGGCCGACCATGAAGGCGGCCACCACGTAGCCCCGGCGGGCGGTGAGGCGGATGCCCCGCACGCCCATGGTGCCCCGGCCCTTGCGGGGGAAGCGCTCGAGCTTGGTGCGCTTGCCGTAGCCGGCGTCGGTGACGAGCAGCAGGTCGGGCGCATCCGGGCGAGGCGCGTCGGCCGACACCACTTCGTCGTCGTCGCGCAACCGCATCCCGATCACACCTTGGGCGGCCCGGCCCGACGCCCGCACCTCGTCCTCCGAGAAGCGGACGGTCATGCCCGACTTGGCGACCATGAAGATGTCGTCGTCGCCGCCCGTCTGGATGACGCGCACCAGCTCGTCGTCCTCCCGGAGGTTGATGGCGATGAGTCCGTCGCGCCGGGACGAGTCGTACTCGGTGAAGCGGGTCTTCTTGACCTGGCCCTTGCGGGTGACGAAGACGAGGAAGCGGCTGGTCTCGTAGTCGCGGGTGTCGATGATGGCCTGGATCTTTTCGCCCGGCACCAGGGGCAGGAGGTTGACGATGGCCGTGCCCCGGGCCGTGCGCTCCTTCATGGGGATCTCGTGGGCCTTGAGCCGGTAGACCTTGCCCCGGCTGCTGAAGAAGAGCAGGAAGGCGTGGGCGGTGGTGTGGACCGTGCGCTCGACGTAGTCGTTGTCGCGCAGCTTGGCCCCCTGCACGCCCCGGCCGCCCCGGGCCTGGGTGCGGAAGGCGTCGGCCGCCACCGTCTTGATGTAGCCGGCCTTGGACATGGTGACGACCAGATCCTCGTCCTCGATGAGGTCGAGGGTGTCGAGGTCGCCCGGGTCGAAGGTGATCTGGGCCCGGCGGGCATCGGCGTGCTTGGCCCGGACCTCGCCCAGCTCGTCCTTGATCACCTGCCGGAGGCGGCCGGGGTCGGCCAGGATGGCCTCCAGCTCGGCGATGGTCTCCCGCAGCTTGGCCATCTCCGCCTCGAGGTCGGAGCGACCCAGGCGGGTGAGCCGGGACAGGGTCATGTCGAGGATGTGCTCGGCCTGCACCTCGCTGAAGGAGAACGGCTCCGCCATCAGCCCCTCGCGGGCGGAGGCCTTGTCGGCCGACGCCCGGATGAGGGCGATGATCAGGTCGATCATGTCGAGGGCCCCGATGAGGCCTTCGACGATGTGGGCCCGGTCGGTGGCCCGGCGCAGCCGGAACTTGGTGCGGCGGGTGACGACCTCGACCTGGTGGTTGACGTAGGCGGTGAGCATCTGGGCCAGGTTGAGGGTGCGGGGCACCCCGTCGACCAGGGCCACCATGTTCACGCCGAAGCTCGACTGCAGGGGGGTGTGCTTGTAGAGGTTGTTGAGCACCACCTGGGCCACCGCGTCGCGCTTGAGCTCGAACACCAGCCGGTTGACCCGGTTGGCCCGCTCGTTGCGGATCTCGCGGATGCCCTCGATGGCCCGGGAGTTGACCAGGTCGGCCGCCTTCTCCGCGATCGACTCGACCGACGCCTGGTAGGGGATCTCGGTGGCGATGATCTGGGGGCCGCGGGGGCCGTCCTCGATGGTGCAGACGGCGCGCATCTTGATGGAGCCGCGGCCGGTGCGGTAGGCGTCCTGGATGCCGGCCCGGCCCAGGATGAGCCCGCCGGTGGGGAAGTCGGGGCCCTTGACGAAGGCCATCAGCTCGTCGGGCGTGGCCTCGGGGTGGTCGATGAGGTGGACGGTGGCGTCGATGATCTCGCCCAGGTTGTGGGGCGGGATGTTGGTGGCCATGCCCACGGCGATGCCCTGGCTGCCGTTGACCAGCAGGTTGGGGAAGCGGGCGGGCAGGACCCACGGCTCCTCCTCCTTGCCGTCGTAGTTGGACACCATGTCGACGGTGTCCTCGTCGATGCCGGCCAGCAGCTGCATGGCCAGGGGGGCGAGGCGGCACTCGGTGTACCGCATGGCACCGGGGGGATCGTGGGGGGAGCCGAAGTTGCCGTGGCCGTCGACCAGGGGGTGGCGGAGGCTGAAGTCCTGGGCCATGCGGGCGAGGGCGTCGTAGACGGCCTCGGGGGCGTGGGGGTGGTACTTGCCGACCACGTCACCGACCACGCGGGAGCACTTGACGTGGTTGCGGTCGGGGCGGACCCCGGCCTCGAGCATGGCGTAGAGGATGCGGCGGTGGACGGGCTTGAGGCCGTCGCGGGCGTCGGGCAGGGCCCGGGCCATGATGACGGACATGGCGTACTCCAGGAAGGAGCGCTCCATCTCCTCCTGGATCTCGACCGGCTCGACCCGGCCGAACTCCAACGGCGGCGTGATCCCGTCGCTCATATGTCGAGAAACCTCACGTCCTTGGCGTTGGTCTGGATGAAGAGCTTGCGCTGCTCGACGTCCTCACCCATGAGGACGCTGAGGACCTGGTCGGCGAGGGCCGCCTCCTCCACCGACACCTGCAGCAGGGTGCGGGTGTCCTGGCGCATGGTGGTCTCCCGCAGCTCGTCGTGGTTCATCTCGCCCAGGCCCTTGAACCGCTGGAAGTCGGCCTTGTGGTTGGGGTGCTCGGCCAGGAAGGCGGCCTTGGCCGCGTCGTCGCGGATGTAGACCTTCTCCTTGCCCACCTCGGTGGAGAACAGTGGCGGCTGGGCGATGTAGATGTGGCCCTGCTCGACCAGCGACTTCATCTGGCGGAAGAAGAACGTGAGCAGCAGGGTGCGGATGTGGGCCCCGTCGACGTCGGCGTCGGTGAGGATCACGACCTTGTGGTAGCGGATCTTGGTGACGTCGAACTCGTCGTCGCCCACGCCCGCGCCGATGGCCGCGATCAGCGACTGGACCTCGGTGTTCTTGAGGGTGCGGTCGAGGCGGGCCCGCTCGACGTTGAGGATCTTGCCCCGGATGGGGAGGATGGCCTGGACCCGCGGGTCGCGGGCGTCCTTGGCCGAGCCACCGGCCGACTGGCCCTCGACGATGAACAGCTCGGACTCCTCCGCGTTGCGGGAGGAGCAGTCGGCCAGCTTGCCGGGCAGGCCGGCGCCGTCGAGGGCCGACTTGCGGCGGGTGAGCTCGCGGGCCTGGCGGGCGGCGAGGCGGGCCCGGGACGCCTGGATCGACTTGGTGACGACCTGGCGGGCCTCGGCCGGGTGCTCCTCCAGCCACTGGTTGAGCTTGTCGTTGGTGGCCCGCTCGACCAGGGAGCGGATGAAGACGTTGCCCAGCTTGGCCTTGGTCTGGCCCTCGAACTGGGGGTCGCGCAGCTTGACGCTGACGATGGCGGTGAGGCCCTCCCGGATGTCTTCGCCCTGGAGGTTGTCCTCCTTGTCCTTGAGCATCTTGGCCGCCCGGGCGTAGCGGTTGACCACGTTGGTGAGGGACTTCTTGAAGCCCTCCTCGTGCATGCCGCCCTCGTTGGTGGCGATGCCGTTGGCGAAGCTGTGGATGCCCTCGTAGTAGCCGGTGTTCCACTGGAGGGCGACCTCGACCTCGCCGTCGTCCTCCTTGACCTCGAACTGGGCCACCCGCTTGAAGAGGGCCTCCTTGGAGGAGTTGAGGTACTTGACGAAGTCGACGATGCCGCCCGCGTACTTGAAGACCTGCTCCTGGTGGTGATCGGGCCGCTCGTCCTTGAAGTGGATCTCGAGGCCCTTGTTGAGGAAGGCCATGATCTGCAGCCGCTCGAGCAGGGTCTGGGCCCGGAACTCGGTGCCCTCGGAGTTGAAGATGGTGGCGTCGGGCCAGAAGGTGATGGTGGTGCCGGTGCGGCCCCGGGGGGCCCGGCCCACGGGGGCGAGCTTGGAGACGACCTTGCCGCCGTTGGCGAACGACATCACGTAGCGGGTGCCGTCGCGGTCGATCTCGAGCTCGAGCCGGCTGGACAGGGCGTTGACCACCGACACGCCGACGCCGTGGAGCCCGCCCGAGATCTTGTAACCCTCGCCGCCGAACTTGCCGCCGGCGTGGAGCACGGTCATGACCACCTCGGCCGCCGACTTGTTGCGGTGCTTGGCCATGTTGTCGACGGGGATGCCGCGGCCGTTGTCGATGACCCGGCAGGCGCCGTCGGGCAGGAGGGTGACGTCGATCCGGTTGGCGAAGCCGGCCATGGCCTCGTCGACCGAGTTGTCGACCACCTCGTAGACGAGGTGGTGGAGACCGTTGAGGCCGGTGGACCCGATGTACATGCCGGGGCGCTTCCGGACGGCCTCCAAGCCCTCCAGAACGGTGATGTCCTTGGCCCCGTAGGAGCCGGTAGTCAGCGCCACAGACGCGCCCTTTCACGTGCTTGGGAATGAGTCGACGGCGAGGTCGAAAGCGTGGGTCCCGAGGGGAGAAACCGCAGGTCAGACCCCCGAATCACACTGGCCCAAGGATACCAGACGGGGGGGTCATTTCGGACGGATCGTCACCTTGACGACCTGGACCACGCCGGGGCCCACGGCGTCGTCGATACGGGCTCGCAGGCTGGCCTCGAGGTAGGTGAGCTCGGTGACCCACCCGGCCTGGTCGACGGCGATGACGAGGGTGCCGGTGGCGAGGCGGAGGGGGCGGCTGTGGGCGGCGACGGCGGGGCCGACGATGTCGGACCACGTCGATGCGAGGTGGACAAACGCGGCGCCGTCGGGCCCGCCGATGCGCCGGGTGACCCCCGGCAAGGAGTCGGCCAGCCTGCGGGGCGCTATGTCACGGCCGGCCTTCTTGAGCGGCCTCCACGTCATGCCGGCCGGTCCAACACAGGCGCCGGCGGCCGGGCGTGGGGGGAGGCGGTCTTTGTCGCGTTGGGGTCGGGTGGCGACCCTGGCGCGACAAGGTCGGGCGGGGCGGACGCGGGCGACCCGTCCCGTGGTGTGGGGTGATCGCCAGGCGACGAACTCGCGCCGAGGAAGGGGCCGGCGGCGCCCGAGCGGGGGGTGAGGTGGGCGGCGGTGGCTTCGACGACCAGGTCGGGGGTGGCGGCCGCCGGGATCCCGCCCGTGGTGGTGAGGATGGCTTGGCCGGGGGGGAGGTGGTCGAGGAGGGCCTGGCTGCGGGACTCGTCGAGCTCGGAGAAGACGTCGTCCAACAGCAGGACGGGGGACTCGCCGAGCGACTCCCCCACCACCCGGTGGCCGGCCAGGCGCAGGGCCAGGGCCAGTGACCGTTGCTCGCCCTGGGACGCGTGGGTGCGGGCGGGCATGCCCGAGATGGTGAGGACCAGCTCGTCGCGGTGGGGGCCGACCAGGCACACCCCCCGGCGCAGCTCCTCGACCCGGGACGCGGCCAGCGCCGCCGCCAGCCCGCCGGCCCGCCACGGGGCGTCGTAGGCCACCCCCACCGGGCGGGCGTCGGGGCCGGCGATGCCGGCGTAGGCCGCGGCCAGGGCCGGCTCCAGCCGGGCTACGAGGTCGGACCGGGCCCCGCCCAGGGCGTCGCCGACGGTGGCCAGCTTGGAGTCCCACACGTCGAGCGTTGGGGCCAGGGCGGGCGACAGGCGGCCACCGGCGTCGCGCAGCAGGGCGGTGCGCTGGCGGAGGATGCGCTCCAGGTCCCGCCGTAATGCGTCGTTGCGGGGGTGGAGGGCCACCAGCAGGTCGTCGAGGTAGCGGCGCCGGGCCGAGGGGCCGCCCTTGACCAGCTCCAGGTCGTCGGGGGAGAACACGCTGACCACCAGGGCCCCGACCAGGTCGGCCGCCCGCCGGAGGGGCTGACGGTTGACGGCCACCCGTCCTCGACCCCGGACCCGGATCTCGGCCTCGACGAGCACCTCTCGTTGGCCACGGACCGCGGTGCCCCGCACCACCGCCCGCTCCTCGCCCTGGCGCACCAGCGCCTCGCTCGGCGCCCCCCGGAACGACTCCAGCGTGGCCAGGTACCCGACCGCCTCCAGCAGGTTGGTCTTGCCCGCCCCGTTGTCGCCGACGACGACCGTGAGCCCGGGCGGAAGCTCCAGCTCAGCGGTCGTGTAGTTCCGGAAATCGGTGAGCCAGAGCTGGGTCAGCTGCACGATTTGCCGACTTTCTGGCGGCCCGTCCTCAGGAAACCCGCACCGGCATCAACAGGTAGAGGAAGTCGGTGCCGCCGTCGGGGTTGGTGGCCGTGGGCTTGAGCGTGGCCGGCTTCAGCGCGTCGAGCGTCTCCAGCATCACCTCGTCGCCGGGGATGGCCTCGATGCCCTCGAGCAGGAAGTCGGGGTTGAAGGCGACGGTCATCTCCGTGCCCTCGTACTTGGCGTCGACGTCTTCCCGGGCCTGGCCCACGTCCTGGGTGATGGCCGTGAGCTGGACTCCGTCGGCCCGCAGGGCCAGGCGCACCGGCGTGGCCTCCCGGGCCAGCAGCTTCACCCGGCGGACGGCGTCGATCATCGCCTCCTTCCCCACCGACAGCCGGTTGGGATAGGCGCTGGGGATGAGCTGGCGGTAGTTGGGGAACTCGCCCTCGATGAGGCGGGTGGTGAGCCGCACCGGCCCCACTTCGAACGTGGCCTGGTCGGCGCCCAGGCGCAGGGTGACCGTGGGGGCGCCGCTCAGGACCCGGGTGAGCTCGCCCAGGGCCCGGGCCGGGACCAGCACCTGCTTGCCCTCGGCCAGCAGGCTGGTGCCGGGCAGATCGCGCAGGGCCAGCCGGTAGGAGTCGGTGGCCACCAGCCGCAGCCCGCCGGCCTCGGCCGCCAGCAGCACGCCGGTGAGGATGGGCCGGGCGTCGTCGCGCGAAGCGGCCCGTACCACCTGGGTGAGCGCGGCCGACAGGGTGGCCGAGTCGAGCGTGACCGCGTCGGCCGCCGGCTCGGGCAGGCGCAGGAACTCCTCGGCCGGGAGCAGGCGGACGGTGAACTGCGACCGGCCGGCGGCGATGACCGCCTCGCTCCCCTCGGCCGAGACCGACACGGCCGACGGCTCCAGGGCCCGGACGATGTCGGCCGCCAGGCGGGCGGGCACCACGCACACCCCGTCGGCGATGCCGTTGACGGTGGCCTCCACCTGGACGGTGAGGTCGAGGTCGCTGCCGGCCAGCTTGAGCAGGTCGCCGGCCACTTCCATGCGCACCCCGGACAGGGCGGGGAGAGCCCCGCCCCGGGTGGCTGCGGCCCGGGCGGCGGTGCTGAGGGCCTCGAGGAGGGTGTCGCGTTCGGCGCGAAACTTCACTGGGTCGACTCCCCTGCAGTTAGCTCTTTCATAGGTAGAAAATACAGAGAGAGCGGTAGGGACTGTGGATTGGGGAAAGTTCGGCGTTGACGCAGGCCGGAGCCGGTATGGGCCTCCACCCTGCATCCCCAGCCTTCCACAGCGGTGAGACAACGAGACGAAATCCCACGCCTGTTACTCGGGACGACGGACTGGTTGTCGACAGGAAGGGGGCGGGCCCGTCCACCGGTCGTGCACCGCCTCCCAGGCGTGTGAGTCACGAGCCGGTGTTGCGGATGCGGTGCATCAGCTCGGTGACCTGCTCGTAGATCGCCCGCCGTTCCCGCATGAGATCGGTGATCTTCGACACCGCGTGCATCACCGTGGTGTGGTCGCGGTCGCCGAAGGCCCGGCCGATGGCGGGGTAGCTGAAGTCGGTCATCTCCCGCAGGACGTACATGGCCACCTGGCGGGCGGTGACGAGGGGGCGGCTGCGGCTCTTGCCGCACAGCTCGTCGACGGTGAGGCCGAACATGTCGGCCGTGGCCTCGATGACGAGCTTGGCCGTGATCTGGCGGGGGGCCTTGGCCGTGATGAGGTCGCCCAGGACATCCTCGGCCATGTCGAGGGTGAGGGGGACCCGGTTGAGGTTGGAGAAGGCCAGGACCCGGTTGAGAGCGCCTTCGAGCTCGCGGATGTTGTTGGTGATGTGGGTGGCGATGTAGGTGAGGACGTCGTCGGGGGCCTTGGAGGGCTCGCCGGCCGCCTTCTTGCGCAGGATGGCGAGGCGGGTCTCGAGGTGCGGGGGCTGGACGTCGGTGATGAGGCCCCACCCGAAGCGGCTGCGGAGGCGGTCCTCCAGGGTGGCCATGGCCTTGGGCGGTCGGTCGGAGGAGATCACGATCTGACGACCGGCGGAGTGCAGGTAGTCGAAGGTGTGGAAGAACTCCTCCTGGGTGGTGGCCTTGTTCTCGATGAGCTGCACGTCGTCGACGAGCAGGACGTCGCACCGGCGGTAGCGGAGCTTGAACGCGCCCTGGCTGTTGGTGCGGATGGCCTCGATGAAGTCGTTGAGGAAGTGCTCGGTGGAGACGTAGCGCACGCACATGCCCGGGTAGTTGGCCCGGACGTAGTGGCCGATGGCGTGGAGGAGGTGGGTCTTGCCCAGGCCGGCGTCGCCGTAGATGAACAGCGGGTTGTACGACACCGCCGGCTGCTCGGCCACGGCCAGGGCGGCGGCGGCGGCGAAGCGGTTGGACTCGCCGATGACGAAGTCGTCGAAGGTGTAGTTGGGATTGAGGGCGATCTCACCCAGGGCCCCGAAGTCGTCGCTGGTGGACTGGCTGTGCCGCACTCCCCCGCCTCGGGTGACGGTGGTCCCCGACGGGGGGGACGGGGGGGTGGGAGGGCCGGTCATGCCGCTGCCACCACCGCTGCTCGTCCCGGTGCCGCCCAGCCCGCCGCCGCCGCCGGCTGACCCGCCGACCGAGGCCACAGGGGCGAAGTGGCCGCTGCCGCCCGCTGCGACCGCGGCCACCGCCAGCTCGTCGTCGCCGGCGGCGCGGGCCAGCTCGGTGTGGACTTCGAGCACGATCTGGTGGGGCTCTCCGGCCAGCTCGCTGAGAATGTCTTCCACGAAGCGCAGGTACCGGCTCTCGATGCGCTCCTTGGCCACCGCGCTGGGGAGGGCCAGGATGAGTCGCCGGTCCTCGAGTGCCAGGGGGCGAGCCGCTTCGAGCCAGGTCTTGCCTGCTCCGTCGGGCAATTCATTGCGCAGCACGGCAACGCACGCACCCCACAAGTACTCTGCGTTCGGCACCCGCGAAGCCACCTCCCTGGATGTTTCCCACAGACGTATCCACAGGTGGTGGATAAGTCCCGGGCACCGGATTTTTCCGCGGCGCTGCACCTGCGTAGGGCCAGGGAAGTGGGACCCGCTTCCCCTGGGGCCGCTCCCGGGGAAGGGGCAAACCGTAGCACCGGCGCAGGGAAGGGGCACAAGGGGAAAGGCAGACTTTCGGGCCCGCCGAACTCTGTTGGAGCGGGGTTGGAGGCCCATGTTGGCGGTGCCCGCCGGGAGCCTTTAGCCTGGACGGGTCCCTCAACGACGAACCTTGACGACGAACCTTGACGACGAAGAAGCCGGCGCGGGCGCACGCCGGGGAGGCCATGGGTGAAGAGAACATTCCAACCGAACAACCGGAAGCGGGCCAAGCGCCACGGGTTCCGTCACCGGATGTCGACCTCGGCCGGCCGGGCCATCCTGTCCGCCCGTCGGCGCAAGGGTCGGGCCAAGCTGTCGGCCTGATCTGGTCGGTTCGCGACCGGGACACGTTCCAGGCCCTGCAGCGGTCGCGAGCCCGAGTCCGCCGGGGGCCGATCACGGTAACCTGGGTCCCCGGTGACCCGTCCGAACCTCCCAGGGTTGCCTATGCGGTCGGCCGGTCGGCCGGCGGCGCGGTGGTGCGTAACCGGATCCGGCGCCGGCTGCGGTCAGTCTCCAGGGAGGCCGGGCCGCTGCTCCGTCCCGGCGCCTACCTCGTCGGGGCCCACGCAGGGGCGTCGTCGCTGTCCTATCGAGAACTGAGAGCCACCCTGTGCGAAGTGCTGGCCACCCTGGCCACCAAGGAATCGTCGGCAGCGGCCGGGCTGCGTCCGTCGACGCCGTCGGCACCGGCACCGGCACCGGCGAGCTCCGCCACCCCTCCTCCCCCGCCTCCCGCCCCGCCGCCTCCATGCTGACCCGGGCCGCCTGCGCCCCCATCCGCCTGTACCGGGCGCTGTCGGCCAACCGTCTCCCCCACTGCCGCTACACGCCGACCTGCTCGGCCTACGCCCTGGAGTCGATCGAGACCCACGGCGTCGGGCGGGGCCTGTGGCTGGCGCTGCGGCGCATCGCCCGCTGCCACCCGTGGGGCGGCTTCGGGGTCGACCCGGTGCCGCCCCGGCCGCCCCGTCTCGGGTCGCGGGTGGAGGCGTGATGCTGGCCGCCGCCTACCTCGACTGGCTGTACAACGCCCTGGGCAACGTCCTGGCCGCCTTCTATTCAGTGATTCCGTCGTACGGCGTCTCCATCATTCTTCTCACCATCGCGGTGCGGGTGCTGCTCATTCCGCTCACGGCCAAGCAGGTGAAGTCGCAGCGAGCCATGCAGCTCCTGCAGCCCGAGCTCAAGAAGTTGCAGGTGAAGTACAAGGGCGATCGCCTGAAGCTCAACGAAGAGATGATGAAGCTCTACAAGGAGCACAAGGCCAACCCCCTGGCCGGCTGCCTGCCGCTGATCCTGCAGATGCCGCTGTTCATCGTCCTGTACCGGATCATCAGCTCCCTGAGCGTCGCTTCAGGCGACATGCCCAAACATGTCCCGCCCGGCAGTTCGCTGTATCACGCGCTCTTGAACTCCGGAGGCAAGCTCGAGTCGTTCGGTATCGACCTGGCCCACAAGCCTCAATCGGTTCTGGGCCTGTTCCTGGTGGCGGCGGTGGTAGCCAGCGGGTATTTCCAGCAGAAGCAGATGACAGCGCGCATGTCGAAGGACGCCATCAATCCGCAAATGCAGATGATCACCAAGATCATGCCTGCGTTCTTCGGGCTCATCTCGCTGTCGGTGCCCACCGGCGTGGTCCTGTACTTCATCACGTCGAACATCTGGCAGATCGGCCAGCAGGCGGTGGCTTTCCGCAACCGGCCGATGCCGGGCGAGGCCGCGGCTGACGAGGACGAGGACGAGGTCGAGCCGGGAGGGAAGTCGGGCAGGAATGGGTCGGGGAAGACTCCCGCCCTCGGTGGCGGACCGAACGCCAAGGGTGGCGGCGGCAAGGGCGGGGGCACGGCGCCGAAGGGCGGTGGCGGGGCGGCCAAGGGCGGCGGCGGGGCGGCCAAGGCGGGCGGCGGCGGTGGCGGGGCGGCCAAGGGCGGCGGTGGCGGGGCGGCCAAGGGCGGCGCAGGCTCCGGCAAGAGTCCCGCCTCGGCCAAGAGTTCGGGGCCGGCCAAGCCGGCGACGCCCAAGAAGCCTGGGGGCGGCGGTTCAGGCGGCGGCTCGAACCGTCCACCGAGTGGTCGGGTGACACCCAAGGGTGGCGGTGGTGGACGGGTCACGCCCAAGGGCGGGCCCGGCGGGAACAAGTCGGGGAGCGGCGCCGGGAGTGGGTCTGGCGCCGGCGCCGGTCAGAAGGCATCAAAGGCGAGCTCCAAGTCGGCAACTCCCGCGTCTTCACGCAAGGCGTCAATCGGGGAGTCGCTCATGAGTCGCCTGTCGAATCGTGCTGCCAAGGCCAAACGACCACCCCCTGCGGCCCGCCCCAAGGGCCTGCCTCCCACGAAGGGGTCGTCCGGAGGCTCTTCGAGGAAGGAATCGTGACGCGTGGAATGGGTCGAAGTCACTGCCAAGACAGTAGAAGAAGCCAAGGAGATGGCCCTCGACCAGCTGGGTGTCGACGAGAGCGACGCCGAATTCGAAGTACTGGAAGAACCCAAGGCGGGGCTGTTCGGCCTGTTGCGGACGCAAGCCCGGGTGCGAGCTCGGGTGGTGCCCACCGCGGCCCGGCCCAAGACGGAGCGTCGGGAGCGCAAGCGCAGCGGCGGCGGGAGCGGCGGTGCCGGCGGCGGCCGGCGGGAGCGGCCCGCAGCGGCGACGGCCGGTGGCGCGGCGGCGTCGGCTCCGGCCGCGTCCGGTGCTGCTGCTGGTGGTGGTCGGGACGGGTCCGGGAACGGGGCCTCGGGTCGGGAACGGCGCCCGGCAGGGGCTTCGGCGCCCCGCTCGGGTGGGCCCCGGCGCAGTCCGGGCAGGGAAGATCGACCGTCGCGGCCGGCGGCTCCGGCGTCACAGGAAGGAATGAGCATGCACGAGGCTGACCCGGATGTCGACGCGGGAGAGCTGGCCGAGGAGTTCGTCGAGGGGCTGCTGAACCGCTTTGGCGCCAAGTTCGACATGGAGCGGCGGGATATCGACGAGGACACGGTGGAGATCGTCGTCACCGGCGACGACCTGGGCATGCTCATCGGGCCCCGCGGCCAGACGCTGGCGGCGGTGCAGGAGTTGGCCCGGACCGTGGTGCAGCGCAAGGCGCCCGGCGCCCGCACCCGCATCCTGGTCGACATCGCCGGCTACCGGATGGCCCGTCGGGAGGCGCTGGAGCGCTTCACCCGGGGCGTGGCCGAGCAGGTGCTGGCCTCGGGCACGGCCCGGGTGCTGGAGCCGATGTCGCCGCCCGACCGCAAGGTGGTGCACGACACCGCCAACACCATCGACGGGGTGTCGACCACGTCGGAGGGCGAGGAGCCCCGGCGCCGGGTCGTCATCATCCCCGACGCGGTGGAGGACGACGGCGACGACTGAGGGTTTGTGGCGGGCCGACCTCGAGTCCCGGCTGCTGCCGGTGTTCGAGGACGCCCGCCGGCAGGGCCTGGTCGGACCGGGTCCGCTCCTCCCCCACCTCGACCACGCCCTGGGCTTCGGCCCGGGCGTGGCCGGGCTGGTCGACGGGGCCTGCCTCGATCTCGGCAGCGGCGCCGGCCTGCCTGGCTTACCGCTGGCCGTGGCCTGGCCCGACAGTCGGTGGGTGCTGGTCGACGCCGGCGAGCGGCGGGTGGCGTTCTTGGGGGCGGCGGTTGCCGCCCTCGGGCTCGAGGATCGGGTGTCGGTGGTCGAGGGTCGGGCCGAGGAGCTGGCCCGGCGGGTGGACCTTCGGGGCCGGTTCGACCTGGTGGTGGCCAGGGGATTCGGTCCTCCGGCGGTGACGGCGGAGTGCGGGGCCGGATTTTTGGTCGTGGGCGGACGACTGGTGGTGAGCGAGCCCCCCGGCGGCCGTCCCGAGCGGTGGCCGGTCTCGGGGTTGGCGCTGTTGGGACTGGAGCCGGCGGAGGCGTTCGAGGCCGGCGGCACGTCGTACCAGGTCCTGCGCCAGGCGACGCCCTGCCCCGACCGCTACCCCCGCCGGGTGGGCATCCCCACCAAGCGCCCCCTGTTCCCGACGGCTTGAGGCGCCGGCGGCGACGACGATTTTCCTGCACCAAACGATTCATGCGTCCAAATCGACGTGATCCGGCCCCAAAACGCCGGATCCATAACGATTGGAACGATTGAAACGCCGATCGCCGCCTGTCTCGTCGGCCATCGTTGCGCCTAGGTGCTGCTACCCGACGTCTCCAACCCGCACCACAGCCCGCCGCCCCCGGCCTGTCGCCGCCGCCCGCCGCCCGCCGCCCCCCAGCCTGTCAACGCCGCCCGCCGCCCGCCGCCCATCTGACGGTCTGAGGCGCGTTGCCCCGCCGATCGGGGGCGACGATTTGTCTGCACGAAACGATTCATGCGCCCAAATCGACGTGATCCGGGCCCAAAACGCCGGATCCACGACGATTTGACCGATTGAAACGGGGATCGCCGGCCTGTCTCGTCGGCCGTCTCTGCGCCCTGGGCGCTGCTGCCCGACGTCTCCAGACCCGCACCGCAGCTCCGCCCCCGCCTGTCGCCGCCCCCGCCTGTCGCCGCCCCCCGCCTGTCGCCGCCCCCAGCCTGTCGCCGCCCCTCCCAGCCCGCCGTCGATCTGACGGTCTGAGGCGCGTTGCCGCGCCGCTCAGGTACGACGATTTGTCTGCACGAAACGATTCATGCGCCCCAATCGACGTGATCCGAGCCCAAAACGCCGGATCCATGACGATTCAAACGATTGAAACGCGGATTGCCGGCTGTCTGCACCAGCGAATGCGCCTGAGCGACGTCCCCACATGGCCGCCACCGGCGGCGGTCACCCCCCCCCGTCCGCTACCCGCCGCCACGCCGCCACCGTCGCTGCCCTGTCGCCGACTCGCCTGTTCCGCCTGCCGCTACCCACTGCCGGCCTGCACGTCGCTACCCGCGGCGGGTCTGCCCGCCAGGTGCTGCTTGCCGCCACCGCCTCCGCTACTCGCCGCCGGCCTTCCAACGCGGCCGCCGCCGCCGCCGCCGCCGTCGCCGCCGCCGCCGCCGCCGACGACGACCGCCGTCCGTGCCCAGCCCGACCTTCGTCGAGTGTGCAGTTGAGGGGCTTGGCCACACAACTGCACATCGACCAGGCCCGCCGCCCGCCCACTACCCGACGCGCCGACTGCCTCCCCCGCACCACCGGCGAAGCTGGCGGCCGGACGCCCGTCGCCCTCTGTCCCCGGCGGCGGCCGTCCCGACTTCCCGGCCCTGGCGCCGCCGCCTCCCCCACGGCGCCGTTCGCTCACTCCCCCGGTTTCCGATGACCCTCCATGGCGGGCGCGATTCTTTGTTCCACCAAACGATTGTCCTGTGAAGAGGAGGACTAACCCGGGGTAGCTGGAGGCGTCGACTTGCGGAAACGTGACGGCGCGCCCAGCCACTGGGGGCTTGGAGGACCGAACGGGTACCTCTGCAAGGGAGGCGGGCCCAGCGTCGGTCCGCCGCCCGGTCGGACTTGGGGTGAGGTGCAGTTGCGTGGCTATATCCGACGAACTGCACACCGAACCGTCGTCCCGTCCATCTCGGCGACTTCGCACGCCGATGTCGCCGGTCACGTCGAGGGCGCCTGAGAGCTGTTGGACCCTCCGGGCGGCGACGGATACTCGCCGAGTGGAGATGCTCGAAACTGGGGGAGTGGAGCGCCACGCGTACGCACTGACGAGCCCGAGCTCCTCCACTACGGTGGTCGCCAGAGGCTTGTGGCCGACGGGGATGCGTTTCAGGCATTCCAACAGCCCCCGAAAAATGTTTCACGTGGAACACGAGCTTGATGCTTGACCTCGGGTCGAGAGGTGCCATGATGGAGACCCGTGAGCGAGGAAAATGGACACTCCTGGCCCGTCGTCGACCTCGAGCCGCCTCACAGCCGGTCTGATGACGTTTCGGAGGACGACGACATCCCCTCGATTCTCCAGCTGGCGGGCATTGCCGAGCCTGCGGCGTCCCACTCGGAACATCCCCTGTTGGAGGTACCCCCGCCTGCGGCGACGATCTTGGCGGCTCGCGCCGAGTGGGAGCGCCCCGGCTCCACCCAGGTCCTAGCCGAGCCTCTCCCCGACCCGCCGGCCGGCCTCAGCCCCGACGTCCCTCGGGACCTCCCCGATACCGACCTCGACTCTGACGCATCGCCAGGTCCGGCGCCCGATCCCGGCTCCGAGATGGCCGATCGCCGCTCCGAGACGGACCCCACACCCGACGCCGATCTCTCGCCCGGCCCACCGACGGACCTCGCCCCGGACACCGACCTCGCCCCGGACACCGACCTCGCCCCGGACGTCGGTCTCGTGCCCGGCGTGGACCTCCCCGACATCACGCCCGAGGCGGAGGCCGAGTCCGACCCCCGGCCGGCGCCGGCGCCGGCGACCGCATCCACCACGCCGGGGCCGGCGGCCAAACCTCCCCTTCCTCGGGTTATGGCCGTCGCCAACCAGAAGGGCGGCGTGGGCAAGACCACCACCGCCGTCAACCTGGGCGCGGCCCTGGCCGAGATGGGCTACCGGGTCCTCCTGGTCGACCTCGACCCCCAGGGCAACGCCACCACGGGCGTCGGCGTCAACGCCCGCAACCTCCAGTCCTCGATCTACGACGTCCTCCTGGCCGACCTGCCCATGGAGGACTGCATCGAGCCCACGGCCGTCCGCAACCTCTTCGTCGCCCCCGCCATGATCGACCTGGCCGGGGCCGAGATCGAGCTCGTCCCCGCCTTCAGCCGCGAGCTCCGCCTGCGCCGGGCCATCGAGCGCATGGACGGCGACTTCGACTTCATCCTCATCGACTGCCCGCCCTCCCTCGGCCTGCTCACCGTCAACGGCCTGGCCGCGGCCACCGAGGTCGTCGTCCCGATCCAGTGCGAGTACTACGCCCTCGAGGGCCTGGGCCAGCTCATGCGCAACGTCCAGCTCGTCCAGCGCAACCTCAACCCCCGTCTCGACCTGTCCACGATCATCCTCACCATGTACGACGCCCGCACCAAGCTGGCCGAGCAGGTGGCCAGGGAGGTCCGCAAGCACTTCGGGGCCAAGGTTTGTCGCAACATCGTCCCCCGGACGGTCCGCCTTTCCGAGGCTCCCTCGTTCGGCCAGCCCATCATCGTGTTCGACTCCACCTCGCGGGGGGCCCTGGCCTATCGCGAGCTGGCCAAGGAGGTAAGTGGTGGCGCGCCGCAGCGGACTCGGTAGGGGCCTGGGGGCGCTCATCCCCGCCGGCAGCAACGAATGGGCGGACTCCGCCTTCCTCGACCTGCCCATCTCGGCCATCTTCCCCAACACCCGCCAGCCCCGGAGCGCCTTCGACGAGGAGGCGATGGCCGCGCTGACGGCGTCGGTCCGGGAGCTGGGCGTTCTCCAGCCGATCCTGGTCCGGGCGATGGGGGAGGGCACCTACGAGCTGATCGCCGGCGAGCGGCGGTGGCGGGCGGCGAAGCGGGCCGGGCTCCCCCTCGTCCCGGCCATCGTCCGCACCGTCGACGACACGTCGTCGCTGGAGCAGGCCCTGGTCGAGAACCTCCAGCGGGAGGACCTCAACCCGCTCGACGAAGCCGCCGCCTACCAGCAGCTGCTGGAGGACTTCCATCTCACCCACGACGAGCTGGCCACCCGCATGGGCAAGAGCCGAGCCGCCATTTCGAACACTCTCAGGCTGTTTCAACTCCCCCCGTCGGTGCAACGGCTGGTGTCGGAGGCCAAGCTCACCGCCGGCCACGCCCGGGCCCTGCTCACCTGCCCCGACCGCGCCTTCCAGGAGACGATGGCCAAGCGGGCGGTGGCCGAGGGGCTGTCGGTGCGGGCGGTGGAGGAGGAGTCCCGCCGTCAGAACCAGAAGGCGGCCGCCCCTGCGCCCACCGGCCCCGCCCGCCGCCTGCGCCCGCCCGGCCTGCTCGAGCTCGAGGAGCGCCTGGGCGACCACCTCGACACCAGGGTGAAGGTGGAGATGACCGCCAACCGGGGCAAGGTCGTCATCGAGTTCGCCAACCTGGAGGACCTCGAGCGCATCTACCGGGCCATGACCGGCGGCAAAGTTACATCCCCGTAATTACAAGGACTGCGGAACCGATCTCAACCCTGTTCAGGCCCTTTCATCGGTCCCTACGCGAAAAATCCTCCACAGCGTGCGAACAGGCTGTGGAGGACTGCGGTTCTGAGACCCCCGCTTTAGAGAAACTCGGAGAGGTCGTCCATGAGGGCGGCCTTGGCCTTGGCCCCGACGATGCGCTTCTTGGCCACGCCGTCCTTGAAGACCAGCAGGGTGGGGATGCTCATGACCTGGTACTTGCGGGCCGACGCCGGGTTGTCGTCGACGTTGAGCTTCCAGATCCGGATCTTGCCCTCGTGCTCGGCCGCGATCTGGTCGAGGACGGGCGCCACCATGCGGCAGGGCCCACACCACTCGGCCCAGAAGTCGACCACCATGGTGACGTCGGAACCGGCGACTTCCTCTTCGAACGTGCTGTCGGTGAGGACGTCTACTCCCTCAGCCATGAACTGCCTCCTGTGCTACCTGGGGGAGAACATCTCCCTGCGGTTGGTGAAACGCCAGTGCGGCGCTCGGGATTCCGCCGGTTCTACCAGCCACCCTTCAGCTACCACTCGGTGGGTGTTTCTATGATCTCGGCCTCGTGGGGTTGTGACTCGAGCCAGCGCTCGGCGTCGATGGCGGCCATGCAGCCGGTGCCGGCGGCGGTGATGGCCTGGCGGTAGACGTGGTCGGCCACGTCGCCCGCGGCGAACACACCCTCGACGTTGGTGCGGGTGCCGGTGGTGGTGACGAGGTAGCCGTTCTCGTCCATGTCGAGCTGGTCGACGAACAACGACGTGTTGGGGACGTGGCCGATGGCGACGAACAATCCCGCGATCTCGAGCACCTTCTCCTCGCCCGTCTTCACGTTGCGGACCTTGACGCCCTCCAGCATCTTGTCACCCACCAGCTCGACGGGCACCGAGTCCCAGACGAACTCGATGCGCTCGTTCTTGAACGCCCGCTCCTGCATGATCTTCGACGCCCGCAGCGAGTCACGGCGGTGGATGACGTAGACCTTGGTGGCGAACTTGGTGAGGAACGTCGCCTCCTCCAGGGCCGAGTCGCCCCCGCCGACGACGGCGATGGTCTCGCCCTTGAAGAAGAAGCCGTCGCAGGTCGCGCACGTCGACACCCCGTGGCCGATGAGGCCGAGCTCGTTGTCGAGCCCCAGCAGCTTGGCCTTGGCCCCGGTGGACACGATCACGGCGTGGGCGTGGAACTGCACGTCGCCCACCTCCACCAGGAAGGGGGTGACGGAGAGGTCGACCCGGGTGACCTTCTCGGTGAGGAACTCGGCGCCGAAGCGGGCGGCCTGGGCCCGGAAGTTGGCCATCAGCTCGGGGCCCTGGATGCCGTCGATGAAACCGGGGTAGTTCTCCACCTCGGTGGTGAGCATCAGCTGGCCGCCGGGCTGGTCGCCGGTGGACGACAACTCGCCCTCGATCACCAGCGGCCGCAGGTTGGCCCGGGCGGTATAGATCGCCGACGTCAGGCCCGCCGGACCGGACCCGATGATGATCACGTCGCGAACGTCTCTCACAGCTCGGGATTCTCCTTCGACTTCATGCGGCGGGGTGGTCGGCCGGTCAGGCCGGGGACGGCTTCGCCGTCCGCTTCGACCAGCACAACAGCCCGACGAGCACGAATATTGCCCCCAGGCTGACGTACGGGATCCACACCGGCCCGGGGATGATGGCCAGCAGGCGGAAGAACAGGATCAGCACCAGGACCAGGGCGGTGATGCCCATGACCGCGGCCAGTAGTCCGAAGACCACCATGCGTGCGACTCCGACCAGCCGGTCGGACGTGTTGGCCCGGACCTTGGCCACCACCGCGTCGATGCGGTCGGCCACTTCGGCCGCCCAATCCGATTCGGGGCGGGCGGGAGCAGCGGAGGGTCGCGGTGGGGGAGTGACCGTCGGGGGAGTGGTCGACGCCGACGGCGGGGCCGGGCGGGGGACGGGCGCGGGCCGGGGTGCAGGCTTGGTGATGGTGGGGGTCTCGTTGGAGACCTTCGTCGGGGGCGCGTAGGCGGCGGTCGCCGGGCCGCCGGCTACCCGCAGTGGGGCGGTGGCGGGGCCGGTCGCCGCCGGGCCGGTAACCGTGGCCGGGCCGGTGGCCGGTTCGGTGCCGTCCGGTGTGGCGGCGGCCGATGGAGCCGGGCCGCTGGCGGCGGCCGAGCCACGAGCGGTGGCCGATGTCGTCCGGCCGGTGGCCGGGGCCGGTTCGGTGCCGTCCGGTGTGGCGGCGGACGGGGTCGGGGCGACGGCGCCGCCCTCGGCGTCGGTGCCGGTGACGACCAGGGCGACGATCTCCGTGGTGGAGGGCTCGTCGGCGACCGGCGTCGCCGCGGGCGCGGAGGTCCGGGCGTCGGCCGGCGTCGGATTGAGGTCGTCCGCCACGGGCGGGAGCCTACCCTTGCCCGGGTGCGCTTCACTCTTTCCCTCGTCGCCGGGGCGGCGGTGGCCTACGTGGCCGCCCTCCTGCTCGGCGAGTACGCCTTCGACGGCCTCCCTGTGATCGGAGCGGGCATCGTCCTCGGGCTGTTCGTCTCGGAGGCCACCACCAGCGTGGCCCGCCGACGGTCCGCCGTCCTGGCCCTGGCCGGGGCCGTGTTCACCGTGGCCGGCCTGCTGGGGGCGGCGTGGATCACCACCGACCACCGGCTGTCGATCGTGGACTGGCAGGGATGGCTGGCGGTGGCGCTGGGCGCGGCCACCGCCGCCTTCAGGGCCCGGCCGCTTCGAGAACGACCCGACACCCCTCCTGCTGCGCCAGCGCCAGAAGGGTGATGTCGGCCGGGGGCAGCCCCGGGTCGAAGCCGAGGACGATCACGGGGACGCCCTCCACCTGCCCGGTGGCGAAGTAGACGACGGTGCCCAGGCCGGGACGGGCGGTCCGGGCCTCCAACTCGCAGGGACGGGTGCCGACCGCCTTGGGAACGATGTCGGTGAGGTCGGGGGCCCGGGACTCCTGCCCCGCGCCGGCGACGGGGGCGACGGGAGCGGCCAACGCCGCCTGGCGCTGGGTCAACACCGGCCGGGCCCGGGCGACGAGTGTGGCCGCGTCGGGGATCTGGCCCAGGTCGCCGGCGTTGACGCCACCCGAGGTGTCGGCGTCGGGGACGCCGGCCGTGGCCGCCCCGCCTGCCGAGTCGCCGGCGAAGAGGGTGGTCGACCGCTCCTGGGACTGGCCGGCGGCGACGGTATCGGTGTCGTCCCGGCCGCTGCCCCCGCCGAGCGCGCTCACGCCCACCAGGACGGCCACGATGACCGCGGCCGCCGACCCTAACCCGACCCACAGGCCCGACCCGCCTCGAGCCCGGTTCCGGCGACCGGCGGTGATGGGGACGGGAGCCCCCGCCGTCCGACCCGAGTCCGCCGGTCGAGGTTCCGGCTCCGACGGGCGGGGCGACGGGAAAGATCGGCCGGTGGCAGCCGGTCGGCTCGACGTCGGCGGCCGGACGGTCGGCGAGACCGACGCGCCCTCGGCGCCCACCGGATCCGGCCCGCCCGCCACCGGTCCGCCGACTACCCCACCGGCGCCCCTCCGACCCGACCCGCCGGTCACCGGCCCATCCGCCCCACCGGCGCCCACCGAACCCGGCCCGCCCGACACCGGCCGGCCGCCTGCCCCACCGGCGCCCGCCACCGGCCCGCCCGACACCGGTCCGCCGACCGCCCCTGCCGCGCCCGTCGCTTCGGCCGCCCCGCCAAGGCCTTTCGCAATCTTCGGCTGCCTTTGGAACACGTCGGCCGCCCGGGCGATCGTCTGGTCCCGGACCGAGGCCGGGGCCGGCGGCACCGGGGTGGCCACCAACGAAGTCGCCGTACGCAGCCACTTCAGCGTGGTCCGGCACTCGGCGCAGCTGGCCACGTGGGCGGCCACCTCGGGCGCCTCACCGTCGAAGTGGGCGCTGAGGGTCTCGAAGTCGGGGTGGCCAGGTTTGGTCGGGTCAGTGGCGTCGGTACTCATGTTCGCCCCGTTGGACGTTCACCGGACGGCGGTGGGTTCCCGTCCGGTTCGAGGAAGGGGATGAGGGCCGCCCGGCCCCGGGCGATGCGCGACCGGACGGTCCCGATGGGCACGTCGAGGACCTCCGCCATCTCGCTGTAGGCCAGGCCGCACAGGTCCCGCAGCACCACCGCCACCCGGTACTCGGGGGGCAGGCCGCCGAGCGCGTCGTCGACCGCCACCCGGGTGTCGACGTCGGCGAAGAGGTCCCCGCCGCCCCCGCCCCTCGCCCCCAACGCCTCGTCCGAGGGCAGCCCCGGCTCCGGACGCCGCCGACGCCGGCGCAGCTCGTCCAGGCAGGCGTTGGTGGCCACCCGGTAGCTCCAGGTGGAGAACGACGACCGCCCGTCGAAGCGGTCGAGGGCCCGGACGATGGCGATGAGCGCCTCCTGGCAGGCGTCGGCCCCGTCGGCGTCGTTGCCCGTCACCCGCCGGCAGAGGGCGTACAACCGGTCGTAGTGCCGCCCGAGCAGCGAGTCCAACGCCGCCCGGTCGCCGCCCTGGGCCGCCTCCACCAGGGCCGCGTCGCTCCGGTCGTCTCCGATGGCCGGAAAGCGTACCTAGGCGGCCGTCACCTTCACATCGCCGATGGACAGCGACGTGCTCGTCGGGTTGGTGATCCACACCAGCACCGCCGTGGCCGTCTTCCCGTCGAGGTCGAACGTGGCCTCCGCCCCCACGCCCTTCTTCGACGCCACCGCCGCACCCCACGCGGCCCGGGTCGAGCGGGCCCCGTCGGCCAGCGCCACCTCGGCGTCGAAGTTGCGACTCGTCCCGACGAGCTCCAACTCGCCCAGCGCCACCGGACCGTCGAACACCAGCACGAACCCCAGCCCCGGCTTGAGCCCGGCGAAGTCGGCCCCCCCGTACTGCGACGACCGCCACGTGGTGGACGGGTTGCCGTCGACCAGGTTCCCGACCTCGTCCTCGTGCTCCTCGCCGTCGCCGTCGGGGTCGAACGACGTCACCGACTGCACCGCCACCGCCTCGCCGCCACCCCCACCCCCGCCGCCGGTCACGCTCGGCAGGTCGCCCAGCAGCCGGTGGCCGGTGTCGGAGCGGGCGAAGATCACGCCCACGATCCCCAGGGTGACGGCCACCACCACGATGAGCACGGTGGGCACCATCCACGACCGCTCGCTCTGGGCGAAGGTCTGGGGGACGCCGTGGGGCGGCGTGTCGTCGCGGACGATCATGGGCACGGCGTCGTCGGAGCGGAGGTCGACCGACAGCAGCGCGCTCTGGAGGGCGGCGGCGGTGGGGTAGCGGTCGGCGGGCGACTTGGACATCGCCTTCAGCACCACCGCCTCCAACGGCCGGGGGATGCCGGCCCGCACCTGGCGGGGGCTGAGCGGCTTGTGCTCGACGTGCTGGATCCCGATGGCCATGTCGGTGTTGCCCACGAACGGCACCCGCCCGCACAGCATCTCGTAGAGGACCACGCCCAAGGCATAGACGTCGGCCCGGCGGTCGACGGGAAGGCCCTCGAACTGCTCGGGCGACAGGTACTTGGCCGTCCCCACCACCATGCCGGTACCGGTGAGGTCCCAGTTCCCGGCGAGAGAGTCGGCCGCCGCCGCATCCGCCAGGGCGGCCTTGGCGATGCCGAAGTCGGCCACCTTCACCCGCCCGTCGGGGCACAGCAGGATGTTGGCCGGCTTCACGTCCCGGTGGACGATGCCCGCCTCGTGGGCGTAGTGGAGGGCCCCCGCCACCTGGGCTGCGATCTTGGTCGCCTCGCCCCCGTCCAACGGGCCCCGCTGGGCCAGCACGTCCTTGAGCGTCGTCCCCTCGACCAGCTCCATGACGATGTAGGCCAGGCCGCCCGGGACGGCGTAGTCGACGCCCGTGTCGAACGTGCCGACGATGTTGGGGTGGGCCAGGCGGGCGGCGGCGATGGCCTCCCGCCGGAAGCGCTCGCTGAACGAGGGGTCGGCGGCCAGCTCGGGGAGGAGGACCTTCACCGCCACCGCCCGCCCGAGCACGTCGTCGCCCGCTTCCCACACCTCCGCCATCCCGCCCTTGGCGATCTGGTGGCGGAGCCGGTAGCGCCCGCCGATGAGCTGGCCGGGAGAGATGAGGTCGGGTGCGATCAATGGTCCTGTTTCGTTAGCCGGGTACCTGGAAGGCCACCCCGATGGTACGAGGCCCGGTGTGGCTCCCGACCACCGCCCCCAGCTGGCCGACCACGATCCGCTCCCGGGGGAAGTGGGGCGCCAGCAGTTCGAGGAAGGCCTCCACGTCGGGGGCGTCGCCGTGGAGGACGGCCAGGTTCTCGACCGACGGCTCGGCCGTGACCCGGTCGACCAGGAACTGGAACGCCTTCGACCGGGTGCGGACCTTGGGCCCGGCCTCCACCGCCCCGTCGATCACCTCGATCACCGGCTTCACCGACAACATGGTTCCCATCAGGGCCTTGGCCGCACCGATGCGCCCGCCCTTTTTCAGGTTCTCGAGCGTGTCGAGGGTGGCGTGGATCCTGGTCCGGGCGGCCATGTCCTCGGCCAGGGCCACGATCTCGTCGACCGACGCCCCCGCCGCCCCCGCCTTGGCCGCGGCGATGCAGATCGTCCCCAGGCCCAGGCTCACCGACTTGGAGTCGACCGCCCGCACCGGCGCCACGCCGGCCAGGGCCTTGGCCGCCGTCTCCGCGGCCTGGATGGTGGCCGACAGCTTGGACGACAGGTTGATGCACACCACCCCGCTGGCGCCGGCCGCGGCCGCGTCGCGAAAGGCCTGCTCGAAGGCACCGGGGGAGGGGGCGGCGGTGGACGGCAGCACCGCCGAGGCGGCCGACTTGGCCCAGAAGGCGGACGGGGTGAGGTCGCGCCCGTCGACGAACTCCTCCTCGCCGAAGCGGATGGACAGGGGCACGACGGTGATGTTGTGCTCGCGCACGACGTCGGCCGGTAGGTCGCAGCTGCTGTCGGTGACCACTCGCACGACGGCCATGGCTCTCTAGCCTCCTCCGAGGGTGCCCGGCGTGGGGACGGGCGGTTCGTTCTGGGTGTCCCCCGGGGGTGGGGGCGTGGGGGTGGCCGCCGCCGGCGGGCTCGGGGACACGGGGACGGGGTGGACCGTAGCCCCCCCGCTCACGATCCGGAGCGGCGGGTGTGCCGGGGCACCCGCCGCCGGCCCGGCCGGCGCCCTGGGCGGCGCCCCGGCGGGGGCCATGGCCTCCAGCACCTCCGACGGCTCCATCAGCCGCTTGGCCCGCCGCCCCTTGAGGGCGTGGCGGCCCCACCACACGGCGAGGAACAGGGCCGCCCCCACCGAGATGGCCAGGCCCACGCCCGACGTGGCCGTGGAGCGCACCGTCAGCCGGGCCCGGCCCACGATGAGGTCGCCGTCGGGCGACTCGAGGGTGATCCGGATGGGGAACGTGCCCGACGTCCGGGCCACCACCGGGAAGCGGTGGGTGGTGTTGAGCCGGGTGAGGTCGATCTGGAGCCGGGCGCCGCCGGGGAAGTCGAGCTTGTCGCTCTCCATGAGGACCACGACCTTCACCGGGTGCCCGGTGTGGTTCTGGAACGTCACCGGGATCTCACCCCGGCGGGCGGTGAGGGTGATCGAGCGGTTCTGGGGCATGACGATGCCGCCCAGCTGCTCGTCGATCGATTCCCGCACGCCCGTGAGGTAGGTCTGACGGTCGCGGACGGCACGGAGGTCGGCCGACTCGGCCACCAGGAGGCGCTCGCCGAGGTCGCCCGAGACGGCGTTGGTGGGCCCCAGCACCGAGCCGAGGGCGTCGAGCCGGCCCCGGACGGCCCGGATGTCGCCGACCAGGCCGGTGAGGCTGCCGCCGGGATCGACCGCGGGCCGGCGGATGAGGGGCTCGCCCAGGTCGGTGGCGTCGGGAACGGTGGCGAACAGGGAGTCGAGGGCGATGGCCTCCACCACCGGCTCGCCCGCCAACCCGGTGCGGAGGGTGTCGAGGAAGACCCGGTCGGGCTGCCAGTCGCGGGGGGCGAGGGCCACCACGCCCCGCTGCTCGCCGGGCAGGTCGAGGTAGAGGACGGCGAGGTCGGCCAGCAGGTGGTTGGCGCTCAGGGCGGGGTTGGCCCGACCCTGGGGGTCGGTGTCGGCGAAGTGGGCCGACAGGCCTTCGTCGGCGGCCACCCCGTGCACCGACGCCCGCTCGCCGTCGAGCTGGAAGGGGCCGGTGAGGGTGACGAGCTGGTCGGGGATGGGGGTCAGCCCGGCCTCGGGTGCCACCACCTGGTCAACGCCGTAGCGGGCGGCCAGCAGGTCGATCGACGTGGCGTCGAGGGGCTCCTGGGCCACCCACGTGCGGCTCACCGGCTCGGGGACGCGCAGAACCTCGCGCAGCGTCGACGTCCCCCGTTCCATCTGCAGGGCGACCTCGTCCTCCAGGCCGGCGGCGGTGAGGGCGGGCAGGCTCACCGGCACGTAGGTGCTGCCGATGAGTGACTGGCCGGCCACCGCGTCCCGCAGCGATTTGAGGACGGCGCCCGCCCGGGGGTCGTTGCTCGCCACCAGGGTGGCCACCGTCTCGGGCGTGGGGACGAACGACACCGGCAGGTTGCTGGCCGAGTCGATGGCGAGGGCCAGCCCCGCCAGCTCGGTCTCGTCCGGGCGCCGGCGGGTGCCGTCGGGCTGGAGGGCGGGCTGGTCGTGGACGGGCAGGACGACGGACACGCCCAGCTTGGGCCCGATGTGCTCACCCGGCAGGTAGACGAGGTGGGTGACGAACTCGTCGAGGACGTCGAAGTCGTCGCGGTCGCGGAGCTCGACTCTCACCGGGTGGACGCCGTCCTGGGTGCCGAGGGCGGCGAGCACCGCCACCGAGTAGTCGCCGTTGGGCTCGGGGGTGAGGCTGCCCAGGGGGAAGACGGACACGGGCAGCTCGGGCTCGCCGAAGATCTGGCCGTCCAAGGTCTCCTGGAACTCGGAGCGGAAGGCGACGGGGGCGTACACGCTCACCGCCACCTCCAGGTTCGAGGGGCCGGTGGGTCGGGTGACGTTGAAGCGGACCCCCCACTGGGCGTCGACCAGGGTGACGAAGGGGGTCTGGGCGACGAAGTCGATGCGGCCGCCGCCGGGGACGGTGGTGGACGTCTGGGCCGCGCCCCGGGCGCCGGCGGGGGCGACGGCGAGAGCGAGGACGGCGGCCGCGGCCAGGGCCGATGCCAGACCGGCGACCCTCGGGCGGTGACGCCGGGTCACGCGGGCAGGCTTCGGTGGAGCACGGCCAGGTCGGACTGCTCCTGCTGGAACCCGATGCGCAGGTAGAGGGCGAGGGCGGCATCGTTGCCGTACTGGGTGTTGACCACGGCCCGGGCCACGCCCCGCCGCCGCAGCCAGCGCAGGCCGTCGAGGGCCAGGGCCCGACCCACGCCCGTGCGCCGGGCGGCCGCCGCCACCGCCAGCCGCTGGAGGTAGCCCTGGTCACCGGCCCGGCCGGTGATGGCGTAGCCCACGACCTGCGTATGGCCCCCGGTGTGGTGACTCAGCGCGACCCGGAACCGGGTGGCGGGGGTGGCGGTGAGCGCCTCCTCCAGCCCGGCCTGGTCGAGGCGCCAGAACGGGCTGAAGGAGCCGGCGTCGACGTCGAGCACCGACGGGTAGTCGGCCGGGACCGCCTTGCGAATGGGGTGGGGACCGGCCGCGGGGCGGAAGGGGACCCCGGCCAGGTCGTGGCCCAGGAAGCGGAGGTGCTCGTGGGGGAGGAAGCCCACGGCCAGGAACGGGGGCTGCTCGGCCCCGGCCAGGGCCGACGTGATGACCTCGGCGTAGCCCCGGTCGGCGAGCTGGTCGAGGCAGCGGAGGAGGAAGTCGACCGACGGCGGCGGGTCGTAGGGCAGAGGGGCCAGGTAGGCGACGTGGCCGTCACCGCGCCACGGGCCGGCACGGGCCCGCTCCCGGCCCCACTCCAGGACCTCGGTCGTGACGGTCATCGGTGCCATCCAGGATACCGGCGGGACCCGGCCCGAGCGGGGCCGGCCTCGGCCGTCCCGCCTCCCGCGACCCCGCCGCCCGCCGGATGGCCCTTCGCCGCCCGCCCGGTGCCCGGTCGACTGTGCACTTGCGTCGGCAGAGCCCACGCACCTGCACACTCGATCCCGACGCCCCGGTCGACTGTGCAGTTGCGTCGGCAGAGCCCACGCAACTGCACACTCGGCCCCTCGAAGGACGCCGGCGGTAGCCTCCGGCGACGATGGCCGTGCTGGTGGAGAGCTCGCCTGCGTGCAGGGAACACCGGCCGGGGGGCGGGCATCCCGAGCGGCCGGAGCGGCTCGACGCGGTGCTGGCCGGCGTGCGCTCGTCGCCGGTGGCGGGCGACGTGGTATGGGCCGAGCCCCGGCCGGCGACCTTCGACGAGTTGGCCCGGGTCCACCGGCCCGAGCTCGTCCGGGGCCTGGAGCGGTTCGTGGCCAAGGGCGGCGGTTGGATCGACGACGACACCGCCGCCTTCCCCGGCTCGTGGGAGGCGGCCCTGCTCGCGGCCGGCTCCGGCATCGACGCCGTCGAGCGCCTCGACCGGGGCGAGGCCGACGCCGCCTTCTGCGTGGTCCGCCCGCCCGGCCACCACGCCACCAACACCGACCCCATGGGCTTCTGCCTGTTCAACAACGTGGCCGTGTGCGCCGCGGCCCTCGCCGACCGGGGCGAGCGGGTGGCGATCCTCGACTGGGACGTCCACCACGGCAACGGCACCCAGGACGCCTTCTACGCCGACGGCCGCATCCTCTACGTGTCGACCCACCAGTGGCCCTTCTACCCGGGGACGGGCCGCCTCCAAGAGACGGGCACGGGCGAAGGCGAGGGCCTCACCGTCAACCTCCCGTTCCCCGTCCGGACCACGGGCGACGCCTACCGGGCCGCCTTCGACGAGGTCATCGGGCCGGTGGTCGAGCGCTTCGCCCCCACGTGGGTGCTCGTGTCCCTCGGCTTCGACGCCCACCGGTCCGACCCCCTGGCCGGCCTGGCCCTGTCAGCGGGCGACTACGGGTGGCTGCTGGGCCGGTCCCGGGCCCTGGCCCCGGCCGCCGGCCGCACCATCGCCTTCCTGGAGGGCGGCTACGACCTCGACGCGCTGACCACTTCGGCCGCGGCCTCGGTGGCCGGCCTCGATCGCGTCACCTTCGAGCCGGAGCCCCTCACCACCGGCGGCCCCGGCCGCGACGTGGTCGCCGCCGCCCGCCAGATCCATATCTGAGGAGGGGCCGGCGGCGGGGCCGGACCGTCGCCGTCCCCCGAGCCGGAGCCGTCCACCCAGCCAAATCCGTCGCTGACGCACCGGCAGGGGCCGGTACCGTCGTTGTCACCATGGTCCCCGAGCGGCTGCAGCCGCTTCTCGACGCCACCGCGCCCCTCGCCGAGCGCTTCGCCGCCGCCGGCCACCGCCTGTACCTGGTGGGCGGGAGCGTGCGCGACGCCATCCTCGGCCGCCCCTTCACCCAGGACTTCGACTTCACCACCGACGCCCGCCCCGACGCCACCGAGGCCATCCTCCGGGGCTGGGCTGACGCCGTCTGGGACCAGGGCCGGAACTTCGGCACCGTCGGCGCCAAGAAGGACGGCGTCGTCTACGAGGTCACCACCCACCGGGCCGAGGCCTACTCCCCCGACTCCCGCAAGCCGGAGGTGGCTTTCGCCGACGCGGTGGAGGCCGACCTCGCCCGCCGCGACTTCACCGTCAACGCCATGGCCCTGGAGCTGCGGCCGGGCGGCGCCGACGGCGGGGCCGAGCTCATCGACCCCTTCGGCGGACTGGCCGACCTGGCCGGCCACCGCCTGCGCACGCCCCTGTCGCCCGACGAGTCGTTCACCGACGACCCCCTCCGCATGCTGCGGGCGGCCCGGTTCATCGCCGGCTACGGCCTCGTCCCCGAACCGGAGCTGGTCGACGCCGTCCGCCGCCTCCGGGGCCGCATGGAGATCGTCTCCCCCGAGCGCATCCGGGGCGAGCTCGACAAGCTCATGGTGGTCGACGAGCCGGGCGAGGGCCTGTGGTTCCTGGTCAACACCGGCCTGTCCGACGAGTTCATGCCCGAGCTGCGGGCCCTCTCCCTCGAGCAGGACCCCATCCACCGCCACAAGGACGTGCTGGCCCACACCATCGCCGTGGTCGAGAAGACGAGCCCCGACCGGATCCTGCGCCTGGCCGCCCTCCTCCACGACATCGGCAAGCCCAAGACCCGCTCCATCGGGCCCGACGGCGTGTCGTTCCACCACCACGAGGTGGTCGGGGCCCGTATGGCCGACACCCGGCTGCGGGCCCTGCGCTACCCCATGGACGAGATCGCCGACATCACCCGCCTGGTCGAGCTCCACCTGCGCTTTCACGGCTTCGGCACCGGGTGGAGCGACAGCGCCGTCCGCCGCTACGCCCGCGACGCGGGCCCGCTGCTGGAGAAGCTCAACGAGCTCACCCGCTGCGACTGCACCACCCGCAACCAGCGCCGGGCGGACGAGCTGGCCCGGCGCATGGACGTGCTGGAGGAGCGCATCGCCGAGTTGCGGGAGCAGGAGGAGCTCGACGCCATCCGTCCCGACCTCGACGGCAACCAGATCATGGAGCACCTCGGCATCGGCCCCAGCCGGGCCGTCGGCCAGGCCCGCGACTTCCTCCTCGAGCTCCGCCTGGACGAAGGCCCCCTCGGCGAAGAGGAAGCCCTCCGCCGCCTCGACGCCTGGTGGGCCGCCCAACCCCGCCCCTGACCCGGCGACACCCCCGTCTGCGAACCGGTGACGTCCGGCGGCGTCAGGGCCCCCCGCATCGTCACCAGTTCGGACGCCCCTCCGCCGGTAGGCGGTGCGGTGGCATCATCGGGGCTTGTCCGACGTCCTCCACCTTGCCGACCTGAGCCTCGACACGCCAGGCGTCCTTCCGAGCCAGTTGCTGGTCGAGGCGGTCGACGCCGGCCACGTCGACGCCAGCGAGCTTCGCATCGCCAAGGAGAGCATCCAGCCGGCCAGCCTCGACCTGCGCCTGGGGGAGAGCGCCTTCCGCATCCGGTGCAGCTTCCTGCCGGGGGCGGACACGGTGGAGCGCAAGGTCAAGGACTACGTGTTCGACGAGCTCGACCTGCGCCGCGACGGCGCCGTCCTCGAGACCAACCGCCCCTACCTCATCCCCCTGGCCGAGCGCCTCGACCTCCCGCCCCACATCCGGGGCAAGGCCAACCCCAAGAGCTCCACCGGCCGGGTCGACGTCTTCACCCGGGTCATCACCGACTACGGCCACCGCTTCGACGAGATCGCCCCCGGCTACAAGGGCCCCCTCTACCTGGAGGTGGTGCCCCTCTCGTTCCCCATCCGGGTCCGCCAGCACCTCTCCCTCAACCAGCTCCGGCTCATGGTCGGCCGTTCCACCCTCACCGACGAGGAGCTGGCCGCCCGCCACGCGGCCGATCCCATCCTCTTCCGCGGCGGCGAGCCGACACCGGTCGAGGACTTCGAGACGGCCAACGGCCTCTTCCTCAGCCTCGACCTGGAGGGCGACAAGGGCCAGCAGGTCGGCCACCGGGCGCGGAGCAACGCCGACCTGCTCGACATGGCGGGCGTCGGCGCCCACGCAGTGGAGGACTACTGGGAGCCGGTGCGGAGCGAGGAGGGCGCCCGCCTCGTCCTCCAGCCGGAGCGCTTCTACCTGCTGCTTTCCGACGAGAGCGTGATGGTGCCGCCCGACCTGGCCGCGGAGATGACCGCCTACGACCCCACCAGCGGCGAGCTGCGCACCCACTACGCCGGCTTCTTCGACCCCGGCTTCGGCTACGACCCCGCCGCCGGCCTCAAGGGCTCACGGGCCGCGCTCGAGGTCCGGGCCCACGACGTGCCGTTCATGATCGAGCACCGCCAGAAGGTGTGCAAGCTCACCTTCGAGAAGATGATCGCTCCCCCGGCCAAGCTCTACGGCTCCGGCATCGGCTCCAACTACCAGGGCCAGATGGAGACCCTGGGCAAGCACTTCCGGCGGGACCCCTAGGCGGCCTACGGCGCCGGGAAGGCGGGCAGCGGCACCGGCGGCCGGGCCGGCGTCGGGGTACACGGCGGTCCTCCGAAACGCACCGGCCCCTGGGGCAGCAGCGAGTAGCGCTGGGGATAGGCGAACTCCACCGCCACACCGTCGGCCGCCGTCGGGTATTCGACGATGCGGACGCACCCGTCGGGCCACCATTCCTGGAACGCGGCCCGGAGCGGACGACCGTCCTGGTCGAACAGGAGCACGTCGTCGAGGGGCCGGCCGTCGCGGGAGTAGGGGTAGATGTTGGTGACCGGACCGAACGGGCTGCTCAGCTCGTAGCCCGCCTGGTCGGGGCCGGAGATGTAGGTGACCTGATCCAGGTCGCCCCCCACGTTGCCCAGGGCGCCGATTGCGGCCAGGACGAGGACGACGTCCAGCGCCCCGACGAGCCATCTCGAGCCCCGGCGCGTGGTGCGGCGGCCGACCGCGATCGACACCGCCACCGCGCCGGCGACGCTCGCGAGGCCCAGGAACCAGCTTCCGGCCACGCTCGGAACAGGGAAGGAGTCCGCCCCGTTGGTCCCTCCCCAGGCGAGCACGGCTACCACCAGGTAGCCCCGCAGCACCCACCACGCCGGCGTCAGCTGGCGGACGTAGGCCCGCGTCTCGCCCGTCCACGGGTGACGCCACGCTGACTGCGCCATCCGCCCGGCCCAGGACCCGACAACGGCGTCGCGCAAACCCGTGCTGGTCACCGAGCCCGGCCGGGACCCGACGTCGGGCGGGGCGGGGAGCCCGGCCGCCGCCCGCAGCTCGGCCGCGTACCGGGCCGGGGGGCCGAGGCGGGCCACCAGTCCCGTGGGCCCGCCGTCGTCGCCCTCGTCGCCGGCGACCTCGGCCAGGTGGAGGGCGAGGTCGTCGAGCAGGTCGCCCCGCTCGGCCTCGGACAGGTGCCCGAGCTCGTCCCGCACCGCAGCCAGGTAGGCCTCGACCTCGGGGTTGGCCAAATCCAATTTCGTCGTCCGCACGTCGCTCATGCCGCCACCTCCCGGGGCTCGAGCAGGCCGTCGACGGCGTCGGAGAACGCCCGCCAGATCTTGGTCTCGTCCTCGAGGAGCGACCGCCCGCTCTCGTTGATGGCGTAGTACTTGCGATGGGGTCCCTCGTCGCTCGGGACGACGTACGACGTGAGCGCGCCCGCCTGGTAGAGCCGGCGGAGGGTGCCGTAGACCGAGGCGTCCCCCACCTCCTCCAACCCCGCCGCCCGCAACCGGCGGACCACGTCGTACCCGTAGCCGTCGGCGTCGCGCACCACTGCGAGCACGGCCACGTCGAGCACCCCCTTGAGCAGCTGGCTGGCTTCCATGCCTGCCACTATTCCACTTAACGGACTACTGCGCCAGCCACTTGACCCGATCGAACTCGATCCGGTGACAGAAAAGGGCGCCCGAGCCGCCCCGGACGTCACCGGTTCGGGTAGGTGGGAACGGTGGAGCCCCGGCCCGAAGCCCTGGCGCGAGTGGTGGCGCGGATCGACGGCAAGGCCCGGGGGCTGGCCCGCCTGGCCACCCGGGGGGCGGTCGTCGGCGGGGTGGCCGCCCTCGGGCTGTGGTCGGTCGCGGCCGGCGGCCGGGTGACCGACTGGTGGCAGGGGACGTTGTCGTCGCTGCTGGTGCTGGCCCTGGTCGGGGCGCCGGCGGCGTGGCTGGTGAACGTCCGCTTCGCCCTCCTCGAGTTGCTGGAGTTGCCCGAGAAGCTGGGCGACGTGGCCACCAGGCGGACCGCCTCCTTTCGGAGCGACGCGGTCGCGCCGGCGCTGGTCGAACGCCCCGAAGCGGGACCCCTGGACGCGGCCCGGTCGGTGTGGAATGTCCTGCGCGACTACGCCGACGTGGTCGGGGCCTGGGGCGCCGTCGCCCAACTGGTGGCCCCGCCGTTCTGGCTGCTGACGGCCGTCGCCTTCCTCGCCGTGCCCGTCGTGGTGGTCGTGGCCGTGGTGGCGGCACTGGTGCGGCTGGCGTGAACCGGTCGTAGCCTGCACGGGCGGCTCAAATCGACACACGAGGAGGACAGCATGGGAAACGTGGCCCGGGTGACCGAGATCAGCGCCATGTCGGCGACCAGCTTCGAGGACGCGGTCAAAGTCGGGATCACACGGGCGTCCCAGACCCTCCGCAACGTCACCTCGGCGTGGATCAAGGAGCAGCGGGTCGAGGTCCGGGACGGATCGATCACCGGCTACCAGGTGAACATGCTCGTCACCTTCATCCTCGACGACTGACGCCGCGGGCCAGTCAGCGAGTGACGGCGATGGCGGCGACCTCTTCCGGGTCGACCCAGTCGTAGCCGCGTTCGTCGCGCTCTGTCGTGATCTCGCAGTGCCTGATAGCCAGGAAAATCGCTGTCCCAGAGACGCCCGTGAGCCGGACTGCCTCGGTGACCTTTACCCGTTCGGCCATGGGACAAGAGTATCTGTCTACTCTGGTTGTCGGCGGTCGAACCGATCGCGAACCATGCGCATCGTCTCTTCGAGCAACGCGAGAATGGACAGCGCGTCGACGGAATCGGCGAGGGCGGCCGCGTCGTTCAGGACCCACAGAATCTGGGCCACCTCGCGTTCGGTAAATCGGATCTCGATCTCGACCACACTCGGACCCTACGGGGCGCTGACGGTCGACAACGAGCGCGCAAACTTGGGGATATCCGCGGGATTCTGTGGACTCCCGGATCTCAGATGCCCTCTTTACGGGCCCGGATCACCAGCGTTCGCGGCACCCAGCGGGCGGCTTCGTCCCAGAAGGGGCTGCGGTTGCCCTCGATCGACGGCTCCGGCTCCAGCACGATGTCGACCCGGAACTTGGCCCGGCTGAGGCCGGTGAACAGGTCGGACACGGTGTGGTGGTAGCCGTCGGCCAGCGGGGTGTGGTCGAAGTACGACCGGCGGATCACCAACGCCTGGCCGTGGTGGTCGATGAGGTCGTAGACGGGGTGGGGGAGGGAGAACACGAACGGCGACCCCTCCTTCAGCACCCGGTGGACCTGGCGGAAGACCCGGTTGAGGTCCTCCACGAAGCCCAGGGCGTAGGCGGACAGGACCAGGTCGACGCTGTCGCCCCGCATGAAGGCGAGGTCGGCCAGGTCGCCCTGGTGGAGCTCGACCCGCACCCCCTCGGCGTCGGCCAGGCGCTTGGCCGCGGCCAGCTGGGCCCCGTCGAAGTCGAGGCCGATGGTGTGGGCGCCCTTCTTGGACAGGCACACGAGCGACTGGCCCGCCCCGCAGCCCAGCTCCAGGACCCGCTTGCCCTCGAGGTTCCCCAGCAGCCGCAGCTCCGACTCGGTGACGACGTCGGGCCCGTACTGCACGTCGGCCACCGGGCCGAGCGAGCGGGTGGCGTCGCCCGGCGGGAGACGCTTCCACCCGACCAGGGCATCGTTCGACATAGGCGGCCATTGTGGCCGACCCCGACGGTGGCGTCAGGGACCTCGGCGGACGCCTCGGCACCCACCCGCCCCGGGTATTCGCCACGAATGCCCCCTGGGAGGGGGTCTTCGTGCCACTTGGTCGCCGCCGCCCGCCCGCCGCCCGCCCGCCGCCGCCGAGCGATCGCCACGAGTCCGCCACTGAGGGGGTGTTCGTGCCATTCGCTCGACGGGGCAGCCGACGGGCGAGCAACTAGTCCTCGGCTGTCTCCAGGCCGAGTTCGACCCAGCGGCGGACTTCGGGGTCGGGATCGTCGGCGGCGATGCGTAGGACTTTGCGGATGGGCTCGTCGTCGGGGGCCGACGAGACCACCATGGCCAGGTGGTAGGCGCCCATGCGGCGCAACGGCGGCGTCCGCAGCAGGAGGTTGCAGGCCGCGCCCACCGTCAGGCCCGCCTCGTGGGCCGCCACCGCCAGAGTGTCGACCACCCCGTCGTCGACCTCCTCCGCCCCCACCGCGATGAGGCTGTCGCACACCGTCTGGGCCAGGGCCCGGTGCGCATGCCCCACCCGACCCAGGATGCTGGCCGCGGCCGCCCGCCGCACCGAGTCGCCGTCGCCCAGCAGCGGCAGGACCGCATCGAACGCGTCCCACTCGTGCTCGGCGATGGCCGTCGCCTGCTCCACGAACGCCGCCGCCAGCTCATGATTGTCGGGATCGGACTCGGCCGCCCGCTTGGCCTCGACGGCGGCCGTCACCTGCTCTTCCAAGGACACGATGCGCCCATACTGCCGCAGGCGCAGGTCAACCGTCCCCGTCGGCGACGACGAACTGGCCCTGGACCAGCTCCGCCCTCGCCACCGCGTCCCCGTCGACCGTGAGGTCGGAGAACGCCAAGGGCAGCCCGACCCCCTCCAGCGGCACCGGCGAGTCCTGCAGGTGGACGTGCAGGTGCGGCTCCGACGAGTTCCCCGAGCTGCCGGTCAGTCCCAGCAGCTGCCCCGCCTCCACCCGATCGCCGGCCTCGACGGCGACGCTGCCCTTTTGGAAATGGGCCAGGAGCACGTACTCGCCGTGGCCTACGTCGATGAGCACGTGGTTGCCGGCCGGGTCGGTTTCGTTGACCCCTCCGGTGAGGGGCTGGCTATCGGCGACGCCGTCGACCGCGGCCACCACCTCGCCCGCCGCCGGCGCCACGATCCGCTGACCCCACGCCCAGTAGTCGTCGTTGGCCGCGCCCGCGCCCCGGTGGGTGCCGCCGTCGCGCCAGACGACGAGGTCGTAGGCGTGGCGTTGGGCGGGGGCCACCACGTGGTAGTTGGTGCGCTCGGTGTCGCCGCCCCAGAACACGAACCACTCGCCCTCGAGCGGAAAGCGCAGCGTGGTCTGGGTGCGGTAGCCGGCTTTGGGGTCGGGCGGGAGGGGATCGCCGACGGGCCGGATGTCGCCGCCGACGATCGTGCCCTCGGCGTCGAACACCATTTCGAACGACCACCGGCCGTCGCCGACCTCGTGCTCGGCGGTGTAGGACCGGACGTCGGGACCCAGGACAAGCTCACCCTCGTCGGTGCGGTCGCCGATGCCGCCCGAACGGCGCAGCTCGGCCACCAGCTCCTCCAGCTGCGCGGGCGTGAACTGTGCCGCCAGTTCGGGGCTGAACCGGGACGCCACGGGACCCGTGTCACCCGCGTCGAGCTGGGCCACGACGTCTCGCCCCAGCGTCCGCACCTCCCGCTGGGCCGCGGCGTACTCCGCCCGGGCCCCGCCGCCGCCGCCATCGGCGTCGCCCGACCCGCACCCGGCCGCTAACACCAGTCCGACGGCGACCAGGACGAGAAGGGGGCGGGTGCGCATCCTCAACCCCTACCCGACTCAGCCTCCGGCGATGAACTCCTCGAGCATCACCCGGGCGACGTCGTCGTGGAACTGCTCGGGCGGCGACTTCATGAAGTAGGCCGACGGGGCCAGCAGCGGCCCGCCGATCCCCCGATCCAACGCCAGCTTGGCGCAGCGCACGGCGTCGATGATCACGCCGGCCGAGTTGGGGGAGTCCCACACCTCGAGCTTGAGCTCCACGTTCAGGGGCACGTCGCCGAAGTTGCGCCCCTCCAGCCGGATGTAGGCCCACTTGCGGTCCTCCAGCCACGGCACGTGGTCGGACGGGCCGATGTGGACGTCGTCGGCCGCGATCCCGTTGTCGAGCTGGCTGGTGACGGCCTGGGTCTTGGAGATCTTCTTCGACTCCAACCGCTCCCGCTCGAGCATGTTCTTGAAGTCCATGTTGCCGCCGACGTTGAGCTGGTAGGTGCGGTCGAGCACCAGGCCCCGGTCCTCGAACAGGCGGGCCAGCAGGCGGTGGACGATGGTGGCCCCGACCTGGCTCTTGATGTCGTCGCCCACGATGGGCACGCCCGCGGCCCGGAAGCGCTCGGCCCACTCCGGGTCGGACGAGATGAACACCGGGATGGCGTTGACGAAGGCCACGCCCGCCTCGATGCAGGCGGCGGCGTAGTGGCGCTGGGCGTCCTCCGACCCCACCGGGAGGTAGGAGACGAGCACGTCGGCACGCGAGTCGCGCAGGGCCTGGACCACGTCGACCGGCTCGGCCAGGGACTCCTCGATGGTCTGGCGGTAGTACTTGCCCAGCCCGTCGAGGGTGGGCCCCCGCTGCACCTCCACCCCCAGCTCGCCCACCGAGGCGAACTTGATGGTGTTGTTCTGGCCGCTGAAGATGGCCTTGCCGATGTCGAGGCCGACCTTGGCCGCGTCGACGTCGAAGGCGGCGACGACCTCGACGTCGTGGACGTGGTAGCCGCCGAGCACCACGTGCATGAGGCCGGGGACGGTCTCGGCCGGGTCGGCGTCGCGGTAGTACTCGAGGCCCTGCACCAGCGAGCTGGCGCAGTTGCCGACTCCCGCGATGGCCAACCGGATGGTCTTGGTCACTGCTGTCCTCCCAGATCTGGATGGGCCTGCCCTGAGGTGGCCTGACGTTCGATCGCGATCAGGCGGTCGAGCCAGGAGATGTCGCGCTCCGCGGCCTCGGTGCCGTGGTCGATCAGCGATTGGGTGTAGGTGTCGATGCGGTCCCGCCGACCGCGAAGGCTGTTGCGGGTGCGGGCCAGCCGGTCCTCCAACTGGGCCCGTCGGCGTTCCAGCAGCCGCAGCCGCCGGTCGGGCGGCAGGAAGCGGCAGAACGCCAGCTTGAGATTGAACGACTTGTCGTCGTCGCCCACCGACTCGGCGTCGAGCAGCTCCTCGAAGAGCTGCTGGCCACGGTCGGTGATGGCGTAGACCTTGCGGGTGCGGGCGGAGCGGGGCTCGCTCCTCCGCGCGGTTGCCGCCGCTGCCCGCCGGGCCCGGAAGGCGGCCGCCTCGCCGGCGATGGAGCCGGTCATGGGGACGGGTGCGCGCGGCGCCTCCGCCTCGACGTTGGCCATGGCCGCGTCGACCGCCCGCACCGCGCCCGCCGTCTCCAGACGGTTGAGGGCGGGGTAGAGCGAGCCGAAGGAGACGCTCGAGAAGGGCCCGAGGGCCTCCGTGAGCCGCTTCTTCAGTTCGTACCCGTGCAGCTGCTGTTCCTTCAGCAACCCCAGGACGGCCAACTCCAGCAAGCAGATCCTTCCAGACCGATGGTCCGATATATCGATCCGATATATCGGAAGAAGTATGGCACGCCCCCAAAGTTGTGCAAGCGCGCCCGTCACGGGACGGGGGGACGACGCAAGCGGGGGCGTTCGCTACCCTGGCCGCGGTGAGGCGTCCGTGAGCTTCCGACCCGAATCCATCGGTGGCGCGGGCGCGTCCCCCGCCGGACTCATCGACTACCGCCTGGTGCGCCGGAACACCGTCGACGAGTTTCGCCGGGGCCGCCTCGGCCGGCGCGACATCTGCGACGCCCACCCCGAGCTCATGCGGGCCGCCCGCGGCATCGGCCGCCCGAGCCAACCCCTCGAGTGCCCCATCTGCGAGGAGTCGGCCCTCGTCCTCGTCTCCTTCGCCTTCGGCGCCAACCTCCCCGCCCACGGCCGGGTCGTCGACACCCACAAGGAGATGACCAAGCTCTCCCGCCGGCGCGACGAGTGCACCTGCTACGTGGTCGAGGTGTGCCCCGAGTGCGCCTGGAACCACCTCGTCCGGGCCTTCCCCCTGGGCGGCCGCCGCACCGGCACCGGCTGAGGAGCCCAGAAAACACGAAAATATGGCCCACCTGGGCCATGATTCGGCCCCTACCCACCCCTCATAGTCCCGAAAGGACCGCACAACGAGGGGGAAGTCATGGGAACCGTCAACCGCAGCCAGCGTCGGAGTGGAAGCCCCCGGTGGAGTGGGCGGGTGGTCAAGCTCCTCGCCGGGTTGGTCGTCGCCATCGGCCTGTCCGGGTTCCTGGCCGGCCCCGCGCTGGCCCGGTGGCAGTTGGTGGACACGATCGGCCACTCGGGAACGGGCGACGGCGAGTTCCGCCGCCCCCACGGCATCGCTCTCGGCCGGCTGGGCAACCTCTGGGTGACCGACATGGACAACAACCGTGTCCAGCGGGTGCGCCCGAACGGCGAGTTCATCTCGAAGTTCGGCTCCCCGGGCAGCGCTGCGGGCCAGTTCGACCACCCGCAAGGCATCGCCTACGCCTTTGATCCCGATCAGAGCGTCGAGGCCGATCAGATCTTCGTCGCCGACACCGGGAACAACCGAATCCAACGCTTCGGCGTGGCCGGGACCTTCCAGCGGCAGTGGGGGACCCCCGGTTCGGGCCCCGGCCAGTTCGCCAGCCCGACGGGGATCGCCGTCGACGACGCCGGCCACGTCTACGTCGTGGACAGCGGGAACAACCGCGTCCAGAAGTTCAGCACCGACGGCGGCTTCCTCGCCGAGTGGGGAGGTTTCGGCGACGGGCCCGGCCAGTTCATCGCCCCGTCCGACGTGGAGGTCCTTCCCGGCGGGCACGTGTACGTGGCCGACCAGGGCATGGTGCCGACCGGAACCCTCGCCGCCCAGTATCCGCGCATCCAGGAGTTCCAGCGCGACGGCACATGGGTCGACGAGGTCCGTCTCGAGACGATCGGCAGCATCCAGGGCATCGGCCTCGGGTCCGAGTTCGTCTTCGCCTCGGTGACGAGCCCGAGCTACCCCGAGGTGACCTCCGTCTGGAGGCTCCGCTACTCGCTCAGCACAGTCTCGGCCAACTCCTTCGGGGAGGGCGAGCTGCAGAGCCCGGCCGGGATCGCGGTCAGCAGCTCCGACCGGGTGTTCGTCGTCGACGAGGGGGTGGACGGGATCCATGGCTTCGCCGACGTGGACACGCCCACGACGACCACCGTCCCGCCGACCACGGTTCCGCCGACGACCGTGCTGCCGACCACCACGTCCACGACCATCGCCCAGGCGTCGCAGACGATCACCTTCACCTCGTCACCCCCGGCGAACGCACTCGTGGGTGGCGGGTACACCGCCACCGCCACCGCCTCGTCCGGCCTCCCGGTGACGTTCTCGGTCGGTGTCGGCACCACGCCTGGGGCCTGCACCGTCGACGCCGGCGGGTCGGTCGCCTTCACCGGCGCGGGGACGTGCGTCGTCGTCGCCAACCAGGCGGGCAACGGCAGCTACCACCCCGCCCCGACCGTGATCCAACCCTTCACCATCGCCGCCCCCGACGCGATTCCGCCGACGCTCCACGGGCCCGGGCCCATCACCGTCGACGCCCCCGCCGACGCCAGCGGCGCGGTGGTGGCCTACAGCGTCTCCGCCACCGACTCCAACCCTGCCAACCCGGCCGTCGCCTGCTCGCGGCCGTCGGGCTCGACGTTCCCCATCGGGACCACCACGGTGACCTGCTCGGCCACCGACGCCGCCGGCAACACCGGCCACGGGTCGTTCACGGTCACCGTCCGGGACGTCACCCCGCCCGTCGTCCACGGGCCGGCGCCGATCACCGTCGACGCCACCGGGTCGTCCGGGGGAGCGGTCGTCGACTACGTCGTCACCGCCACCGACAACGACACGGGCAAGGAGAAGCCCGCCGTCACCTGCTCACCGGAATCGGGCTCGACCTTCACCATCGGGACCACCACCGTGGTCTGCACCGCCACCGACGCCTCGGGCAACACCGGCACCGGCTCGTTCACGGTGACGGTCAGGGACATCCTGCCGCCGGTGCTGCACCTGCCGGCGCCGATCACGGTGGACGCCACCGGTGACACCGGGGGAGCGGCCGTCGCCTACTCCGCCTCCGCCACCGACGACGACCGCCGCAGCCCCACACCGGCCGTGAGCTGCTCCATCCCGTCGGGCTCGACCTTCGCCATCGGCACCACCATGGTGCTCTGCCAGGCGACGGACCTGTCCGGCAACACCGGTACGGGGACCTTCACGGTGGAGGTCGTCGACATCCTGCCGCCGGTCCTGACCCTGCCCGCACCCATCACCGTCGACGCCACCGGTGACACCGGCGGGGCGGTCGTCACCTTCACCGCCAGCTCGGTGGACGACAACCGGGCCTTCCGCAACCCGCCCGTGACCTGCACGCCGGCGTCGGGCTCGACCTTCGCCATCGGCACGGCCACGGTGGACTGCTCCGCCACCGACGCCTCCGCCAACGTGGCCACCGGCTCGTTCACGGTCGAGGTCAAGGACGTCCTGCCGCCGGTGCTGCACCTGCCGGCGAACATCCGGGTCGACGCCGTGGGCCGCACCGGGGGGGCGCCGGTGACCTACACCGCCACCGCCACCGACGACGACCGCCGCTTCCCGACCCCGCCCATCACCTGCACGCCGGCGTCGGGGACCGACTTCGCCATCGGGCCGAACACCGTCACCTGCACCTCGACCGACCACTCGGGCAACGTCGCCAACGGGCCCTTCGGGGTGGAAGTGGTCGACATCCTGCCGCCGGTGCTGACCCTGCCGACGAACATCACGGTCGACGCCACCGGGCCCGAGGGCGCGGTGGTGCCCTTCGTGGCCACCGCCGTCGACGACGACCGCCGCATCCCGACGCCCCCCGTCACCTGCACCCCGGCGCCCGGCACGATGATCGCCATCGGCGACACCACCGTGACCTGCACCGCCACCGACCTCTACGGCAACGTCGGCACGGGGTCGTTCACCATCCACGTCAAGGGGGCGGCCGAGCAGCTCACCGACCTGGTCGCCGCCTCCCAGGGCGTGGGCCCCGGCAACGCGGTGGCCTCCAAGGTCGAGAAGGCCCGGTCCGACTTCGCCGCCGGCAGGGTCGACAAGGCGTGCAAGGACCTCGACGACTACATCAAGCAGGTCAACCTGCACACACCCAAGAAGATCGATCCCTCCGTGGCCGACGCCCGTATCGCAGATGCCACCCGGATCAGGAACGTGATGGCCTGCGTGTAGCGGGACCCCACGCCGCCATCACTGCCCAGCGCTCCCGGGCCGTTCGCCGACGGCCCGGGAGCGCTCGCGTCGGCCGTCAAGTTCCACATGAGGGATGCCCGGGAGGACGTATCTGGGCGCGAGGACGGCCCCTTGGTAGTCTTCGATCCTCGTGCGCCTGCCTGTAGCGCTGTCTCCGAGCCGCCCTGGGCGGTCGTTCGGCCCTTGGCGGCCGGGTCCGGCTGCTGCCGGCCGGGGTCCCCACGACCCCCGCCACGCCACCGGTCTCGACCTCGACCGGACATTCAGGGTTGGCGCTCAGGCCCCCGCCGGAGGCCCGATCCGGTGAGCCAGCAAGCCGCCGGTCCGTACCCGCCGCCGGGCCACGCCCGCCCCGCCGGGCCCGACCAGAACCCGTCCGCCGCCCGCCAGCGGCAACGGGCCGCCGCCACCGCCGCCCGCCGGGCCGCGGCTACTCGTCGCCGGGGCCCGGCCGTCCCGCCCCGTGCCCACGCCCCCGGCCA
>JAXDOC010000024.1:0-191615 GCA_034669165.1 Actinomycetota bacterium
CTCGCCGATCGCCGCGCCGACCCGCTTGACCGAGCCGGCGCGGACATCGCCGACCGCGAACACCCCCGGCACGTTCGTGGCGAGCGAAGGCGGCTGGTCCGCACCAGCCTTCGAGCGGAGATCATCCGGTGGAACATTGGCGCCAGTCCGCACGAAACCCTTGGGATCGAGAGCCACGCCGCAACCCTTCAGCCATTGGGGCGCGGGATCGGCGCCAATGAACACGAAGACGTTGCGGATCGGCTTTTCGGTCTCTTTTCCGGTCCGATTTCCCCGTGCCCACGCCCCCGGCCAGGCCCCGCCCGCCCCCCGCCGGGCCCGCCCCGGCCCCGCCGTCCCGTCCCCCCGTTCTCACGGAGGCCAGCCCCGCCCGTCGCCGAACGGCAAGTCCCGCCGTTCCGGCAACGGCCAGCCCCGCCAGAGCCCGAACGGCCAAGCCCGTCAGCCCCGCCAGAACCCGAACGGCCAGGCCCGCCAGAACCCGAACGGCCAAGCCGCAACGGGCCCGCCCGCCGGGACCGGCCAGTACCCGAACGGCCAGGGCGCAACGGCCCCCCGTCCCCCCGGCCCGCCCGCCGCCGGGACCGGCCAGTATCCGAACGGCCAGGCCGCAACGGCTCCCCGTCCCGTCGGCCCGCCCGGCGGTCCCACCCGACGGGTCACCGGCGTCTCCACCGGAGCGCGGGTGGCCGGCGGTCGTCCCGTCGCCCGGGGCGGCCGGTCGGGAACCAAGATCGGGCGCCGGCCCCCGGCCGGGTTCTTCGCCGGCGACCCCCGAACCAGCACCGGCACCGGCACCGGCGGCAACGGCACCGGCGGCAATGGCACCGGCGGTAACGGCCACGGCCCCCGCGGCGGGCGCCGGGGCGGGCCGAAGCGGGTCAAGAAGACCACCTTCCTCTGGCGCTACCGGCGGGTGTGGTTCCTGTTCGGCATCATCGTCGTCACCGCCCTGGCGGGTGCGGCGTGGGTCCTCACCCAGGTCCCCCTCCCGCCCGAGGCGGCCCTGCCCCAGACGACGATCATCTACGACGCCGCCGGCAACCAGTTGGCCACCCTCCACGGCCAGGAGAACCGGTTCCCGGTCAAGCTCGACCAGATCCCGGCCGTCGTCCAGAGCGCGGTCATCGCGGCCGAGGACCGCAAGTTCTTCCAGCACGGCGGCATCGACCCCCTCGGCATCGTCCGGGCCACGTGGGCCGACGTCCGCCACAAGGGCGCCACCCAGGGCGGGTCCACCATCACCCAGCAGTACGTCAAGCAGGTCTACGTGGGCAGCGACCCCACCCTGTGGCGCAAGCTGCGGGAGGCGGTCATCGCCATCAAGCTCGAGCGCAAGCTCGACAAGCGCCAGATCCTCGAGCGCTACCTCAACACCGTCTACTTCGGACGGGGTGCCTACGGCATCCAGGCCGCGTCCCGCACCTGGTTCGACAAGGACGTCGACCAGCTCGGCCTGAAGGAGGCGGCCTACCTCGTCGGCCTCATCCGGTCGCCGTCGGGCGGCGACGTCGTCGCCGACAGCCCCCTCGCCTACGAGCTGCGCACGTTCGTCCTCCAGGCCATGGTCGAGACCAAGGCCATCACCCCCGCCCAGATGGCCGAGGTGGAGGCGATCAAGCTCGAGTCCTACGTCGCCCCCCGCACCGAGATCGACTCCGAGGTGGCCCTGCCGGGCATCGGCGCCGAGTACTACGTCCAGTACGTCCGCCAACAGCTGGAGAAGACGTACTCCGAGGACTTCGTCCTCCGCCAGGGCCTGCGGGTCCAGACCAGCCTCGACCCCGAGCTCCAGCGCCAGGCCTACGAGGCCGTCTACGGGCTCCTCGACGAGCCGGGCGACCCCGCCGGCGCCCTGGTGGCCATCAACCAGGACGGCCAGGTGGTGGCCATGGTCGGGGGACGGGACTGGGACGAGTCCCAGGTGAACCTGGCCGTGGGCGACGAGGGCGGCGGCTCCGGGCGCCAGGGCGGCTCCACCTTCAAGCCCTTCGCCCTGGCCGAGGCGGTGCGGGAGGGCTTCAGCCTGGAATCGTCGTTCAAGGGGCCGGCCAAGATCGTGCTGCCGGGCGCCGACCGGGGCAACGACTGGGAAGTCACCAACTACGAGAACGCCTCCTTCGGCCAGGTCAACCTGATCGACGCCACCGTCGACTCGGTCAACACCGTCTACGCCCAGCTGGTCGACACCCTGGGGCCGGAGAAGGTGGTCGACATGGCCAAGCAGCTCGGGATCACGTCGGAGCTGGCGCCGGTGGCCTCCATCGCCCTCGGCACCCAGAACGTGTCGGTGCTGGAGATGGCCAACGCCTACTCCACCCTGTCCCGGGGCGGCGTCCGCTACGAGCCCCAGGTGATCACCGAGGTCAAGATGGCCGACACCGTCCTGCCCGAAAGCCGGGCCAAGGGCGTGCGGGTGCTGGAGAAGAGCCAGGCCGACCAGATCAACTTCGTCCTCGAGCAGGTCGTGGCCCGGGGATCGGGCACCGGCGCCCAGGTCAAGAACACCAAGGTCACAGGCAAGACCGGCACCACCGAGGACTACGGCGACGCCTGGTTCGTCGGCTCCACCCGCTCCCTCACGGTGGCGGTGTGGATGGGCTACCCCGAGGGGCAGAGCCAGCAGCTGCTCAACATCCACGGGGTGAAGAAGGTCAACGGCGGGTCGCTGCCGGCCCGTATCTTCCAGCGCTTCGTCAGCGGCCTGCCCCCGGAGAACGACGACAACTCCAGTGCCGCCCCCGCCTTCGACGGCAAGGCCCTCAGCCCCATCATCCGCTACACCACACCCTCCGCCTCGGTGTCCGACCCCGAGCCCACCGCCGCCATACCCGCGCCCTCCGAGGGAACCGTCACCCTGTCCGGGCCCACCACCACGGTGGCGCCCACCGCGGCCGACGGCAGCGGGCCGGGCGTGGCCACCGCCACGGGGGACGAGGACTCGACGGCCAACATCGACTCCCAGGCCACGGTCAACACCACGCCCGACACGATCAGGCCCCGGAGGGACCCCAACAGCCCCACCATCACCCTGCCTCCGGGCGTGACCATTCCCGGCGGGTAGGTAGGTAGAATCGCGTTCGCCGCCGGCAGTCCGACCTGACTCGAAGGGGCGACGCCGGACGGAAGGAGGTTTGCGCTGTGATGAACCCCGGGCCCCTGCACGTCACCGTCCCGTCGTTGCGAGCCCGCAAGGGTGGCCCGCCGCTGGTGATGGTCACCGCCTACGACGCCCCCACCGCCCGGGTGGCCGACGAGGCCGGCGTCGACATCATCCTGGTGGGCGACTCGGTGGCCATGGTGGTCCTCGGCTACGACGACACCCTGCAGGTCACCGTCGACGACATGGCCCGCCACGTGGCCGCGGTGGCCCGCACCCACCCCCGGCCCCTGGTGGTGGCCGACCTGCCGTGGATGAGCTACCACGTGTCGGTGGAAGACACGGTGCGCAACGCGGCCGTGCTGGTGCGGGCGGGGGCGGCGGCGGTGAAGCTGGAGGGCGGACGCCGGCGGCTGCCGGTCATCGACGCCCTCCTCGGCGCCGAGATCCCGGTGATGGGCCACCTCGGGCTCACGCCCCAGTCGGTGCACATGATGGGTGGCTACCGGGTGCAGGGCCAGCAGGAGGAAGCGGCGCGGGGACTGGTCGACGACGCGGTGGCGCTGGCCGAGGCCGGCTGCTTCGCCATCGTGCTGGAGTGCGTGCCCCGGGAGGTGGCGGCGGCGGTGACGGCGGCGGTGCCGGTGCCCACCATCGGCATCGGGGCCGGTCCCGACTGCGACGGCCAGGTGCTGGTGTTCCACGACCTGGTGGGACTGGAGGACCGGGTGCTGCCCAAGTTCGTCCGCCGCTACGGGACGCTGAAGGCCGACGCGGTGGCCGCGGTCGCCGCCTACGCGGCCGACGTGCGCACCGGGCGCTTCCCGGCCGACGAGGAGAGCTACCACCTGGCGGCCGACGTGGCCGCCGCCTTGGGCCTGGCGTCGGGGGCGTCGGAGGCGGGGTCCGGGCCGTCGGGGGCGCGCACCGCGTGAGCCCGCTGACCCGCCGGGCCCTCAACTGGGGGATTCCCGTCCTCGTGCTGCTGGGCATCATCGGCTTCGTGCTGGCGGGGGCCGACGGTCCCCCCAACCCGTCGTTCCGCCTCGGTCCGGCGGCGGGCAGCAGCGACACCACCGCCCTGGTCCGCACCCGGGTGTCCGGGTTCGGGGAGGTCACCTTCCGGGTCGACACCACCGGGGTCCTGTTCGGCAGCGGGTCGGTGTCGGGCGCCCGCTGCGCCCTGCTGGCGGCCACCGTGCAGCAGCAGAACCAGGGCCTGATGAACCGCACCGACCTGTCCGGCTACGACGGCATGCTGTTCCAGTTCGAACGCGACACCCAGGGCGAGTTCTACATGAAGGACACGCTCATCCCCCTGTCCATCGCCTGGTTCGACGCCGAGGGCGACTTCGTGTCCGCCACCGACATGCCCCCCTGCGGCGACGAGGAGCCCTGCCCCACCTACGGGGCCGAGGCCGCCTACCGCTACGCCCTCGAGGTGCAGGAGGGCGGCCTCGAGCCCCTCGGCATCGGCCCCGGCACCCGCCTCCTCGTCGGCCCCGAGAGCTGTTAGCCAGGCCCGGCGGTTCGGCGCCCGCCGCTCTTTGGCGCGAAATGGTCGCCTGGCGACCGATTCGCGCCGCGGACCCTGACGGGCCCCGGTCTTTGGCGCGAAATGGTCGCCTGGCGACCTGTCCGCGCCGCGGACGGTAGGTCCGGGGTCACTGTCTCAGGGCTTTGCCATGCTGTGGGCATGGACAGGTACCATGGACGGGTTCCACCCACACCCTGCCCCCGGAACGGTCCGCGGGGCCCTGCGCGTCACCACGCCAGGTCCAGAGGGAGGCAGTTCCTCACATGCGACCCTACGAGGTCATGATCATCATCGACCCCGGCCTTGACGACGACGTCATCCGGGCCGAGGTCGACCGAGCCGTCGAGCTCATCCGCTCGCGGGGCGGCACACCCGGGCGGGTCGACCGCTGGGGTCGGCGCCGCCTGGCCTACGAGATCGCCCACAAGCGCGAGGGCTACTACGTCCTGCTGGAGGCGGTGGCGGAGCCGGCGGTGATGACCGAGCTCGACCGCACCCTGCACCTGGCCGACGCGGTGATCCGCCACAAGGTCATCCGCCAGCCCGACCGCCCCGCCGGCAAGCCGGCCCGGGCCGCTTCGGCACCTCCCGTTGCTGAACCGCTGGCAACAGAGGCGCCCTCTTTCGCCGCCGAGACGGCTGCAACAGCACCCCGCACCGACGCGAACGGAGCGTAAAGAGAGATGTCCAACGGAAACAGCGTCACCCTTGTCGGCAACGTCACGCGCGACCCCGAGTTGCGCTTCACCCCCAGCGGCCAGGCCAACGCCTCCTTCGGCCTGGCCGTCAACCGGGTCTGGAACGACCGGCAGACCAACGAGCGCAAAGAGGCGGTGTCGTTCTTCGACGTCGTCTGCTGGCGGGAGATGGCCGAGAACGTGAGCGAGTCGATCACCAAGGGGGCCCGGGTGCTGGTCACCGGCCGCCTGGAGCAGCGCAGCTGGGACGGTGCCGACGGCGAGCGGCGCTCGAAGATCGAGATCATCGCCGACGAGATCGGCCCCAGCCTGCGCTGGGCCACGGCCGAGATCCGCAAGAACGACCGGCGGGGCCCGGCCGACGGCCCCGGGGGCGGCGGCGGTGGCGGCTACGGCGGCGGTCAGGGCGGCGGCGGCGGCCAGGGTGGAGGCGGCCAGGGCGGCTACGGCGGCCAGCCCGCCGGCGGCCAGCCTGCGGGCCAGAGCGGCCAGGGCCAGGGCGGCGGCAACTCCTACGCCCCGGCCGGGTCCGCCCCGGCGCAGACGTACGACTACGGGGAGGAACCCTTCTAGTGAAGATCATCCTGCGGGCCGACGTCGGCAACGTCGGCAAGAAGGGCGACGTCGTCGAGGTCTCCGAGGGGTACGCCCGCAACTACCTGGTGGCCAAGGGCCTCGGCCTGAAGGCCACCGACGGGGCCGTGGCTCAGGCTGCGTCCATGCGCCGTTCCCGCGACCTCAAGGACGCCCGCGACCGGGAGGCGGCCGAGAAGCTGGCCCAGGCCCTGGTGCCGGTGGTCATCCGCATCCCGGCCAAGGCCGGCACCGAGGGCCGCCTGTTCGGCTCGGTCACGGCCAACGACATCGTGAGCGCGGTCCAGGCCCAGACGGGCGTCAGCCTCGACCGCCGCCGCCTGCACCTCGACGATCCCATCAAGGCCCTCGGCGTCCACGAGGTCCCCATCCGCCTGCACCCCGAAGTCGAGTTCCGGGTCACGGTAGAGGTCGTCGCCCAATAACGCTCGGGGGGCTCCGCCCCCCGAGTGCCCCCCGAGTCAACGGCTGGGAGCGCCTTCGGCGCGCTGCTTTCATGTTCCGACAGCCGCACCGGCGCCTTCGGCGCCTGGCTGTCGGTCGGGGGCTCCGCCCCCGAGGGTCGAGGCGGGGATGCCTTGTCAACGGAATGTTGACGGGTATACTCCGAACATATGTTCGTAGGTGTGGACAACGGGCCTGTGGATAACGCGGCCTCCTCCCCGCGAAATCCCGAGCTTTCCGCGCTCGTTGTCTCCAGCCGTTCCGGGGCATGGTGAACATCTCCATGGCTCACGTGATACGCCCCAAGGCAATGGGCAACGGCGCCCGGCGCCCGCCCGCCCACACGCCCTCGTCGGGGGCACGGGTCCCGCCCCACAACCTCCAGGCCGAGGAGTCGCTCCTCGGCGCCATGCTCCTCAGCCGCGACGCCATCGTGTCCGCGGTCGAGGTCCAACTCGACGCCGACGACTTCTACAAGCCGGCCCACGGCCACATCTACGACGCCGTCACCTCCCTCTACGCCCAGGGCGAGCCGGCCGACCCGGTCACGGTGGCCGACGAGCTGGCCCGGGCCGACCTGCTGGAGGCGGTGGGGGGCCCCGCCGTCCTCATCTCCCTGCAGGCGGGCACCCCGGCCATCGGCAACGCCGGCCGTTACGCCCGCATCGTCGAGGAGCACGCCCTCCTCCGCCGCCTCATCGCCGTCGCCGGCGACATCGCCGAGATCGGCTACAGCCTGCCCGACGACATCGCGGGGGCGGTCGACCAGGCCGAGGCCCTCGTCTTCGACGTGGCCGAGAAGCGGGTCACCGACTCCATCTCGCCCCTGCGGGATCTCCTCGGTCCCCACCTCGACCACCTCGAGGCCCTCTTCGAGCACGACGAGGCCGTCACCGGCGTCCCCACCGGCTTCATCGACCTCGACCAGCAACTGGCCGGCCTCCAACCGTCGAACCTCATCATCGTGGGGGGACGGCCGGGTACGGGCAAGACCTCCCTCGCTCTGGGCATGGCCGCCCACGCGGCCATGGCCGCCCACGTCCCGGTGCTCGTCTTCAGCCTGGAGATGAGCCACCAGGAGCTCACCCACCGCCTGCTGTCGTCGGAGGCCCGGGTCGACGCCACCCGCATGCGCACCGGCCGGCTCATGGAGTCCGACTGGCCCAAGATCACCAACGCCATCGGCCGCCTGGCCGAGGCCGACATCTACATCGACGACAACCCCCGCCTCACGGTCATGGAGATCCGGGCCAAGGCCCGCCGGCTCAAGAGCCGCCACGGCCTGGGGATGATCGTGGTCGACTACCTCCAGCTCATGAGCGGCCGCTCCGACGCCGAGAACCGCCAGGTGGAGGTGTCGGAGATTTCCCGTGGCCTCAAGATCCTGGCCCGCGAGCTCGAGGTGCCGGTGATCGCCCTGTCGCAGCTCTCCCGAAACCTCGAATCCCGGGCCGACAAACGGCCGGTACTGGCCGACCTCCGGGAATCGGGCTGCATGCCGGCCGCCACCAAGCTCATGCGGGCCGACAACGGCCAGGAGATCTCGCTGGGCGAGCTGGTCCTCAGCCAGGAGCAGCCCCTGGTGTGGTCGGTCGACCAGCATCAGCGGTTGGTGCCGGCCCGGCTGGTCAAGGCGTTTCCCTCGGGGATCAAGCCCGTCTTCACCCTCCAGCTGGCGTCGGGCCGCAGCGTCACCGCCACCGCCAACCACCCGTTCCTCACCATCGACGGCTGGACCCGGCTCGACGCCCTGGAGCCGGGGTCGTTCATCGCCACCCCCCGCCGGCTCCCGTCCCCCCTGCAGCCCAACACCGACTGGACCGACGACGAGCTGATGCTCCTCGCCCACCTGCTGGGCGATGGCACCATGGGGTCCGGCTTCAAGTACGCCACCGCCGACCCGGCCAACAAGGAACTGGTCGAGGACCTGGCCCGCCGCCTCTTCGGGATCACGGCGGAGGGCAAGAAGCTCGGCAACACCTGGCAGCTCCGGTTCCCCAGCCCCTACCGGCTCACCCACGGCGTGCACCACCCGATGCGCAACTGGCTGGAGCCGCACGGGTTGTGGAAGTCGAGGGCGTGGACCAAGTTCTGCCCCGAGTCGGTCTTCGGCCTTTCCGACGCCCAGGTCGCCCTGTTCCTCCGCCACCTGTGGGCCACCGACGGCTCGATCACCATCCGCCGCAACGCCCGCGGCCCCATTGTCAGCACCTACTACGGCACGACCAGTCGGCGGCTGGCCCTCGACGTCCAGCGCCTGCTCCTCCGCCTCGGGGTGCGATCGACGATCGGTACCTCCAAGAAGCTGCGGGCCGGCCGTCCCGACGACGCCGGCGCCCAGCACTACCGGGACGGCTACAGCGTCCGCATCCAAGGCGCCGCCAGTCAGGCCCGGTTCCTGCGCACGGTCGGCTGCCACGGTCAACGGGGCCAGTGCATCCCCGAGGCCCTGGCGATCCTCGACCGGATCAAGGAGAACCCCAACGTCGACCTGGTGCCGTGGTCGGTCGCGGCCCGCGTCAAGGAGGCCGCCCGCCGGGCGGGCGTCACCGAGCGCCAGATCGCCGCCGGCCTGGGCGAGGGCTACTGCGGCAGCTACCTCCTCGGCTCCGAGCAGCGCCCCCGCCGGTTCTCCCGTGACCGCCTGGCCGCCATCGCCGGCATCGTCGGATCGCAGGAGTTGGCCGACATCGCCTCGTCCGACGTCTACTGGGACGAGGTGGTCGAGGTCACCTCGGGCGGCTCCCAGCCGACGTTCGACGCCACCGTCGAGGGCACCCACAACTTCGTCGCCGACGGCGTCCTGGCCCATAATTCTTTGGAACAAGATGCCGACGTGGTGATCTTCATCTACCGCGACGAGGTCTACAACCGCGACAGCCCCGACCGGGGCACGGCCGAAATCATCGTGGCGAAACACCGAAACGGCCCCACCGGCGTCACCAACCTGGCCTTCCTCGACCACTACACGAGGTTCGCCAACATGGCCCGAGGCGTCTAGCGGACTTGTAGGGACGCGGGATAAATGATCACTGACGCGCCCAACATGATCACGACGTGATCAGTAGTGACAGAAACATGATCAGGGGGGCGGTTTCCCGCCCTCACGGGACTCGTGGGGGTCGAGTAGCGAGGCGAGATCCGCAGTCCCGCTCGGTTCCCAGCGTCCTGAGATCGGGGGGTTACTCACCCGACGCGCTCATGCACGAAGGGACTCTCGCTCGAGAACAGGTGTCGTGTCTCGTGAGCAGCGACCCACGATTCGCGTCCCTCTTGGACGCACGCGGGGTTCTGTGGGAGGTCGCCGGCGATGACGGATCTGCCACCTGGAAGATCGCGGACGTCTCGGAGGAAGGCACCAGGCTCTGGCCCGACGCGTAGGTGCTGCTATGGCGTTGCCTCAGATGCTGCGATGCAACCCGAACTCCACGTCGAGGAACCGCCAAAACAGCCTGACCGCTTCCTGACTCGGCCGGACGATCTTCGTGTCTCGGCCCAAGGTGGAGAGGTGCTCGATTCGGACCGTTCCGTCGGGATGACTACGCATCGATCCTGGCGCACATACGATCAGGACATCGAGAGGTGGCTCGGCGACTGGCTTCAGGGCGACCACAAGGTCGTGCATTGAGGTGGTGATTGCCAGCACATCGTCCGCTCCCGAAGAGACGACGGAGTCGATGATCTCGAGCAGATATTCGAAGCCATCCCGAGCGGAGACGCCCGCTAGGAAGCCGCGAACGTCGGCCCAATCCTTCTCGATGAAGGTGTGTCGCCACCCAAACGCACGCACGTTCGCTAGTTTCTCACTGGACCCGGCATAAGTCCCTCTGTTTTGTCGGCCCGGCACCGCGTCCCTGCTGGGCGGTATCAGCGACCCGGGGCGTTCCTGCTCACGCGCTGACATGACTTGCGCACCGGTTCCGAGCGCGCCCTCCTCGGTGGCGAACCGAGGACCGAGGTTCGGCCCCGCCTATCCGCGCCTGCGGATTCCCCGGCGGATATTTTGCGAGCATCGGCGCGTCCGGTGGTCGTCAGAGCTGTGAACCGACGGTTCGTTACAGGACCGCCGACGGCACCGCTCACCAAGTCGAACTAGCCGCAGCGCACACTGCCCAGCTCGGTGCTGCTCTGCCCTGGCGGGAGTTTCGGTGGCACCGGGGCCAGCAGCACTACTCCGGCACCTACTGGTCGGCCACGACCGCCGGCCACGTCGTCTACGAGAGTCGCCTCGAGCTTTCCCGCCTCATCCTGGCCGACTTCGACCCGAGGTCGGTCGGCATCGCGGCGCAGCCCTTCCTGGTCGAGCACGACGGTCGGCGCCACATCCCCGACTTCCTGCTCACCGACGTCGACGGGCTGGTGACGGTGGTGAACGTCAAGCCCGCGGAACGGCTCCAGGAGCGCAAGGTCAAGGAGGCCCTGCGGTGGGCGGGAGATCTGTTCGTCTCCCGTGGGTGGCGTTCTGAGGTCTGGTCTGGCACCGACCCCGTTGTGATGTCGAACGTCCGCTTCCTCGCCGGCTATCGCCGCCCGGTCCTTTTCGACCCTGCGCTGGTCGCCATGGTCGGCGAGGTCATCCAGGATGGGGACCGCATCGGGGAGATCGAGCAACGACTCCGTCCCCATCACCCAGCCGAGTCCCGGCCCGTCATCCTCCATCTGCTGTGGAAGGGCGCACTCCGGGCCGACCTGTCCGCTCCCCTCGATGGTGAAACGGTCGTGGCCCGACCGTGACGAGGGGTCGAACCGCCATCCTGGCCGTCGGGCTTCGCCTTCGCCACGACGGCGAGACCTACACCGTCACCGCCCTGTCCGGCACCGACGTCACGCTGCGCTGCGCGCGTGGGCGCAGCATCTGCATCGGAGCCCGAGCCCTGCTTGCCGACCCCAGCACCGATCTTCTACTCCCTCAGCCGCCGGCGGAGGACGGCCTCGGAGCGCTCCTGTCCGGTCTGACCGCCCCCGAAGCGGCAGAGCTCCGGGACCGTCTGGGCCACGTCCAGGAGATGCTCACCGGCTTCCGCTCAGGCGCGGCTGACACCGCCCTGCCCGGTGAGCCACGCGCCGACTTCCACCCCGGGCGACCGCTGACCGAGCGCTATGAGGCCAAGGCCCAGGAACTTGGCCTCGGAGTTGCGACGATCCGTCGCTGGGCCGGCCGGTTCCGCAACGACGGCCCGGCTGGGTTGCTCGACGGGCGAGGCCAGCGCAGCGCGGACCTGCTCGTCGGGATCGACCAGCGGTGGCTGGACGCGTGTGCCGCGGTCCTCAATGAGCACACCGACGCGAGTCGTCCGTCCCGTCAGCTTGTCCTCGAGCGGGTCGAGGCCCGCCTCGCTCTCGGTGACGGCCAGGCGGTGCCCCGGCCGTCGGGGCGCGGCGCCCGTCGGGCGCTGACCGAGCTGTCGAGGGGCACCAATGCGTTCGTCGGCAGCACGAAGGCCAAGCGATCGATCGCCAACCGCCCGGCGGGCGTGTACGGACGGCTGCGAGCGACCCGTCCGGGCGAGTACCTGTTGCTCGACACCACCCGCCTCGATGTCTTCGCCATGGAGCCGCTCACCCTGCGGTGGGTGAACCTGGAGCTGACAATCGCGTTGGACCTCTACAGCCGCTGCATTGCCGGTCTACGTCTCAGCCCGGTCTCCACCAAGGCGGTCGATGCCGCGCTCATCCTCTACGAGGCGATCAAGCCCGACTCCCAAGCCCTCACCGGGTGCGGGGTCATGCCTTACGCGGGGGTGCCGAGCGTCGTCCTCGTCGATGCCGACCGACTCGACGGCGACCGGGACAAGGGCCTGCCCGCCGTCGCCCCGGAGACCCTGGTGGTCGACCACGGCAAGATCTACCTCTCCGAGCACCTGCTCGCCGTCTGCGCGAGGCTCGGCATCTCGATCCAGCCGGCCCGGCCGCTGACTCCGACGGACAAGGCGCCGGTGGAGAGATTCTTCCGCACCCTCACCGAGCAACTCCTCGCGGCACTGCCCGGTTACAAGGGCCCCGACATCTACAGCCGGGGCAAGTCGCCCGAGGCGGAGTGCTACTTCTTCGTCGACGAGCTCGAGCGGATCATGCGGGAGTGGGTGGCCACCGTGTACCACCACCGCCCCCACGACGGCCTGGTGGATCCCAAGGTTCCAGGCCTGCACTACAGCCCGGCCGAGATGTTCGACCAGGGCGTGGCCCGGGCCGGCAGGCTGCGCATCCCCGCCCGAGCCGACCTGGTCTACGACTTCTTACCGGTGGCCTGGCGGACGATCCAGCACTACGGCGTCGAGGTCAACAGCTTGCGCTACAACGCCGAGGCCCTCACCCCCCATCGCAACCGCACCAGCCCCTACACCGGCGCCAATGCCGGCAAGTGGCCCCTCCGTTTCGACCCCGACGACGTTTCCCGGCTCTACTTCCAGGACCCGGACGACAACTCCTGGCACACCTTGCTGTGGGAGCACGCCCAGGACGTCCCCGTCCCCTTCAGCGGCGAGGCCCTTGTCTACGCCCGCCGGCTGGCGGCCGAGCGGGACCGTTTCCCGGACGACCGCCGGGTGCTGGCCGAGCTGCTCGAGCGTTGGGACGCGGGCTTGGCCCGCAACCCAACTGAGCGTCGCATGGCACTGCGCCTGTCGCAGCAGCGCGACGCCCGTCAACGCCAGGCGGAGTCCGGCCCGGGCGCCGACGTCCTCCGCCTCCCCACCGTTCAGGCGGTGATCGAGGCTGCGGCCGAGCCCTGCGAGCCGGATCCCGGCCCGGCGGCGGGAGATGATGATGGCGACGGCGACCTCGACGCCCAGGCGCCGGACGAAGCCATCGGGGAGATCGCCGACGCCGACTACTACGCCGACGCTTTCGAGAGCCTCGCATGACGATCGTCTCCGAGGAGCGGGACTACACCCTGTCGCTCAAGGAGGGCTGGTTCAGCTCCCTCGAAGCCGAGGCCCGGGCCCAGCCTCCGGCCCGGTCGCGGGCGGAGCTGGCGAAGATGGGCAAGGCCGAACGGGCCGGCTACGAGGAGAAGCGCTCGGTGTGGCATGCCAACCTGGGCCCGATCTCGACGCCACAGATGGTGGCTTTCCAGGCCGACCTCGACGAGATCGTGGAGGCGAACCGCCAGGACGGCGATAAGGTGAAGGGGGCGGCCGTCCTCGACGCCTATCCAGGCCTGGGCAAAACCACGGCGGCAGTGACCTTCGGCCGGTCCTTTCACCGTCGCCAGATCGACCTCTACGGCCCCTCGACTCCCGGCGGCCACCAACGGATCCCGGTCGTCTACCTGGGCCTGACAGCGAACACGACCATCCGCAGCCTCAACGCCATGCTCTGTCGTTTCTACGCCCACCCCGGCGCCGAGCGGGGCAATGCCCTACAACTGGCCAACCGGGCGGCCGACTGTGTGCTCAGCTGTGGGACCCGGCTGATCATCGTCGACGACGTGCACTTCCTCGACATGGGCCGCCGGGACGGCCGGGAGGTGGCCAACCACTTCAAGTGGCTGTCGAACCAGTTCCCCGTGACGTTCCTCTTCGTGGGGGTCGGGCTGCGCCAGCGGGGCCTGCTCACCGAGGGCCTGTCACCTTCCGACGCCGCCCTAGCGCAGACCGCTCGGCGGTGGACGCCGCTCAGCCTCGGTCCTTTCGAGATCGCCACCGACGAGGGCCGTCGGACGTGGCACCGCCTGCTGCTCACCATCGAGCGCATGGTCGTGCTGGCGGACAAGCATCAGGGCATGGTGGCCGAGGACCTCGCCGGCTACCTCTACAGCCGCAGCACCGGACACTTCGCCTCCCTGATGACCATTCTCATGCGGGGGTGCCAGAGGGCTGTTCGCACCGGGCAGGAACGCCTGACCAGGGAGCTTCTCGACGGTGTCAAGAACGACGAGGCGGCCGAGCTCGCCCGCCGGGAGCTGGAGGCGGCACTGGAGCACGGGCTGCTCAGCGCCCGCCATGCCCCGGCCGGGGCCGCCTGAGCGACGGCGCGTGCGGCGGATCCCGATCGAGTTCCCGCCGCTGCCGGGCGAGGCGTTCGACAGCTGGCTCCTGGGCTACGCCGCCCGACTACACACGACAGTCGGTGATCTCGCTGACGCCCTGGGCATTGGCACGCTTCTCGTCGGCAAACCCGCCGCCGTGGTTGCGCTGGGTCGCCGCCGGCCCGCCAGCGTTCTGATGATGGAGGCGACCGGCCTCCCAGTCGACGCTCTCGAGGGTCTGTGGCAACCCCTGTCCCGCTACGCAGAGATGGTGGAGCGCCGCTTCCGAAAGCGCCGCATCGCACGGGCCACCCGGCCCATGCTGTGGAGCCGCTACTGCCAGGCCTGCCTGGTCGAATCCGGAGGTCGATGGGCTGCCGCCTGGCGGCTGCCCTGGTTCGTCACCTGCCCCACGCATGGGAGTCTGCTTTCGTCCACGTGCCCGGCATGCGGCCAACATCAACTGCGCTCCGCGCTTCGCCACGACGGAGAGCCCGTGGGCGGCACGTGCTCAGCGCCCCGCCCGGGCGCCAGGGGCCGTGGCCAGAATCGTTGCCGAGCCGATCTGACGGGGGCCCCGTCCCGCGCCCCGGTGACTCCGCGGGCGCTGGCAGTCCAGCACCGCCTCAGTGTGCTCATCGATCCCATGGCCACGGAACAGGAGCTCATCGGCGCCACCGACCACCTCGCTGACCTGCTGACGGTCGCCTCGCTGACCGGCCTCAACTTCGACGCCCTGGACGCGACCGGGTTGGCGGACACGTCCTCGATCGACTCCGCTCTTCATCGAGCGGACCTGATCCTCTCTGACGGGAGTGGCGAAGCGCTGTCGGACCTCGCCACAGCGGACATTCACATTCGCCCGCATCCCCTCCCCCTCGCCTGGCGCACCGCCAGTCCCCGGCTCATCGCTCTCGTGCTCTCGATTCGCGACCCGAGGCTCCGCCCCCTCGACCGGCTCCGCTGGACGACGACGACGGTCGGTCGCCTGCCGCTCGGTCGGAACAGCCACGTCCCGCTCCAGTGGATTCCCGAGGCGCTGTGGCCCGACTGGTCTGTCCGGCTCAGGCCGGGCGGCGTCGAGGCGTCGTCGTTCCGAGCTGTGGCCGCCACTGCGGTCGGCCTTGTCGGCTCGGTGTGCCCGGTGCTCGATCTCGTCGCCGAGCAGGGCGAGGCGGCCCCCCCCTTCGCCCGCAAGCTCTCCAACTGCCTCCAGACCGTCGCTGCCACCGAGCACGGCCGATCCATCCTGCGGGCACTCACCCAGCTCGGTGACGGGCTTCGGAGCCGTGGCTGCCCCATCGACTACCAACGCCGGCGCCGGATCGCAGCCACCGCTTTGGCGGTCGACCTGCGAGCGTGGGATGGCATCTGCGCGGCTGCCGGGATCCCCACCGGCGGGCACCTCAAGCTCAGGCACGCCCGGCTGTGGATCTGGGAGACGCTGACCGGCGGATTGCCGCAGCAGGCGCCCGCCAGCCTCCGCCCGCAGGCCACTACCCTCGTCGCCTACCACCGCTTCTGCCTTGGCCTACCTGGCGTCGCAATCAGTCTCCTGGAGGCTCGTGCTCGGGAGGTCCTCGACGGCCACGGTTGTGGAGCAGAGCCCATCGCCTGGTCCCCGCCGACCAGCTGGGCCGACCTGGACGGGCTCCCTGTGCCCGATCTCGATTGCCTCGACCTGGATCGACTGGCGACTCTGTTCCAGCGCGGGCGCTCTGTGACGGCCATCGCCGAAGAGCTCGACACCAGCCTGGACCATGTGCGTCTCGTCGTTCGGCGCGATCCCGGCCGCTTTCAACCCCCGAGCCGAAGCCGACGATCAGCCTCGACACCCAAGGCCGTCGCTCCTCGGAACGCCCGCACCGTGCCTCCTCCCGGTCTGACGACGGAGCGCCTACGTGCGCTCGTCATCGATGACCACCGCACGCTTCGATCCCTGGCCCCCGAGCTCGGCGTCGGGCGCAAGTACCTCGCAGACCGGCTGCGGCACGATGGCATCCCGGTGCCGCCATCTCGTCGACGTCCGGTGCATGTCGTCGATCCCCAGTGGCTTCGAGTTGAGTACCTCGAGCGTCGTCGGACCCTGCCCGACATCGCCGCCGAGGTCGGCACCACTGCGCCGAACATCGCCCGGATTGCCCGCCAGCACGGCATCGCGCTGCGCAGTCGGGGCGGCTCCAGCCACGCCGCGAGCCTGACAACGCCAGCTGGTTGGCCGGAGCCGCTCGCATCGGCGGCGCTCGGCCAGGGCGGGACGGATCGTGTTCGGCGGTTCCAGGTCTACGCCCGTCATCGCTCCCTGAACGAGGCCGCGATCGCGCTGTCGCTTCACCAGAGCGTGCTCACCCTCCAGCTTGCTCATCTTGAGGCTGCCTGTGGAGGCCGCCTCATCACTCGATCGGCGCGCAGCCAGAAGGCCCAGCGCATGACGGAACTCGGGTTCCGGCTTCTTGCCCAGGCGGACGACCATCTTGGTCCCAATCCGCGTGCACCCCGGCCCCAGCCGGAGCCGCTCGCCTCGGCCCTCGCCAGCTTCTGGGGGCCGAAGCGGCTGCGCTGGTTCGAGATCGCCGCCCGCTGCGACAGTCTCGCGACGGCGGCACCCCTGATCGGCACCGACCGCTATGTACTCAACCGCAGTATGAGCGGTCTCGAGCAGGCGGTGGGTGGCGTTCTCCTCCACCGGTCAGGGCCGAGCCAGCCACATCGAATCAGTGCCCTCGGCCAGCAACTGCTCGACCAGATGAACCGCCATCCGAGGGTCTAGATGCGCCCCGTCAAGATCTGCCGGCGGTGCTGCCGGGGCGACAGGAGCAGCTGGAGAGCAAAACTGAGTGTGAGGAAGGCTGCGGTGCTCCAAGGCCACGAGCCTGCCAACGCTCCGATGACGGCGACGGTCAGCGCTCCAACAAGTAGGACGCGGCACATCATCACCTCACCGTGCGTTAGTTCTCGGTTTCGAGCTCGCCAACGCGGCACTTCACCCGTGGTCGGACTCCGGGTCCAGATCGTCCGCCGCCACGCTGCCCGGGCAAGCATCAGGTAGATCGCGACGAGTACGGGAGCCAGCAGAATGCCACTGGCGTCGCCATCAGCGATGAGCGACCACAAGGATCCGCCGGCCGTTCCAACTGCCAGGAGGAGCAAGAGGCCGCAAACACCACCCAGTGCGTAGTCCCGGATTGCCGGCTGGCGGTCGTCCATTCACCCAGTGTGCCGCGCGAAGGTTCCCGGGGACACCGCGACCGACCGGCGATCTGCACAGATCGCAGACGGAAGGGTCCCTAAACAGCTGCCGCCTAGGGAATGATCACCTTGGCCGTCACGGAGCCGCACTTGCAGGTGCCCCGGCTGATCATGTCCAGCGGTCCGCCCTGCTCATCTTCGGTGAATCCCTACAGGACTGTAGGACGCGACTATTGATGGGCAATGGCGAAAACTGATGGGGACAGGATGAGCAATCGACGCGGGTCTATCTGAGCACTCGCCCTCGGCAGTCCCGTCTCGGCTTAGCCAGAATTTGATGCGAGATTCGACGCGACCGCCGCTTCCAACGCCGGCCAGGTAGTTGCCGCGATCAGCCAGGAAGGCGCCGGCTGGTCCTGGGGACCGAACAAATAGCTGCGCCTGACGATGCCCCGGACGGCTTCGTGGACGTCGACGCGGTCATCGACGAGATCTGTGATCCCGAGCTCTCGGCAGTGGATCGCCTTTTCGGGGCGCTGGCGACAGAACCGGACGTTGTCGCGTGCGATGCCGGTGCGGTCGTAGAAGTCATGATGGTCGAGCCAGGCGAGCGACCGGTCCTGGACTCGCTGGCCGCACTTCGAGATCAGCCAGACACGGTGCTCGAACAGTGTGACGAGGCGAGGAAGGGCGTCGAAGAGCTGATCGACCGGCGGGGTGAGAAGAGCGTTCTGGAGGCCGCCCTTGAAGAACGCGGTGTCGTCGCCTGATGGATGCGACGAGCCATCGATGATCACTCGGCCGATGTCGACGCCGAGTCGAAGTTCCCTTGTCATGGCTCGAGTGTGAACAAGCAGCCACTCGGGTGGAACTAGCAATCTGAGATCAAGTCATAATCTAAGACTATGGACGTCCGAAGCGTATCCATCGACGACACGCGGGAGTTCGCGGTCTTCGCCGAGCATCTGAGCTTCACCCGAGCAGCGGAGGAGCTTCACGTATCGCAGCCGTCGCTGCACGTGAAGGTCCGAAAGCTCGGTGAGCGGCTGGGTTGCGCGCTTTACACCAAGGTCGGACGCCACCTTGTGCTCACCGCCGAAGGAGCAGCGGTGGCGCGCTTCGGCCGCCAGGCGGACGCCGACGTGCGCACGCTCCTACACGACCTACGAGTCGACGCGGCCGCTCCGGTCGTAATCGCCGCGGGGGAGGGCGCCCACCTCTATGTCCTCGGGCCAGGGTTACGCCGACTGCTGGCCGAGGGACGGCACCTCCGCCTGTTGAATCTGGACGCGACCGCGGCCATGCGTGCGGTGCGCGATGGCGAGGCGGATCTCGCGGTCGTTGTTACCGACAGGGTGTTGAAGCCGCTGCGGCGCGAGGTTCTCGCCTCATATGTGCAGGTGATCGCCGTGCCACCCGATCACCCGATCGCTCGCCAGCGCTCGGTCCGCATCCGGGAGTTGGGAGGTCAGCGGCTCGTTGTGCCACCTCCCGGCCGACCCCATCGGATAGCGCTCGACGCCGCCCTGCAGTCGGTCGGCGTCGCTCCCATCGTGGCGATGGAGGCCGACGGATGGCAGGCGATGCTGCGCTTCGTCGAGCTCGGTGTGGGGCTGGCGATCGTCAACGGTTGCGTGACCCCTCCGGGCGATGTCGTCACCCGCCCGGTCGAGGATCTCCCGCTAGTGACCTACTCGGCCGTGTTCCGGTCGGATGCGAGAGGGAAGCCGGCGATCGCATCCGTGTGGGATGCCCTGCGTATGGGTGCGCCCTGATGGCCCGCTGGTCTTCGAGTGCAAGCCGGCGACTCTCGTGGCTCCTGCGGCATGGCGCAGGAGAGGCAGGGCTACCGATGGACGCCGCCGGTTGGGCCTCGGTGGACGATGTTCTGCGGGTGGCCGAGATGACGCCCGACGAGCTCAACGTCGCCGTAGCGACCAACGACAAGGGTCGGCTCCAGCTCGAAGGCCTTCGAATCCGCTGCTGTCAGGGACACTCGATGGACAACATGCCGGTGACCCGTTTGGCGCTCGAGGCGTCCTGGGAAGCGATCGCTCCATTCGCGTCGCTCTGGCATGGAACCTCGCTCGACGCCCTCCCCGGCATCGGCCGCCTCGGCATCACCTCGTCGCATCGGACACACGTGCATCTCGCCGAGTCGGTCGACAGCAAGGTGGGGAAGCGTGCCCACGTTGATGTGCTGATCGAGATCGGGCCCGAGGCTCTGCGACGAGCTGGTCTCGGCGTGTTCCGCGCGCAGAACGGAGTCGTGCTTGTTGAGCGCGTTCCCCTGGAGAGCATCGTCGCCGTTCACCCGGTGGGCACTGACCGTCGCTCCCTCGGGACTGCGTGTCGGGCGGCCAGTCTCCCTCTCGCGACAGGCGGCGGTTGATGCCAGTCGATGCTGGCAACCACGTAATGGAGGCCGGCACCTGAACGGCACATCTCACCGACCCCTCGTCTGACAGCTAGGGATTGCTCAGGAACTCTCTCATCTCGGAAGCCTGCAGACGGTCGTTTGCTCAACTTCCACGCAGCCTGACTGCTCAGAAAGACCCGCGTCCTACAGCGGGGTTGTAGGGACGCGGGATAAATGATCACTGACGCGCCAACATGATCACGAAGTGATCAGTCGTGACAGGTAGATGATCAGGGAGCTTGTGCAGCGGGAGCTCTGAGGCCCTCTGGGATACTTGTTCCCCTGGGCGACGGCTGGTGGCGCAAGGTCGGGTTCGCGGGGTTCGTTGATTCCGCCCCCCTCGAGGCGAGGTCGCTGGTCCGGCGGAGTCAGGTGGAAGCCCCCCGAGGAAGGCTCCGGAAGGTGGACCACGCCTGGGCCATCGTGGGCGCGGCGCTCGCCGAGCTCCTCGTCCGGGTCACGCGGTGTCCTCAGTCCGGCGATCTGGGCGCTGGCGCGCCGGCGGAACAACCGTCGATATGGGGCGGGCGTTCATGCCCGGCAGGCATTGGCGTCCGCCAGAGCCACCTCTCATCCGGAGGGGAGTTCAGTCGCGGTCCCTTGTCGCCTGGCTGTGACGGCGACGACGGCGAGGATTGCAGTCGCAGCGCCGAGGGCCACACCGGTCGAGGTGTTGAGCACGAGGAACGCGCCGGAGGTCGCCCCCGCAAGCATCGCGACGACGGCTGCGACGCGCCGCCGGGTGTGGGATCCGAGGTGGCCGAGGTCGAGGGGGTCGGCCATGAGACCGGTGATGGTGAGGGTGAGGACCGTGGTCGTCATGTCGGGAACGGCAAGCCTGCGTGCGGTGGCGTTCTGGGCGCCCAGCGCCAAGGCCAACAGCACGGTGATCGCGTAGCGGGCCGAGGTGCCGCTGCCGACCGCGGCCACGACCGTCGCTACCCCACAGAGCGCCGCTTCGACCGTGGCGATCCGGCCCAGCACCTGGCGTTGGGTTCCTCGGGTGGATCGCCCGCCGGTCGCGGCACCGACCAAGAATGCGCCCATGGCCACGAGGGACGCGACCATCGAGAATCCGGACGCGCCGGCCAAGGCGAACCCGAGGAACACCACATTGCCGGTCATGTTCGCCACGAACACATGGCCCAGACGCAAGATCGACACCGCATCGACGACGCCCGTCACGACGGTCATGGCGAGCAGCAGCGGGACCAGAGCGGCCTGCTCCATGCGCCGGGCGCGATCGCCATCGTCGGTCACATCGCCTCCAGGTGTACGTCGGATCCGAAGATCGACGCTAGGACGATGCCACGGACCGGGTGGCCTGGCCGCTTCGTCAGGAGTGCTCATGACCGTTGCCTCTCGCTGCGACCGTCTCACGCTCGTCCGTCAACCCGAGCCGGGCGGCGCAGACCCGGTCCAGGCGACGGTTTGGCACGAGCTCGTTCAGGACCTCTCCAGGTGTGGCGACATTCTCGGCGACGACGAGACGAACGAAGTCGAACTCAGACCCGGGCGAGGGCGCGGAGGTTCTGTGGTGCCGTGTCTGGAGAGCGGGCAGCCGTCGAGGTAGTCCTTCGGCCCGTGAAACCGTCGCCCTTCCCCGCCGCATCTTGGCGCCGACGGTCTCATCACCGGGTGGGCATCACCCAGCCGGCGTTGCGTGATACCTCGCGCCCCTCGATCGCGCCGCGCGTTCTGGGTCACGGCAGGTGTGCTCGGCGCGAACGTAACGGGGCTGCTACAGGTCGATGAACACGCTCTCCGGGGCGTACTCGACAAAAGATCCCAAGCCGGCGACTCCGACGACGGCGGTTACCAGCATGATCAGGCCCCACGCGACCCAAAGCGAGAGATTTTGGCCGGGGCGCCTCCACTGGACGACCGCTGGAACGACGGCCAGCACTGCCAAGAGCGCTCCGATGGCCAAGGTCGCCCGAAGGTGATTGGCTCCTGCGGGGCCGCAGAGCGGGGCGATCACGCTGTCGCGGTCGGGATGAAGCACCGTGCCGCACCGCAGCGTCCCTGCGCCGAGCGCGACGTGCGTCGGAACGACCGTCGTCCCAAAGACGACCACGATGGCTGCTAGGAGGAGCCCGGCCACAGTCAGACGAGCGGCGATCGACATCACCCACAGACTGCCCGCTCGGCGGGACGTAGCGCTCATCGTCGCTCAGGTGGCGTCCTCCGCCCGGGCGTATCGGTTGTTGCTGCTCGTCCAGCACGTTGTTGCAGCGGACTTGCCCATCCGCTTGCCTTGGCGATCTCCCGCCTCCAGGGGCCGGAGCGGGTGCGGCGCTTCGGGACGATTGCTGCAGCCGCCTCCCGCCGGGATGCTGCCCGCTCACTGGGTGCGCACGAGGCCACGCTCTCCAACCCGCCAGCTGAGGAAGCCCACTCAATCGACCCTACGATGCTGATGCCCACAGGGCGCCGTTCGGAGGGCTAGGGATTCGCCATCTATCCGGCCCGGGGGCTCATGGCCCGCGCTCGGCCTCGCCACCTTCGCCGAGATCGCGCTCGCCATGCTCGCGGGATCCCTACAGGGTGCAAGGGCGCGACTATTGAAGCAAGGGCGAGAATTGATGAACACCGGTGAGCAATCGACGCGGGCCTATCTGAGCAATCGTCCCCCTGGGCGCCAGCGTCGGGGGTGCCATCCAGGGACAGGAAAGACTGCACCACGTGACTGACAAGAGGATCTGGCTCATCACGGGCGCGGGCCGAGGCATGGGCGTCGACATCTCCCGGGCCGCGCTCGCCGCCGGACACGCTGTCGTCGCCCTATCGACTTGGCTGATCGTATTCCTTCTCTGAACGACAAGCAGCCCCTCGTTCCCGACCGGACGCTCCCGGCTCGCGGGCGAGAGGCCGCCATGTCGGTCTAGCCGAGGGGTCGCCTACCCCTCGCGCCCGGCTGCCGTGCCAGTCGATGCACAGCACGGAGGCATCGTCGGCCAAGTCCGCCTGCGTCGCGGCCAGGACGGAGGCCTTGAAGACGTGCACGACCTCGCGGGGGTGCAGTGAAGCGGTGCGGGCCACGGCGGCGGCGACATCGAGGTGGGCGGCAGCGTGGGTGCGCTCGAGGAGGCCGTCGGTCACGACGACGAGTCGGTCCCCGGGCTCGAGGTGCAACTCCTGCTCCCGGTAGACAGCCTCCGGAACGATGCCGAAGGGGAGATAGGCGTCGAGGGGCAGACACTCGACCTGGCCGGTACGCATCAGGTAGGGCCGGGGGTGGCCGGCGTTGACCATGGTGACCCGTCCCGACCCCAACTCCGCCCGCAGCAGCAGCCCGGTGACGAACTGGTCCTCGTTGGCGTGGGCCAGCATCGCCTCGTTGGCCAGTCGGGCCTGCTCGGCCAGGCCGACCTCGGCCCGTCGGCTGTTGCGCAGACTCCCCAGTACGAGCGTGGCCAGCAGCGCGGCGTCCACGCCGTGGCCCATGGCGTCGGTCATCGACACGTGCAGCGCGTCGCGGTCGACGCTGTAGTCGAAGGTGTCCCCGCCGACGTGGCTGGCCGGCTCCAGCCAACCGGCGAAGGTGAACTGCTCCGCTTCGCACGTGAACGCAGAAGGCAGCAGCCGGCGCTGGATCTCGGCGGCCAGGTTGAACGGGGCGCTTCGCTGCACCGACTCGAAGAGGTCGGTGTGGCGGCGACTGGCGATGACGACGTAGGCCAGCGCGTGGGCAGCCGACGCCACTTCCTCGACGAGGGCGTCGTCCGGCCGCTGCCCGACCACCAGCTCCAGCACGCCCAGCGCGTCGCCTCGATCGGCGACGGGAGCGTAGAGCCGGTAGCGGTCGTCCTCGGCGACGACCTGGACTTGTTGGGAGACGAGGGCCCGCTGGTACGGCGTGCCCGCCAGGGCCACTGTCTGGAGCGTCTCCTCCCCCGCGGCCCGGCGCTGTCCCAGCCCCCCGGCGGGGGCGAACCGGATGAGCGAGTCACCGCCAAGATCCGCGATCAGAAAGCTCACGTGTTCGGCGCCGAGCATCGTTGCGAATCTCCTAGCCACCACCTCGACGGCGTCGACGGGCGCAGCCGCCTGGACGAGGTCGAGCACCGGTAGGACCGTGGCCTGCGGGACGCGGGCTCTCGGCGGGGCCGGTCCGGCCTGGGCGACGGGCGGAGGCGCGGGCGCCGTTGCCACAGAGAGAGAACCTGCGGCATGGGTGCCAGCGATGACTCCTTGGGCGAGGTCGACGAGGCGGACGCGGTGATGCCGGGCGTGGCTGCGCAACGCCAAGAACGCCTCGTCGACGCTGAGACTGGCCCGCTCGGCCACTATCCCCGTCGCCTGCTCGATGACGATGCGGCTGTTGAGCGCGTGCTGGAGTTGCTCGTTCACGACCTGGCTGTCGCGCACGACGCGATGGTGGAGGACGGCGATCGTGGCGATGTCGGCCAGGGACTGGGCCGCGGCGATGTCGGCCGGTCCCATCGCCCCCGGATCGACGCGGAAGAGGTTGAGAGCACCGATGACGGTGCCCCGCAGCCGCATCGGCAGGGCGTGCACAGAGTGGAACCCGGCGGCCAGGGCTTCGGCCGCGAACTGGGGCCAGCGACCGTTCACCGTGGCCAGGTCCTGATTCACCACCGGCTCCCCGCTGCGATAGCAGTCGAGGCACGGGCCTTGCTCGGACTGCAGCTCGAAGAGCTCCAGCAAGCGCATCGTCTCGCTCGAGGAGGCCATGACCCGCAAGGCACCGTCGGGTGCGACGAGCATGAGCCCGGCGGCGGTGACGTCGAGTACGTCGACGCAGCGGTCGGTGAGCAGGAAGAGCAGCTCCACCACGTCGAAGTCGTCGACCAGGGTGTCGGCCAGCTCCACCAGGGTCCGGGCAAGCAGAGCTTCTCTGGGCATCTCGGTCTCCTTCAAGGAGCTTCGGCAAAGAGCCGTGCCACGCCGGAGCCGCACCGCAGGGCGATGTTACGCCGCCACGGGCCTGTCGGGTACGGCGAGCCCAAGGCGGACGCCCCTCACGGCACCGGGTCCTTCTCGGCATTTCGGTCATCGAAGCGGAGCCTCCGGGCCACCACGTCCTCGGCCACCCCGGCGAGGGGCCGGTCGTTGCCGAAGGCGTGCGCCCGCAGCCGGATCAGGGCTTGGCCGACGCTCACGTCGAGCTGGGCCGCCAGCATGCCCGAGGCCTGGTGCACGACGTACTGGAAGTCGCTGCTGGCCTCCAGCTCTGCGGCGAGGCGGCCGGGGGGTGCGTTGGACTGCATCACCAGCAGGGCCTGGGCGGCGACGTCGGCCATGACGAGCGCGTCGGCGTGCTGGTCGTCAGTGAGGGGTCCGGGTCGGTCGCGGTACAGGTTGAGCGCGCCGAGACGAACCGCTCCAATCTCGAGGGGGAAGCCGAAGATCGCCCGCACCCCGGCATCGAGGGCCGGGCCGGTGAAGGCGAGCCAGCGGGGTGTCTGCGGTTCGGCCAGATCCGGCTCGAGGACTGGCCGATCCTGGTTGTAGGCGTCGACGCACGGCCCTTCTCCTAGCTCGAACTGCAACTGCTCGATCCGTGAGCTCGGCTCGTCGGTGGCGCAGACAGAGCCCCGGGGTACGTCGCCGGACATGAGCATGAGACCCGCGCCGGTCGCGCCCGTGACCTCGGCGCACACGTCGCACAGTCGCCTCGTCTCCAGCTCGGGAGCGGTTTCCGCGACGAGCTTGGCCAGGATGCGTATGCGTCGTTCGCCCGCCACTCAGGCCCCCCTGCGGTCGGCCGTCAGCCATGGGACCCCAGCTGCCGGATCGCGTCGGCGCGACGCAACCCGCGGCGCGCAGGGGCAGGAGGAAACCAAGGCCCAGGAGAAACCGGAGGAAGTGACCATGCGAGCCCATCTCGGGTAGGCGAACCGTCGTCCGACGCGCCACCAAGGGTCTGGAGCACCGCTCCCGGACCGGCAAAGCCGGCCGGGCACGTTTCGGGCTCTCGTCGTGCCGCTGGCTATCTACCCCGAAGAGGGCCTCGTGAAAAGTTGAGGTTTCCTGCGTGTGGGCCGCTCGTCGAGGAAGGGTCGACCGGCGCGGTGACCCCCGGCACTGACCGCCGCCGAGGAAATGATCAAGATGGGCCCAGGATCTCCTAGGTGGCGGTGGCGGCCCGGGCCGGCACGGCGGTTCGAAGGCCGCCCTCGACAATCGTCCGAACAAGGTCGCTCCCAGCGAGTTCCCAGCTTGCAGAGGGCCAACTCCAAGCGAGGTGACCCAGTCTGTCGGCGCAGATCCTTCGCATCCGAACTGAGAACGGGGTTATGGAGTCTTCGCAGGTGCTCGCTCGTCGATGGTCTCGGGGGTGACGTCGTGACCGCACTCTTGGAAAGGCGTCTGGGCCAGCGCCCGGTGACCCCTGCCGGCCGGACGCCCAGTCCGGTCCGGACCCACCCGGCGGCGATCCTGGCGCTGATCTGGGCGGGCGCGGCCGCCACACTCGTCCTGTGGTGGCGCAACACCCCCGCGATCCACGGACTCGGCGACTGGCTGACGAACGGGGGACGGATCACTGGCCTGCTGGCCGGCTACGGGGTCGTGGTCCTCGTCGCGCTCATGGCGCGCATCCCACCGCTCGAGCGGGGCATCGGTGCCGACCGTCTGGCCCGCTGGCACTCCATGGGCGGTCGCTACACGGTCAGCCTGGTCGTCGCCCACGGGCTACTGATCATCTGGGGCTACGCCGTGACCGCCCATTCCTCGGTCGTGAGCCAGACGAGGACCCTCCTGGTGAGCTACCCGGACCTGCTCGCGGCGACCGTCGGCGGGCTGCTCCTGGTCGGCGTCGGCATCAGCTCGGCGCGCGCTGCTCGCCGTCGGCTCCGTTACGAGACGTGGTACTACCTGCACTTCTACACCTACCTGGCCGTGGCCCTGGCCTTCAGCCACCAGTTCGCCACCGGCGCCGAGTTCATGGACAACCGCTGGGCGCGGGGGCTGTGGGCGGCCCTGTACGCCGCCGTCGCCGCCGCGATCCTCTGGTACCGGTTCGTGACGCCCCTCCGCCAAGCGGCCCGGCACCGGATGCACGTGCTCTCCGTCCACTCCGAAGGGCCGGACGTGGTGAGCATGGTGATCGGCGGTCACCATCTCGAGGAGCTAGGCGCCGAGTCGGGGCAGTTCTTCCGGTGGCGGTTCCTCTGCCGGGGCCTGTGGTGGACGTCGTCGCCGTACTCCCTGTCGGCCGGTCCGCGGCCTGATCGGCTGCGCATCACCGTCAAGGCCTTGGGCGACCACAGCCGGGCGCTCACCGATGTGCCCATCGGAACCCGAGTCATCGCCGAAGGGCCCTACGGGGCTGTCACGTCGGCTGTCCGCCGGCGACCGAAGGTCCTGCTGATCGGAGGCGGCATCGGCATCACCCCCCTACGGGCCCTGTTCGAGACCATCCCCGCGGACCCCGGCGACCTCACCCTGGTCTACCGGGCCAGTAGCGACCGCGACCTCGTCTTCCGTGACGAGCTCGAACAGTTGGCCCGCCAACGCGGCGCCAACCTCCGGCTCGTCGTCGGCCGCCGTGCCGACTGGGGCTACGACCCGTTGTCGGCGCGGGCGCTGACCGCGAACATCCCTGACCTCACCGAACACGACGTCTACCTGTGCGGCCCGGCCGGTATGACCACCGCCGTCACCAACGCGCTGAGAGCGGCCGGTGTCCGCCGCCGCCAGATCCACCACGAGTCCTTCGAGTTCTGACTCGCGACGAAAGGAACGCTGCATGCGACGAGTCATCCTGGCGGGCGCCAACACGATCATGGGACTGATCCTGCTGCTCTCGTTCAAGACGCACTCGGTACCCACCACCCTGGCCACCAGGCCGGCCGTGATCGGCAACGCGGGTACAACCACGCCGGCGACTGGGGCCGTCACGTCGGAGCCCAGCCAGAGCACCTCCACGACCACCCCGGCGAGGACGGTGACCGGGGATCCCGTCCAGACCCGCTACGGGCCCGTCGCGGTGCAGATCACGATGGCGAACGGTCAGATCACCGCCGTCGATGCCGTCGAGTACCCGACGGCGAAGGCGCGTGACGTGCAGATCAACACCCGGGCCGTTCCCCAGCTGAACCGGGAGACGCTCGCCGCCCAGAGCGCACAGATCGACATGATCTCCGGGGCCACCTACACGTCCGTGGGCTACATCACCTCGCTGCAGAGCGCGCTCGACATGGTGGGCGGGGCATGACGGAGCGGACGCAGCACGTGGAGCAGTGCATGGGCACGGTCTTCAGCATCGACATCCGCGACCCCGGGTCGTGGGCTGACGCCATCGACGAAGCCGTCGCCTGGCTGCACCGGGTGGACTCGATGTTCAGCACCTACCAGGCCGACAGCGACATCAGCCGGATCCGGCGGGGCGAGCTGGCCCCCGAGGACTTCGACGCCGACGTCGGCCACGTTCTCGACCTGTGCTCGGTGATCGAGACCGAGACCCGCGGCTATTTCACCGCCTTCTGGGACACCGAGCTCGATCCCACTGGCGTCGTCAAGGGGTGGGCGATCGAGGAGGCGAGCCGGATTCTCAGTGCGTTCGGCAGCCACAACCACGCCGTCAACGGCGGCGGCGACATCCAACTGGCCGGTGAATCGGCCCCCGGCCAACCGTGGCGCGTCGGGATCAGCGACCCGTTCGACCGCACCCGCGTCCTCACGGTCGTCACCGGCCGCGACTTTGCCGTTGCCACCTCGGGCGTCGCCGAGCGGGGCCCGCACATCGTCAACCCCCTGACAGGCGTCCCCGCCCGCGAGCTGGCGAGCGCCACCATCATCGGCCCCTCACTCACACGGGTCGACGCCTACGCGACGGCTGCGTTTGCCATGGGACCGGATGCGCTCCTCTGGATCGAGGGGATCTGCGGCCACGAGGCCCTGCTTGTCTCTGACCGCGGTGTCGTCACCTCGACGTCTGCCTTCCCGGGCGTCGCCCCGCACCCACGGCCGATTGCCCCGTCGTCACCGGCGCCGGTCGACGCCTGACGCGAAGCGGGGTCAGGGGTCGACTTAGCCGGCTTCAGGTTCGGGTAGCCGGCTCCGTGCCCACGGTGGGCTGGTCGATAGGGAGGAGGACCCGGAATCGGGTGTCGCCGGGCGACGACTCGACGCGGATGTCGCCGTGGTGGCGGCGGACGACGATGCGGTGGCTGATGTCGAGCCCGAGGCCGGTGCCCTTCCCGACGTCCTTGGTCGTGAAGAACGGCTCGAAGATGCGCGTCCGCAACTCGGGCGGGACGCCGGGGCCGGTGTCGGCGATCTCGACGACGACGCAGTCCTGGTCCCGCGTGGTCCGCACCGTCATCGTTCCCTTCCCGTCCATGGCGTCGATGGCGTTGTCGATGAGGTTGGTCCACACCTGGTTGAGCTCGCCCGCTTGACCCCAGATCCGGGGGAGGGTGCGGTCGTAGTGGCGGACGACCGTGACCCCCTTCTTGAGCTTGTGGCCCAGGATCACGAGCGTGCTCTCCAGCCCGACGTGGACGTCGACCGGCTCGAAGGCGGCCTGGTCGAGGTGGCTGTAGTCCTTCATGGCCGCCACCAGCTCCGAGATGCGGCCGGCCGAGGTGCGGATCTCGTCCACCAGGCCCTCGATGTCGAGGCCGGCGGACAGCCAGCGGATGGCGTCGGGCGCGGTCTCGCCGGCGCAGGCCATCACCCGGTCGAGCCAGGCCTCGTCGAGGCCGGCCGCGGCCAGGACGGGCGCCAGCTCCCAGGCGTCCGCCACTCCCGCCACCTCGAGCCGGTCGGCCAGCGCGTCCTCGCGGTCGCCGGCCTCGACCGTCGACAGCCGGGGGGCGTGGAGCGCCCCCTCGACCGCCTCGCCCAGCAGGGTGAGCAGCTTGTGCATGCCGACCTCGTCCAGCCCCGGCGCCATCCGCAGCATGGCGGCGCGGGACTCCTGCAGGCGGGCGCCGAGGGCCTCCGCCGCCCGGAGCTCGGCCGCGGCCGGGTTGTTGAGCTCGTGGGCCAGCCCCGCCGACAGTGCGCCCAGGGCGATCAGCTTCTCCCGCTGGCCGACGAGGGCTTCGGCGCTGGTCAGGCCCAGGAAGAGGCCGTCGAGCAGGTGGACGGCCATGGGGAACCACGTCCGGAGGACGTAGGCGAAGTCGTCGGCGGCCAGCTTGAAGAGGCGGACCCACGTGAGCGCCCGCAGGCTCAAGGCGTACGACTGATCCCCTGACGCGCTGATGAAGGCCCGGGTGGCACCGGCGTAGGCCCCCGGCTGGTCGGCCGTGGCCAGGACGACGTCGGCCCCGTCGAGCCGCTTCACCAGCTGGACCGCGCCCTCGAGCACGACGTAGAACGAGTCGGCTGGCCCGTCCTGCTCGTAGACGCTGACCCCCGCGTCGTGGGTCTCGACCGTGCCGTGGGCGACCAACCAGTCCAGCTGCTCGTCGGTGAGGCTCTCGAACAGGAAGGTGGCCCGCAGCTCCTCCCGCAGCTCGACCGCCGGCGTCGTCACAGCAGCTCCAGGTAGCGGTGGACGAGGGTGACCGCCATCGCCCCCTCGCCGACGGCCGAGGCCACCCGCTTGACCGAGTGGCCGCGCACGTCGCCGGCGGCGAACACGCCGGGGACGCTCGTCTCCAGGAAGTAGGGCTGGCGATCGAGGGGCCAGCCGGCCGGCAGCTGGCCGTCGACGACCAGGTCGGGGCCGGTGACCACGAACCCGTTGCCGTCCCGCTGCACCTGCTTGCCGAGCCAGTTGGTGCCCGGCGCGGCGCCAATGAAGACGAAGAGCCACGAGGTCTCGACGTCGTCCTCCGCCCCCGTCTGGCGGTCGGCGATGCGCACCCGCTCGAGGTGCTCGCCGCCACTCACCCCGACGACCTCGCTGCTGGTGCGGATGCGCACGTTGGGGAGCTCGGCCAGCTGGTGGATGAGGTAGTGGGACATGGAGCGTTCGAGGTCGGGACCTCGGACGACGAGGGTCACGGTGTGCGCCGTCCGGGCGAAGAACACCGCCGCCTGGCCCGCCGAGTTGGCCCCGCCGACGACGTAGATGTCCTCGCCGAGGCACGACTGGGACTCGGTGGACGTGGCCCCGTAGTACACGCCCGAGCCGGTGAACTCCTCGATGCCGGGGGCTTCGAGCCGGCGGTAGGCGACGCCCGTCGTGAGGAGCACGGCGTGGGCGGAGAGCTGGCCGCCGTCGGCCAGGCGGACGACCCGGGCCGACCCGCACACCTCCAGGGCCGACACCTCCGATGTGAGCAGCATCTCGGCCCCGAAGCGCCGGGCCTGGGTGGTCGCCCGCCGGGCCAGGTCGCCGCCGGCGATGCCCGCGGGAAAACCCAGGTAGTTCTCGATGCGCGCGCTCTGTCCGGCCTGGCCGCCGATCGCCTCCCGCTCCACGAGGACGGTGCGCAGACCCTCCGACGCGCCGTACACGGCCGCGCCCAGGCCCGCGGGCCCGCCCCCGATGACGATGAGGTCGTAGAAGGGCAGCGACGGGGTGGTCGACAGGCCGAGGGCACCGGCCAGCTCCGCCGGCGACGGCGCCTGCAGGGTGCGTCCGTCCTCGGTGATGACCAGGGGCAGGTGCTCGGGGACGCTCCCGTTGGCGGCGAGGAGCCGGCCCGCCTCCGGGTCACGCTCCAGTTCGAGCCACTTGAACGGCACCTGGTTGCGGGTGAGGAAGTCCTTGACCGCGTGGGACGGGGCCGACCAGCGATGGCCGACCACCCGGATGCGGTCGTCGGACGTCATCCGGTCCTGCATCCGCCAGTCCTCGAGCAGGTCGTCGAGGACCGGGTAGAGCTTCTCCTGGGGCGGGTCCCACGGCTTGAGCATGTAGTAGTCGACGTCGGCCCGGTTGATGGCGCCGATGGCGGCGTCGGTGTCGGCGTACGCCGTGAGCAGCACCCGGCGGGCCTTGGGGTAGAGCAGGCGGGCCTGCTCGAGGAACTCAACGCCGGTCATCTCCGGCATGCGGTGGTCGGCCAGCAGCAGCCCGACCCGCTCGTCGCGCAGCTTCAGTTCCTTGAGCGCCTCCAGCGCCGCCGGCCCCGACTCGGCCCGGCGGATGCGGTAGTCGGCGCCGTACTGCTGGCGCAGGTCCCGGGCCAGGGACCGGGAGACCTCGGGGTCGTCGTCGACGGTGAGCAGGATCGGCGACGCCACGGACTTCATTCTCGCGTGGTGGCCGGGCTATCGGTGCCCCCTCGGCGGCGCCGATGAGTTTCGTGGTGGGCTGTCGTCCAACCGATTGTGAGCATCCGCTTGGACCCGAGGTTGCAGAAGGAGGGGTCGACCATGAACTCGATGGCACGTCGGATGTTCGAACTGGTCGAGCCGATCGGTGTCATCCCCTATTCGGCCGACGAGCCCAACGAGGCGATGTACGCCCTCGGGTTCACCAACTACTGGGACACCTACTTCGCCGGACGGGCGGCGCCCTTGGGCCTCGTCCCGGCGGAGGTGGTTGACGCGCTCTTCTACAACTTCGCTCCCGGTGAAGTGGCTCGCCACATTCCGAAGGTGTGGCGCACAACCACGCCCGAAGCGGCGATCGCCGCTCGCCGGATGGGCTGTGTGACGGCGTTGCGGCGAATCCTGGGTGACGAAGTCGACTCTCCCGCGTTCGCACGGGCGGCTGACCTGTTGCTCAAGGCTGCGACCAGCGCACCGTTCGAGGGCCGGCCGATGTACGCCGCGCTGCGCGCCATCCCGGTCCCCGATGACGTGGTGGCCCGTCTCTTTCACGCCGCTTCCTTGCTGCGTGAGCACCGCGGTGACGGGCACGTCGCGGCCCTGATGATCGAGGGTGTCGGCGGCCTCGAAGCTCACGTCCTCCTCGCCCTCGACATGGGCATGCCCGCGGAGAAGTTCGGACGCATCCACCACCTCCCCGCAGCGCAGCTCGCCGCCGTGATCGACGGGATGCGCGATCGCGGCCTGATCGGCGATGACGGTTGGCTGAGCGAACCGGGCTGCGCCGTCAAACAGCGCGTCGAGGCGCTCACCGACGACCTCGCGGCGAAGCCCTACGAGAGCCTGGAGCCCGGCGAGCTCGATGAGCTCATGGCGACCCTCGAACCGCTCGCCACGCGACTACTCGCCGCCCAGGACTGATACGACGCAGCAATGACGACCTCCACGTCGACGGTCGCGTCCATCAGGTGAGCGAGGTTGTCGCCGGCGCCGGCCCCGGCCCGTCCGGACGCGCCGGGTCCCGCCCGGCATGATGCCGGGCGGGACCCTTGCTGCGGATGGCTGCGGCAGGCTGAGTCAGGCGGCGACGTAGCGGTCGGCGGGCCGGTCGCTGGTCGTGGTCGTACGGCTGGTGCCGGGGGTCGCACTGAACCCCTTGACCACCAGCCAGACGCCGAGGGAGAACTCCCAGAGGGCGATGGGGAAGGTGGCCAGCGCACTCCACGTCGAGACCTGGTCGTAGACCCCGAAACCCGTCAGCACGGCCGACACCAGGATGAGGGGGGCGCCGATGAGTCCGACGGTTGGGATGATCCGGGGCACGAGGCGGGACCGGTACATCACGGTGCCGAGGAACAGGGCGTTCAGGCCGGCCATGGTTCCGGGCCCGAGCAGGAACGTCCAGTCGTGGAGCGAGACGAGCGACTTGCCGGTCTCCACGAGCGACGTCGCGTCCGCCCCGGTTGCCCCCGCGTCCCGCATGGCGACGAGTGCGAAGAGGCTCACCACGCCGACGGCCATGATGGCGCCTTCCAGCGTCCGGGTGGCGACGAAGCCGATGGCGGAGGTCCGGCTGTACCGCTTGGCCACCCGGAACATCGCGACCGCGGTGCCGATGCCGGCGGCGGCACACATGAGGTCGAGCACCCCGGCCCAGACCACCGAGCTGCCGGAGCCCACGCCGAGGATGAAGTCCGTGTGCTTCAGGGCCGGTTCCTTGAGGAAGAGGGCGGGGATCGAGGTGATGAAGGTGAGCAGGTAGAGGCCGCCTACCACCAGCGCGGTCTTCCTCATGGACATCGGGACTCTGGTGCTGGTTCTCATGTCAGTTCCCTTCGTGGGATCGGAGCCCTCGGGGCTCGATGGTGGGTGTGTCACGGTCGTCGGGGCTGACCCGGGCGATCGAGAGCAACGGCAGGCCGACGTCGCGCAGCTTCTGCAGCACCCCGTACAGCGCGGCCTGGTCGACGACGGGGCCGTGGATGACGGTCGTGCCGTCGCCCTGGTGGGTGAGGCTCAGCCCGTCGAACCAGGCCGCCCAACGAGGGTCGAGGTGCCCCTTGACCCGGATCTCGTACTCCGGGCTGCCGGTGTGATTGGCGTCTGCCTGCATGCCTCGGACCGTACGGACGAACGTGGTGAGGACGCATCGCCACATGTTGTGATTGACCTGGTGATTCCTCGACGCACAGGATCCGACCCGACGTGACGGCCACCCCGCTCCTGGAGACCAAGTTCCGCGTTCCCAAACGGCGTCGGACGGTCGTGACCCGGGCCCGGCTGACCCGACGGCTGAGCGAAGGAGCGGAGTCGGCTCTGACGGTCGTCTCGGCCCCGGCCGGGTTCGGCAAGTCGACCCTGTTGACGGAATGGCTGGCGACCGCACCCTCCCGATGGACGACGGCGTGGCTCTCCCTCGACTCCCGTGACAACGACCCCGCCGTCTTCTGGGCGTACCTCATGGCCGCCTTGCAGGCGGCGACGGGCGAACTCCCGCAGTCCACCCCGTCGCCGACGGAAGCGGCCCTGGCCACGCTGCTCAACCACCTCGCCGGCCTGCCCGAGGACGTGGTCCTCGTCCTCGACGACTACCACGTGATCGAGGCCCGCGAGGTCCACGACGCGCTGGCCTACCTGCTCGAACACCTCCCCCCGCAGGTCCACGTCGTGATCGCCAGCCGGACCGACCCGCCGCTGCCCCTGGCCCGCCTGCGAGCACGGGGCGAGCTGGTCGAGATCCGGGCCGCCGACCTGCGCTTCACGACCGAGGAGGCCGCCGCCTACCTCAGCGAGGCGATGGGCCTGGACGTGACGGCCGCCGACGTCGCCGCCCTGGAGGAGCGGACCGAGGGATGGATCGCGGCGCTGCAGTTGGCGGCGCTGTCGCTGCAGGGCCGCGACGACATCTCGGGCTTCATCGCCCAGTTCGCGGGCGACGACCGCTACGTCGTCGACTACCTCGTGGGCGAGGTCCTGCAGCGCCAGCCCGACGACATCCGCCGCTTCCTGCTCCGGACCTCCGTCCTGCACCGGCTGAACGGCGCCCTGGCCGATGCCGTCACGGACGGCTTCGGAGGCCGAGCCATGCTCGAAGCGCTCGACCGGGCCAACCTGTTCCTGATCCCGCTCGACGAACGTCGCCACTGGTACCGCTACCACCACCTCTTCGCCGACGTCCTGCGCGCCCGCCTGCTCGACGAGGAGCCCGACGAGGTCCCGGGCCTCCACCGGCGGGCCAGCGCCTGGTGGGAACAGCACGGTGACCGGGCCGAAGCCGTCTCCCATGCCCTCGCCGGCGAGGACTTCGAACGGGCCGCCGACCTGATCGAACTGGCGGCCGCACCGCTGCACCAGGCCCGGCAGGAGGCCACCCTGCACCGCTGGCTGGATGCCCTCCCCGACGAACTGGTCGCCCTGCGGCCGATGCTGGGCATGAACAAGGTCGGCGTGCTGATGGCGCGGGGCGAGGTCGACGGCGTCGAGGTGCTCCGGGGGGATATCGAGCGGGGGCTGGAGGTCGCAGGGGCGTCGCCGACGAGCCCGGGTGGCCCGGGACGGGGGATGGTCGTCGTCGACGAGGCCGAGTTCCGCCGCCTGCCGGCGCAGATCGCCATGTGGCGGGCCGGCCAGGCTCACATGCTCGGCGACGTCGCGGGCACCATCGCCCACGCCACCCGGACGCTCGAGCTGGCCGCCCCCGACGATCACATCGGCCGAGGAGGCGCAGCCGCCCTCCTCGGGCTCGCGCTCTGGACGCTCGGCGACCTCGACGCGGCCCACCGGCGGTGTGCGGAGGGGAAGGCCAGCCTGGAGAAGGCCGGGCACGTCTCCGACGGGCTGGGCATGACCATCGCCCTGGCCGACATCCGGATCGCGCAGGGCCGACTCGAAGACGCGATGCGCACGTACCAGCAGGCGCTCCGCGTCACGAGCGGCAGCGGCGGATCACCGGTGCTGCGGGGAACGGCGGACATGCACGTGGGCCTGAGCGGACTGCTCCTCGAGCGCAACGACCTCGACGCCGCCCGGCAGCACCTGGTGGCGAGCGAGGAACTGGGCGAGCACGGGGGCCTTCCCCAGAACGCCTACCGGGCGCGGGTCGCCCTGGCGCGCCTGCGGGAGGTCGAAGGAGATCTGGACGGCGCCGCCCACCTGCTCCAGGAGGCGGAGCGCGTCTACGTCAGCGACTACTTCCCTGAAGTCCGCCCGGTGGCCGCGCACCAGGCCCGGCTGCGGATCGCCCGAGGCGACGCCCGCGGCGCGCTCCGTTGGACGCGGGAACGACACCTGACCGTCGAGGACGAGCTCAGCTACCTGCGCGAATTCGAACACGTCACCTTGGCCCGCGCCCTCCTGGCCGATCACCCCGCCGGCCAGGCGACCCGATTCCTGGAGCGCCTCCTCACCGCGGCAGAGAGCGGGGGGCGGATCGGGAGCGTCATCGAGCTCCTCATGCTGCAGGCGCTCGCTCACCACGCGGCCGGCGCCATCCCCGCCGCCAACGTGACGATCGTCCGGGCTCTCACCCTGGCCGAGCCGGAGGGGTACGTCCGAGTCTTCCTGGACGAGGGTCCCCGTCTGACCGCGCTGCTTCGCGACGTTCCGCTACGGGGCGTCGCCCAGCACCATGCCCACCGGCTCCTGGCCTCGGACCGCGGCACCGCCGGTCGGCCGTCGTCTCGAGCCGGCTTGGTCGATCCCCTGAGCGAACGAGAGCTGGACGTGCTGCGGCTCCTGCGAACCGACCTGAGTGGACCCGAGATCGCCCGTGAGCTGCTCGTATCCCTGAACACAATGCGGACGCACACCAAGAGCATCTTCTCCAAGCTCGGCGTGAACACCCGCCGGGCCGCGACAAGGCGCGCCGACGAGCTCGGCTTGTAGCCGAGCCGGCGGCCGCCGGGCCACCTCCACCGGCGGTGGGGCTCGTCGAGACCTGGCATCGTTGGCCGTGGCCCGGTTCGTTCGTTCCGACGGCGTTGTGATCGATGACGACGTCGAGCGGGTCGACGTGGCTGCGGTGCACCGCTTCCTGGCCGAGGAGTCGTACTGGGCGCGGGGCCGGGATCCGATGGTGGTCGAACGAACCCTCCGGGAAGCCACCCGCGTCGTCGGCGCCTACGACGCCGGTCGCCAGGTCGGCTTCGCCCGCTGCTTCTCCGACCGGGTGACGCTGGCCTGGGTGGCAGATGTCTACGTGGAGGCTTCCCACCGCGGCCGTGGCATCGGCGAGGCCGTCGTCCGCTTCCTGATCGAGGGGTCGGACTTCCCCGGCGTCCGCTGGATGCTGGGCACGGCGGACGCCCACTCCTTCTACGCCAAGCTGGGCTTCGGCGCGCCGGGTGAGCGGATCCTGGAGCGTCCCCGCCCCGCCGGCGACCCTCCCGCCTGAGCCAGGCGCGCCGAACAGCGCTTGACAGGGCCGCCTTCCGCCATCTAGAAGGTATACCTAATATTAGGGGTACCTTAAGGAGCGCGTGTGAAGCGGACGGTTGGATTGATGCTGGTGGGGGCCCTCGCCTTCGCCGGCTGCGGGTCGGACGACAAGGACGCGGCCGACGACGGGACCGCCACCCCCAGCGGGCCGGCGGTGATCACCGGGCTCGACTCCACCTTCGGCCGGGCCGGGTGGGCCGCGGCGCCCCTCTCGGCGGCCGACGGCGACCGGCTCCTGTCGGTCACCGTGGGCCAGGACGGCAAGACCTACGGCGTCGGCTACGTCGCCACCGCCGGCGACCAGGCCATGGCCGTGGCCCGGTTGAAGGCCGACGGCTCCCTCGACACCACCTTCTCCGGCGACGGCTTCGCCACCGTCAACGTCGCTCCCGGCGGCAAGACGGGGGAGAACTCCCGGGGCGTGGCCGTGCAGTCCACCGGCAAGGTCGTGATCGCAGGGGCGTTCGAGCACGACCCCACCGCCGCCGGTGACGCCGGCCGCGACACCGACTTCGCCATCACCCGCTTCGACGCCGCCGGCGCCCTCGACGCCACCTTCGGCGACGGCGGCACCACCAAGGTCGACGTCAGCACCGGCATCTTCCTCCCGCCCGCAGCCGGGTCCACCGCCACCACCACCAGCCTGGTCGGCGATTCCGCCTACGGGATGACCGTCCTCCCCGACGACCGCCTGCTGGTCGTGGGGACGGCCCCGGCCAAGGGTGAGGGTCGGACCGACGCCGACTTCGCCGTCCTGATGTTCACCGCCGACGGCCGGCTCGACACCACCTTCGCCACCGGCGGCATCCTCACCGTCGACGTCGAAGGCGGCCACGAGAGCCCCCGCCAGGCGATCGTCCAGCCCGACGGCAAGATCGTCTTCAACGGCTACACCCGCAACACGGCCACCCCGCCGGTGGTGCGCCCGGCCCTGGTCCGCATCTCGGCCGACGGCACCCTCGACACCACCTTCGGCAAGGGCGGGATCGGCGGCGCCGTCATCCTCGAGCCGGTCGGTGAGGCCTACGACGTGGTCATGCAGGGCGACAAGTTCATCACCGTCGGCTACGGCCGCTCCGCCGACGTGGAGAAGGTCGACATGCTGGCCGCCCGCTTCACCTCCACCGGCGCCCTCGACACCACCTTCGGCACCAACGGCCTGGTCCGCATCGACATCGCCGGCGACGACGACCGGGGCCGGGACGTGGTCGTGCTGCCCGACGGCCGCATCCTCATCGCCGGCAGCGCCAAGCCCGACGCCACCAACATCAACGCCGCCCTCTACCTGCTCGACGAGGACGGCGCCCGCAGCGCCTCGTTCGGCACCAACGGCGTCCTCCAGGTCGACCTGGGCGGGCCGAGCGACGCCTTCTTCGGCGTGGCCCTCACCCCCGACGGCGAGAACGCCATGGTCGTCGGCTACAAGGGCGCCGACCCCGTCACCGGCGACGACGCGGTGGTGGCCCGGGTGGCCCTCTCCGCCGCCTGACATCTGGCGGTCTCTGGCGCCTGATCCCAGTCACCCCCCGCCGTGCCGGCCGGATCCCGCTTCGTCCCGGGGTCCGGCCGGCGGCGCGCCTGCCGACGCTCCGGTCGGCCGCCCCTCGTGGATGCGCGATCCTGGTCCGACCCGGAGGAGCCCCATGAGCGATCCCACTGCGTGCGCCCGATGAGTGACATCGACCCTTCTCCCGCGCTGGCCCCGATTCCGCGCGACGAGTGCCTCCGGCTGCTGGCCACCCAGCGGTTCGGGCGGCTGGCGGTGGTCGACGGCGATCAGCCGGTCATCTTCCCGGTCAACTACTCGGTCGAGGACGACCACGTGGTGATCCGCACGGCCGAGGGTTCCAAGCTCGACTCCTCGAAGCTGCGGCGGGTGGCGTTCGAAGTCGACCACGTCGACCCCGAGCGGCGGGAAGGGTGGAGCGTGGTGGTCCAGGGCATCGGCCACGAGATCACCACCGCCCTCGACCCGTTGTCGGAGCGCCTGCGGTCGCTCGCCGTCGACTCGTGGGCCGGCGCCGATCGGGGCCACTGGGTCCGCATCGACGCCCACCACATCACCGGCCGCCGGCTCTCGAGCTCCCCGCCGGCCTGAGCCCCGTCCCGTCGCCACCGGTGGCTTTCGCCGGGCTGCTGCCGGGTGGGGAACAGTAGGGCGTGGGCCGTCGCCGGGTGCCGAGGTCGCTCCGCCGGGTGGCGACGGTGCTGGCCGTCGTCGTGGTGGTGGAGTACCTCGTCCTCCCCCAGATCGCGGGCGCCCGCAACTCGCTCGACCTGCTGGCGTCGGTCAGCGTCCCCTACCTGATCGTCGGCGTCCTGCTCGAAGCGGCGGCCATCGGCGCCTACGCCAAGCTGACCCAGGCCACCCTGCCCCCCGGTCGCCGACCGCCCTTTCCCACGCTGCTGCGGATCGACCTGTCCACCCTGGCCGCCAGCCACATCGTCCCCGGCGGGTCGGCCGCCGGTGCCGGCCTCGGGTACCGGCTCCTCACCCAGGCGGGCGTCGTGGGCACCGACGCCGGCTTCGCCCTCGCCACCCAGAGCCTGGGGTCGGCCGTCGTCCTCAACGTCATCCTGTGGCTGGGCCTGCTCGTCTCGATACCCCGGCGGGGGTTCAACCCCCTCTACCTGACGGCGGCGATCGTCGGGGCCCTGCTCATCACCGGCTTCGCCCTCGCCGTCGTCTCCCTCACCCGGGGCGAGGACCGGGTGGCCCGCCTGGTGTGCCGGGCCGCGGGCCACGTCCCCATCCTCGACGGCGACGTCCTGGCCCGGGTCCTGCACCGGGTGGCGGAGCGGCTCCGGGTGCTCGGGTCGGACCGGCCCCTGCTGGCCCGGGCCGCGCTGTGGGCGACGGCCAACTGGCTGCTCGACGCGGCCTCGCTGTGGGTGTTCGTGGCCGCCTTCGGCTACCGGGTCGAGCTCGACGGGCTCATCGTCGCCTTCGGGCTGGCCAATGTGCTGGCCGCCATCCCCATCACCCCCGGCGGCCTGGGGGTGGTGGAGGCCGTGCTCACGTCGGCCCTGGTCGGCTTCGGGACGCCCCGGGGCGTGGCCGTGCTGGGCGTGGTGCTCTACCGGCTGGTCAACTTCTGGCTGCCCATCCCCGTCGGCGGCCTGTCGTACCTGTCGCTCAAGGTGGGGCCGGCCACGGCCAAGGGGGAGCGGGCCGACGCGTTGCGGCGGGCGGCGGAGGAGTCGATCGCCGAGGCCCAGGACGCGAGGCAATGGGCCGAGGACCGGGGGATTCGCCTCCCCCGGGGGGACTAGGCGCCGGCGGGCGTGGCTGCACCGCTGCGATCGGGCACCCACCCGCGCCGTCGGAACCAACCGGCGGTGCTGGCTGCGGTGGCTGTCGGCGGGGCCCTGGGCGCCCCCGCCCGCTACGGGCTGGCCCAGGCTGTCCACGCCGGGGCGGGGACGTTCCCGTGGGCGACGTTCTGGACCAACCTCAGCGGCAGCTTCGTCCTGGGCGTGGTCGTGGTCGTCGTGGCCCGCCGCTTCCCGTCCGACCGCTACCTGCGACCGTTCTTGGCCACCGGCTTCCTCGGCGCCTACACGACCTACTCGACGTTCGCGGTGGAGACCGTCGTCCTGGCCCGCGACGGCCACGTCGCCCTGGCCTGCGCCTACGCCGCGGCCAGCCTGGCCGCGGGGCTGGCGGCTGCCGCCGCCGGCATCGCCCTCGGCCGCCGGGCCATATCCCGTCGATGACTGCCCTCGGGTGGGTCGCGTTCGTGGTCGCGGGGGCGGTGGGAGCGGTGGCGCGCTACGTCGTCCACGGGTGGTTTCTGGAGCGGGCCGGCGCGGACCGGCCGTGGGGGACGTTCGCGGTCAACGTCTCCGGGTCGTTCGTCCTCGGGGTCCTCACCGGCCTGGCCCTCCACCACGGGCTCCCGGAGACGTCGCGGGTGGTGCTGGGCGCCGGCTTCTGCGGTGCCTTCACCACCTTCTCCGCCTTCACCGTCGACACCGTCCGCCTGCTGGAGGACGGGGCCGGTCGGGCGGCGGTGGCCAACGTGGTGGGCACGGTGGTGGTGGGGGTAGGCGCAGCCGCGGCGGGACTGGCCCTGGCCTCGCTCTAGCCGCCGCCGGCCGCGACCGCCGTCATCCAGGCGGCGGCGTCGGCCAGGACCGCGGTGGTGGCCGACCAGCGCACCTCCCGCCCCGACCGGCGACCGTCGACCAGGCCGGCGCCGTCGAGCACCTGCAGGTGGTGGACCACCGCCTGCCGGCTCATGGGCAGGTCGTGGGCCAGGTCGGTGGCCGACCGGGCCCCGTCGCGGAGCAGCCGGGCGAGCAGCGACCGCCGGGTGGGGTCGGCCAGGGCGGCGAAGACCGCATCCAACTCGGCGTCCGATACATCGCTGCTCACGCAAAGGGATCTTTGCACGGGCCCACCCGGGGCGGGACCCCTTGGGTAGTGTCGGGAGGCGTCATGGCCGTGTTGGAGTTCAACATCACCGACCCCGCCTTCCGGTCGGACCCGTACCCCACGTACGACCACCTGCGGGCGACCGACCCGGTGCACTACCGGCCGCAACGGGACGACTGGGTCCTCACCCGCCACGCCGACGTCCTCCGCGTCCTGCGCGACGACCGCTTCGGGCACCCGCCCCTGCCGCCGGATCCCGTGGGCTCGGCCTCGGGCCGGGCCATCGGGCTCGGGGCCGCGGTCTTCCGCCGGGTCCACGACCGGCAGCGGGCCCGCCACCTCCAGCTCCAGTGGATGCTCTTCCACGACCCGCCCAAACACACCGTCCTGCGCAGCCTGTTCCAGGACTCTTTCGCCCCGCCGCAGGCGGAGGCGTGGCGGGAGACGATCGAGGGGCTCACCGACGACCTGGTGGCGAGCGTCGCCGGCCGGGAGCAGGTCGACGTCATCCTCGACCTGGCCTATCCGCTGCCGGCCATGGTGATCGCGGAGGTGTTCGGCCTGCCCCGCCGGGACTGGGGCCGCTTCCGGGAATGGACCCGGGCCCTGGTTCCCGCCCTCGACGAGCACGCCGGCACCATGGGCAGCGAGTCCGCCCGGCAGGCCCTCCTCGGCTTCACCGAGTACTTCGAGGACGTGATCCGCCAGCACCGCCGCCAGCCCCAGCCGGGCCTGTTCACCGTGGTGCTGGAGGCGGCGGGCCGGGCCGGGCTCTCCGACGACGAGCTCATCGCCAACGTCGCCTTCGTGTTCCTGGCCGGCCAGGAGAACGTCCAGCACATGATCGGGAACAGCCTGATGGCCCTGTGGGACCATCCCGACCAGCTCCGCCGGCTGCATGACGATCCCGCCCTCCTCGGCTCGGCGGTGGAGGAGCTGACCCGCTTCGAGACGTCGGTGCAGCTCACGTCCCGCCAGGCCCTGACCGACGTCGAGATCGGGGGCCGCAGCATCCGCCAGGGCCAGACGGTCCTGTTGTCGATCGGCGCCGCCAACCGCGACCCGGCCAAGTTCGACGACCCCGCCACCCTCGACATCACCCGCTCGCCCAACGCCCACCTGGCCTTCTCCAGCGGGCCCCACTACTGCCTGGGCGCGGCCCTGGCCCGGCTCGAGATCCGGGCCATGCTGGGCGCCATCCTCCGCCGCTACCCCGGCATCCACCTCACCGGACCGCCCCCGGTGCGCTTCGACCACTTCCTCGTCCGGGGCTACCGGGCGCTGCCGGCGGCGCTGGGGCCGCTCCCGGCCGTCAGCCGGTAACGGTCGGCCCCGGAGCCTGCCGGTCGCTCTCGGCCAGGGCGGCGAGGATCAGGTACCACGAGGCCAGGCCGTGCTCGCACCACTCGTCGGGCGCCACCAGGCACTCGTCCGGGCAGCGGCAGACGCCGTCGGCCACCCACTCGGCCAGGGTCTCGTCGTCCGGAGGTGCCCAACCGGTGTTGACCTCGAACCAGTCGTGGGCCCGGCGCACGGCGTCCGCGGTAGGGGTGGTCACCCCCAGATCATGCCGGACGGGGACTGTCGGGCCTACGTGGCCCCGTCGACCACGGTGCGCCCGCCGAGGGGCGCGGCCAGGGTCACGGTGGCCGACTTGAGCTGGGCCATCATGATGCACACCGTCTCGCCCGGCCCGCTGTGCTCGTAGATGCTCACCCGCACCGTGTCCGGCCCCTCCTCGGCCACGATCGAGTCGAACACGGAGCAGGGCTCGACGCCGGCGTAGTAGGTGAACGTGAGCGTGACCCCGTCGGCCCCGACGGTGTAGCCCTCCCAGCGGTGGGCCGGGCCCCTCTCCCCGGGGATCGTCGTCACCGACGGGACAGTGGTGACGGCGGGCGAGCCGGAGCGGACCTCTTGCGTCGGCTTTTCCTCGCGGCACGCGGCCAGGGCCAGCGTCAGCACCACCGCCAAGGCGAGGCCAGTGGCGATCCACCTGCGATTGGTCATGCCCGTTGGACGACCGTCCGGGGCCTCCGGGTTCCCTGGTGGACCGGCGGAATTGAGCGCCCCGCTCGCCTGACGGCGGATCAGGCGAGGCGGGGCGCGACAGATCTTGGCAGGTGTAGGTCCCTGATAGCAACGCAGGCAGTTGCGCGACGGTTGCGCGGGGCCCGTACGGTGCCGGGGAGGGACGACGCGCACGTAGCACGCGCCATGTCATCGGCCAGGTACGACGGAGCCGATGACGGGGAGCTGGGGATGTGTCGCTGATGTGGCGCGCGACGCGCCGGTGCCACCGTCGAGTGGGCCCGCCACATCGGCTCGTCCCCGGCCCCTGTTGGCGCGCGCCCGGGTGTGGCAGGCTGGTGGGGCCCCTCCGAACAGGCGTGACGGGCGTACCGAAGGGGTTTCCCGCAGGTGCGGATCTCTCTCAATGGTCGGATGTCCATCGAGGCGGACGACATCCTGGTCGAGGAGAATCGCCTCGGCGGGGCCCGGGCCCGACTCGCGTTCGCCGTGCTCGTCCTCGAGCGCCCCCGTCCCGTCGACCGCTTCCACCTGGCCGAGGTGCTGTGGCCCAACGCCCTGCCCCCTTCCTGGGAGGCCGCCCTGCGGGTGGTGATGAGCCGGGTACGGGCGTTCCTGGGCGCGACCGGCCTCTCCGCCGCCGACGTTCTCACCAGCAGCCACGGCTGCTACCAGCTCAGCCTGCCGCGTGACGTGGTGGTCGACGTCGAGGCGGCGGCGGCGGCGGCCGACGCGGCCGAGGCGGCCTGGGCCGACGGAGAGGTGCAGCTGGCCCTCGCCGCCGCCAGCGACGTGCGGGACATCACCGGCCGCCCGTTCATGGCCGGCGCCGAGGGGGAGTGGCTCGACGCCGCCCGTCGCCGCCAGCGGGCGCAGCGGGTCCGGGCCCTCGACGTCCTGGCCCGATCGTCGCTCAGGGTGGGCGACGCCGCCCGCGCCGTCGACGCGGCCCAGGAGCTGCTCAGCCTCGACCCCTACCGCGATGCCAGCCATGTCCTGATCATGGAGGTCCACCGGGCGGCCGGGAACCGGGCCCAGGCGCTGCGGGCCTACGGGTGGTGCCGTCACGTCCTGGCCGAGGAGCTGGGCGTCGACCCCGCCCCCGAAACGGAGGCGCTCTACCGGTCGCTCCTGCGGGAGGAGCACAGCCGGGGCAGGGGTCGGGAGGCGGCGTGGGCCACGGCGGGCGTCGCTCAGCCGCCCAACAACCTGCCCGCCCAGCTCACCAGCTTCGTCGGCCGGGGACGGGAGCTGGGGGAGGTGCGCCGGTTGCTGGAGGGCGATCGCCTGGTCACCGTCACCGGACCGGCGGGGTCGGGCAAGACCCGCCTCGCCCTCGAGGTCGCGGGCCGGTCGCTGGCCGCCCACACCGGCGGGACCTGGTTCGTCGACCTGGCCCCAGTGGGCGACGGGGCCCAGGTGGCCCGGGCCGTGGCCGCGGCGGTGGGCGTGGTCGAGCCGCAGCCGAACACGCTGGTCGACACCCTGATCGACCACCTCCGGCCGCAGGAGGCGATCCTGGTGGTCGACAACTGCGAGCACGTCCTCGAGGCAACCTCCACCCTGGTCGACGCCCTCCTGCGGGCCTGCCCCCTCCTGTGGGTGTTGGCCACCAGCCGCCAGCCCCTCGGCGTGCCGGGCGAGGTCGTCTGGCGGATCCCGGCCCTGTCCACCCCGGAGCCAGGATCGGTGACGTCCATCGAGGCGGTGCTGGAGTACGAGGGGCCCCGGCTGTTCGTCGACCGCAGCCGGGCGGTGGTGGCCGACCACTTCTTCACCGACGCCGACGCGACCGCCCTGGCCGAGCTCTGCCACCGCCTCGACGGCAATCCCCTGGGTATCGAGTTGGCTGCGGCGTGCGTGAGCGCCCTCGACGTGGAGCAGATCGCGGCCCGCCTCGACGACCGCTTCCGACTGCTCACCCTCGGCCCCCGCACCGGCCACCTCCGCCACCAGAGCCTCCAGCGGGCGGTGGAGTGGAGCCACGACCTGCTCACGGTCCGCCACCAGGCCCTCCTGCGGCGGCTGTCGGTCTTCGCCGGCGGCTTCACCCTGGAGGCGGCGGAGGAGATCGGCGCGCTCCGCGACGTCCATTCCAGCGACGTCCATTCCAGCGACGTCCTCGACCTGCTCATCGGGCTGGTCAATTGCTCGTTGGTGTCCAGCCAGACCTCCGGCGGGCAGGCCCGGTTCGGCCTCCTGGAGACGATCCGCCACTTCGCCCGCGACCGGCTGGTGGAGTCGGGCGAGGAAGGGGCGGCCCGCCGCGCCCACCTGGGCTGGTGCGTGTCATTGGTGGCCCGGGCCGAGCCCGAGCTGAGCGGTCCCGACCAGGAGGTGTGGTTCGAGCGCATCGACGGCGAGATTGAGAACCTTCGGTCCGCCCTCGAGTGGGCGTGCGGGCAGGGTCTGGGCGACGACGCCCTGCGCCTGGCCGGCCCCCTCACCCTCTACTGGCACGTCCGGGGCTACTACCCGGAGGGCCGGCGGTGGACGGAGGCGGCCCTGGCCATCGGCGCCGACGTTGGTCCCCTGGTCCGGGCCAAGGCCCTGTGGGGTCTCGGCTTCATGGCCGTCTACCTGGGCGATGCCGCCACCGCCAGCCCGGCGGTCGAAGAGGCCCTGGCCCTGGCCCGGTCCGAGGGGTCGGCGGTCGGGACGGCCCGGGCGATGACCCTGCTGGGCGAGCTGGCGTCGTGGCAGGACGGCGACGCCGCCCACCGCTTCCTGGAGGAGAGCGTGGCCCTGGCCCGGGAAGCGGGCGACTCCTGGAGCCTGGCCTACTCCCTGATCAGCCGCGCCCTGGCCGACGTCACCAACGGCACCGCCCCTGCCGCCCGCCCCGTCGTCGTCGAGGCCCTGGAGGTCGCCCGCCAGGCCAACGACACCCGCAACCTGCTCCGGGGCTCGCTGTGCCTGGGGTGGGTAGGCCTGCTGGAGGGCGACTACTCCAGCGGCAGTGCGGCCGAGGAGGCGCTCGAGCTGGGTATCACCCTCGCCCGCCGGCTGGGTGACATCGGCTGGACGGGGCTCCTGCTCAACGCCCAGGGCGAGTTGGCCTGGCGCCGGGGCGATTTCGACAACGCCGGGCGGCTGCTGGAGGAGAGCGTCGAGATCGGCCGCCGCCTGGGCTCGCCCTACGCCCTGGCCCCGCCCTACGGGTTGCTCGGACGGCGGGCGGCGGCCATGGGCCACGTCGACGAGGCGGCCACGTGGTTCGACGCCGCCGTCGCCACCTCCCGGGAGGCGGGCATGCGGCTGATGGAGCCGTGGTGGGTCTTGGGCCGGGCCGACGTCCACCGCCTGGCCGGTGACCACGACGAGGCCCGGGCCCGACTGGCGGAGGCCCGGTCGATGGCGGAGGCGGTGGGCAACCAGCCGGTGATCGCATCCACCCTGTGGGCCGAGGGCGCCATCGCCCGGGCCGAGGAGCGGGCGGACGAGGCCGAGCGGCTCCACCGGGAGGCGCTGCGGCAGTTCCAGGCGATCAGCTACGGCTCCGGCATCCTCGACTCGCTGGAGGCGCTGGCCGGGTTGGCTGCCGATCGGGGTGACGCGACGGGCGCGACCCGGCTGCTGGGTGCCGCCGTCGCCCACCGGGCGGTCACCCGCTGCGCCCGCCCCGTCCCCCGGCAGGACGCCTTCGAGGCCGACCTGGCCCGAGCCCGCGCCGGGCTGGCGGCCGACACCTTCGAGCGGGCCTGGGCCGACGGGCTCCGGCTGTCGCGCGACGACGCGGTCGCCCTGGCCCTGGCCCTGGGCGACGGGGCGGCCCCGACCCCCGCCCCCCCGCTGACGTCCTCGGCCGGCCGGCCAAGCTGATGGGCGGAGGGCGACAATTCCAGGAGGGTTGAGGGCGACGGCCCGGGGGGGCCGGGAGGGAGTCCTAGCGCAGCGGGTAACGGCGTAGGTGCCTTGGGAGTACCGGCCCCCCCGGGCCGTCGCTAACACAACTGTTCGTCAACTCTCGCCCCTTGCTTGAGCAGAAATGGCTTGAGCAGAAAGTGCGGGTAGCTTCGGCCTCGTGTTCCTGGGTGAAGACCTCCTGCCCTACCTCCTGCTCGCCCTGGGCGGGGCGCTGGTGATGGGGAACGTGCTGGCCCTGGCCCGTCCCCCTCGGGAGGCCAAGGATGGCGACCTGCCCCGTCCTCCGCTGGGTCGGAGCGTGACCATGATCGTCATCGGCCTGGTCACCGCCATCTGGGCCCTGGCCAGCCTCATCTCCGGCTGACGGCCAGCGGCCCGCCGGCCCGACGGCCCGACCCCCGGCGAACTGGTGACGGAAGACCGCACCTAGGGCGGTCAACCGTCACCGGTTGCCAGTTTCCGTCCCGCGGTCGGGCGCCGGCGCACGTCGACTGTGCAGTCGCGTCGGTAGAGCCGACACAACTACACACCCAACCGGCTGCGTCAGGGGCCGGCGGCGGCTTCGAGGGCGGTGGCCTGGCGTTCGGCCTCTTGGGCCGCGTCGCGTAGCTCGCGGGCGGTGCGGCGGGAGTCGACGGCGGTCTTGCGGGCCCGGATCACCTCTTCCTCCAAGCGCTCGCGTTCCGCGTCGGCCTGGTCGGCCGCGTCGCGGGCCTGGTCGGCGAGGGCGCGGGCCCGGGCGGCGGCGGTGCGGGCCATCGTCGCCCGCTGGCGGGCCTCGTCCGCCCGCCGAGCCCGTTCCGCAGCCGCCGGCTCCGCCCCGTCGTCGGCCGGCGCCGGGCCCGCGTTCGACTTCTCCTTGCGGCCCACCGGTGGCGCCTTCGCCGGCGGCGGTCGGCGGGCGGGAGCCGGTGCCGCCGACCAGTCGAGCTCGCCGAACCCGCTCGGCGGCTCGAGCTCCTTCGACAAGCGCCCGGCCACCACTTCGGCCCCCGCGGCCTGGTCGAGGGACGCCGCGTCGAGGGTGGCCGAGATCGCGTCCCGGTGGGCGTCGGCCGCCCGGCCCGACTCGGTGAGGATGGCGGCGGCCTGGTCGACCAGGTCGGCGATGGCCTCCCGCCGCCGCCGCCCGGCGGCCACCGTGTCGTCGTCCCGGCCCCCGGCCAGCAGCCGCTCGTGGGCCCGGCGCAGGTCGTCGCCCCGCGCCACCAGCCCGGCCACCTCGCCGCCGTGACGACGGGCCAGTTGGTTCACCGCCCACGCCGCGGCCGTCGGCCGGCGCAGGGCGGCCACCTCCGCCGCCCCCGCCTTGTCACCCTCCGCCTTCAGCCGCTTGGCCAGGGCCTGGCGGGCGGCGACGAACCCGTCTGGGTCGGCCGCGTACAGAGCGTCGACGTCGTCCTCGACCGCCACCCGGCCGACCCTACGCCCTCGACAACGTTCCGGCGGTGCTGGTGGTGGTGGGCGACGACGCCGATCCCACGGTGGCGGACGCGGCCGGCGCCGGCCCGCCGGCGGTGGCGGTCGGCGGAGGGGGCCCGGGGGGCGGGGTGTCGGGCCTGGTGCTGGCCACGGGGGTGATCGGCGGGTTCCTGGGCGGCTTCGGCATCGCCTCCTTCCTGGTGGCCCGGGAGAAGAAGTCGCCCCCGCCGCCCCCGCCCGCGGCCGAGGCCGCAGTCGCCGCTCAGGGCTCGTCCAGCCGGTCGAGGAGCCAGTTCGGGCCGACGACGTCGGTGCCGGCCTGCCTCGCCCGGCGGCCCAGCTCCCGATCGGCCGACACCAGCTTCACCACCTGCCCCGACCCGGCCAGGGCCGTGGCCAGGGCGGCGAGGGTGTCGTCGCCCTCACCCCGGGCGTGGACCACTTCCACCCCGTCCGCCGTCCCCTCCTCCACGCCCCGGCGGGCGGCGCCTTCGAGGACCACCACCACCGGCGTGGGCACCCGCCCGTCGGCCACCGCCGCCCGCAGCCGGTCGACGAACGTGCGGGCCGCTCCCGCCCGGTCCTTCCACCACCCGGTGGGTCGGGACCCGACCACGTTGGCCGCGTCGACCAGGAGCACCGAGTCGCTACCGGCGGGTGGCCCTTCAGCGTCGGGTGGCATAGCCGGCGGCGACGTTGAGGAGGGTGAGGGCGGCGGCGTCGACGGTGACATGGGCCACGTCGGCCGACGGGTCGACCTCCACGATGTCGACCGCCCGCACCGACGGGTGGGCGCCGGCGGCGAAGGCGGCGTCGAAGACCTCATTCGGCCGGGCGCCGCCCGGCCGAGACCCGGGGCAGCCGGGGGCGAAGGCCCGGTCGAGGACGTCGAGGTCGATGTCGACGTAGATGGCGTCGCACCGCCCGGCGAGGATGTCGAGCAGGTCGGGCACGTCCTCCAGCCGGCCGGGGCCGAGGACGGTGATCCCCGCGGCCAGGCACCACTCGTGGTGGGCCCGGGAGTTGGAGAAGCCGTGGATGCCGACCTGGACGACGTTGCTTCCGGGCAGACCGGCGTCGATCAGCGCCCGCACCGGCGACCCGTTGCCAACCGCGCCCGGCGAGTAGGGGCGGACGTCGTGGTGGGCGTCGAGCGTGAGCAGGCCGATCCGGTCGAGCTCGGCGCCGGCGAGAGCGTGGAACGTGACGCCGTTGTGCCCGCCGACGAGGACGGTGAGGGGGGCGGCGAGGGGCGGGGGCCGCCCGTCGTCGCCCAGGTCGCGGACCTCGACGTGGTCGAGGTCGACCCGCCGCTGGCTCTGCCACGTGGACAGCTTGGCCAGCCGCTGGCGGATCGCGGCCGGGGCCAGGTCGTACCGCGAGCCCGCCGTCACCGCATGCTCCACCAGGGGGACGCCCGCCACCACCAGGGCGTCGGGGTCGTCGCTCCCCCGGGCCAGCCACGCCGCCGCCGTGGGCCAGTCGGTCGACGGAGAGGTCAAACGACTCGCCCGCCCTTCACGACCGTGTGGATCAGGGGCATTCCCGGGCGGTAGGCGAGGTCGGCCCACTGGTCGGTGTCGAGGACGACGAGGTCGGCCGCGGCACCGGGCCGCAGGTGGCCGATGTCCTGCCGGCCGAGGGCCGACGCCCCGCCCTCGGTCGCCGCCCGCACCGCCTCGTCGACCGTCAGCCCGTAGGCGCTGCACGCCAGGGCGATGACGAACGGCATTGACGTGGTGTTCGACGTCCCCGGGTTGCAGTCGGTGGCCAGGGCGAGCGTCACCCCCACATCGTGCAGCATCCGGGCCGGGGCGTAGCCCGACCGCAGGCAGAACGACGTGGCCGGCAGGAGCACGGCCACCACGCCGGCCCCGGCCAGGGCCCAGGCGTCGGCCTCGTCGGCGTGCACCAGGTGGTCGGCCGACAGGCAGCCCAGCTCCGCCGCCAGCCGGGCCCCGCCGGTGTGGGCCAGCTCCTCGGCGTGGATGCGAGGGGCCAGCCCGTGGCGCCGCCCCGCCTCCAGCACCCGCCGGGCCTGGTCGACGGTCAACGCCCCCTCGTCGCAGAAGGCGTCGCAGCTCACGGCCAGGTCGGCGCAGGCGGGCAGCATCTCGTCCACCACCAGGTCGACGTACTCCGAGTCGGGCGCCAGGTGGGCGCCGAGGAAGGTGGGGACGAGATCCACTGGGGTGCGGGCATCGGCCGCGGCCACCGCCTCCAGCAGCCGCCGCTCGTGGGCGACGTCGAGCCCGTAGCCCGACTTGACCTCGATGGTGGTGGTCCCGGTGGCCAACGCCGTCGCCGCCCGCCCGACCACCCCCTCGACCAGCTCGTCGAACGTCGCCGCCCGGGTGGCGGCCACCGTCCGCATGATCCCCCCGGCGGCGTAGGGCCGTCCCGCCAGCCGGGCCTCGAACTCGTCGCACCGGTCGCCGGCGAAGACGAGGTGGGTGTGGGCGTCGACGAAGCCGGGGATCACCGCCCGCCCGCCGGCGTCGAGCTCGGGCAGGTCGACATCCACCTCGCCGTCGGCGATGACCCGCTCGACCACCCCGTCTCGCACCACGATCGCCAACGGCCCGTCCGAGTACCCGAACACCCGCCCCGCCCGCCGCACGACGAGATCCCCGTCAGCCATCGGCCATCGGCACCCGCACACCCTTCTCGGCCGCCACCTCCCGGGCCCGCTCGTAGCCGGCGTCGGCGTGGCGCATGACGCCGGTGGCGGGGTCGTTCCAGAGCATCAGCTCGGCCCGGCGGCCGGCCTCGGCCGACCCGTCGACCACCAGTTGGGCCCCGGCGTGGATCGACTTGCCCATCCCCACCCCGCCGCCGTGGTGGACGGCCACCCACGACGCTCCCGAGGCGGTGTTCAGCAGCGCGTTGAGGATGGGCCAGTCGGCGATGGCGTCGGACCCGTCGGCCATGGCCTCCGTCTCCCGATAGGGCGACGCCACCGACCCCGCGTCGAGGTGGTCGCGCCCGATGACGATGGGCGCCTTCACGTCGCCCCGGCGCACGAGGTCGTTGAACAGCACGCCGGCCCGGTCCCGCTCGCCCAGCCCCAGCCAGCAGATGCGGGCCGGCAAGCCCTGGAACCGGACCCGGGCCGGCGCCAGTTCCAACCACCGCTGCAACAACGGGTCGTCGGGGAAGGCGGCCGCCACCGCCGCGTCGGTTACCGCGATGTCGGCCGGGTCGCCCGACAGGGCCACCCACCGGAACGGCCCCTTGCCGTCGCAGAACAGCGGCCGCAGGTAGGCGGGCACGAAACCCGGATACTCGAAGGCGTCGGCGAACCCGCCCGCCCGGGCCTCGCCCCGCAGGTTGTTCCCGTAGTCGAAGACGACGGCGCCCGCCCGCAGGAAGCCCACCATGGCCTCGCAGTGCACAGCCATCGCGGCCCGGGCCCGCACCACGTACTCGTCCGGCGATGCCGCCCGCAGGGCCACCGCCGACTCCAACGACATCCCGCTGGGGACGTAGCCGTGCAACGGGTCGTGGGCCGACGTCTGGTCGGTGACCACGTCCCCCTCGAACCCGGCGGCCAGCAACGAAGGAAAGACGTCGGCCGCATTCCCAACCACGCCCACCGACAACGCCCGCCCGTCTCGGGCGGCGCCCCTACACCGCCGCACCCCGTCGTCCACCGAGTCGGCCCGCTCGTCGAGGTACCCCTCCGCCACCCGCCGCGCCACCCGGGACGGGTCGACGTCGACGCACAGCGCCACCCCGCCGTTCATGGTGACGGCCAGCGGCTGGGCACCCCCCATGCCGCCGAGGCCGGCCGTCAAGACGATCCGCCCCGCCAGCGAGCCGCCGAAATGGGCGTCAGCCACCGCCGCGAACGTCTGGAACGTCCCCTGCAGGATCCCCTGGGTCCCGATGTAGATCCACGACCCGGCCGTCATCTGCCCGTAGGCGGTCAGCCCCAACGCCTCCAGCCGCCAGAACTCGTCCCACGTGGCCCAGTCCGGCACCAGCAGCGAGTTGGCCAGCAGCACCCGGGGCGCCATGGGATGGGTCCGGAACACCCCCACCGGCTTGCCCGACTGCACCAGCAGCGTCTGGTCGTCCTCCAACACCGTGAGCTCGCGGACGATGGCGTGGAACGCCTCCCACGACCGGGCCGCCTTCCCCCGCCCCCCGTACACGACCAACTCGTCGGGTTTCTCGGCCACCTCCGGGTCGAGGTTGTTCATCAGGCACCGCAGCGCCCCCTCCTGGGCCCACCCGCGGCAGGTGCGCTCCGGACCCCGGGGCGCTCTCAATCCAGCTCCACCGGCACCGAGCGCAGGATCTCCCCGCTGCGCACCAGCTCTTCGGCCGCGGCCAGGTCGGGCGCCAGGAAGCGGTCGACGTCCATCCGGGGGACTCGCTCACGAAGGCACGCCAACACCGCCCCGGTGGCCGGCGCCGGCGCCAGTCCCCGCAGCTCGACCGCCTCCGCCGCGCACACCAGCTCGATGGCCACCACCCGCATGGCGTCGGTGACGGCTGACCGCAGTGACAGGCACGCGTTCCACCCCATCGACACGTGGTCCTCCTGGCCGGCGGAGGTGGACACCGAGTCGCACGACGCCGGCGTCGCCAGCCCCCGCAGCCGGCTGACCAGGGCCGCGGCGGTGTAGTGGGCCAGCATGAAGCCCGAGTTCACTCCCGCCTCCGGCGCCAGGAAGGGCGGCAGCCCGTCGGACCGGGCCGGGTCCATGAGCCGGTCCACCCGGCGCTCGACGATCGAGGCCAGGTCGGCCAGGGCGATGGTGGCGAAGTCGGCCGCGTACGCCAACGGCTGGCCGTGGAAGTTGCCGGTGGACACCACGTCATCGGTCTCGGGGAACACCACCGGGTTGTCGGTCACCGACGCCAGCTCCACCAGCACCACCCGCCGGCACCACTCGACCACGTCCCGGGCCGCCCCGTGGACCTGGGGCGCGCACCGCAGGGAGTAGGCGTCCTGCACCGCGTGGTCGATGTCCCGGTGGGACTCGACGATCGGCGACCCGGCCAGCAGGCGGCGGAGGTTGGCCGCGCTGGCCGCCTGCCCGGCGTGGGGGCGTAGGGCCTGGATGCGGCCGGCGAAGGGGGCGTCGGTGCCCCGCAGCGCCTCCACGCTCAGGGCGCAGGTGACGTCGGCCGTGCGCAGCACGATGTCGAGGTCGGCCAGGGCCAGGCACAGGTGGGCGAGCATGCCTTCGGTGCCGTTGAGCAGGGCCAGCCCCTCCTTGGCCTCGAGGCGGATCGGCTCCAGCCCGGCCGCGGCCAGGGCCGGCCCCGCGTCGGTCCGTCGGCCTTCGAGGTCGAGCACCCACCCGTTGCCGAGCAGGACGATGGCGGCGTGGGCCAGAGGGGCGAGGTCGCCGGAGGCCCCCAGCGATCCCATCTCGGGCACGGCCGGTGTGATCCCCGCGTTCAGGAGGTCGATGATCGCCCGCACCAGCAGGGGCCGGGCACCCGATGTCCCCGCGGCCAGGGTCCGGGCCTTGAGCACCTGCATCGCCCGCACCACCTCCCGGTCGACGTCGGTTCCCATGCCCGCGGCGTGGCTCTGGACCAGGGCGTACTGCACCTGGGCCGCATGCTCGACGGGAACCCTCGTCGACGCCAGGGCGCCGAAGCCGGTGGTCACCCCGTAGACGGTCCGCCCCTCGTCGACCGCCCGCTCCACGATCAACCGAGCCGCGGCCATGCCCAGGTCGAGGTCGGCCGCCGCCTCCACCCGCTCGCCGCCGCGGGCCACCGCCACCACGTCGGCCACCGACAGCGGCTCCCGTCCGACGACGACCATGACGGCCATCTTGCCCCGTTCGGAGCCTTTGGCGGCCCGGGTAAGGTCCGAAGGTGACCCCTGCGCCGACACGCATGCCCGACCGCAACCTGGCCATGGAGTTCGTCCGGGCCACCGAGGCCGGAGCCATGGCCGCGGCCCGGTGGATGGGGCGGGGGGAGAAGGAGGAGGCCGACGGGGCCGCGGTGGAGGCCATGCGCCTCTTCCTCAACAGTGTCCAGATGACCGGGGTGGTCGTGATCGGCGAGGGGGAGAAGGACGAGGCCCCCATGCTCTTCAACGGCGAGGAGCTGGGCCTGGGCGGCTCGCCCGAGGTCGACATCGCCGTCGACCCGGTGGAGGGCACCACCCTCGCCGCCCTGGGCCGGCCGAACGCCCTGTCGGTGATCGCGGCCAGCGAGCGGGGCACGATGTTCGACCCCGGCCCCTGCTTCTACATGATGAAGATCGCGGTGGGGGCCGAGGCCAAAGGGACGATCGACATCGACCGCCCGCCGCGCGAGAACCTCCAGGCGGTGGCCCAGGCCCTGGGGCTGCCGGTGAGCGACATCACCGCCGTCGTCCTCGATCGCCCCCGCCACGCCGACCTCATCGCCGAGATCCGGGAGGCGGGAGCCCGCATCCGTCTCATCGAGCACGGCGACGTGGCCGGCGGCATCTCCACCGGCTGGTCCGACGCCGCCGGCGACATCCTCTTCGGCATCGGCGGCACCCCCGAGGGGGTCATCACCGCCGCCGCCATCAAGTGCATGGGCGGCGAGATGCAGGCCCGGCTGTGGCCGAAGGACGAAAAGGAGCGCCAGCAGGTCATCGACGCCGGCATCGACCCCGACCGGGTGCTCGGCACCCACGACCTCGTCCGGGGCGACAACTGCTTCTTCGCCTGCACCGGCATCACCGACGGCGAGCTGTGCCGGGGCGTCCGCTACGACGCCCGGGGCGTCACCACCGAGTCACTGGTCATGCGCTCCCAGTCGGGCACCGTCCGCAAGATCACCGCCGTCTACCCCCCCGGCCACGCCTGGGCCCACTAGGACCGGCCGGTCACTTCACCAGGCCGGCGACCACGTTGATGGTCATGGCGACCACGAAGGTCCCGAAGACGTAGGACAGCAGACCCTGGCGGGTCGCCGTCCGGCGCATGACCTTGGTGGTGAGGTCGGTGTCCGACACCTGGTAGGTCATGCCGATGGTGAAGGCCAGATAGGCGAAGTCCCGGTAGTCGGGTTCCTTGTCGCCATTGAAGTCGACGCCGCCGACGCCGCCGTCGTCGGAGTAGAAGAGGTGGGCGTAGCGCAAGGTGAAGACCGTCTGTACCGCCAGCCACGACAGGACCACGCTGGCGACGGCGAGGACCGTGATCCACGCCTTGGCCGGGCCGTCGGTGTGGGCCCCCTTGAGGAGGGCGAGGGCGACCCCCACCAGGCTGGCCAGACCGGCCAGGAGCACGATGAGGTCGGTTGCGCCCCGGGAGTTGTCCTCCGGCCGGGCCAGGGTGTGGGTGGCCGCGCTGTCGCAGCGCCAGACGACGAGGAGCACCAACGCCACCACGATGACGGCGGCCGTGTCCCAGCCCAGGAGGGAGGCCACCTGCCACGGGGCCTGGCTCATGGCCCCGGCGAACACGACGGCGCCCGCAGCCGCCCCGATCGTCAGCCGGGTCTTGGCCTGGGGGAGACGAGGAGGGGTGCCGGCCACCGTGGACGAACGCTAACGCGGACGGGCCGATGAGTTCCGGCCGCCGCCGCCGTCTCACTGCCGACCGACAACGGGGCGAGGGCAGCGGTCACATCCCCTTGAAGCTGGTCGACTCCACGACGTTCAGCACCGGCGTCCTGTCGCTCACCTACGCCCGGGGCTAGGCCAGCAGCTCGAGCAGCTCCTTCCGGTCGGGGCCGGGCATGGGCATGGGCGGTCCGGGACTGACCGCCCGCACCCGGTCCATGAAACCCGGGCGGGCGAAGACCTCCTCGGGCAGGGCCAGGCACATGGCCGTCTCCAGGGAGCCCCGGAACACGACCGGGTCCTGGTAGACGGCCGCACCCACCGCCACCGCCGTCGGGTCGGCGGCGGGCGGCTCCTCGCCCCGGCGGAGGGCGCCCATCTCCGCCATCCGCCGGCGGTCGGCCCGGATCTGGTTCCAGTAGTACGGCGCGACCTGCTCCTCCGTCACCTGGTCGAAAGCCCGCACCAGCCCCTCGGCGTCGTCCACGCCCCGCGATCGCACCGCGTGGCGCAGGCCTTGGGCGTGGATCAGCCCGACGGTGATGCCCCGCCCGGCCGACGGGTTGGTGCACGCCCACGCGTCGCCCACAGCGACGACGCCCGTGGCCACCGGCCGGCCGTCAACGACGAACCGCCGGTAGCGGTCGAGCACGCCGGCCATGGTGAGGACGTCGGTGATCGGGTCTCCTCGCAGCCAGCCCCGTTGCAGCGGGCAGGCCTTGACCACGGCGGTGAAGCGGTCGGCGTCCTTCAGGCCCCGGAGGGCGGTGTCGGCCGACGCCGCCCACACCGTCACCGACCAGGTGCTGTTGTCCCCGGGGATGGTGAGCAGGGAGATGGTGCCGATCTCGGCGACCGGCGGCGCCAGCGTGCGGGGCAGCCTCGGTCCCGCGAAATAGCGGGTGTGGTAGACGAACCCGAAGTCCTCCGACTCGACGTAGGGAGGACGGGCGCCCACGGCCGTCAGCCAGTCGGCCAGCCGGGTGCGGCGGCCGGTGGAGTCGACGACGAGGTCGGCCGCCAGTTCCTCACCCTCGGTCGTGCGCACGCCGACCACATGGGGCACGCCCGGGATCACCTCGCCCGCGGTCAGCAGGCCGGCGGTCGCGACCCCCCGTCGGATGTCGACTCCCTCCTCCTCGGCCGCGGCGGCCGCCAGCACCGCCTCGATCACCGGCCGCCGGCCGGTGACGAACGGGAACCGCTCGTCGCCCGGCAGCGGGGTCTTGTCGAGCGACGGAGGTCCCATGGCCAGGAGGTCGATCCACACGCACCCCGCGTCGACCAACCGACCCACCGCGCCGGGCAGCTCCTCGTCGAGGACGAGCCGGGCCCGGGAGAAGAGGTTGTGGGGCTGGTGGAACTGGGCCACGCCCGGCCTCGACCACCCGTCCCACGCGGCGGCGGCGCTGTCGGGCGGCGGGGGCGCGGCATCCCGTTCGAGGACGGTGACCCGGTGCCCGTCTCGGGCCAGCATCATGGCCGACGCCAGCCCGATCACGCTCCCCCCGCACACCACGATCGACGCCATCGCCTTAGAAATCCGGCAGCTGCTGCTGGCGGCCGATCAGGGGATGGAGGGGGTCGCCGACGGCCGCCAGCCGGTCGAGGACCGTACGGATCGTCCACCGGTCGGGGCGGAGGTCGGGATCGTCGAGCTCGTCCCACTCGATCGGCACCGATACCGGCGCCCCCGCCGCGGGGCGGGCGCTGAACGGGGCCACCAGGGTCTTGTTGATCGCGTTCTGGGTGTAGTCGAGGCGGGCCAGGCCGTGGCGGCGGTTCGTCTCCCACTCCCAACTGACCAGCTCGGGGACGGTCGCGCCCACCGCCCGCGACACCTTCTCCACCCACTTGCGGGTGTCGGCGAACGAGTACCCGTCGGCGATCGGCACCCAGATCTGGATGCCCCGCTTGCCGGTGACCTTGGGCATCCCGGCCACGCCCAGGTGCTCCAGCGCGGTCCGGTAGAGCCGGGCCAGGACGACCACGTCGTCGAAGGTCACCTTGGGTCCCGGGTCGATGTCGATGAGGGCCCAGGTGGGCTGGTGGACGTCGGGCAGCCGCGAGGTCCAGGCGTGCAACTCGAGGCCGCCGTAGTTCGCCATCCAGGCGAGAGCGGGGACGCTGTCGACCACAAAGTACAACGCCGTCTCGCCCGGGTCGACGTCGTCGCGACGCCACCGGGTCAGCCACTCGGGGGCGTGGCTCGGCACCTCCTTGTGCCAGAAGCCGGGCTTGTCCGCCCCGTCGGGGAACCGGTTGAGGTTGACGGGCCGGTCGTACAGGTAAGGGAGCATGAACGGCGCCACCTGGGCGTGGTAGCGGATGAGCTCCCGCTTGGTGACGGGCGCCTCACCCTCTCGGCCCGGGAAGAGCACCTTGTCGAGGTTGGTGAGCTTGAGCTCCTGGCCCTGGAGGGCCCAGGTGCCGGCCTTGCCCAGGGCGTCGAGGGCGGCCAGCTCCTCGGCGGTGGGCGGGTCCCACGTGGGCGGCGGGCCGCTGCCCAACTGGACGGCGGCCTCGGCCGCGGGCCGGTCGCTGTGCCACTCCACGTCGGGGGCAGCCAGCACCTCGTCGTTGGTGCGGCCGGTCTTGACCGACCGGGGGTGCTCCTCCGGGTTCCATCCGGGCTGGGCGTGCTCGTCCTTCTTGTGTAGGAGCAGCCACTGCTCCTTGCCGGATCCCTTGGTTCCCCCCTTGTCCTTGTCCCGGTCCGTCCGGACGAGCACGAACCGTCCGGCCAGCTTCTCCCCTTGGAGGTCGAAGTGGAGCTCGCCCTGGTCGATGGCGGCGGCCGCGTCGGCGTCGGCGGGACGGGACGGCTGCCACGTCCCCCAGTCCCACACGATCACGTCGCCCCCGCCGTACGAGCCCTTGGGGATGACGCCCTCGAAGTCGAAGTACTCGATGGGATGGTCCTCCACGTGGACGGCCAGCCGCCGGGCCTTGGGGTCGAGGGTCGGCCCCTGGGGCACGGCCCAGCTGGCCAGCACCCCGTCGACCTCCAGCCGGAAGTCGTAGTGCAGCCGGCTGGCCCGGTGCCGCTGGACCACGAACCGGGCCGCCGGCGCCGCCACCGCCACCTCCGCGCCCCCGGCCGGCTCGGCGGTGACGGCGAAGTCCCGCTTGGCCCGGTAGGTCTTCAGCCGCTCCTGGGGGTCAGCCATCCCCGCCTTCCTACCCGAACCGGTGACGGAAAGCGCCCCCTGAGGGCTGGAGGCGTCACCAGTTCGTGATCAAGCCGGTAACCAGGCCCGGGCCGCGGCCGCCTCCGACAGCCCACCGGCCGGTCTTTGGCGCGTTCGGGTCGCCAGGCGACCCAGGCGCGACAAAGACGCCTCGCTCCGGCCCGACCAGCCGCGGTCAGGCAGGTGACCAGGCGGGATCGCGGCCGGTGAGGCCGATGACCCGGTCGAGCAGGGGGGCCGAGTCGTCCACGTCCACCGGCGGGCCGAACAGGCCCTGGCGACCTTCCTCACCCGCGGCCGCGACCTCGGCCACGAAGCCGTGGATCGCCTCCAGTGCCGCCGGGTCGCAGTCGTAGTCCTGGCCGCTGGCCCGGGCCACGTCCCAGCCGTGGATCACCAGCTCGTCGAGGGCGACCACGCCCGCCACCTCGCCCGGCAGGTCGATCCCTCCGGCGCGGGTCATGCCCTGCCAGGCGTCGGGGTCCTGCCAGGCCGCGGCCATGGCCGCCAGCTGCTGGGGGATGCGGGTGCGCCAGCCGTCGGCCAACCGCTGGCCGTCGCCCGCCGGCGCCCCCTCCGTGAGCTGGCCGACGTCCTTGGCCGCGGCCGCGGCGAAGGCGAGCGACAATCCGTCCACGTGCTCGACCAGGTCGCGCAGGGTGTAGTCGGGGCACGGCGTCGGCCCGTCGAGGCGGTCGTCGGGGACGTTGGCGATCAGATCCGCCATCCGCCGGGCGGCCGGTTGGAGGTCTACGGAAGTCATCAGGGCGCGCTCCTCAGGGTCGTGGTCCTCCCGAGTACGACGAGCCGGGGCCGGGAAACTCGTCGGTGGGCGCCTACCCGGCGTCGAGGTCGGCCAGGGCCGGCTGGAGGTGCTCCGTCCAGAACCGGAAGAACCCGTCCTGGTCGGGGCCGACCTGGTGGAAGTAGAGGTGGTCGAACCCGGCGTCGAGGAACTGGCGCACGGAGTCGACCACCGGCTCCACGTCGGGCCCGCACGGCACCGACTTGGTGGCGTCCTTCTCCCGCACCGTCTGGGCCGCCTCCTCGAAGTGGGTCCACGTGGGCAGGTCCTGCGACAACTGCCCGGGGACGCCGCCGTTGGGCCACACCTGGTGGACGGTCTTGCGGGCGGACTCCTCGTCCTCGGCCCAGCACAGGTTGAGCTGGGCGTAGCGGGGACCGGTGCCGCCGCCGTCGCGGTAGCGGTCGATCAGCTCCCGCTCGGGGGCGTTGCCCCAGTACCCGTCGCCGATGCGGGCGGCCAGGGCGATGGCTTTGGGCCCGAAGGCGGAGACGACGATCGGCGGCGCCTCAGAGGGCGGGTCGAAGATACGGGCGTTCTCGACCTCGTAGTACTTCCCCCGGTGGTCGACGGTCTCTCCCGTCCACAGCTCCCGGATGACCTCCACCGCCTCCTCCAGCATGGCCAGCCGCACGCCCGGCGGCGGCCACCGGTCGCCCAGGATGTGCTCGTTGAGGGCCTCACCCGACCCGACGCCGAAGAAGAACCGCCCGTCGAACAGCAACGAGGTGGTGGCGGTGGCATGGGCGATGATCGCGGGGTGGATGCGGATGATGGGGCAGGTGACGCCCACCCCTACCCGCAGCCGCTCGGTGGTGGCGGCGATCCCCCCGAGCACCGACCACACGAACGGGCTGTGGCCCTGGGCGGTCACCCACGGGTGGAAGTGGTCGGAGATCGATGCGAAATCGAAGCCCAGCTCCTCCGCCTTCCCCGCGTTGCGGACCAGGTCCGAAGGACCGTGCTCCTCGCTGGACAGGGTGTAGCCGTACGCGACCATCGCTGACCTCCCGGCAGGCACGGGGCCGACTTCGACGGTGCCCCTACCCGTCGTCGTCGGCCCCCATGCGCATGCGATGGTCAGCTGATGGCGGCCCGGTCACGCAGTTCTGCGGTCACCGGGTCGATGACGGCCGACACCTCGTGGACGATGTCGACGGGGAAGCCGCCCAGACGGCCGTGCTCGCGGACGATGTCCTCGTTGGCGGCCACGTAGATGCAGGTGATCTTGTCGTCGCTGACGTAGCTGTGGAGCCACTGGACGTCGGGGCCGAGGTCCCGGAGCACGCCGTTGGACGTGGTGGCGATGGCGGCCAGGGCTTCGTCGTCCATCTGTCCGGCGCCGGGAACCGTCCGCTCGATGAGGTACTTGGGCATCGTGTCATCTCCTTGGTGATGATCCGTGGTGTGCTCTTGGAGAGAAACCTAGGGATGGGACCGGGTCCGGACATGAGGCATTCACCCCCCCTCCTCGGGCCGCGCCGGCGTGCCGGGAGCCCGCCGGTAGGGTCGGGTCATGCCTGATTCGGGCGTTCGCCTCACCGACGTGCTGGTGTCGCTCTCGCTGGCCACCGACCTCGGCTTCGGCCAGCCCGCGGAGCACATGCTGCGGGCGGCGAGGATCGGCATGCGCCTCGGCGGGCGGCTGGGCCTCGACCCGGACGAGCTGGCCACGCTCTACGACGTGAGCATGCTCACCTACGTGGGGTGCCCGGTTTACGGGAACGAGGCGGCGACGCTCTTCGGAGACGACATCGCCTTTCGGGCCGGGGCGGTCGAGATCGACCTGGCCGGTTTCCCGGCGATGGTGTTCATGCTGCGGCGGGCCGGGGCCGGGACATCGGCCTTCAACCGGGCCCGGCAGGCGGTCGGGCTCATGGCCACCGGCGGGCGGGGCATGGTCGAGCAGATGGCCAGCCACTGCTCGGCGGCCGGTGAGCTCGCCGATCGGCTGGGCCTGAGCGCCGACGTCCGAGCCGGCATCGAGCAGTCCTACGCCCGGTGGGACGGAAAGGGCGTCCCCGGCGATCTGTCCGGCGATGCCCTCGCCCTCTCGGCCCGGGTGTCCCACATCGCCGAGGCCTGCGAGGTCTTCCACCGCACGGCCGGCGTCGACGAGGCGGTCGAGATGGTCCGGGCGAGGAGTGGCACCCACTTCGACCCCGCCATCGCGGCCGCGGTCGAGCCCGACCCGGAGGCGCTCTTCGCAGGCCTCGACGAGGACACGATCGACCGGGTCCTCGACGCCGAGCCCGTCGAGCGGCCACCCCTCACCGACGACGAGCTCGACCGGGTGCTGGAGGCCATCGCCGACTTCTGCGACCTCCGCTGCCCGTTCTTCGCCGGCCACGGCCGGGGTACCGCCGAGCTGGTCGCGGCCGCCGCCGCGCACCTCCACCTGCCGCCCGACCAGGCCACGCTCGCCCGCCGGGCCGCCCTCGTCCACGACGTGGGTCGCTTCGGGGTGCCCGGGTCGGTCTGGGACAAGCCCGGCTCGCTCACCAGCAGCGACCGCGAGCGGATGCGGATGCACGTCTACTACGTGGAGCGCATCTTCAACCGGCCCGAACCGCTGCGCCGGATCGGGCTGCTGGCCGCGACCCACCACGAGCGCATGGACGGCTCCGGCTACCACCGTGGGGTCGGCGGGCCGATGCTCTCGGTGCCCGCCCGGGTTCTGGCCGCGGCCGACGCCTACCACGCCATGACCCAACCCCGCCCGCATCGGGGCCCGATGACCGACGGGGATGCCGCCCGCCAGCTGCGCAGGGACGCCGGCGAAGGCCGCCTCGACCCCGCCGCCACCGACGCGGTGCTGGCCGCGGTGGGCCACGAGGGGAGTCGTTCCCGGGCCGGGGGCCCGGCCGGTCTCACCTCCCGGGAGGCCGACGTCCTCGGCCTGCTGGCCCAGGGGCTGCCCAACAAGGGCATCGCCCACCGGCTGGGGATCAGCCCCAAGACGGTCGGCAACCACGTCGAGCGCATCTACACCAAGCTCGGTGTGTCGAACCGCGCCGCCGCCGCCATGCGCGCCATGCAACACGGCCTGGTGGGAGCAACGCCTGGCCTTCCCGCCGACTGACCTCCCACGACTACAGAGCGGAGCACTGCCCGGTCTTGGCCGCAGCCGAGTTGGCCTGGCCACCATTGGTGGGAGCGGGCACGTTCCCGGTGCAGGCCAGGGTCTTGTAGACCGTGTTGGCCCGCACCACGGTCGCCCCGGAGTTGTTGTTCACCGTGACATTGCCCGAGACGATGTTGCTCCCCAGTACGAGACCGACCGTGTTCCCGTTGAGCGTGACATCGCCCGCCACCCGATTCAGCCCGCAGCCGCTCGACGGGTCGCCGACGCGCGGGGTCCCGGTGGCCCCGGTGACCATGACCCCCTTCCCCGGGATGCTCGGCGGTCCCGAGATCTGGGAGCCACACACGCTGAAAGCCACCGGCCCGGTCGCCACGATGCCCTGGGAGAGGGAGGAGTTGACGACCCGCACCGCCCCGCCGGCGTTGACCGCGATGCCTCCGGCCACTCGGGCATTGGTGACGCAGAGGGACTGGCCGGCGTTGACGGTCAACGGGCCGACCACGTCGCCGGTGACGGTCTGGGTGCACTGCGGGCTGGCGAACGGCCCCGCCACCTTGGCCACGAAAGCATCGGTCCCGCCGGCGTTCTCGGCTTGGCCGACGCCGCCCGTGTCGGGGAAGGTCGCCGCCCTGGATGACGTCTGGCCGGTGATGTAGGCGTCGCCGCCGGCGTCGACTGCGATCCCGCTGCCGCCGTCGGCCCTGTCGCCGCCCAGGAACCCGGCGTACACGAGGGCGGCGCCGGTGGCCCCCACCTCGACCACGAAGGCGTCGGCGTCCCCTGCATTGTCGGCTTGGAACCCACCCGGAGTGTCGGGGAACGTGGCGGCCGTCGACGTCGTCCGGCCGGTGACGTAGGCGTTCCCGGACCCGTCCACCGCCACGCCCGAGCCGGCTTCGTTGCCGCTGCCGCCGAGGAACCCGGCGTAGACGAGGTTCCCGCCGCTCGGGCCCACCTTGGCCACGAAGGCGTCGAAACCGCCACCGTTCGCCGCCTGGAAGACCCCGGGTGTGTCCGGGAAGGTGGCGGCCGGCGATGTGGTCGCACCCACCATGTAGGCGTTCCCGGCCCCGTCCACCGTGATCGCCCTGCCCTCCTCGTTTCCTGCGCCACCGAAGAACCCGGCGTAGACGAGGTTTCCGCCACTCGGGCCCACCTTGGCCACGAAGACGTCGAGGCCCCCGGCGTTCGCCGGCTGGAACACACCCGCGGTGTCGGGGAACGTGGCCGCGCTCGAGTCGGTGTCACCGACCACATAGGCGTTCCCGGCCCCGTCCAGGGCGATGCCGCCGGCGGCATCGTTGCCGCTCCCACCCAGGAACCCGGCGTAGACGAGCGTCGACCCTGTCGGGTTGACCTTGGCCACGAAGGCGTCGGTGCCTCCGCCCGCCGCCGGCTGGAAGACCCCCGGAGTGTCGGGGAAGGTGGCCGCGGTTGAGGTCGCCTGCCCGGTGACGTAGGCGTTGCCGGCCCCGTCGACGGCAATGCCGGCACCGAGGTCGGCGCCTGACCCACCCAGGAAGCCGGCGTACAACAGGGCCGTGCCGGTGGGGTTGACCTTGGCCACGAAGGCGTCGGACGCTCCCCCGTTCGTGGCTTGGAACACGCCCGGCGTGTCGGGGAACGTGTTGTTGTTCGAGGTCGTCCGACCCGTGATGTAGGCGTTTCCCGCCCCGTCCACCGCGATGCCGCTCGCCGAGTCGTTCCCGGTGCCGCCCAGGAAGCTGACGTAGAGCAGGGGAGTGCCGTTGGGGCCGAACTTGGCCACGAAAGCGTCCTCCCGGGCCGAGCTCTCGCCCTGGAACGCCCCGGGCGTGGCCGGGAAGGTGACCGTGGTGGCGCTGGTCTGGCCGGTGACGTAGGCGTTGCCGGCCCCGTCGACGGCGATGCCGTTGCCGGAGTCGTGGCTCGTCCCCCCGAGCAGGTTGGCCCAGTTCAGGACCGCGCCGGACGGCTTCACGCTGCCCAGGAGGGCGTCGGAGTCACCCGAGTCGGCCGAGCCGAACAGGTCCGGCGTCACCGGGAAGGTGGCCGCCGGCGAATACGAGATGCCGGCGACGACGGCGTTGCCCGAATCGTCGACGGCGATGCCGTTGCCGGCATCGAATCCGGTGCCACCGAGGAAGGACGCGTAGCCGAGGGACCCGCCGAAGTCGTCCACCCGGGCCACCCAGGCGTCGGTCCCGCCCGCGTTCTCGGCTTGGAACCCACCCGGAGTGTCCGGGAACGTCGCCGCCGTCGAGGTCGTCTGGCCTGTCAGGTAGGTCGTGCCGTCGTCCTCCACCGCGATGGCCGCGCCGAACTCGGACCCACTCCCGCCGAGGAAGCCGGCGTAGTTCAGCACCGCGCCGCTCGGCTTGATGCTGGCGAAGAAGGCGTCGAATCCTCCCGCATTGGCGGGCTGGAACACACCTCCCGACGACGGGAAGGTGGCGGCGGTGGAGTTGGTGTCGCCGACGATAACGGCATCGCCCGACCCGTCGAGGGCGATCCCCCGGCCGATGTCGGTACCGGAGCCACCGAGGAAACCGGCGTAGACGAGTCCCGACCCGGTCGGGTTCACCTCGGCCACGAAGGCGTCGGAGCCCCCCGCCGGTGTTCCGTCGAACACGCCCGCGGTGTCGGGGAAGGTCGCCGCGGTCGAGGCCGTCTCGCCGGTGACGAACGCGTTCCCGGCGCCGTCGACGGCGATCCCGTTGCCGGCCTCGTCGCCGGCGCCGCCGAGGAAGCCGGCGTAGACGATGGCGGAGCCGTCCGACTCCACCTTGGCCACGAAGGCGTCGTCCCCTCCGGCGTTGGCGGCTTGGAACACTCCCGCGGTGTCGGGGAAGGTGGCCGCGCCGGAGCCCGTCTTGCCCGTGATGTACACATCCTCGACCCCGTCCACGGCGATACCGTCGCCGGTGTCACGGCCGCTGCCCCCCAGGAAGCTGGCGAACGTCAGCGTCGTCCCGGTGCCGTTCACCTTGGCCACGAAGGCGTCGCCGGCGCCGCCGGCCGTCGGCTGGAACGCTCCCGTGAGCGGGAACGTGGCCCCGTCCGAGGTCGTCGAACCGGTGATAGAGGCGTTGCCGGCCCCATCCACGGCGATCCCCTGGCCGATCTCGGTACCGGTGCCGCCCAGGAAGCCGGCGTAGACCAGGGTGTCGCCGGTGGGATCGAACTTGGCCACGAACGCGTCGCTGCCCCCGCCGCTCTCGGTGCCGAACACCCCCGGGGTGACGGGGAAGGTCGTCGACGTGGCCGAGGTCTGGCCGGTGACGTAGATGTTGCCGTCGCCATCCACGGCGACGGCCTTGGCCGAGTCGTTGCTCCCGCCGCCGAGGAAGCCGGCGTAGAGCAGCGTGGTCGGGTCGATGACAAGCGGCCGGGTGCGGTCGTAGGAGCCGAGGCGGAAGCCGTAGGTGGCGGCGCTTCCGTCCAGGTCGAAGGCGACCTCCACCGGCACACGCGCCCCGTCGACCTCCTGGAACGCGTACGGCTCGTCCTCCTCGAAGGTACGCACCGGCGTGCTCACCGACAGGCGGCCGGCGTCGGTGACTGCGAGGGCGTCGGCGCCGGTCCATGCCACGCGGACCTGACCGGGATCAGCCCCGGGGGCCAGGCGGTAGGTCGCCTCGATGTGCCCGCCAGTGCCGGCCCAGACCACGTCGACCCCCGGCCACGCCTCGGCCAGGGTCAACTCGGTGGCCGTGGGCAGGCCGGCGTCGTGACGGTCGTCGACGAAGTAGCTCACGACTCCGGGCGCAGTCACCGACGCCGTGGGCCGGGACTCCCGGCCGCCGACGAGGGTCTGATCGACGGCCCAGCCGGCTCCGTCGTCCGTGCCGGCCAGGGCCCACCGCACGCCGCCGTCGACGAAGAAGGCGGTGGCTTCGGTGCCGGACGCGACCCACGAGACGGCGTCGTCCCACCGGCCCTGGTTGGCCACGAACGACACCGGCGACCGGCTCAGGCCGGCCCGCACCGCACCATCCACCGCGCCCGCGTCGCGGCCCGCGGCCGCGGGCGTCGAAAACGGCGTCGGCCGGGCGGTGATCCCCACCCAGCCCGCTGTCGCACCAACGACCGCAGTCGCGACCAGCAGCGACGTGATTCTTGTCCTCATGGCGAATCGCCCCCATTTGGCCCCGGCGGGTCGACTCTCAGTCCCCGCGGCCGGGTCGGGCGTTACGCCAGCGGTGGTCCTTGTCGAACAGGCGTCCGACCGTCGCCGCCACCACCTCACAGTGGGTCGGCACGGGCTGGGCACGACGCGGGCGCGGCAGGGTCGCCGTCTCGACTACTAATGGCTACAACGACGAGCGAGGAGCCTGACGATGTCAGTTCAGATCAACCAGACCGCGCCCGACTTCGAGGCCGACACCACCCAGGGACGGATCAGCTTCCACGACTGGATCGGCGACTCGTGGGCAGTCCTGTTCTCCCACCCCAAGGACTTCACCCCCGTGTGCACCACCGAGCTGGGGTACATGGCCAAGCTGAGCCCCGAGTGGGAGCGGCGCAACGTGAAGGTCATCGGACTGTCGGTGGACGCGACCGGCGATCACGAGCGGTGGGCGGACGACATCGAGGAGACCCAGGGCGCCCGCCCCGACTACCCGATCATCGGCGACGCCGACTTCAACGTGTCCAAGCTCTACGGCATGCTGCCGGCCGAGACCACCGGCGACGCCAAGTCCCGCACGCCGGCCGACAACCAGACCGTCCGCAACGTCTTCGTCATCGGGCCAGACAAGAAGATCAAGCTCATCCTCGTCTACCGATGACCACCGGCCGCAACTTCGACGAGGTGCTCCGGGTCATCGACTCGCTCCAGCTGACCGCCAAGCACCGGGTCTCGACGCCCGTCAACTGGAAGCAGGGCGAGGACGTCATCATCGCCGGCTCGGTGTCCAACGACGAGGCCAAGGAGATCTTCGGCGAGTGGAAGGCACCCAAGCCCTACATCCGCATCGTCCCCCAGCCGACCGACTGACTACGCGGGAAGCAGCGCCGCTCCCACCGGGGACGACTTCGCGTCGACCGTTGGGGCGCCGCTCGTCACCCGCACAGACACCGCTGACCCGACCTCGAGGCCGAGGGACTGGTACTCCGTCCGGGTCATCGTCGCGACCACGACCTGATCGACGGTCGCGATCTCGAGGCGAACCTCGAAGCCGACCCGTACGACCCGACTGACGCGACCTTGGACCGCGTCCGCGACCGCCGTTCCGGCTCGGACTTCGAGATCGTGAGGGCGGACCAGCTTCGGGCCGAGCTGGGTCACCGGGCCCAGGAAGCGCATGACGAAGTCGCCGCTCGGGGAGTCGTAGAGGTCGTCGGGCGAGCCGATCTGCTCGACCCGGCCTTCGTTGATGACCACGATCTCGTCGGCCACCTCCAGCGCCTCCTCCTGGTCGTGGGTGACGAAGACGGTGGTGACGTGGACCTCGTCGTGGAGGCGGCGCAGCCAGTCCCGCAGCTCCTTGCGCACCTGGGCGTCGAGGGCGCCGAAGGGCTCGTCGAGGAGGAGCACCTTGGGCTCGACCGCCAGCGCCCGGGCCAGGGCCATCCGCTGCCGCTGGCCGCCCGAGAGCTGGGACGGAAGCCGGTCGGCGAACTGCTCGAGGTGCACCAACGCCAACAGCTCGTGGACCCGCTCCTTGATCTCGGCCTTCGGCCGCTTGCGGATCTCGAGGCCGAAGGCCACGTTGCGGTACACCGACAGGTGCTTGAAGGCGGCGTAGTGCTGGAACACGAACCCGACGTTCCGCCGCTGGGGCGGGAGGTGGGTGGCGTCGACCCCTTCGATCTCGACGCTGCCCTCATCTGCCCGCTCGAGGCCGGCGATGATGCGCAGCAGCGTCGACTTGCCGCCGCCGCTCGGACCGAGCAGGGCCGTGAGCTGCCCGGTAGGGATGGTCACCGACACGTTGTCGAGGGCCACGAAGCTCCCGAAGCGCTTGTTGAGGTTGATGACCTCGATGCTCATTTCTGGGGGCTCATCTCTGGGGACTCACTGCTCTTCTTCCTTCGGTCGGAGAACGGAGACGATCACGATGCAGGCGACCGAGATCAGGGCGAGCAGGAAGGCCGTCGCGTAGGCACCACCCTGGTCGAAGTTTAGGTACTTCTCCTCCACCACGAGGGTCGCCGTCCGCGTCTCGCCGAGCACGTTGCCCGACACCACCTTGACCGCGCCGAACTCGCCCAGCGACCGGGCCAGGCTGAGGACGACGCCATAGACGATGGCCCACTTGATGGCCGGCAGGGTGATGCGGCGGAAGGTCTGCAGGGCGCTCGCCCCCAGGCTGTGGGCGGCCTGCTCCTGCTCGACGCCGATCTCCTCGAGCACGGGCACCACCTCGCGAATGACCAGCGGGAGGGCCACGAACACCGTGGCCATGACGATGCCGGGGGTGGCGAAGATCACCCGGAATCCCGCGCCCTCGATCGTGGGCCCGAACCAGCCGTCCCGACCTCCGTAGACCAGGATCAGGGCGAGGCCGACGACGATCGGCGACACCGACAGGGGCAGGTCGATGAGGGCGCTCAGGATCCGCTTGCCGGGGAACTGGTACCGGGCCAACAGCATCGAGATGCCGACGCCGAAGATGGTGTTGATCACCACCGCGATGACGGCCACGGTGACGGTGAGGCGCAGGGCGTGGACGATGTCGGGGTCGTCGAGCACGCCCCGCAGGTTGTCGAGGCCGCCGGCGAAGGTCTTGCGGGCGACCAGCGACACCGGCCACGCCACCAGGAGGAACAGGTAGGCGGTGGTGATCAACCGGAAGACGTAGGTGCTGACGGTGGGCCGCGGCTTGTACCGGCGAACCACGGCCGGCACGGCCGCCTCGGGGACACCGTCAGCCACGCCGGGCCACCCTCCGTTGCAGGATGTCGAGGATCACGATCACGGCCAGGGAGATGGCGAGCAGGATCGTCGCCACTGCGGCCGCGCCGGCCGGGTTGTCGTTCTCGATGCTGCTCAGGATGCGGACCGAGGTGACCTCGGTCTTGAACGGCAGGTTGCCCGAGAGCAGCACCAGCGATCCGTACTCGCTGACGCCCCGGGCGAACGACAGGGCGGCGCCGGCGGCGATGGCGGGCGTCAGGGCGGGGAGGATGATCCGGCGGAACGTCGTGAACCGGCTGGCGCCGAGCGACCGGGCCGCCTCCTCGACCTCGTGGTCGAGCTCGGCCAGCACCGGCTGGACGGTCCGCACCACGAAGGGCAGGGTGACGAACAGGAAAGCGAGGAAGACCGCGCTGCGCCGGTTGGCCACGTCGATGCCCAGGGGGCCGTTCACCCCGTAGAGGGAGAGCAGCACCAGACCGGCGACGATCGTGGGCAGGGCGAAGGGGATGTCGATCAGGACTTCGAGGGCGCGCTTCCCGACGAACTGGTCGCGCACCAGCACCCACGCGATGAGGGTGCCCATGACCACGTTGACCGCGGTGACCAGGAGCGCGAACCCGACCGTGAGGCGGATGGCCGCCGCCGTCTGGTCGTTGGTGATCGTGTGCCAGAACGCGCTCCAGCCGCCGTCGGCCGCGGTGACCACGACGGCGGCGAGCGGGATGAGCACCAGGAGGCTGAACCACAGCATCGCCACCCCGAGGCCGAGCCCGGAAACGCGGGTGAGCCCTCCCGCCCGGACCGGCCGGCGCTTGCGCACCGACTGGTCCGGGGGGAGGGCAACAAGGGTCAGGAGGCCTTCCCGGAGGCGGCGATGGCCTTGGTGACGATGCCGGTCTCCTCGGCGAAGAACTTCTTGGACAGGGCCGACCAGCTCTCGAAGTCCTTGGCCACGGTGAGGAGGCGGGTGGGCTCGGGGAACGGGTGGGCCGGGTCGTTGGCGCCTTCCACGTCCCCGTAGGTGACACCTGCGGTCACGGGCCGGAAGCCCTTGAGGGCGAACTGCTCCTGGCCCTTGGCGCTGAGGACGAAGTCGAGCCAGAGCTGGGCCCTCGGGTCGGCGGCCTTCAGGACCGCGCCCGGGTTCTCGATGAGCATGGTCGTGTCGGGGATCACGTAGTCGAACTTCTGGCCGTTCTGGTGGGCCAGGATGGCCTCGTTCTCGTAGGCCATGAGCACGTCACCGGTTCCGCCCAGGAACGCCGTCGTCGCGTCGCGGCCGCTGCCCGGCAGGGCCACGACGTTGTTGAAGAAGGAGCCGAGGTAGGCCGTGGCCTGCTCGTCGGTGCCCCCGCCGGCGATGACCTGGCCGTAGGCGGCCAGCGCGTTCCACCGGGCCGCGCCCGACGACGCCGGGTTCGGCGTCACGATGGCCACGCCGGGCTTCACCAGGTCGGCCCACGTCTTGATGTTCTTGGGGTTGCCCTCCCGCACCGCGAACACCACGACCGACGACGAGACGACGCCCTTGTTCGGGCCCTGGTCCCACGCCGGGTCGACCAGGCCGGCGTCGACCAGGCGGGTGACGTCGCTGGCCACCGAGAGGTGCACGTAGTCGGCCTTGAGGCCGGCGACGACCGCCCGGCTCTGGTCGCCCGACGCGCCGTAGGAGGTCTTGAAGGTGACGTTCTTGCCTTCGGGCGTCTTCTTCCACTCCGCCGCGATCGCCTTGTTGGCTGCTTCCGGCACCGCGAACCCGACGATCGACAGCTCGACCGCGGGTAGGGCCGCCCCTGCGGGGGTGCCACCAGCGGTGGTGTCGCTGCTCGCCGACGTGTCTGTGCCGCTGTCGCCACAGGCGCCCAGCAGCGCCGCGCTGATCACTGTGAACGCGAGCACCGCTCTGCATCGGCTCCTCATGTTGGTACCTGTCCTCCTCTGGCCGCGTAGGGGCCGAAACTATTTCGATCGGAATAATCGACAATACAATTCCGGAGTGTGTTGATCAAGATTGTTGACTTGCCGGAACGAGCGGATTCGGGAAAGGCGGTTGCGGGCCGGCGAAGTCCGCGGGCGCGAGCGGCGGGGGCCGGATTAGCGGTGGGCCCCGGCGCTCACGCCGGTGCTCCCGTCCGGCGCCAGATGTCGTCGCAGTCCTCGCACACCGACCGGGGGATGACGCCCGTGCGCATGAGGAGTCCGAAGATCTTGCACCCCAGGCAGTAGCCGAAGACCGACTCCAGGAACGCCGCCGGGACGACGAGGGCGAGGACGACCCGCCCTGCCGTCCAGTTGTCGAACCCGAAGGTAAGGACGACGGACGCCATCGAGAGGAGCGCGCCGACGCCCTGGGCGAAGCGCTTTGGCGGCCCGGGGACGGGCTTAGCCGGGAACGGCAGGCGGGGGGTGATCACCCGGGTGACGAGCTGGCCGAGGGGACTGAGGGTAGGGCCGGTGAGGACCCGGGCGAGGAAGCCGTAGGCGATCACCAGGGTCAGCCAGCGCTGGCCGAGCCCGATGGCGACCAGGCACATGATCACCACGCCGCCGGCGACCAGCCGGGCCGACACCTCGTTGACCGGGTTGGGGAACCAGAACAGCCGCCGCAGGGGCGGTTCGTAGCCGGCGGGTTCCATCCCTCAAACCTACAATGCCGATCAGATAACTAGTTTTCGGGGACCGCTCGTCGGTGGCGACAGCGACGACAACGCCTGGCGGTGGTCCCAGGAGCCGGGGTCGGAGGTCGAGCTCCAGGCCGCGGTCTGCTCGAGCGCCCAACGCGCCCATGAGCTGATGGCGTGCTCGTGGTCGATGATGAATCGCAGTCCGAGCGTGTTGAGGTGGACCCGCTCGGGAAACGGTTTCCCGCCGCTGGCCAGCTCGTCGACCTTCGTCCCGAGCTCGGCCAGGCGGGCGTCGGCGGTCTCGGCGATGACCCTGAGGTTGGCGCGGAGCTGCTCCAACGTCCCGCCGTCGGCGAAGAACACCTTGATCATCCCTTCGAACTCGAGCGTCGGCGGCGCCGGTGGCTCGTCGAGCCACCGGCGGAGCGCGTTCCGCCCTCGCCGGGTGATGGCGTAGACGGTGCTCGGCCGGGCCCCGGTCATCTCCCGCTCGCTGCTGGCGAAACCGGCGGCGACGAGTCGTTTGGGCTCGTCGTAGAGCTTCCGCTCCGCCCGGGGCCAGAACCAGCCGAGGGAGCGCTGCACCTGTTTGGCCAGCTCGTAGGTGGTCCACGACCGGAGGGAGAGGAGACCGAGGATGGCGTGCGAGGTGGTGGTGAGCGGCTGAGTCACAAAAACATCTTGACATGGTGCCCTGGACAGTGTCTAGTACCGAACAAGATGTTGATACTGCATAGGGCAGTATCCGACCGAGAGGAGCACAGATGCAGACCACGACCATGATCCGGGGACGTGACGAAGGTCAGGCCACCTGGTTCTTCAACGCCCTCATGACCACGGTGGCCAGCACGGCCGAGACCGGTGGCGCCTACAGCCTCACCGAGCACCTGGTGACGGCGGCCTCGAACCCGCCGATGCACGTGCAGGTGGCCGAGGACGAGGCCTTCTACATCCTCGACGGCGAGGTCGAGTTCGAGGTCGACGGCCAGGTCGCCGTGGCCACCCCCGGGACGTTCGCGTTCGTCGCCCGCGGCGCGGCGCACCTGTTCCGTGTGCGCACCGACACGGCCCGGATGCTCGTCATCTGCTCGGGCAAGCCGACCGACAACCTCGAGGACTTCTTCCTGGGCATGGGCGATCCGGCGACGGAGCGGGCCCTCCCCCAGCCGGCGGCACCGGACATGGAGCGCCTGGCGGTGCTCACCGCCCGGACAGGTATAGAACTCGTCTGATGCGTCTCCTTATCGTGATCGCGCACCCGGACGACGAGTCGTTCGGGTGCGGATCCGTCCTGGCCCGGGCCTCCGCCGCCGGCGACGAGACGACCGTCCTGTGTGCCACCCGCGGTGAAGCGGGTGAGAGCCGGTTCCCCACCGACGACCTTGCCGCCCAACGCGAGGCGGAGCTGCGGGCGGCGGCCCGCATCCTCGGCGTCGGAACCGTGCGCCTTCTCGACTACGTCGACTCCGGCATGACGGGAGATCCGCAGCCGGACACGTTGGCGGCCGCCGAGCCCTCCCGAGTCGCCGCCGAGGTGCGGTCCGTCATCGACGATTTCCTTCCCGATGTCGTCGTCACGCCCGACGCCAGCGACGGCCACCGCGACCACCTCGTCGTGCGCGACGCCACGCTGTCGGCCGTCGACTCCGCCCGCCATCGACCCGCGGCCACCTATCTCTGGTGCCTGGCCCGCTCGTCGATGGGGCGATGGGCCGACCACCACCGCGCCGACGGCGACAACCCCTACCTCGTGCCGGGCGAACTGGGGACCCCGGACGACGACATCACCACCGTCATCGACGTCACCGCCCATTTGCCGAAGCGCTGGGAGGCGATCCGGGCCCACGCCAGCCAGACCAGCCCCTACGACAGTCTCCCGGACGACCTGCAACGAGAGTTCCTCGCCACCGACCGTCTCCGACTCGTGCGTGGCGAGGACCGACTGGTCCCATGACGTCGGCCCAGTTCGAGCGCTGAGCGATACCCTACTGGGGTAGAGTGTTTGCATGCCTGGATACGACATGGACAAGGATGACCTGCTCAAGCGGCTGCGCCGGGTCGAGGGCCAGGTCCGGGGCCTGCAGCAGATGGTGGAGGACGGCCGTTACTGCATCGACGTTCTCACCCAGATCTCCGCGGCCACCAAGGCCCTGCAGAGCGTGGCCATGGGCCTGCTCGACGATCACCTGCGCCACTGTGTGGCCGACGCGGTGGCTACCGGAGGCCCGGAGGCGGACAGGAAGCTGACCGAGGCCACGGCCGCGGTGGCTCGCCTGATCAGGAGCTGAGGAGGACCGGATGCATCACACCCACGCCACCGCACCGATGGTTCACGACGAAGCTGGATCCGGCACCGACCTCGAGCACCCGGACGGCCATGATCAGGCGCCCGGCGAGCACGGTCACGGCGACCACGGTCACGGCGACCACGTCGCCCTGTTCCGCCGCCGGTTCTGGTGGAGTCTGCTGCTGACGGTCCCCCTCGTGGCCACCAGCCACATGGTCATGGACTGGTTCGGCTACGAGCTCGACTTCCCGGCGATGGCCTGGGTCGGTCCCGTCCTCGGCACCGGGATCTTCGTCTGGGGTGGCTGGCCGTTCCTCTCCGGCGGGTGGTCGGAGCTCCGCAGCCGCCGGCCGGGGATGATGCTCCTCATCTCGATGGCCATCACGGTGGCCTACACCGCGTCGCTGGCCACCAGCCTGGGCTGGTTCGACCTCGACTTCTGGTGGGAGCTGGCGGCGCTGATCACCATCATGCTCCTGGGCCATTGGCTGGAGATGCGGGCCCTCGGCCAGGCCCAGTCGGCGCTGGCCGCCCTGGCTGCGCTGCTGCCCGACGAGGCGGAACGGGTCGGCGCCGACGGCGAGGTCGAGACGGTGCCGATCTCCGCGCTCGACCGGGGAGACGTGGCCCTGGTCCGGGCCGGCGGGCGGGTCCCGGCCGACGGCGTCATCGTCGACGGTGAGGCCGAGCTGGACGAGGCCATGGTCACCGGCGAGTCCCGGCCGGTGGACAAAGGCCCCGGCGACCGGGTCATCGCGGGCACGGTGGTGACCGACTCCGCCATCCGGGTCCGGGTGGACGCGGTCGGTGACGACACCGCCCTGGCCGGTATCCAGCGCCTGGTGGCCGAGGCCCAGGCGTCGCGGAGCCGGGCCCAGGCCCTGGCCGACCGCTTCGCCGCTCTGCTGTTCTACGTCGCCGCCGGGTCCGCGGTGATCACCTTCGTCGCCTGGTGGGCGGCGGGCTCGCTCGACGACGCGGTGGTGCGGACCGTGACCGTGCTGGTCATCGCCTGCCCCCACGCCCTCGGCCTGGCCATCCCCCTGGTGGTTTCCCTGTCGACGGCGGTCGCCGCCCAGGCCGGCATCCTCGTCAAGGACCGCCTCGCCCTGGAGCGGATGCGCATGGTTGACGCGATCCTCTTCGACAAGACCGGGACCCTCACCAAAGGCGAGCACGCCGTGACCGCGGTTGCCGGTGTCGGCCTCGACGAGGACGCCGTCCTGCGCCTGGCCGGAGCGGTGGAGGCCGACAGCGAGCACCCGTTGGCCCGAGCCATTGTGGCTGCCGCCCGCCAGCGGGGCCCGGTGCCGCCCGCGAGCGAGTTCCGCTCCATCGTCGGCCGGGGCGTGGAAGCCACCGTCGACGGTCAGCGCTACGCCGTCGGGGGTCCCGCCCTGCTCCGAGAGCGTCAGCTCACCGAGCCGGCTTCGCTCAAGGAGGCCGCCGACCAGTGGCGGGCACGGGGCGCGGCGGTCCTCCATCTCGTCCGCGGGAACGAGATCATCGGTGGCCTGGCGCTCGAGGACGAGATCCGGCCGGAGGCGGCCGAGGCCGTGGCCGAGCTGCGCAGGATGGGCCGGCGGGTGGTGATGATCACCGGCGACGCCCGCCAGGTGGCGGAGTCGGTCGGCGCCGCCCTCGGCGTGGACGAGGTCATGGCCGAGGTCCTCCCCGAGGACAAGGACGCCAAGGTGGCGGAACTGCAGGCTCGAGGTCTGAAGGTGGCCATGGTGGGCGACGGGGTCAACGACGCCCCCGCCCTGGCCCGGGCCGATGTGGGAATTGCCATCGGTGCCGGCACCGACGTGGCCATGGAGTCGGCCGGCGTGGTGCTCGCGTCCAACGATCCTCGGGCGGTCGTTTCAGTCATCCGCCTGTCGCAGGCCAGCTACCGCAAGATGATCCAGAACCTGGCCTGGGCCGCCGGCTACAACGTGCTGGCCATCCCCTTGGCCGCGGGTGCGTTCTCGTGGGCCGGCATCACCCTTTCGCCGGCGGTCGGGGCCATCCTCATGAGCGGCTCGACGATCGTGGTCGCCCTCAACGCCCAGCTGCTGCGGCGCATCGAGCTCCGACCGCCGACCCCCGCCACCCGCCACTCCAAGGAGCCACGTGAAGGTCTCCCGTCCGCGGCGTAGCTCGGTGATCGCCGTGCTCAGTCAGCGTCAGTGTCGTGCAGTACCGGAGCCACTGTGGCTCAATTGCCGGAGCCGCGCCCGGGAAATGTCACGAGAAGCCCACACAAGAACTCTTGCGGAGAGCGGGCGACGGGAATCGAACCCGCGTTCTCAGCTTGGGAAGCTGAGCGGAGGGGGTTTCGCGCCCTGCTCGAATCCGCGAAAGTCCTGGTCAGGGGCTATGTCGGCTGTCCGCCGGTGACCGCTGGAACCGCCCCGTGACCGTGAGTTAGGTCACGTTTAGGTCACGCCGAGCCCCGCGGCGGCGTCGGCTGGCATCATTGAAGCGTGCCTCGCTACTTCCACCTGGAGCGCTACCCCGGCAAGTTCGTGGCCATCGACATGGCCACCGACGAGGTAGTCCTGACGGCTGACACGCCCGAGGAGCTCCACGAGCAGATCCAGAAGAGCGGCCTGCGCAACGTCGCCGTGATGCGTGCTCCGAGAGAGGACGAACCCCTTTTCGTCGGCATCAACTGATCTGGGATGGCGACGACGACGTCGTCGACGCGGATCTCCCGAGTTCCTCTTCCCGGCACGGCGCCACATCTCCGCATTACTGCTCTGGAGTCGTGCTCCTTGGAGGTCGCTCGCGCCCGTTGTGGGTCGCGGCCGGCCCTGATTGGGGTCGTGCAGGGAGGATGGCGGCGGTAGGGGGCGGTGTTGGGATGGAACTGCGAGGATGCTCTACTGCGATGGCTGATCCCGAGCAGGTCGCAGCGGTCGTTCGATTCGCGCTCAACGACCTTGGCGCCCGGAATGCGCAGCATGACTTCGAACACCTATGTCGCCATGTCGCGCGGGCGCGCATCGCTGCAAACGTGCTGCCGGCCACCGGGCCGGTGTCGGCGCGTGGCGACCAATCCCGAGATTTCGAGACCTACGCGACCCACTTGCCCCGCGAACTGCCGGACACGTCAGTGTTCGCGACCGGCACATCACGACGCTTGGTGTTCGCGTGCACCACCCAGCAGACTCGCCTGGAGCGCAAGATTTCCGACGACGTCGAGGGCATCGTCGAGCCCGGGGCGCCTGACGAGATTCACTACTTCTGCACCCAGCCCGTAGACGTCGGACTGCGTCACAAACTCCAGGCATGGGCGCGCGATGCCCACCAGGTCCAGCTCGAGGTCCACGACCTGCATGCGCTCGGGCAGCATCTCGCCGACCCAGACCTCTTCTGGGTCGCCGAGCGGTACCTCAACCTGCCGGCCGAGCTCCGTCCCGAGGTTCCCGATGCCCACGGACTGCCCGACTGGTACGTAGAGGCACGGAATCGGTGGCGGGCGCGTCAAGCGCCGCCGGCGGGCCTCGGCGACCTCGTCGACCTGAAGGACGCGCTACGTCACGCCACATTCGACACTGATGCACGGCCGGATCTGCCGTTCTGGCTGGCGCTCATACGCGAACTCACCACCGCCGACCACTCAGACCGGGTGCGGCAGCGTGCGCGGTACGAGGTCGCTGTGGCGACGCTCCGAGGGCAGGACGACCTGCGAGCCGCGGATGACCTGGTGCGGGCGTTCTTCGCCGACATAGCGGCCGAGGAGGCGCCGGCGCTTCTGGAGGACGCCTCGGTACTGTTGATGTACTGCGCGGGCGCTTACAGCCGGCGGCTTACCGACATCGATGCGGAGACAATCTCGGCATGGAACGACATGCTCCGCGACAGTTTGCGAGTTCTACTCGGAAAGGACCCGCCAGCGAACCGGCACGCCGCCCTGTTGAATGTGTTCGCGCACCTCGGTATTCACCCTGACGTCACCCGCCTAGTTCGGAACGCGGTCGATCCGGGACTACCGACGCCGAGCGAGGTCACGGCGGCGATCATCGCGGGAGAGATCGCCGCGATCCCGACGGGCGAGGTCACGATGGTCGATCTCGACGGCGCGTTCGACGCGTGGCAGCAGCTCATCGATCTACTGCCCGACGCGGCCTTGTTTCCGGTCCGCCGGCTAGCTGAGTTCTACGCGTTCCTCGCGCCGCTCCTCGTCGACGACGCCAGGTACGCACGTGTTCGCGACGCTCTCGACGAGAAGCTCGCCTTAGTCGCCGGCCGTGCTGCGGTCGCTGATACTTGCCGGCGTCGCGCTATCGCGCTTCTCGACGCTCGTCGCTACGTCGCTGCGCTCAGCGAATTCCACCAAGCGAAGGTCGACTGGTGGTCAGGGGACACGCTACGCGGCTCGCTTCTGGCGATGCTGCTTATCTCCCAGGTGTACCAGGAGATGCGGCTGCCCACCGCTGGCCGATACTACGCGCTCGCGGCGGCGTCGTCGGCGAACGCCTCTGACCAAGAGGACCTAGCCGACATCGTCGTGAAGGCGCTCGGCATGGCTGCACAGGCAGACCACCTCGCTGGAGCGTGGTGGGCTGAGACGAAGCTGCTGGACCTCACGGCGCGCGCTCACACGGCCTACGTCGAGCCTGGCTTCGACATGGAAGCCTTCTCCTACCTCGTGACGGTCGCGGTGCACGGGGCGATGGTGCTCGTGATCTCCCGGCTGATCGGGCACCGCCTCACACTCGAGATCGAGTCGACCCTTTCGGAGTCAGGCCTGCTCGAATTGCTCGATCACATGGTTTCGAACACCCCTGCTGCTGCCGAGCGCAGCCGCGCCGACTGGCTCGCCATCGCCGACGACGACCTGTGCGGCCGACCCTTCTGTGACGTCGGCCCCGTCAAGGTGCTGCGGTGGAGCGCTCTCGGGCTCGACTGGACCATCCGGGCTCGAAACCGCCGTGTGGACGTCCTCGCCGCCGAACGCTTTGCCGTTGCGGCCCAGATTGTTTCCGTCGAGCTCCTGAACCACGACCTCGTCCTCATGCCGACGTCTATCGACGTCTTCGTCGAGACACGGGCCCCAGGATCTGACGACATCGGGGCGCACCCGGTGCCGTCGAACGAGGGCCGCCAGTGGCGAGTCGTGCTCACGGCGTATGCCGGGGCGGGCAGCCTCGATGAAGGTGCAGTCGGGGCGGAGCCCGTGGCGGCCCTGGCGACGATCCTTATCGAGGCGTCGCTTCTTCCGCAGGAGGTGTTCTTCTCGGCTCTGGACGTAGCCTTTCAGCGGGGTCTGAGCCACAAGCTGCACGTCGGCCGCCCCTACGACGACGTCGCTGAGATCCTCGATGACGAGCACTTCACGAACTCCGCCGTCAAGTATGCCGAGCCGCTCGGTCCGCCTGCTGAGCACCCGGCTCGTCCGGCTCCGGAACTCGAATTGGTCACTACACCAGGACCCACCTACAGCCAGGACGAGGCGGAATCAATGCTGCGCAATCGCTATGACATGCTTCCGTCCCTCGCCGCGTTCACCCTTCCCCGACTCAACGCAGACCCGTCATTTCGGAACGTCCTTGCCGATCTGCGTCACCGTGGGTGGCTCGACTGGCACCTGCTCACCGCGGTGACGAACATCACTATGAACTTTCGGGTGCGCGCCGCAGGAGCGCTCGATCGGCCGCCGTCTGATGAAGAAAGGCGGAGGCTTGGCGAGGAGGCCCGGCGACCGGAGACAGCAGACATGCCGGTGGTGCCCCTTTCGCTCTTCACCGCGGAAGCTATGGAGTATGCGCGTCGAGTGGCGATGCTTCACCTCGTCCAACATTGGCGCCTGGAGTGTCACCAGTCGACGCCGGACTTCCCCGCAATAGCGCGTCTGCTCGCCGACCGGTACGGCTATTGGACGGACGATATCCCTCATGACGATCCGTTCTCGCCGCACCCTTGACCAGCGAGCAGTGCCGTTCTGAGTCGTCATCCGGGCGGTGTGCCTCGTCATCGTCCGGTTGCTCGAATCCTTGGCTCGAGTCGGTCGTATCAGCCTGCACCGCCAACCCTGACGGTCGTACCGTCGAGTTCGCTCTTGGCTTCCGGCCGCTAACAGGGACGCTAAACCTGGTGTTTGACAGACCGACGGGATAAACGGGGAGGTCAGTCGGCAAGCCGACCAGTTGCTGCGAGAGCACGAAGGCGACGGAGCGGCGGGGTTTTCGGGCGAGCCGAGCCCCTCGCCTCTGAGGCACATCCGGCAATTACGGATGGCCTCGATTTGCCCGCAGCGTCGCCCGTGAGGACTACGGCTGTGTAGCGAGAGCGCACCAGACGGACGCCCTGTCGATAAGTCGAGCCCAGTAGCTTAAGCACGCAAGGTGCTCAAGCGCGACCGTCTCGCTCAGTGCTTGCAGCAGGCTATGCGCCGCGAAATTGCGGATATGTTGGACGCTGCAAAGGCCCTTGAGAAGCCGCAACGATGACGGGACCAGTTGTGGATGCCCTGCTACCTCACGGCTCCCCACTCCAACGCGGAGAGCCGCATTACCACGCTGGAGCACAGGCATCTCTGCAACTATCGCGCTAGGCGACAGGGCGACGCCACTGAAGTCGCTGGATCAGGTCTCGAGGGTGTTCCGGATGAGCGACGAACCCATCGGCGACACTAGCCGGACACATTAGTGGGCTGACAACAAGGTCGCACGTATGATGACTGCAGCCCGCTCACAGACCTCGTGCGTCGAGAGCCGAGTGGTATCAATAATCACGATTCCGGAGAACCGTCTGTCTTCTAAGAAAAGGTTAGATATCTTGCCAATGAACTCCCATTCCTTTGCATCTCGCTTCTCACCGCGCATCGTTAAGCGATCAGCGATCGCCTTCTGGTCGGCGGTGAGACAGATCGTCAATTCTGGTGGCGTGATGTCACCAAGCGCTGCGTCCAATATCGCGGCGGCGCGGTCATCGCCGACTGCGTGCGCCAACACCACCTGCTGATAGACGTATTTCGACAGTAGCCCGCGATCAGTCATCACGATAGTGGTATTTCTCACCGGCGCAATATCAGCATCAACCTTCTCTCTAAACTCTGCTAGAAACAGGAGGCTTTGCGCTACGGGCGATGGCGAGATGTAATGAGGATCCTGACGAACGGCGGTAGATAGGACCGTTCCAGCTATCCCGCTGGAGAATTCCGGGAGTGGCAGCACAGCTGGTAGTCGCTGCGCGAGACAGGTCACTAGGCTCGATTTACCTACCCCTTCGGTACCATCAATCGATAGCCACGGCATCCGACCGCTCCTCTCCGAGGTATCCACCGTTTGGCACCTGTGACCGACTACCGTGGGTCGATGACGCTCTATTACTTCGACGCTCGAAGATGACACCGCCCTCGGCAGCCCATGCCTCCCTCAAGCCGACACCTCCGGCTGCGGTGGTCGACTGTCTTAGCGGCATTCTAGGGCCGCAGCGTCTCATCTATCTTGCAACGCCGCTCAACGGCGGTCCTCGCCTAGTGGAGCATTTGCGCATGACCGATAGCTCGCTCTCGGGGGCCGCAGCAACAATCGAATCGGTCGTCAGCGCCAACCTCGTGAACGCTGCCCGTCACGCTAGTACGCTGCGCGCAAAGTGCGCTCAGCCCGTATTCGATCCAACCTGCTTTGGCCGATATGATGGCTGGGGGCAAACTGACTATATCGAGTCTTGCCTCGCCATTCTCGCAGCACATGCCCAAGCCGTCGTACTTGCGCCAGGATGGGAGCTGAGTACGGGCTGCGTTCGAGAGTATTGCCTAGCCATCGAACTGGGCGTCCCACTGCTCGATATGAACCTACGGACCTACAGCATTCGCAGCGCGGCCAGCCGTTTACGTAGGGCGGCGGCCGAACTGGCGTCACTAAACCTCGAGATCTCCACAGTTCCACAGGAAGAGGCGCTCCGTTTGACCCAATTCGCCCCCGGCAACGCACACCAAGAGTCTGGCACTACGAACGTGCGGTCAGCCTAGGTTGCACTCGTTGTGGCGGCGTGCATCGCCTGTAAACGGTGCAGAACGCGACTCGCGACTGCGGACGCGGACCACATCTCTTCAAGAATCGTAAGGCAGATGCCCGCCTCAGCATCGTTCAGCTGCTCATCTCTGACGAGAGCAAAGCTGTAGAAAGTATATAGATCGATGACTTGTCTCGCGATCGGCACGGTTCGCCCGTAGGATTCATTACTCATCAACCCGCTCACGGCCGCTCGCGTCCGAGACCACGACACGATAGGCTCATTGTCAAAGTACGGGGGCTCATTGTCGCGGCTCAAATCGCCGTGGTAATATAACAGGTATCCGCGACACATCGCAGCGAATCGAGCCGAGTAGTCCAACTCGCTAATGAACTCTACGGCCACATCGATCGCTCCGCGGTGACACAAACCCCATCGTAGAGAGTTTCTGAGGAAGTCGTCGACTTCTATGGCTAGTAGCTCCCGGAGCAACGTGTCGGATTCGAACGCCCGGGAAAGAATGTAGACAATCAGATTGCATCCCGGTCGCGCCTGCTCAAGGGGGCAATTTCTCCGCAGATCCTCATAGGTCGTCTTGAGCAACGCAGGCACATGCGGCTTACCATCAGCGCGGAGGCGACCAGCGATGAAATGTCGCACCCTCCTTGGCAAGTCGCTTCCCAGAACAAGCTGGACGGTGTTCTCGGCCGTTGACTCCGACGAGAGGCGACGGACAATAGCACTCGCAAGCAGATATTCGTAAAAAGAGTAGTGGATGAATTCAGCTTCTCGTTCGCCGACTCGATGTCCGACATCAAGGATCGGATAGACCGCTCGTCGTGCGCATTCTTCCCCTCCAGCGAGGGGGCCAAGGATCTGCAGCAGCGCAGGATAGTTGACTGCTTCATCGCGAATTAGCGAGGACGCAAAGACAGTCCACGCAGCTTCTTCCCAAAGCGAAAAGAGCGACGGCTCGATTTCACAGCCGGCATCCACCAAAAGGACCTTGGTACGGATATCTAGTCCTGTGAAAAACCGAAAGTAGAGATCCTCCTCTGAGGCGACATCGGTTGAATCCGCTGGCCCGATTAGCGTCAACATGCGGGCGAACAGCGGAATCTCTACCAATCGCCTAAGTGCGTCACGTGCTAGCGCCAGTTCCGATAATGAGAGATCAGGTAGGTGATCCGCGGCGACAAGTTTCTCTATGAAGCTGCGGAACTCTACCTCTGCGCGCCACGGCGAAACGGTGACGATCTTCTCGAAGCCGATCGGCTCAACGTACGCTGCTAGGTGGCGTTCGAAATCAACTGAGCGACAGCTTGCCGCTAGGGGTCCCATCTCTGCAAGCGTTGAGAGCCACGAACTCAAGTTGCGAGCCCCGCTTCCATCGGTCACGCCAGCCTCATCCAGGCCGTCAACGAAAAAGACCGGCAATTCTTCCGGCGCAGCATTCGCGAGCTTGTTTTGCAGGCTCGCGAACTCCTCCCCGGAAGCGAAGAGCCGGCGAAGCTCCGACAGTCGATATACCAACGGCGTGATTCCGCGCACTCGCGCCAGCTGCGCTAGCTCATACAGGGCAACACTCTTGCCTATACCCGGACTACCCAGCAACAGAACGTTTTCACGCTTCGCCATCCCGATAATCAATTCGTCGGCGGCGACTGATCTTTGGGGTGCGGCGGCGTGCCCAAAGCGGGGCAGGACCACAAGCTTCGCGTCAGCCAACTCGCTAAGTGAGAGGTCGGTTGGGAACGCCGTCCGACGACGGCCGTACCGCCGCAGCAAGGTCGCACTCAGCTCTGCGAGCGGGCTTGCCGTCGGGAGCGTCGCTATGAGGCCACCTCCCGTCGGCGCCATCGGCGGGCTCCTCCCAGCGGAACCAGCCGGCGGACCGCGCAGTGTCTCAATCGCATAGGCCAGATTTGGCTCGGTGAGCCGAGAGTCGACGACGAACTTTGCTCGACTGCCGTCCCAGACGCGTGGCCATACGCGGAGTTGCAGTTCCTGTGACTCCGCGAGGCCCACGAAACACAGGGAGTAGGTGTGGCCCCCGTCTCTGGTCCATTTGTTCTGCTCGGGCTTGTAAGTTGCCCCAGCCTCCATCCCGATCCGTCCGGTAAGCCCCGCCGGTTTGAGGGTCGCCAGACGAGGGTGGTGCATGTGGCCTGAAAGCAGGATGTCGTAATCCCGAGCTATCCTCGCCCCCACTTGGTCTCCATCACGGAGCCAGTCGAGCGGATGGTGCATGGCCAAAACGTTGATTCTTGTTGCCCCGCGCGGCTTGCCGTTTCGCAACTGTGCAAGGCCAACCTGGAGCTTGCCTTGGTCAGCGTCGTCGGCAGCGAGCCAGGCCGAGTTCAGTCCCCGGAACGACAGCACAACACCGTTCCGTTTCCATTCGCTGCGCCAAGTCAGCGGCAAGTCTCCGTTAAAGGGAACAAGCCCAGGCGTAGTCCGCACCCAATCCTCAAAGGCGGCGAATCGCTCCTTTAACCGCCCCAGATCTGCAGATCGGGCCGGAGCAGTCAAGGAGTCATCGATCCTCTCCGCGGCGGCACGCAGGGACTGCATCATACGTCCGAAATCGGCGTCGCCCTTTCCAACCGTGCGATCTAGGTCGTGGTTCCCCGGAACCACCATGATCCCCTCAGGACACCCGCCGTCCGCCCTCAGCATATCGATAAATTCAGAGACCTCGACAAACTCGTCGGACGATCGCGATCCGCCCGACTGGGTGAGATCGCCCGTGATAATCGCTGCGTCGGGCGAATTCACGGTCCCACGTGCACACAAATCGCGCACGTCACTACTCAGCTCCCGTACGATGTCCCGCCGCTCTTCCGCGTCCGCGGCTTCCCCTTGACCGCTGTGAATGTCCGATATATGCAGCCACCCGAACATGATGGAGAACCCGCTGTCACTCATCGTAGTCGAACTCCTCGACTCTTCGCCGTACCGTTTCGCTGATGAATAGTTGAACGATAAGGTCGCGGTAACGCGCACCAGTCTGGGTCAGTGAAGCTACGCCTGAGTCGACTGCTAGATATCCTCTCTCACACAGTCCGGCGAACTCAACAGGAAAGACCTCCATCGGATCGAAGCCAAGCAGCGCTTCACATCCGTCTAGATCCAGGTTCAGAATTCCGAGCACTATCGCCTTCCGTAGGCGTTCATCTGGATTCATCACGAATCCTTCCTTCGGAATATAGTCGGCAGGTGAGCGGACCTGAAGGAAGTTTGTAAGAGCGCCATTTCGATCGACTACGGAGTATCCCGAGCGTAAATCGATTTCCCAGAGGTAGGAACGCGCTCCCGCGCCGAGTCCCAGAAGGTTCTCCATTCCCCAGTGCAGTTCTTTTTGCTTATAGCCGCCCCCGTCGCGGGCCCAGCGGACGTGGCTCTGTCGGAAATAGCCACTAGCACGAAGTGCCTGGTCTGCGAAGTTCCACATGTCGTAGCTCATGCCGCTCGCTGGCCGGATTGTACGACGAGCAAATCCGGTAAATGGTCGGAGCGTTAGCGGATAGCAGCAGATCGTCTGTGGGTAAAGTTCAATGCATTCGACGACGGAAGACTCCCAGGTCTCTTGCGATTGGCCTGGGAGTCCGTAAATCAGATCGACACACACGTTACCGAAGCCGACCGACATAGCTTCGCGTACCCGTTCGGCCTGCTCGTCGGGGCCGTACCGTCGCCCGATGATCTTCAGCTCGGAGGCGCTGCGACTCTGAAGTCCAAGATTTACTCTGTTGAATCCGACGTCGCGGAGAGCGGACAACGAAGACAGATCTACGGTTTGCGGATCTACTTCTACTGCGATCTCAGCTGCGACCTCCCAGTTTGGCCACAGTTCTCGCAAGGCCGCCATTAACCCTGCCAGCACCTCTACCGGCAGGATGGTGGGCGTACCTCCGCCGAAGTACACGGTCGGAATGGAATAGCCATCGCCTACGGTGTCCCGATAGAGCACGGCCTGCGATTCCACCGCCGCGATGTAGTCAACGAAGACGTCATGCGAGCGGACGGTCGTTGTGTACAGGTTGCAGAAGCCACAGATCTGACGACAGAAGGGTATATGCACATAGAGGTTGAGCCTCTTATCTCGCTGGATACTGCGACTCATCATCGCTGGCAGGCTGTCTTCCGAAAAGTCCTCTAAGGGTCGATAGGCCTGACGTGGGGGATACATATAGATATAGTCGGCGCGTAGCTGCGCCGCTATGGCCTTGTCTAGACTTTCCAAATTCGAAACAGGAAGCTCCACTCCACCGCCTCTATGCTAGCGTTATTGCGCCGGTGCTAAGTTGATTCACGAAGTTTCGCGCATTGGGTGAGAGTGCGCCTGCCGAGCGGAGTGTCACAAGTTCCTGAAGTGAGAAATAGCGAAGATCATCGAATGTCTCCGGTTCGCAGATCTGAGGCGTTCCACTTGTCTCCACTCCGCGGTGCCACGTGTATCGGTAGGTTTGCTCATCTTCGACGAACTCTTGACTGCCAAGTTCATCGATGATTCGCACGGTGAGCCCGAGTTCTTCTGCGACCTCGCGTACTGCCGCATACTCGCTGGTCTCGCCCGGCTCCACCATTCCCCCTGGCGTCTCCCACTGAACCCGTCCATCTCCATAGCGGTGGAGAAGTAGGATCTCACCGGATTCGTTGACCAGTATGCAGCCTGCGAGTTCGATCGTTGCCGTCAAGGTTAGTCCCTTTCCTTTGCCATTTCAACACGCACGTCTTGGAGCAGGCGCCGATGGAACGCTCGAATTCCGGTTCGGGCGGCTTCGATTGTCGGCCCCGTAATGAGATCACCGTTATCGATCACGATGTCTGAGTTTGCTGGCGGGTTTAAGACGTCGATTCCATAGAGTTGACCAAAGAGTTCTGCGCTCGTGCGGTCCTTCTCTTCTATAAGTCGACGACATCCATCTAGATCGAGGCGGGGCCCGTTTGGTTCTTGTGAGACTCGACACTTCCAAGTTCTTGAATTCAAGTCTGACGATAGAAAGATTCGAATGAGCGGAGCGGGTCCGTTGTATAGATGCGCGAAGGTCCACGAATCGTAGACTGTGTTGCTCGCGGTGACTGCGTGGTCCAACAGCCATTCGTCGACTACACGGTCGAGGTCGCCTCCCCTTCGGAGGTGAGCGAGAGCGTCGAAGTCAGTAATCCAGCGGTCGTTGTTGCTGGGTGGAAAGCCTGTGACGCGAAGAAGGGCTTCGCTCGCCGACACATAGTCAAACTGGAGTGCCGTGGCGATTAGCTGCGCGTGTGTGGTCTTACCCGCCGCAGTAGGCCCAGTTACGGTGATGTTCATTCCGAATACGGATCGTCCACTAGCGCTCTCCCGGAGGGCGGCTGCCGGTTGGACACACTAGACGTCATGTCTTGGTCGGCACCGACTGCGCGCTCGACAGCCTCGACGATCCCCTTGATGAGCTTACGACGGTGAAGGCGCGCCTCGCTCCCTTTGTTGAACGGCGTGCGAGGCACCAGGCGACAGCGAAAGATGCTGTGCTACCCCCCATCACAGCCCGGCGGTCGGGAGAAGCCCCGCCCACGACCCAACATGCGGCTCATTTGCGCTGACGCTGACGCGTTTATCGCGATCGGCCGCGACGGTTCCGTCCCCCCGCCGGCCTCGAAAGCGCACCCCTCCGCCGTGGATGCCTCCCCGGCGCACCCGACAGGCGTGGTCCTCCAGGTACTCGATGGGTCCTGCCATCGCCGCGTCGTGGGCGGCGACCAGAGCCCGAACGTTCCATCGCGGTCGCCCAAGGCGAAGAGTACTGAGACCAATTTCGGGACGGAGAAGGTGGCGTCGTAGCCGGGTCGCATCACCCCAGCCGTCACATAGGTCGCTCCCGTCGGGCCGTCGGCCCGCGAGGAAAGAGCGGATGTCGTCGGCATCGACGGTCCCGGACAGGCCGAGCGCCTCGGCACTCGCGGCCGAGCGAGCGGCCGGGCACGCCGCTCTGATGCAGGTAGTACGCCTCGGCGCTGGAGACGGCCGTCGATGTAGTAGCGGGCAGGGTCGGACGTTCGCAGCGGGAGGATGCTCAACATGTCGAATTGGGCCCGCGGCGACCTCGGAATCTCGCGTCCCGCGGCGCGGGACGGCCGATTGCACCCCTCGGGGTGCCAGGGTGTGGTCGATCTGCGGGACGGTTCCGACGCTGAAACAGGCGGTCGATGGCTGGGGACGCGTGCGGGCGAGGTCTTGAAATGGCGGCCGGTTGCTCGCGAGATCTGGAGGTCTTCGATGGCCTAGTTGCGTGCGAGGTTCAAACGACTGAGGAGGTTGTCGTGACCGCAACCAGGCATTCGGTTGTCGTTGAGCAGGTACCGCTCATGGACATCGAGGCGGTGGCTCGCCGGCTCGGGGTGCCCGTCCGTCACATCCGGCGGCTGGAGGCCGAGAGACGGATTCCGTTCCTGAAGTGGAGCCACCTGCTGCGCTTCGACCCGGCTGAGATCGAGGTCTGGCTCGACCAGGCCCGGCGGGGCTGAGGCCATGGGCGCAGTGCTCGATGACTTGTACGACCACGAAGGCTTCGGCGCTCGACGGCTGCCCGACGGGACCTGACCGATATGTGGACGCAGGCGACGGCCAAGTTCGACGCGTATGTCGCCGCCTGCGACTGCGGGTGGCGGGGAGGGGAGGATCGCCCCCCGACCGAGGCCGGCTACGAGATCGCCATCGACGATTGGGAGCGGGACCATGCCCGACCGGTGCAGGCCCGCACGGTCCCCGCTCGTGTGACCAAGATGATTCGCGACTTGCGGACCGACGTCGGAGCCCTGGTCAAGGAGCGGCCGGCGGCGGCGCAGCGGGCCTTGCGCGAGGTTCAGGCATGGACGGACTCGGGGATGGCCTTGGCCCGCGGCACGAACCCACCGCCCAGCCGAGGCGGCCGTTCCATCCGGCGATAGCGGTATCGTGGGCTTGCCTCCGGCGTGCCCGGACGGCCTCGCGGCGCAGGCCGCCTCATCACCAAAGCACCATGGTGAAGGAGGAGGCCGATGGCCGCCCGACGCCGACAGCTTGGAGGTGTCGATCGTCTCCCGTCCGGTCGCTACCGAGTCCGCCTGACCGACCCGGCGACGGGCGCCAGGGTCAGCGCGGGCACGTTCACGAACAAGGCTGACGCGGAGAAGGCCTTCGCCTCGGCGGTGACGGCCCAGGACCGCGGCACCTGGGTGGCTCCCCGGACCACCCTCACCCTCGCCGACTACTCGAGCCAGTGGCTGGAGTCGAGGCTGACGAGCAAGGGAGCGAGGCTGCGGCCTCGAGTCCGGGAGCTGTACGAAGGGCAGCTTCGGTGCCACATCCTGCCGACCCTCGGACGAGCGCCACTGGCGAAGCTGCGTCCCACGACGGTGCGGTCGTGGTACACGGCCCTGGTCGATAACGGACCCAGCGCCATCACGGCCGCCAAGTGCTACCGGCTGTTGCGGGCGATCCTGAACACCGCCGTCGAGGACGGGCTCCTCGCCGTCAACCCGTGCACGATCCGCGGTGCAGGCGCAGAGCGATCGCCGGAGCGCATCATCCCGACACTCGCTCAGGTCGCCGAGTTGGCCGACACCGTCGACCCCCGGTATCGGGCGCTGGTGATCCTCGCCGCCTTCGGAGGTCTACGGCGCGGGGAGCTGTTCGGGCTGCGGCGCCGGCACGTCGACCTGACGCGGGGCTTGGTGACGGTCGAGGCGCAGCGTCAGCAGCTCGCCCACGGCGAGTTGATCGTCGGCCCGCCCAAGTCGGACGCCGGCCGGCGCACTGTCGCGTTGCCACCGCAGGCGATCGTCGCGCTCCAGTCACACCTCGACCGATGGACAGGTCCGGCGGCCGACGATTGGGTCTTCACCGGCGCCAAGGGTGGTCCGCTGCGTGACGCCGTCTGGCAGCACCAGTGGGATCTCGCCCGTCGGAGCGTTGGTCTCGCCGACCTCCACTTTCATGACCTCCGCCACGTGTCGGCGACGCTCACGGCCGCCACCGGCGCGGGGGTGAAGGAGATCATGCACCGCCTCGGACACTCGTCGGCCCAGGCCGCTCTCCGCTATCAGCACGCTACGCCGGAGCGAGACCGGGCCATCGCCGAGGCCATCTCCCGCCTCATCGAATCGGCCAACGGCGCCCATCCGGGCCCGTCGTAACTGGCTCGTCGCGCTTCAGTCTCACCCCACGTCGACGAAGCGCGCCGTGGCCATCATGGAGCCGTAGGCGAGACAAGCGTGCACATCGTCGGAAACGAGCTGGGGGTATTCCTGGAGGACGTCCTCCTTCGTCGCACCGTCGGCGAGCAGGCCGAGCACGAGGCCTACCCAGATGCGCGTGCCCCGGACAACCGGCCTGCCGAGGCAGACCTGGGGGTCGATGACGATCCGGTCGAGGAGGGCCTCAGATGACACAGCGTCATCGTACGGAGCTCGGGAGAAGAGGACTCGCAACGTTGTCCGCAGCGACCGGGCACTGCCCGTCCCGACCCCGTGTGACCCTCCCGTGACCGGAATCCTAAGGTCACGCCAAGGTCACGCCGGCCTTGGAGCCCGATCCGGAGCCTCCGCCAGAGCCGGGAAATAGGCCCTGACCTGGGCTTTTACTTGGAGCGGGCGACGGGAATCGAACCCGCGTTCTCAGCTTGGGAAGCTGATGTTCTGCCGCTGAACTACGCCCGCGAACCGGTCCTTAGGTTACCGGCTCAGTCAGCGTGTCCGCCGTAGAGGGCGTTGAGGGCGTCGAGATCGTGCTGGTCGTACCAGTGGATCTGGCCGTCGAAGTTGGCGTTGGCGTGCATTGTCACTCCCACCTCCGGGCGGTGGCTGAGGCCGAGGACATGGCCCATCTCGTGGGTGATGGCGGTGAAGAGCTGGCCGTAGTTGAGGATGCCGGGCCGCACGATGACGTAGGGGGTCATGATGTGGCTACCGGACCACTGCAGCCCCGTGACGCCGGTGGTGCCAGGGTCGCCGGAGCAGAAGGTGATGAAGGAGTAGCCGGCCATGCCGAAGTTCCCGCACTGGCCGACGCTGGCGTTGTCCTGGTAGTAGAGGACCGCGGGGGCGAGCTTCACGTTGAGGTTGCGCTGGCCGTTCCACGACTGCACCCACTGCTGGATCGCCTTCTGCATCGTCGGGTTGCCGGTGCGGTCGAAGATCCAGAACATGCGCTCGGGGGAGGCGACCGCGTTGTTCCAGCGGTAGCGACCCCAGTGGACGCCGCCGTTCTTGGTCTGGTGGTCGGCCGAGGCGGTGCCGGTGGACAGGCTGGTGGCCAGGCAGGCGAAGATGGCCACTGTCGCGATCACCATCGCGGCCCTTCCGCCTCCTCTCGTTCGCAGGTTCCGGATCATGGATGCATTGGTCGGCCGGGATCCTCGGAGAGTTGAGACTTTTGTGATTTGTTGTCAACATCATCGCAATCCGGCCTTAATAGTTGTCCCCTCACGCGACCGGTCGCCGCCGCCCGGCCGACCGGCAGACGACCAGCCGCCCCACGGACGCAGAGGTTCATCGTCGGGAAACACGGCGGCAATACGGGGGTCCTACGTTCGCTCCCAGTGACCGAGGCGAACCCGTGGACGTGACGCTCCTCCGCTGGCCGGACGAGGACGCCCGCCGGGCGCGCCTCAGCGTCGCCGGCGATCCCCGGTTGCTCCTGGTCGAGGACGGGACCGACCCTCCACCGATCTGCGACTGCCTCGAGGACTGGATCCGCGTGCCGGCCGCCGAGGGCGACGTGCGGGCCCGGGTCGACGCCCTCACCCTCCGCAGCCAGGCCCACCGTCACGACGCACCGGGCCTGGACCTGCACGGCGTCCTCCGCTTCGGCGGCCGATGGGTGGCCCTGCCCCCGCTGGAGGCCCGCCTCACCGACGCCCTCGTCGCCCGCTTCGGCGCCGTCGCCAGCCGGGAGGCCCTCGTCCGAGCCGGATGGCCCGAAGGCGCGCCCGGCCGCAATGCCCTCGACGTCCACGTCCTGCGGCTGCGGCGGCGGCTGTGGCCCCTCGGCCTCGCCATTCGCACCGTGCGGTCCCGCGGCTACCTCCTGGAAATGGCGCCGCTCGAAGCGGACAGCTGACGCCACCGTGGACGACGGGAGGGCGTCTGGATCCAAGGCGCGAGGAGGGCGTCTGGATCCAAGGCGCGAGGGAGTCCGCCAGGCGAGAGGAGCGGCCGTCCCATTTGGGTCATCGGCTGCACCTCATATCGGGCCTTCCCTGGCGGGACGCCGACCGTCCTCCTGCCCGTGGGTTTCGTCATTGGCGCGGAGCGGCTTTTGCCCGATCCCGCGACGCGGTGCACGTTCGTCGGGCCCGTTCACCGCCTGCCGTCCGGTCGGTGCGGGGCGACGGCGCTTCTCAAGGGGTCGGATCGGCGCGACCGCCGGGACCGAAGTTGCCGGAATGGACACGCCCGAGAGCGTGTGATGGCATACGCGGAGAACTTGGGCGCCCACGCAATCGATGACGCGATTCCGTCATCGTTGCGGACGCCGTCCCGGGAGCGGGATCACCCGGGTGAGATCGCAGGCAGGAGCCGATGGACCCCAGCCCCATCGGCTCCTCCTGCGGCGTATCGGCCCGTTCTCGTCCGCTCTGAGGCCGGCCCTTCTCTAGGCTGACACCGTGACTCTCGACATCGCTCCCCTCGTCCAACCATCGCCCGGCAAGATCGTGCTGGTGGTCCTCGACGGCCTGGCCGGCTTCGCCGGTCCCGACCGGGGGACCGAGCTGGAGGAGGCCCACACCCCCAACCTCGACGCCCTGGCCGCGGCCGGCAGCCTCGGGTTGCACGACCCCGTCGGCCCCGGCATCACCCCTGGATCAGGTCCCGCCCACATAGCCCTGTTCGGCTACGACCCGGTCGAGTTCCAGCTCGGGCGGGGGGCCTTGTCGGCCGCCGGCCTCGAGGTCGAGATCCGGCCGGGCGACGTGGCCGCCCGCGGCAACCTGGCCACGCTCGATGCCGAGGGTCGAATCACCGACCGCCGGGCCGGCCGCCTGCCCGACGAGGAGGCGGCGGCGGTCGTCGATCGCCTCCGGGCCGGTATCTCCATCCCCGGCGTCGAGGTCACCCTCGCCCACGAGGCCCAGCACCGGGTGCTGGTCGTGTTCCGAGGCGAGGGTCTCAGCCCGCTGCTCGCCGACACCGATCCCCAGAAGTTGGGCGTCCCGCCCGCCGCCCCCCTCGCCGACGTACCCCTCGCCGACCACACGTCGGAGGTGGTGGCCGACTTCGACCGCCAAGCCCGGGCCATCCTGGCCGACCATCCCCGGGCCAACGTCGTGCTCCTCAGGGGCTTCGACTCCCATCGGGAGCTGCCCTCGATGCTCGAGCGTTACGGCGTGCGGTCGGCGGCCATCGCCGTCTACCCCATGTACCGGGGCGTCGGCAGCCTGGTGGGTATGGATGTGCTGCCCCGGCCCGCCAACCTCGACGAGGAGCTGGCCCTCCTGCGCAAGTACTGGGACGACTACGACTACTTCTTCTTCCACCACAAGCCCACCGACTCGGCGGGGGAGGACGGGAACTTCGAGGCCAAGGTGGCGGCCATCGAGGCCCTCGACGCGGCCATCCCCGAGATCGCAGCCATGGGTCCCGACGTGCTCGTCGTCACCGGCGACCACTCCACGCCGAGCCAGATGGCGGCCCACTCCTGGCACCCGGTGCCGGTGCTCATGTGGGGGCCGAGGATCGGCCGGGACGACCAGACCCACTTCGGTGAGCGCTGGTGCCTCCACGGGGCCCTCGGCCGCCGCCCGGGCCAGCAGCTGATGCACATGGCCCTGGGTGCCAGCGGGCGCCTGGCCAAGTTCGGGGCCTAGGCGCAGTCCGAAGTCGCGTCGATCGACCTGAGCCGTGCGGACTTGACGTGAGTCGACCGTGAATGTGCTGGCGGTAGTCGCGGGGGCGCTCCTGCTGGCGCTGGCGGCCTGGGACACCGTCCTCACGCTGCTGCATCCGACTGCTCGGGGGCCGCTGAGCTACGTCGCCAACCGGGCCACCTGGCGGGTGACACAGACCATCTCCCGGCGGGTGCTTCGGGGCCGGGGGCTGAGCTACGCCGGACCGTTGGCCGTCGTGATCAACGTGCTGGCGTGGGTCGTCGCGCTGTGGCTGGGGTTCGCCCTGATCTACCTGCCGTTCATGGGCTCGTTCGCCTTCGACCCCTCGACGCCGTTCCGGGGGCGGGGCTTCGGGGAGGCCCTCTACATGAGCGGCACCGCGCTGACCACGGTCGGCTTCGGCGACGTCGTGGCCACCGGCATGGCGTTGCGCCTGGCCACGCTCGCCGAGGCGGCCAGCGGCTTCGGCATCCTGTCGGGGGCCATCGCCTACGTGCTCTCCGTCTACCCGCTCCTCAGCCGACTGCGCAGCACCGGCATCCAGATGGCCGATTCGGGCGCGGTGGAGCTCGACGGTGCGACAGAAGTAGTGCGGAGCGCCGGCCCCTCGGAGCTGGCGGCCGTGGTGCGGGAGCTGACCGAGAACCACGAGCACCTGCGGCGGTTCCCGGTCCTGTACTACTTCGAGTCGGGCGACGCCGAGGAGTCGCTGAGCGCCTCCATCCGGGGAGGGGCAATGCTCCTCGTCGCTCTGCGCAGCGCGTCCCCCGACGACGTCAAGCACGCGGCCGTGTACGCCGTCGTTTTCGAAGGCATCCTGGGCCGGTTGCTCGACGATCTCGAGGGTGACTTCCTGGGCGGGCGGCACACCGGCATGGATCGGGGCGCCAGTCGCTCCGAGCGGGACGCGGCCCGGTTGGACGCGATCTGCGGGGTGCTCCTCGCCCGGGGTTGCCTCGACGCGGGGCTGGGCGCGCTGCTCGTCCGGGTGGAGTCGGTGCTGGAGGATCTGGCGGAGGAGCACGGCCACACCGCCCGGCCGCTGTTCTCCGACGACGACGACGACGGCGCCGGCGGATCGACGGCTACGCGGGCGGGCGGGGGTTGAGGTTGCCGCTGCGGAAGCCCTCCAGGTCGATGGTCACCCGGCTGTAGCCGGCCGCTTTCACGGCGTCCACGACCGACTGGCGGCGCTCGACTGCCGCCGGGAGGTCGGCGAGCTCGAATTCCAGGCGGGCGACGTCGCCGTAGTGGCGGACCCGGACCTGGGGGAAGCCAAGGCGGTGGAGGGCGGCTTCGGCCCGGCCCACCCGGTCGAGGACGCCGAGCGTGACGGGGGTGCCGTAGGGGACCCGGGACGCCAGGCAGGCGGCGGCCGGCTTGTCCCAGGTGCGCAGGCCCAGGCCGCGGGACGCCTCCCGCACCGCGGCCTTGGTGAAGCCGGCGTCGACGAGGGGGAAGGCCGCGCCCCGCGCCGCGGCCGCGGCCTGGCCCGGCCGGTGGTCGTGGAGGTCGTCGAGGTTGGTGCCGAGGACGATGGTGGCCCCGGCCCCGGCCCCGGCTCCGGCCCCGGCCAGGGGCGCCAGGGCGTCCATCAGCTCCGACTTGCAGTGGGCGCAGCGGTCGGTGTCGTTGGCCACGTAGGCGGGGCGGGCCAGCTCGTCGGTGGCGACCGTCGTCCACCGCAGGCCCCACTCCTCGGCCAGGGCGGCGCAGTCGGCCGCCTCCTCGCCGGCCAGCGAGGCCGACACCGCGGTGACGACCGAGCACGCCGACGGCCCCAGCGTGTCGTTGGCCACCCAGGCGAGAAAGGCCGAGTCGGCCCCGCCGCTGAAGGCCACGACCACCCGCTCCAACTCCCGCAGCCGCCGTCGGAGGGCGTCGAGGAGGTCTATCTCGGCCACCGGACAGACGTTACCGCTACTGTTCGTCGGTCGAGCCCGGCAAGGAGGCCCCAATGGTCGTGACCAAGCGACGGTCCTGGCGAATTCTCACCCTGACGATGGTGGCAGTGCTCACCCTCTCCGCCTGCGGCGGTGATGAAAAGGAGAGCGGAGGCGACGATCGGAAGGTCGCCAAGATCGGCGTGATCGTGCCCCTCCTGGGCGGGTCGACGGCCATCGGCATCGGCATCCGCAACTCGGTCGACCTGGCCATCAAGCAGGCCAACGACGCCAACACCATTCCCGGCTGGCGGCTGGAGATCGCGGCCGAGGACGACGGCGGCAAGCCCGACATCGGCGGCCGGGCCGCGACCAAGCTCGCGTCCGACAGCGCGGTGGTGGCCGTGATCGGCACCTACAACTCGAGCGTGGCCCAGCAGACGATCCCGATCCTCGACAACGCGAGCATCGCCCAGATCTCCCCGGCCAACACCAACGACACCCTCACCCGGGGCGAGAACTTCGCCACCGCCCCCGCCCGGCCCCACAAGAACTACTTCCGCACCGCCACCCTCGACTCGCTCCAGGGTGGTTTCGGCGCCGACTACGCCACCGCCGAGCCGACGAACGCCAAGACGGTGGTCATCGTCCACGACGGCAAGACCTACGGCAAGGGTCTGGCCGAGTCGTTTCAGGCCCGCTTCGTCAAGAACGGCGGCACCGTGCTGGGCGACGTGAAGGTCATCGCCGAGGACGTCACCGACTACTCGAGCGACGTCACCAACATCCTGCCCCTCAACCCCGACCTGATCTTTTACGGCGGGGAGTACACGGCGGCGGCCAAGTTCACCACCGAGCTCAAGAAGCAGGGCGTGACCGCCCCCCTCTTCGGCGGCGACGGCATCGTCGACCAGACCTACATCACCAACGCCAAGGACGCCTCCAAGGGCGACCTGGGCACGTCGATCGGCGCCCCCGCCGAGGGCCTGCCGTCGGCCACCGCCTACCTGGCCGCGTACAAGGCGGCCGCCTACAGCGACCCGCCGTCGGCCTACGGCGGCCTGGCCTACGACGCGGCCAACGCCGTGATCGGCGCCCTGGGCAAGGTTCTGCCGGGCAAGGACAAGGTCGACAAGGCCACCCGAGCCGCCATCATCGACGCCATCCAGGCCACCAGCTTCGACGGCGCCACCGGCAAGGTCGCCTTCGACCAGTACGGCGACACGGTCACCAAGCTCCTCACCGTCTACCAGGTGGCCGACAACGCGTGGAAGCCGCTGAAGACCGGCGAGTTCTCGGGCTGACGCAGCCGGATTCTCGGCCGTGAGCGGTTGGGGTCGCGCCGGCCCCAGGGGGCGCCCGCAGGGGGACCTGCGGCCCTCCTGAGCCATGCGGCAATTCTTCCAACAGGTCGTCAACGGCACCGTGCTGGGGGCCACCTATGGCCTCATCGCGCTGGGCTACACGATGGTCTACGGGATCATCCAGCTCATCAACTTCGCCCACGGCGAGATCTTCATGGTGGGGTCGTTCGCCGGGTTGGCGGCCCACCGGTGGCTCCTGCCGGAGTCGCTGGCCGCCAACCAGTGGGTGGCCCTGCCCGTGATGCTGGTGGCGGCGGTGCTGGTGGCGGTGTTGGCCGGTGTCCTGATGGAGCGGCTGGCCTACCGGCCGCTGCGCGACGCCCCCCGTCTGGCGCCGCTGATCACGGCCATCGGCGTGTCGATCTTCCTGCAGGAAGTGGCCCGGATCTTCTACCCCGGCGGGAACCGGCCCCAGCCGTTCCCCACCGTGATCACCACCGGCGCCTTCTCGATCGGCGGGGTGCGGGTGGCCTGGGTGTCGGTGTTCGTGGTGGTCACCGCCGTCGGCCTCATGCTGGCCCTGCAGGCCTTCATCCGCACCACCAAGATGGGCAAAGCCATGCGGGCGACGGCTCAGGACCCGGACACGGCCCGGCTCATGGGGATCGACACCAACCGGGTCATCGTGGTCACGTTCGTCATCGGCGCCGCCCTGGCCGCGGTGGCGGGCGTGATGTACGGGATGCGGTTCGGCCAGATCGACTACCGCATCGGCTTCGTCACCGGTCTCAAGGCGTTCACCGCCGCCGTTCTGGGCGGGATCGGCAACGTCTCCGGGGCCATGCTCGGGGGTTTCGTCCTGGGGATGGTGGAGGTCATGGCCGTGCAGTACATCCCCCACGGCTCCGCCTGGCGGGACGCGTGGGCGTTCGCCGTCCTCATCCTGGTGCTGGTGTTCCGCCCCGCCGGCCTCCTCGGCGAACGGGTGGCCAGCCGCTCATGACGTGGACGCGCGTGACGGGCAGGGCGTGACCGTCAAGGGCCTCGACCGGGTGCGGGCGGCGGCCGCGCCGGTGGCGGCGGGGGTCGTCGCCCGGGTGCCGCCCCTACCGGCGGCGGTGGTGGGAGCGGCGCTGCTCGTGGTCGGGAGCCTGTCGCCCTGGGCCACGTTCGGCGGCTTCCCGGGGAAGATGTCGCTGGCCGGGTTCCCGGGCGGGGCCCGTCAGTTCACCCTGCTGCTTTCGATCGCGGCCGTCCTCGTGGTGGTGCGGCTCCCCGGCCGGCGCCGGGCGGGCCTGACGGCGGCGCTGGGGGCGACGGCGGTGGCCCTCTACAACGTGGTCGCCATCGCCGGCGAAGGGGGCGGACTGGGCGGCGTGGCCTACGGGGCGTGGCTGGCCGGCGCCGGCGGCGCCCTCCTGGCGGTCGCCTTCGCCGCCCTCCCCGCCGTCGGGGAACGGCCTCTGCCCGAGGAGTGGCGGCCCCGCCCGCCACCGGTGGAATGGCTGGCGGTGGCCGGGGTGGCGGCGGCGGTGCTGTTCGTCACCGTCTGGGGACTGGCGATCGACGAGTCCAGCCGGTTCGCTTCGTGGGTCGTGTTCCTGATCGCGGCCTCGCTCACCCTGGGCCGGCTGGGGCTGTTCGCCTGGCTGGAGGACGTGGTCGGCCGCCACCGGGCGGTGGCCCTGGGTGCGGCCGCCGTCGCCTCCATGGCCTTCCCCTTCACCCAGGACGGCGACGCCTACTGGATCCGGGTCTTCGCCTCTATCGGCGTGTTCGCGGCGGCAGCTCTCGGGCTCAACGTCGTCGTCGGCCTGGCCGGGCTGCTCGACCTCGGCTACGTGGCCTTCTTCGGCGTCGGCGCCTATGTGGGGGCCCTCTTCTCCAACGCCGCCCTCACCACCCTGCACATCCACCTGCCCTTCCTCCTGGTCGTGCTCCTGGGGGCGGTGATCGCGGCCTGCTTCGGCGTGCTCCTGGGCGCCCCCACCCTGCGATTACGGGGGGACTACCTGGCCATCGTCACCCTCGGCTTCGGGGAGATCTTCCGCATCGCCGCCTTCAACCTCGACGGCGTCACCCGAGGCCCGAACGGCATCGCCGGCGTCCCCAACCTGGCCGTCGGCGACTACGACTTCGGGGCCAGCCACGAGCTGCTCGGCATCACCCTGCCCGGGTTCGCCAACTACTACTTCATCGAGCTGATCCTGCTCGCCTTCGCCATCCTCGCCTTCAGCCGGCTCAACGCCAGCCGTATCGGCCGGGCGTGGGTGGCCATCCGGGAGGACGAGGTGGCGGCCGCGGCCATGGGCGTCGACACCGTCCGCCTCAAGCTGCTGGCCTTCGCCATCGGCGCCTTCATGGCCGGGGCCGCGGGGACGGTGAACGCCCACGTCACCACCCAGGTGTCGCCCGACTCGTACACCTTCCTGGAGTCGATCCTGCTGGTGGCGGCGGTGGTGCTGGGCGGGATGGGCAGCATCCCGGGGGCGCTGCTGGGCTCGGCCGCCCTGTTCGTCGTCCCCGAGAAGCTGCGGGCGTTCCAGGACAAGCGGCTCCTGCTCTTCGGGGCGGCGCTGATCCTGATGATGCGGTTCCGGCCCGAGGGGATCGTCCCCAGCCGCCGCCGGCAGCGGGAGTTCCGCGACGACGAGGGCGGGGCCGACGCCACCGGCGCCCCACCCGGCTCGGCCATGGCGGGGGCGCCGTGACCGACGCCGCCCCCGCACCCGTCCCCGTCCTTACGCCCGAGCCCATCCTCCAGGCCCAGAAGGTCACCAAGCGCTTCGGCGGGCTGGTGGCGGTGCAGCAGGTCGACCTCGACGTGGCCGACGGCGAGATCGTGGGCCTCATCGGGCCCAACGGGGCGGGAAAGACCACCTTCTTCAACTGCCTCACCGGGTTGCTGGAGCCGACGTCGGGCCGCGTCCTCTACCGGGGCCTGGTCCTGCCCGGCAACCCGGCCCGGGTCACCAAGGCGGGCGTGGCCCGCACCTTCCAGAACATCCGCCTCTTCCCCCAGATGAGCGCGCTGGAGAACGTCCTCGTCGGCCGCCACTGCCGCACCCGGGCCGGGGTGCTGGCCGCCATCGGCCGGGGGCCCGCCTTCCGGCGGGAGGAACGGGAGTCGGAGGCCCGGGCTACCGAGCTGCTGGCCTTCGTCGGCCTCACCCGTCATCGGGACACCCTGGCCAAGAACCTGCCCTACGGGGACCAGCGCCGGCTGGAGATCGCCCGGGCCCTGGCCACCGACCCCGGCCTCCTCCTCCTCGACGAGCCCACGGCGGGGATGAACCCCAACGAGACGGCGGCGGCCATGGACCTCGTCCGCCGGGTGCGCGACCAGGGCATCGCCGTCGTCGTCATCGAGCACGACATGCGGTTCATCTTCAACCTGTGCGACCGGGTGGCGGTGCTGGTGCAGGGGTCGAAGCTGGTGGAAGGGACGCCGGCCGAGGTCCAGTCCGACGCCCGGGTCATCGAGGCCTACCTGGGCGCGCCCGCCACGTGACCGCCCTGCTCGAGGTCCGTGACGTGCGGGTGTCGTACGGGCGTATCGAGGCGGTGAAGGGTGTCTCCTTCTCGGTCGACGCCGGCAGCCTGGTCACGCTCATCGGGAGCAACGGGGCGGGCAAGACCACGGTCCTGCGCACCATCTCCGGCCTGCTGTCCCCCACCGCGGGCGAGGTCCACTTCGACGGGGAGCGCATCGACCAGCTGCCGGCCCACGAGATCGTGGAGCGGGGCATCGCCCACGCCCCCGAGGGCCGGCGCATCTTCCCCCGGATGTCGGTGCAGGAGAACCTCGACCTGGGCGCCTTCACCCGCACCGACGGCCCCGCCGCCATCGCCGGCGACCTCGAAGGCGTCTACGAGCGCTTCCCGGTGCTGGGGGAGCGTCGGGCCCAGGCCGCGGGCACCCTGTCGGGGGGCGAGCAGCAGATGCTGGCCATCGGCCGGGCCCTCATGTGCCGGCCCCGGCTGCTCATGCTCGACGAGCCGTCGATGGGGCTGTCGCCGATCATGATGCGCCGCATCTTCGACGCCCTGGCCGAGCTCAAGGTGGCCGGCACCACCGTCCTGCTGGTGGAGCAGAACGCGTCGGCCGCCCTCGCCCTGGCCGACGAGGCCCACGTGCTGGAGACGGGCCGCATCGTGCTTTCGGGCACCGCCGCCGATCTCCGGGACAACGCCCAGGTGCGCAAGGCCTACCTGGGCGAGGACTGAGGACCCCGCCGCCCGTCAGATCGGTGTCGAAGCCCGCCAGGAGAGCGGCAGGTCCCCCGCCAGGCCGTAGTCGAACGAGAACTCGACACAACCCCCGAAGCCGCCACAATCCTGCACCGTCCATCTGGTGCCCACCTTGTAGCCGGCAGTGTCGATGCCGCTGTCGTCCCACGCCCCGACGACCGGATAGCCGCCGGACGCGGGGCCGACAATGCTCGGGTGAAAGTCGGCCGACCCGTCCGCGGGGCTGGTGATCAGGGGCCGGAAGGTGAACTGGCCGCCCACGTAATGGCCGATGCTGTCGAGCACGTGCCCGCCCACAGGGTCGACCGCATTCATCCAGTTGCCAGCAAGCGGGACGATGGCCGGCCACGTGCCCGACCCGAAGCCGGTGATCGTCGACGTCGCCCCGTCGTCGATCATACGGAACTGCCAGGTCCCGTTGCGGTAGACGGCCACGTCGTCGCGCCCGTCACCGTCGAAGTCGCCCGCCACCGGGAAGCCGCGGTTGTCGCCGAAGGTGAAGGTGTAGGGGCTGGCCTCGGCGGGCCCGCCGTAGGTGTTGCTCAGCTTGAACACGCCGTTTTCGAAGGTGCCGGGCGTCTCAGAGCCGTTGCCGTCCCAGTCGCCGAAGAACGGGACGAGCGGCTTGTTGCCGTAGGTGAAGGAACTGACCGGCTGGCCCGTGGAGACGCTGTCGCGGAGCAGCCAGGTCGTGCTCTGGCGGACGACGGCGGGCGTCGACTGGCCGCATTCGGTGAAGTACAGCGTCCAACCGTTGGCGATGGTGCCCCCCACCGTGTTGCCGGTGTCGTCGACCACGTAGAGGCGCCACGTGGTGCCGAAGGGTTGGATGCTGGCGAAGTCCGACAGGGACGTGCCGTAGGGCGCCGCCGGGGCGGGACCGGGGAGCGATTCGCCCGGTTCGAAGTCGGTGGGTCGGTAGGCGCCGGCGGCGATCGGAGCGCTGTCGGGGAGTAGCGACGCAGCCTCGTCGTCGAAGGTGATGTCGACCCCGGCGAGAGCGTTGCTTCCCCCCGCGTCGGACATCAGCAGGACCTTCTGGCCGCCGTTCTCCAGCAGAATGTCGAAGTCGTCCGGGTTCTGGTGGGTGACGCCGTGGAGGGTGACGTTGATGTCGGTCACACAGCCGCCGACCTCGCCGCTGGTGTTGCTGGTCGACGGGTAGCCGGTCGCCGGGGCTCCATCGGGGACGGTGATGGGGGCGGTATTGCTGAGTCGGCAGCCGGCCAGGAGGAGTGCCATCGAGGCCACCGCCGCGGCCAACGCAAGCGTGCGAGAACGGAAACTGGTCACGTGCTTCCCCCAACCGCCGTGCCGGACTGACGAGTCTACCGGCCGCCCCTCCACCCTCGATCAGGGCCCGGCGAGGGGCAGGTCGCCGGGCTGGCCGTACGCGAAGGTCTTGAGCACCGAGTAGCGGGTGCCCAGGTTGAACGGGTCGTCCCAGAACACCGTCCACGTCGAGCCCTGGACGTAGCCGGGGGCGTCGCGGGTGTCGGCGGTGCCGGCCCAGTCGCCCACCACCGGGTAGGCCCCGGACACCGGGCCGAGGGTGAAGGTGTGGTCGGGCGGGCCGTTGCCGGCGGGGGTGTCGCGGAGGGACCAGGTGCCGGCCGACCACGTGCCGATCCCGTCGGTGCCGTCGCCGTCCCAGTCGCCGGCCAGGGGGACGGTGGCGGGCCACGCGCCCGTTCCGAACGAGGCCCGGGCGACGGTGCCGTCGGCCGCGTGGCGGATCTCCCACGTACCGTCGCGGAAGACGGCCACGTCGTCCCGACCGTCACCGTCGAAGTCGCCCGCCAGGCCGAAGCCGCGCTCGTCTCCGAAGGAGAACGTGGTCGGCGGCGTGCCCTCGCCGTTGGAGAGGCGGAAGACGCCCCGCTCGAAGGTGCCGGGGGAGGCGGTGCCGTCGCCGTCCCAATCCCCGAAGAGGGGCGTGAGGGGCTTGGTGCCGAAGGTGAGAAGGGTGGTGGGCTCGCCCGTGCTGAGGGAGTCCCGCAGATACCAGTCGCTGCTGTCGCGGACCACCGCCGGGCGGGACTGGCCGCAGGCAGTGACGGCGAGCGACCAGCCGCCGGCGATAGTGCCGCCGGCCGAGCCCCGGTCGGTCACCCGTAGGGTCCACTGGCCGGCGGCGGGTGTGCGGTCGAACGCCGACAGCGGCGCTGCCGGCCGGTAGGTTCCGGTGGTCCACGCGCCACCCGTCGGGGCCGTGGCCCGGGCTTCGTCGTCGAAGGTGAGGTCGACGCCATCAACCGGGACGGCCCCGACGGCGCCGGTCATCAGCGGCACGGCCCCGCCGCCGGGCGCCTCCAAGGCCACGTCGAGGTCGGCCGGCGACGGGTGGGTGACGCCCCTGAGCGTGACGTTGACGTCGGCGACACACCCGACAGCGGTGAGGAGGCCCGACGTGGCCTCGGCGCCGCCGGCCACGAGGATCGGGTCGGTGCGGAGCGGCTCGCAGCCGGGGAGGACGAGAAGGGCGGCGATGGCGGTGACCGCCCGCCACCGCCCTCGGTGTGAGATCAGGCGCCCGGCGGGTCTAGGTGACTCCGCCGGGGAACGCCGCCCGCCACGAGAGCGGGAGGTCGCTGGGCAAGCCGTAGTCGAAGGAGAAGTCGGCGCAGATGGAAGGGCACTCCTCGACCGTCCAGGTCGATCCGACCTTGTAGCCGGGCCGGTCGGCCTCCCCGTCCCACGCGCCGACGACGGGGTAGGCGCCGGAGGTCGGCCCGTAGGCGCGGGTGGAGTCGGTCGTGCCGTTGGCGGCGACGTCCGGCCGGAACGTCCACTGGCCGGCTTTCACGAAACCGATCCCGTCGATACTGTCACCGTCCCAATTGCCGGCGATGGGAACGGTCGCGGGCCAGGTTCCGGTGCCGAAGCCGGTGATCGTCGGCAGCGTCCCGCCGCCCGTGAGGTGGAACTCCCACGTTCCGTTGCGAAACACCCCCACGTCGTCCCGGAAATCGCCGTTGAAGTCACCCGCCACGGGATACCCCCGGCTGTCGCCGAACGTGAAGGTGTAGTCACCGCCCTCGGCCGGTCCGCCGTAGGTGTTGCTCAGCTTGAACACGCCCTTCTCGAAGGTGCCGGGCGTCTCGCTGCCGTCGCCGTCCCAGTCGCCGAAGAAGGGCGTCAGCGGCCGGGTGCCATAGGTGAACGTCGTCGTCGGGTCGCCGGTCATGACGGCGTCGCGCAGCAGCCAGTTCGTGCTCTGGCGGACGACGGCCGGCACCGACTGACCGCACTGGGTGATGTTCATGCTCCAGCCGCCGGCGATGGAGCCGGAGAACGTGTTGCTGGTGTCGTCAGCCACGTAGAGGTTCCAGTCGAGTCCGCTGAACTGCCCCCCGTCGAAGACGGACAGGGTGGTGCCGTACGGAGGGGCGGGGGCGCCGGCGGGGAAGGCGTCGGGCGTGTCGAAGTCGGTGGGGCGGTAGGCGCCGGTGACGATCTGGGCCGCGTCGGGAAGCGAACCCGCGGCCTCGTCGTCGAAGGTCAGGTCGACGCCGCTCACGGGCGACGTGCCGCCGACGTCCGACATGAGCACGACGGTCTGACCGTTGGGGCCGGCGAGCAGGATGTCGATGTCGTCGGGGTTCGGATGGGTGACGCCGTGGAGTTTGACGTTGAGGTCGCCCACACAGCCACCGACGAGGTCTCCGATGAAGTTTGGGTGGATGGTCGACGGGTAGGGGGTGGCGGCGGCGCCGTCGGTGATCGTGATGAGAGTCGAGTTGGAGAAACGGCACGCGGCGAGCAGCAGGGCCATCACGGCCACCACGAGCCCGATCCGGACGGTACGAGAACCCCTCATCGGGCACCTCCAGTTCGTGTCCCACCAGCCTGGGAGCGTGAGGAAAGGCTAACTCAGGCGGGCGAGGACCTCGTCCACCGGCGCCACCAGGCCGGTGACGAAGGGGCCGAACTCGGCGTAGACGGCCGACGCCTGGTCGAAGCGCATCTCGTGGACGCACTCCTTGAGCGCCAGCGGGTCCTCCGCGAAGAGGGTGACGGCCCACTCCCAGTCGTCGAGGCCGGTGGAGCCGGTGATGAGCTGCACCACCCGTCCCGCGAAGGTGCGGCCGACCCGTCCGTGCCCCTCCATGAGCGCCCGCCGCTCCTCGAAGGGCAGGGTGTACCAGTTGCCGGTGAGGTCGCGCCGCTTCGACATCGGGTAGAAGCACATCGCCCGCTTGCCCTCGGGGGGCAGCACCGGGTGGAGGCGGGATTCGAGCATGTGGGCGGGCATACCCTGGGCGTACTCCGACACCTCGGTCATCGACACGTAGGAGTCGGCCATCACCAGGCCGGCCGCGGCCAGGTCGGCCTGCAGGCGCTGCAGCCGCCAGAGGTCGGGGCCGATGGCCATGAACCCGAGGTCGGCCTTGTGGCCGAGGACGGCGAAGGTGACCACCTGGTGGTCGTCGGCCTGGGCCGCCTTCACCGCCGCCACCACCGCCTCCCGGTCGACCCCACCCGCCGGCGCCTTGCAGAACAGGTGCAGCACGCCCCACCCCACAGAGGGGACGATCGGCTCGGTGCCAGAGGTGTCAGTCACGGCTCCATTCTGGACGCGACGAAGGGGCCGGAGTGACCGGCCCCTTCGTGGGAGTGCCTGGTTCCGAGAAGCGGGGCGACTTAGAAGTCGTCCATGCTCCCGGGGACGTCGTGGTGGCCTTCGTGGCCGGGGATGGGCTTGTCGACGATCACTGCCTCGGTGGTGAGGAAGAGACCGGCGATGGAAGCCGCGTTCTGCAGGGCCGACCGGGTGACCTTGGCCGCGTCGATGACGCCGGCCTTGAACAGGTCCTCGTAGTCGCCGGTGGCGGCGTTGAGGCCGTGGGCGCCCTCGAGGTTACGAACCCGCTCGACGACGACACCACCCTCCATGCCCGCGTTGACCGCGATCTGCTTCAACGGCTCCTCGAGCGAGCGAGCCACGATGCGGACGCCGGTGGCCTCGTCGCCGACCATGTTGTTGGCCAGCTCGTTGACCCGGGCCTGGGCCCGGAGCAGGGCGACGCCACCGCCGGGCACCACGCCCTCCTCGACCGCAGCCTTGGTGGTGCTGACCGCGTCCTCGATCCGGTGCTTCTTCTCCTTCAGCTCCACCTCGGTGGCGGCGCCGACCTTGATGATCGCCACACCACCGGAAAGCTTGGCCAGGCGCTCCTGGAGCTTCTCGGCGTCGTAGTCGGAGTCGGTGTGCTCGAGCTCGGCCCGGATCTGGTTGACCCGGCCCTTGATGTCGGCCTCGTTGCCGGCACCCTCGACGAGGGTGGTCTCGTCCTTGGTGACGGTCATGACGCGGGCCCGACCCAGCATGTCGAGGGTGACGTTGTCGAGCTTGAGGCCGACGTCCTCGGAGATGACCTGGCCACCGGAGAGGACGGCGAGGTCCTGCAGCATGGCCTTGCGGCGGTCGCCGAAGCCGGGAGCCTTGACCGCGACCGACTTGAACGTGCCCCGGATCTTGTTGACGACCAGGGTGGCGAGGGCCTCCCCGTCGACGTCTTCGGCGATGATCACCAGCGGCTTTGCCGTCTGCATGACCTTCTCGAGCACCGGCAGCAGGTCGCGGACGGCCGAGATCTTGCCCGAGTAGAGCAGGATGTAGGGGTCGTCGAGGACCGCCTCCATGCGCTCGGGGTCGGTGACGAAGTAGGGGGAGATGTACCCCTTGTCGAGGCGCATGCCCTCGACCAGCTCCAGCTCCATGCCGAAGGTCTGCGACTCCTCGACGGTGATGACGCCGTCCTTGCCCACCTTGTCGATGGCGTCGGAGATGGTGTCACCGATCTCCTGGTCGGCGGCGGAGATGGACGCCACCTGGGCGACCTGCTCCTTGGTCTCGACCTCGACGGCGATGTCCTTGATGCCCTCGACGGCACGGGCCACAGCGGCCTCGATGCCCTTCTTGAGGGACATGGGGTTGGCGCCGGCGGCGACGTTGCGCAGGCCCTCGCGGACCATGGCCCAGGCGAGGACGGTGGCGGTGGTGGTGCCGTCACCAGCCACGTCGTCGGTCTTCTTGGCCACTTCCTTGACCAGCTCGGCGCCGATGCGCTCGTAGGGGTCCTCGAGCTCGATCTCCTTGGCGATGGACACACCGTCGTTGGTGATCGTGGGTGCGCCCCACTTCTTGTCGAGGACGACGTTGCGGCCCTTGGGGCCGAGCGTTACCCGTACTGCGTCGGCCAGCTGGTTCATGCCGCTTTCGAGGGCTCGGCGAGCCGTCTCGTCGAACGCGATCATCTTTGCCATCAGGTGTGCTCCTCCGTGGAACCGTTAGCACTCTCTTGGTGTGAGTGCTAACAGAATACCCACGGTTCGGAGGGGTTTGGCAACCGGCACGTCAGAGTGCCAGCCGCCAGACCCCCCTACGCCCGGTTTAGGCCTCGCAGTTGACGATGGTGTTCGAGCCGCTGCCGCCGTTGCAGGTGTCGACGCCGGCGGCGGGGAAGGGGGCGGGGTTGTCGCCGTTGATGAAGTCGTCGCCGCCCTCACCCAGCAGGACGTCGCTGCCGAAGTTGCCGAAGATGGTGTCGGGCCCGCCCCCGCCGAGGACCCGGTCGTCGCCGGGGCCGCCGAACAGGTCGTCGGCACCGTCGCCGCCGGTGATGTTGTCGTTGCCCTCCTGGCCGGTGGCGAAGTTGCTCCCCGAGCCGGTGAAGAGGCGGTCGCTGCCGTCGCCGCCGGCGATCTGGTCGTCGCCGGCGCCGCCGTCGATGTAGTCGTTGCCGGTGCCCTGCTCGGGGGACGGTCCGGGGGTCACGGTGTCCTTGGTGCCACCGAGGAGGAAGTCGTCGCCGGTGCCGCCGAGGATGCGGTCGTCGCCACCCATGCCGCAGATGCTGTCGTCGCCGCCCAGGCCGTCGATGATGTCGTTACCGGCGCTGCCGACGATGACGTCGGGTCCGGCCGTCCCGGTGATGTAGCGGGAGCCGACGATGGTGGCGTTGGCGTAGATCGGCTCGCCGTCGTTGGTGGTATCGACCCGGCACTGCTGGACGACGGCCGTCGCCGGTCCCGGGAAGACGAGGAGCCCGCCTGCAGTCAGGAGAGCGGCGGCGATGAGCGACGAGATCTTGCGCATGGGAAAACCTTTCGATCCCAGCCGGGCTACCTGCCCCAGCCGATTCGGTAAACGGTCAGCCGCCGGCGACGGCGGGGATGATGGACACAGTCTGGCCTTCACCCACCGCGGTGTCGAGGCCGTTGGCGAACCGGACGTCCTCGTCGGCCACGAAGACGTTGACGAAGCGGCGCAGCTGGCCATCCTCGGCGAAGAGCCGCTCCTTGAAGCCGGGATGGGCCGTTTCCAGGGCCGCGAGGACCTGGCCCACCGTCGTCCCGTCGACCTTCACCTCGCCCTCCCCTCCGCTCAGGGTGCGCAGTTGGGTGGGAATGCGGACGGTGGCCATTCAGCCGATCTCCTCTAGTGGGCCCATGGCCGCTTCGAAGGCGGCCATCGTGGGGGCGATGGTGACGGTGGGGCTGACGAGGGGGGCGATGGCCTCCAGCGTCTTGAGGCCGTGGCCGGTGATGTAGGCCACCACCCGCTCGTCGCGGCGGACGACGCCCGACGCGGCCAGCCGGGCGAGGGTGGCGACGGTCACGCCGCCGGCGGTCTCGGCGAAGATCCCCTCGGTACGGGCCAGCAGGAGGATCGAGTCGCGGATCTCGTCGTCGGTGACGGCCTCCAGGGCCCCGCCGCTCGCCCGGACCGTCTCCAGGGCGTAGAACCCGTCGGCCGGGTTGCCGATGGCCAGCGACTTGGCGATGGTCTTCGGCTTCACCGGGCGGATGAAGTCGTGGCCGCCGTAGAAGGCGGTGGCGACGGGGGAGCAGCCCTCGGCCTGGGCGCCGGAGATGCGGACGTGGGGCTCCTCGTCGAGCAGGCCCACCTTCCACAGCTCGTCGAAGCCCTTGGCGATCTTGGTCAGCTGGGAGCCGGAAGCGACTGGCACGACCACGTGGTCGGGCGCCTGCCACCCCAGTTGCTCGGCCGTCTCGAAGGCCAGGGTCTTGGAGCCCTCGGCGTAGTAGGTGCGCAGGTTGACGTTGACGAACGCCCACGTCGGGCGCTCGGAGGCGAGCTCGGCGCACAGCCGGTTGACGTCGTCGTAACTGCCCTCGACCGCCACCAGGTTGGGGCCGTAGACGGCGGTGGTGATGACCTTGCCCTGCTCCAGGTCGGCGGGGATGAAGACCACGTGGCGCATGCCCGCCCGGGCCGCGTGGGCGGCCACCGAGTTGGCCAGGTTGCCGGTGGAGGCGCACGCCGCCACCTTGAAGCCCATGGCCCGGGCCCGGGCCAGGGCCACCGCCACCACCCGGTCCTTGAACGACCCCGTGGGGTTGAGGGTGTCGTTCTTGAGCCACAGCTCGCCCAGGCCCAGGTGGGCGGCGAGGCGGTCGGCGCGGACCAGGGGCGTGTAGCCGGCGCCCAGGTCGACGGCGCCGTCGTTGACGGCCGGCAGCAGGTTGGCGTAGCGCCAGATCGACATCGGCCCGGCCGCGATCGACTCCCGGGTGGTGACGGCGGCGATGGCGTCGTAGTCGTAGCTGACCTCGAGCGGGCCGAAGCACCAGTCGCACACGTGGAGCGCCTCCGCCGGGAAGGCGCGCCCACACTCACGACATCGGAGACCCAAGACGAAGGACACGTTGTCCCCTCCCAATCATCGTTCCGGGCGGTGGCACCTGGTCGTTTCCCGCCGGGTGGCGGGGCGTGCTGGTTGTCGCGGTTTCGTCGGGCCCGGTCCCTCGACCGCTCTGGATGAGTTGCCATCATCATAGGGGAGGCGGGAGCATGCCGTTGTGGCCACTTCCGCATCTATGGCGCGGGTTTCCGTGTGCCTGCCGGCCCGCAACGAGGAAGCCACCGTGGGCCCGATCGTGGCTGCGATCGTCCGGGAGCTGGTCGAGGGGCGGGGTGTGGTCGACGAGGTGGTCGTGGTCGACGACGGGTCCACCGACGGGACGGCGGCCGTGGCCGCGGCTGCGGGGGCGATCGTGGTGGCGGCGGCCGACGTCCTGCCCGGGCAGGGACCGGGCACGGGCAAGGGCGAGGCCCTGTGGAAGGCGCTGCACGTCGCCACCGGTGACATCGTCGTGTTCATCGACGCCGACCTCCGGGACTTCGACCCCGCCTTCGTCACCGGGCTGCTCCGACCCTTCGCCGACCCCGGCATTGGCTACGTCAAGGGGTTCTACGAGCGTCCCGACGGCGGGGGACGGGTCACCGAGCTGGTCGCCCGGCCCATGATCGGGCTCTTCTTCCCCGAGCTGGCCCATATCCGCCAGCCCCTGGGCGGGGAGTTCGCCGGCCGCCGGGAGGTGCTCGAGCAGGTGCCGTTCGTCCAGGGCTACGGCGTCGACCTCGGCCTGCTGGTCGACGTGGCCGCCCGCTTCGGTGTCGAGTCGATCGCCCAGGCCGACCTCGGGGTGCGCAACCACCGCAACCGGCCCCTCGACGAGCTGGCCGGGCAGGCCACGTCGGTGCTGCGGGTGGCGCTGCTGCGCGCGGGCGTGGAGGACCGCGTCGGGTGGTGCGCGGCCGACGTCGCCCAGCGGCCGCCCATCGTCGAGGTCGAGGAGTACCTGGCCGGCCGAGGGCGGGTCACCTGCCCCTGAGGGCGAGCTCGGCGCTCACGATGGCGTCGATGCAGCCGACGGGGTCCCACGTGGCGTCCTCCCGCCCGAAGCGCTCGACCAGGCTCACGATGGTCACCCCGGGGGGCAGCTCCTCGGGCACCTCGTCGGGCTCCACCCCGCCCACCACCACCAGGACGGGGACGCCGGCCTCGACGGCGAGCCCGATCACCCCGCCGACGGCCTTGCCCGCGAACGACTCGGCGTCGAGATGCCCCTCGCCGGTGACCACCAGGTCGGCGCCGGCGATGCGATCGGCGAGGTCGAGGGTCTCCGCCACCAGGTCGAAGCCGGGGACGAGGATGGCCCCCGCGGCGGCCAGTCCCCCGGCCAGGCCGCCGGCCGCGCCCGACCCGCGCAGTTGGCGGACGTCGACGCCGTAGTCGCGGTCGTAGACCTCGGCCAGGCGCTCCAGACGGCGGCGGAGAAGGGCCACCTGGGCCGGCGTGCCCCCCTTCTGGGGGGCGAAGATCTCGGCCGCGTCGACGAAGCGGGTGGTGACGTCGCACGCCACCAGGACCTCGACCGCCCCCCGCATGCGGCGGGTGGGGTTGATGGCGGTGAGGGCGGCCAGGCCGCCGTCAGTGGTGGCCGACCCACCCACGCCGACGATCAGCCGGGTGGCGCCGGCGTCGAGGGCGGCCGCGATCAGCTCGCCGGTGCCCCGGGTGGACGCCCGCAGGGGGTCGTTGAGATCGGGCCCGCCCAGGAGGTCGAGCCCCGACGCCCGGGCCATCTCGACGACCGCGGTGCCGTCGGCCTGCATCCGCCACTCGGCGTCGACCAACTGGCCGAGCGGGCCGTGGACGGTCGTGTGCCGGGGTGTGCCACCCAGGGCTTCCAAGGTGCCCTCGCCGCCGTCGGCCACCGGGACCTGGTCGCACGCCCACCCGGCCCGCTCAGCGGCGTGGGCGATGGCCGCCGCCACCTGGGCCGCGGTGGCCGTCCCCCGGAACTTGTCCGGCGCGGCGACCATTCTGGGGGTCATTCCCACGGGGTTATCGTGACGCATGGGCGACGCCAACCCGCCGGTCGTCCTCGTCTCCAACCGGGGCCCGCTCACCTTCTCCCGCGACGACGACGGCGAGCTGGTCGCCAGCCGGGGCGGTGGGGGCCTGGTGTCGAGCCTCGGACCGATGGCGCGTGACGTCGGGGCGACCTGGATCGCGGCGGCCATGACCGACGAGGACCGGGAGGCGGCGGCCGGCGGCGTGGTCGACGCCAAGGGCTTCAAGGTCCACACCCTCGCCGTCGACCCCCACGCCTACCGCATGGCCTACGACGTGGTGTCCAACGCCACCCTGTGGTTCCTCCACCACGGGCTGTTCGACCTGTCCCGCCGACCCCGCCTCGACCGCCGGTGGATGGAGGCGTGGGTGGCCTACCGCGACGTCAACCACGCCTTCGCCCGGGCCGTCATCGACCAGGCCGAGGAGGGTGCCGTCGTCCTCGTCCAGGACTACCACCTGTCGCTCGTCGGCACGTGGCTGGCCCAGGAGCGTCCCGACCTGCGGGCGGTCCACTTCACCCACACCCCGTTCTGCAATCCCGACCTGCTGCGGGTGCTGCCGTCGGCCGTGGCCGAGGAGCTGCTGGGGGGGATGGCCAGCCACACCGCGTGCGGCTTCCACGCCCAGCGGTGGGCCGACAACTTCGCCGCCTGTTGCGAGGAGGTGATCGGCTGGACCCCGGCCACGTTCGTGTCGCCCATCGCCCCTGACCAGGGGGGGATGGAGGAGGTGGCCGCGTCCGACGAGTGCGCGGCCGAGGTGGCGCGCCTCGACGAGCTGTTGGCCGGGCGGATGCTCATCGCCCGGGTCGACCGGATCGAGCTGTCCAAGAACCTGCTGCGGGGCTTCCTGGCCTTCGACGACCTGCTGCGCACCCGTCCCGAGTGGCGGGGGCGGGTGGTGTTCCTGGCCCAGGCCTACCCGTCCCGCGAGTCGCTGCCCGAGTACCTGGCCTACCGCCAGGAGGTGGAGGGGCTGGCCCGCCTGCTCAACGAGCGGTGGGCCACCCCGGGATGGGACCCGATCATCCTCGACACGTCCGACAACTACTCCTCGTCGGTGGCCGCCCTCGTCCGCTACGACGTGCTGCTGGTCAACCCGGTGCGCGACGGCCTCAACCTGGTGGCCAAGGAGGGAGCGCTGCTCAACCGCAACCACGGGGTCCTGGCCCTCAGCCGGGAGGCGGGGGTGTGGGACGAGCTGGGCGGGACGGCGCTGGAGGTCAACCCGTTCGACGTGGCGGGCACGTCCGACGTCCTGTCGGCGGCGCTGACCATGGCCCCGGCCGACCGGGCGGCCCACGCCGCCGCCCTGCGCAAGGCGGCCGAGGCCCGCGTCCCCCACGACTGGCTGGCCGACCAGCTGGCCGCGGCCGCTACCGGCCCGGCGGGGGCCCGCCGGGATTCGGACCGCCCGGGGCCAGGGCCTGGAGCAGGCTGAGAGCGCCCTCGGGGCCCTCCACGACGACGTCGGCCCGCTCCAGCAGCTCGGATGGCGACTCGGGGCTGCGCACCGCCACCCGGGCCACGGTGACGTCCCCGTCGCCCGCAGCCAGCCGGTCGAGGGCGTCGAAGGCGTCGAGGTCGCCCCGGTCGTCGCCCGCGAACATCACGTGGGTGAGCCCGGCGGCGGCCTCGGTGAGCACCATGCCCTTGTCGTGGGGCAGGGGCGGGCGCAGCTCGTAGGACATGCGGGCGGCGTGGACGGCCAGGCCGGAGCGGGCGGCGGCGTCGGCGGTCCACTCCCGGGCCAGGTCGGCGTAGCCGGGCGACACCCGGAAGTGGATGGCCACCGACAGGTCCTTGCGCTCGACGCCGAGGGCGGGGGGCAGCTCGGCCTCGGCCCTGGCCGCCACCTCCTCCACCACGCTCCGCCAGCGCTTGGCCGCCGCCACCGGCCGCACGCCGTCGGCCGTGACCACTTCCAGCCCGTAGAGGCCGGTGAGGGCCAGGCCCCGTCCGCCCAGGTGCTCGTCGAGGAACGCGCCCGGGCGGCCCGAGATCACGCCCACGCGGGCGTAGCCGCGAGCCAGGGCTTCGAGGGCCTCGGCCGCGCCGGGGAGGGGGCGGGACGAGGCCGGGTCGTCGACGATGGCAGCGAGGGTGCCGTCGAAGTCGGCGAACACGCCGGCCGACTCGGCGTGGGCGGTGAAGGCCTCGATCACGCCGTGGATGTCGCGGGCGGGGGCCATGCCGGTATCTTTGCCGCGGTGCCCCCCCGTCACCGGCATCGTCTGCCGCTCGTCGTCCTCGCCGGTGCCGTCGTGCTCGCCTTCACCCTCACCGCCTGCAGCCAGGACCCGGTGCAGGTCGCGTTCCGGCCCAAGGTCGGCGACAGCTTCAAGTACGAGCTCAAGGTGCGGTCGGTCACGGTCACCACGCTGGGCACCGCCGCCCCCGAGCGCACGGTCGACGAGGCCACCCTGGAGGCCACCGACACCGTCCTCGCCGCCGACCCGGAGGAGGTGCGGGTGCAGGTGGTCCTGCGCCGGTCGGGGTCGCCCGACCGCAGCTTCATCGTCCGCTTCGACCGGGCCGCCCAGCTGTCGGGCATCGAGACGGTGGAGGGCCTGCCGCCGAGCGTCCTCGGGCCGTTGGCGTTCCCCGAGTTCCTTCCCGCGGCCGCCGCCGCCCCGCCCCTGCGCCTGCTGAAGCCGGGCGAGAAGTGGAAGATCGACACCAAGCCCGTCCTGCCCGGAGGCGTGGAGGCCCATTTCGAGGGCACGGGCAAGCTGGTGAAGGTGGGGTCGTCGGGCGGCCAGAAGGTGGCGTCGTTGAAGTCCGACACCCGCCTGCCGCTGGTGAGCTCGAGCCAGGTGGGCAACATCACCGTCGCCCTCGAAGGGGTGGAGACGACCACCGCCACCGCCACCCGGGCCTTGTCCGACGGGTCGGTGCAGAAGGCGTCGTCGCTGACCAAGGGCGACTTCCAGGTCACCCTCACCGGTCCCGGCGGCGACGAGGCGGCGCCGGTGACGGGCACCATGACGGTGGAGATCCGCTCCGAGACCCGCCGGCTGTCGTAGGGCGGCCCGCTCGCCGACGACCGCGCCGGGCCGCCGGGCGTGGTCAGGCGACGGTGGTGGTGGGGATGTTGCGGGCCACGTCGGCGCCCAGGAGGACGATGATGTTGGCCCCCTGGGTGTCGGGCACGGCCGGGGAGTTGAGGGCCTGGACGGCGGTGCCCGGCAGCCCCAGGCTGAGGGCGATGGCCTTGGCCTCGGTCTCGTAGCCCTCGGCGAACTGGACGCTGGTGACGTCGAGGGGCTTGGTGGCGTCGACCGCGGTGAGGGTGTTGTAGCCCAGGGCCTTGAGCTGGTCGGCCGTCTGGCTGCCGAGGCCGCGGATGCCGGTGCCGTTGGCGACCAGGACCGACACGTCGCCCGGCGCCCGGGCGGGGATCGTGGCCGGGCTGGTGGGGGTGACCCCGGGCACGGTGGTACCCGTGCCACCGCCCGACGGGATGGTGGTGCCGCCGACGTCGACGCCCACGCCGGCGCCACCGTCGAAGTCGGTGTCGAAGGCCTGGAGGAGGACGATGCCCAGGATGGCCGCCACCACCAGGAGGAAGGCGCCCTTGGCCCCGGCGCTGCCGCCGCCGGACGCGCCCCGGCCGCCGCCGCGGTTGGCGGGCTGGTTCACGCGGGTGCTCCGGTTCCGCTCACCCAGGCGCCCGCGGGCTGGGCGCCGTACGCACCCGGCCGGGCCGGGCCGGCCCGGTCACCGATACCGGCGTTCGGCCGGACGGCCCTCGATCCGGGCTCGCCGGCGGTCGACCCGCAGGCGGCGCAACCGGCGGACGACCAGGGGGTCATAGGCCAGGGCGGCGGGCGAGGTGAGCAGGACGCCCAGCACCTGGTAGTAGCGGGTGGGGGACAGCGCGAACCGCTGCCGGATGGCGGCCTCCTTGGAGCCCGCCTCCTGCCACCACGCCCGCTCGAAGTCGAGAATCGCCCGGTCGCGGTCGGAGAGTGCCATTGGTGTCAGGCTGCCCTCCGGCCGGCCCAACTTCAAGGACCCCCGAGAAGGCGGCGGTACGGACGTCGGGTCGGCCTCGTCGCACGCCGTCAGGCTATCCGGCCATCCCGGCTCCGGGCCTTCGGTAGCCTGGGGTCCTCAGGAACCGGGAGGGAACGACCTGCGCGTTCCGGAAGCCATGATCGATGGTCGTCCGAGGGCGAATGGCGCAGGTAGTTCCCTCCCGGTCCCTGGCCGGTGTGGCGCAGTCCGGTAGCGCAGGCGACTTGTAATCGTCAGGCCGTCGGTTCGAATCCGACCACCGGCTCTTTTTGGCGGGCTCTTTCATTGGCGGCTCTTCGCCAGACTCAGGCGCGTCGCTCACGCGAGGGCGGAGACGATCCCTTCGAGACGCCCGCCACCTTCGGCGCGGGCGGCCAGGTGGCCCTCCAGCTTGCGCTTGACCCGCTGGAGGGCGTTGTCGATCGACTTGACCTGCCGGCCCAGCTGCTCGCCGATCTCCTGGTAGGAGCGCCCCTCCACGTAGAGGGCGAGGACGTCGACCTCCAGGCCCGACAGCGTCCGGGCCAGCGACGCCTGCATGTCGGCCAGGTCCTCCGACGACACCAGCTCGTCGGCCGGGTCCGGCACCTGGTGGTGGGGCAGCTCGTCGGCCGTGGGCAGGTCGCCCAGGGGCACGTACTGGTTGAGGGGACGGTGCTTCTGGCGGGTGGCGGTCTTGACCGCGGTGATGACCTGGCGGGTGATGCACAGCTCGGCGAAGGCGGCGAATGACGCCTCCCGCTCGGGCCGGTAGTCGCGGACGGCCTTGAACAGGCCGATCATGCCCTCCTGCTCCAGGTCGTCGAGGTCGCCCCCGGCGATGAAGTACCCCCGCGCCTTGGCCTGGGCGAAGCGCCGGTAGCGCTCGAGGAGAAGGTTGAGCGCCTCCACCTCACCGAGGTGGCAGCGGGCGACGAGGATGTCGTCGGGGACCTGGATGCTGCGAACGAAGGGCATTGGTGCTCCTGCGAGAGTCCGACGCGTGCTGCGATGGGTGCTGTAGGTGACGATTGTCTGTCGCGGAGGTGAACGATGCAACAGCTGGCGGGGGAATTTCACGTTCGTCGGCGGGCCACCTCGTAGAGGGCGAGGGTGCCGGCGGCGGCCACGTTGAGCGACGGGAGGGCGCCGGCCATCGGGATCGACGCCACCACGTCGCACCGTTGGCGCACGAGCCGGGACAGTCCGTCGCCCTCGGAGCCGACCACCAGCACCAACGGCTCGGTGGCCAGGTTGAGGTCGAACAGGCTGACATCGCCGTCGTCGGCCAGGCCCACGACCCAACAGCCCAGCTCCTTGGCCCGGGCCAGAGCCGCAGGCAGGCCTGGCACCACGGCCAGGGGGACGTGCTCCACCGCCCCCGCGGCGGCCTTGGTGACCGCGGGCGTGACGTGGGCCGACCGGCGCCGGGTGAGGATGGCGCCGGTGGCTCCGGCCCCGTCGGCGCTGCGCAGGAGGGCGCCCAGGTTGCGGGGGTCGGTGACCCCGTCGAGGGCGAGGAGGAAGGGGACGGGACCGTCGGGGCCGGGGCGGCACAGGTCGTCGAGGTCGACCTCGGGGACGGGCGCGGCGTGGGCCAACACCCCCTGGGGCGCCTCGGTGGCGGCCTCCCGTTCGAGAACCACCCGGGCCGTGTGGCGGACGGGTATGCGCCGGCGCTCGGCCTCGGCCACGATTTCCACGAGGATGGGCGCCGGGTCGACGCCCTCGGCCAACCACACGTCGTAGACCTTCCGCCGTCCCGCCCGCAGCAGCTCGGCCACCGCCTGGCGGCCCTCCACCTGGGCCCCGCCGACACCGTCGTTGTCCTTGTCGCCGGGGCGCGGCCGGGTCGGGCGGGCAGTTCTGGGCTTGGCGCTGACGGGCTGGTTCCGGCGAGGCGGGGTGCCTCGTCCCGGAGTCGGCGGGCGAGTTACGGGAGCGCCCTTACGGAAGAGCCTCGTCGAGCTTGGCCTCGGCCTCTTCCTCGGTGACGCTGAGGGCAAAGGTGAGCTCGGACACGAGGATCTGGCGGGCCTTGGTGAGCATGCGCTTCTCGCCCGCGGAGAGACCCTTGTCCTTCTCCCGGATCGACAGGTTCCGCACCACCTCGGCCACCTGGTAGATGTCGCCCGACTTCAGCTTCTCGACGTGGTTCTTGAACCGCCGCGACCAGTTGGTGGGCATCCGGGCCTCCTTCTTGCGGAGGACGGCGAACACCTCCTCGACCTCTTCGTCGTTGATGACCTCGCGGAGGCCGACCTCTTCGGTGTTGTCGGCCGGCACCATGAGGGTGAGGTCGCCGTACGCCAGGCGCAGGACCAGGTACTCCCGATCGGCGCCGAAGGCATCGCGCCGCTCGCGCCGCTCGATGACTGCGGCCCCGTGATGGGGGTAAACGACCTTGTCACCTACGTCGAAGGGCATACGGCTCCCAGGGGTGAAAAGTGCTGGTGGGGACAACTCCAGAGTGCCAGGGAACGCGCCTGTACACCAACTGACCCGCGGATTGCGAGCCCGTGCTCATTCATCGGGCTCACCCATAGCGATCGAGGACGCTGCTTTCGGCCAGGCGGGACAGGCCCTCCTGGATGGCCCGGGCCCGGCTCTCGCCCACCCCTTCGACCTCGTCGAGGTCGTCGACGGTGGCCCGCAGGATCTTGGGCAGGCTGGTGAAGCGCTCCACGATGCGCTCGACGATGGCCTCCGGCAGGCGGGGGATCTTGTGGAGCAGGCGGTAGCCCCGGGGCTGCAGGCCGGCGTCGAGCTCGGCCTCGTCACCCGACAGGTGGAGCACGGCGGTGACCGACTTGAGGTCGAGCATGTCCTCGGTGGTGAGGTCGGCCAGGCCTTCCATGGCGTCGGACAGGTGCCAGCCCTGGTCGGCGTGGAAGTAGTCCTTGATCACCAGCCGGCGGTCGTCCTCCACCCCGCCCAGCAGCTCCTCCAGCTGGAGCCGGATGAGGCGGCCGTCGGTGCCCAGCTCCAGGATGTAGCCGTGGATCTCCTCCGCGATGCGCCGCACCATCTCGGTGCGCTGCAGGACGGTGACCACGTCGCGCACCGTGACCAGGTCCTCCACCTCGAGGGCCGAGAGCGAGCCCGACACCGCGTCGAGGCGGTTCTTGTAGCGCTCGAGGGTCTGCAGGGCCTGGTTGGCCCGGTTGAGGAGGCGGGTGGTGAGCTCGAGCGGGTGCTTGACGGTGCCGTGGTAGACGGCGATCACCGACATGTCCTCCGACACCGAGATCACGGGGACGTGGATGGAACGAGCCACCCGCTCGGCGGTGCGGTGGCGGGTGCCGGTCTCCGACGTGGGCACGTTGGGGTTGGGGACGAGGTGGACGTTGGCCCGGGCGATGCGGCTGGCGTCGGCGGCGAGGATGATGGCGCCGTCCATCTTGGCCAGCTCCGACAGGCGCTGGGGGCTGAACTCGGCGTCGAGCAGGAAGCCACCGGAGCAGATGGCGAGCACCTCGGGACCGTCGCCGACGACGATGAGCGCCCCCCGGCTGCCCTGCAGGATCCGGTCGAGGCCGTCGCGCAGCGGTGTTCCGGGGGCGACCATGGCCAAGGCGTCGATGAGGGCGACGTCGCGGCGGAACGGCACTATCGCGCCCCCGACCTTCGGCTCACGACCGCATTCTACCGGCTCGGACCCACTCGGCTCAGACCCACCCGGCCCATGGCTTCGGCGAGGGTGGCGGCCCGGATGGCCCGCACGCCGGCCGGCGGGTCGGGCGCCGACGCGGGCACGACCGCGGTGGTGAAGCCGAGGCGGGCCGCCTCCGCCAGCCGCCGGGGCGTCTGCCCCACCAGGCGCAGCTCGCCGCCGAGGCCGATCTCGCCGCACGCCACCAGGTCGCCCGCCAGGGGCTGGTTGTAGGCCGACGAGGCCACGGCCAGGGCCAGGCCGAGATCTGCCCCCGGCTCCACCACCCGGACCCCGCCCACGGCCAGGGCGAAGACGTCGGTGGTGGCCAGGCTGAGGTGGAGCTCGCGGTCGAGCACGGCCAGGAGCAGGGCCAGGCGGCCGCCGTCGACGCCCTGGGCCGACCGCCGGGGGTTGGGGATGGTGGTGGGCGTGGCCGCCACCAGCGCCTGCAGCTCCACCAGCAGCGGCCGCTGGCCGTCGAGGGTGGGGACGACCACCGAGCCGGGGGTGCCGGGGCGGCGATCGGCCAGGAACAGGGCCCCGGCGTCGGGCACGCCCTCCAGGCCGGTGCCCGTCATCTCGAACAGGCCCAGCTCGTTGCTCGACCCGAACCGGTGCTTGGTGGCCCGCAGCAGGCGCAGGGCGTGGTGACGCTCGCCCTCGAAGGACAGGACCGTGTCGACCACGTGCTCGAGCACCCGGGGCCCGGCCAGGCCGCCGTCCTTGGTGACGTGGCCCACCAGCACCACGGCCAGGTTGCGCTCCTTGGCCACCCGCACCAGGCGGTGGGCGCACTCCCGCACCTGGGTGACGGTGCCGGGGGCGGAGGACAGGTCGGGGTCGAAGACGGTCTGGATGGAGTCGATCACCACCACGGCCGGCGCCACCTCGTCGAGGGCGGTGAGGATGGCGGGCAGCTCTGTCTCGGACAGCAGCCACAGCCGGGGGTGGAGGGCGCCGAGGCGCTCGGCCCGCAGGCGGACCTGCTGGGCCGACTCCTCGGCCGACACGAGCAGACCGCGGTGGGCGGCTCCGGCCATGGCCGCCAGGGCCTGGAGGAGCAGGGTGGACTTGCCGATCCCCGGCTCGCCGCCGATGAGGGTGACCGAGCCCGGAACCAGCCCCCCGCCGAGGACCCGGTCGAGCTCGGGGATGCGCGTGGCCGTGGGCTGCCAGGCGGCCACGTCGACCTCGGAGATCGGCATGGCGGTGGCCGGCGGACCCACTCGCGGCGGCCGGGCCCTGGCCAATCCGTTGCCGCCTCCGCCGGTGGCGACCGCGCTGGGGGCGGCGACCTCCTCGTTCATCGCGTTCCACGTGCCGCAGGCGGGGCACTGCCCCACCCACTTGGCCGCTTCCGCCCCGCACTCCGCGCACCGGTATGTCGTCCGCACCCGTCCCATGCCACGCAACCTACAAAGGGGGTACGACAGTTCCGGGGACCACCCCGAACGGGTGACACTCAGGTCAGCGCCTCCAGGCCGGCGGCTTTGGGGACGAGGAGGCCGAGGGCCAGGCACGCCGGGCAGCAGGCCTCGGCCGACGCCTGGACGCCCTTGCGTCGGCCCCGCTTGCGGATCCACAGAACGACGCCGCCCAGGGCGACCACGGCCAGCACGGCCAGGGCCGGCCCCTTGGCCGACTCGATGGCGTCGCGGGCGACGGGTCCGAGCAGGTAGCCGAGGACGAGGTGGAGCTGGAGGAAGATGCTGCTGCCCAGCACGAGGGCGGGCAGGGCCCGGGCCACCGACACGCCCGAGCTGCCGGTGGCCAGCACGGTGAGGGTGCGCAGGCCGGGCGTGGCCCGGCCGACGGCGAGGGCGCCGCGTCCCTTGCGCTCGATCACGGCCGTCGCCCGGGCCAGCCGCTCGGCGGTGAGGCCGAGCTTGGGCCCGAGGCGGCCGAGCACCGCCCGTCCCGGTCCCCGGCAGGCGAGGAGGAGGGCGCCCGTGCCCACCACCGCCACCACTTCGAGGAGGAGGATGGCGGCCCACAGGGGGAAGGTCCCGGCCGCGGTGCGCTCGCCGAGGACGAGGACCACCAGGTCGGACGGGATGGGGATGGGCACACCCGCCTCCATCGCCGCCAGCAGCAGGCCCAGGCCGGGCAGGCCGAGGCCCGCGGCCGCTCCCGCCTCGGCGGCCACGACGACCCCCGGACGCACGCCGCCCGCCGGTTAGTGACGCATGGCCGCCAGCAGGCGGTCGCTGGTAGCGGTGATCTCGTCCACCGCCCGCTGGAAGGCCTCGGTGTTGGCCTTCGACGGCTGGCGGAAGCCACTGATCTTGCGGACGAACTGGAGGGCGGCGGCCTGCACCTCTTCGGGCGTCACCGTCTCCTGGGTTCGGAGGGTCTTGATGCTCCGGCACATAGACCGGAAGTTACCGCTGCGACTGCCGTTTGCGTCGGCGAACCCTCGCCCGGAGCATCACCGCGCCCAGCCCACCGGCCACGAGCACCAGGACGAGGACACCGACGACGAGCGGCCCCAGCCGGCGGAGGTCGCCCACGGCCGCCAGCTCGACCCGCTCCCCGGCCACCGCCGTCCAGACGGCCCGACCGCCGTCGACCGCCGTGGCCGGCTCGGCGTCGACCTTCCCCGGCAGCTTGGCCGACACCTCCACCCGCACCCGGTCGCCGAGGGTGTCGCCGAAGCGACGCTGCAGACCCTCGACGTCGAGGCCGAGGTCGAAGTCGAGCAGGGCCGCCTGCAGATCGGCGTCGCTCAGGCCGGTGAGGCCGGCGGTGAGGTCGAGGACGCCCGTGAACGACGTCTTGGTGCGGAACAGCGACCGCTCCCGGGTCACCCGGAAGTCCCGGAACGGCCCGTTCGGCCCGCTCAGCTCGGCCGCCACTTCGGCCGCCCCCTCGACGTCGTCGAACTCCTTGGCCGCCCGCATCCAGGTCAGCCCGTCGTCCTCCCGGGCCGGTCCGACCACGTCCCACCCGGCCTGGCGGAGGTCGTCGGCCCGGAGGGCGGCGCCGAGGTCGCCGATCTCGCCCAGGGCCTCGTCGTCGAAGCCGACCCCGGCGTGGACCGTGCCCGACCCGTCGGCCCGCACATCGACGCCGGCGGAGAGGGTGACGTGGCAGCCGGTGGCGAACAGGGCCAGGGCCACGACGGCGAGAAAGGTCCGGCCGCGCTCCTTCCCCCAGGGCATCCGTCGACCGTACCGGGCCGCCTCAGGTGCCGGGCACCGCCAACTCGACGCGTACCTCGGGGAAATTGCCCCGCAGGACGACGGTGGCCGCCTGGCCGGCGTCGTAAGACAGCTCCCGGTTGGTCTTCGCACGAGGACACCGACCCAGTGGCGCGACGAAGGCCCCGGAGTGCTCACTCCGAGGCCTTCGGCGGAACGGTCTTGGTTCTGAACTACCGAGCCGGTTGAGCTACTCGGCGGGACCGGCCTCGGCCATCTCGACGGGCGGCGGCTCGCCGATGCCCTCGATCGACCGGAACACGATCTTGCCCTCTTCGGCGTCGACGACGATCGTCTCGCCGGCCCGGAACTCCTTCCACAGGATGCGCTCCGAGAGAGCGTCCTCGATGTCGCGCTGGATCGCACGACGCAGGGGACGGGCCCCCAACGAGGGGTCGTAGCCCTTCTCGGCCAGGTAGTTCTTGGCCGCATCGGTGAGCTCGAGGGTGAGGCCCTGGCTGAGGAGCTGCGTCTTCAGCCGGCGCATCATGAGGTCGACGATCTGGACGACCTCGGGCCGGGACAGCTCGTGGAACACGATGGTGTCGTCGATCCGGTTCAGGAACTCGGGGCGGAAGTGCTGCTTGAGCGCCTCGTTCACCTTCTCCTTCATCTTCTCGTACGTCACCGCCTCGCTGGACTTCTGGAAGCCGACGGCAGCCTTGCGGAGGTCGGCCGTGCCCAGGTTGGACGTCATGATGATGACGGTGTTCTTGAAGTCGACCGTGCGCCCCTGGGCGTCGGTGAGGCGCCCGTCCTCCAGGATCTGGAGCAGGGCGTTGAAGACGTCGGGGTGGGCCTTCTCGATCTCGTCGAAGAGCACCACCGAGAACGGCTTGCGGCGGACGGCCTCGGTGAGCTGGCCGCCCTCCTCGTAGCCCACGTAGCCGGGGGGCGAGCCCACCAGCCGGGACACGGTGTGCTTCTCCATGTACTCCGACATGTCGAGCTGGATGAGGTGGCTCTCGTCGCCGAAGAGGAACTCGGCCAGGGTCTTGGCCAGCTCGGTCTTGCCCACGCCCGACGGGCCCAGGAAGATGAACGAGCCGCTGGGGCGCTTGGGGTCCTTGAGGCCGGCCCGGGTGCGGCGGATGGCCTGGGAGACGGCCTTGATGGCGTCCTCCTGGCTGATGACCCGCTTGTGCAGCTCCTCCTCCATCCGGAGCAGCTTGGCCGTCTCCTCCTCGGTGAGCTTGTAGACGGGGATGCCCGTCCACATGGCCAGCACCTCGGCGATGGCTTCCTCGTCGACCTCGTCGAAGAGGTCGATCCCCTCCGCCTTCCAGTCGGACTCCTTGGCGATCTTGCGGTCGAGCAGGGTCTTCTCCTGGTCGCGCAGCTTGGCCGCCTGCTCGAACTTCTGGTTCTCGATCGCCGCTTCCTTCTCCTTGCGGACGACGGCGATCTGCTCCTCGAGCTCCTTGTAGTCGGGCGGCGTCTTCATCCGCTGCATGACCATGCGGCTGCCGGCCTCGTCGATGAGGTCGATGGCCTTGTCGGGCAGGTGGCGGTCGGAGATGTAGCGGTCGGAGAGGTTGGCCGCGGCCACGATGGCCTGGTCGGTGATGGTGACCCGGTGGTGGGCCTCGTAGCGGTCGCGGATGCCCCGGAGGATCTCGATCGTGTGGGCCACGGTGGGCTCCTCGACCTTGATCGGCTGGAAGCGGCGCTCCAGGGCGGCGTCCTTCTCCAGGTGCTTGCGGTACTCGTCGAGCGTGGTGGCGCCGATGGTCTGCAGCTCGCCCCGGGCCAGCATGGGCTTGAGGATGGAGGCGGCGTCGATGGCGCCCTCGGCCGCGCCCGCACCCACCAGGGTGTGGAGCTCGTCGATGAACAGGATGATGTCGCCCCGGGTGCGGATCTCCTTGAGCACCTTCTTCAGCCGCTCCTCGAAGTCGCCCCGGTACCTGGAGCCGGCCACGAGGGCGCCCAGGTCGAGGGTGTAGAGCTGCTTGCCCTTGAGGGTGTCGGGCACGTTGTTGGCCACGATGCGCTGCGACAGGCCCTCGACGATGGCGGTCTTGCCCACGCCCGGCTCCCCGATGAGGACGGGGTTGTTCTTGGTGCGGCGGGACAGGACCTGCATGACCCGCTCGATCTCGCGCTCGCGGCCGATGACCGGGTCGAGCTTCTTCTCCCGGGCCAGCTGGGTGAGGTTGCGGCCGAACTGGTCGAGGACCAGGGAGCCGGTGGGCGTGGTCTCGCTGGCTGGGCCACCGGTGGTGGCGCCCTCCTTGCCGGCGTAGCCCGACAGCAGCTGGATGACCTGCTGGCGGACCCGGCTGAGGTCGGCGCCCAGCTTCACCAGCACCTGGGCGGCCACGCCCTCGCCCTCACGGATGAGGCCGAGGAGGATGTGCTCGGTGCCGATGTAGTTGTGGCCCAGCTGCAGCGCCTCGCGGAGCGACAGCTCGAGGACCTTCTTGGCGCGGGGAGTGAACGGGATGTGCCCGCTGGGCGACGAACCGCCCTGGCCGATGATCTCCTCGACCTGGGTGCGCACCGCCTCCAGGGAGATCCCGAGCTGCTCGAGGGCCTTGGCGGCCACCCCTTCGCCCTCGTGGATGAGTCCGAGCAGGATGTGCTCGGTGCCGATGTAGTTGTGGTTCAGCAGGCGCGCCTCTTCCTGCGCCAGCACCACAACCCTTCGGGCTCGGTCTGTGAATCGTTCGAACAAGGTGGACCCCCTCCCGGGGACAGCGGGCTCCTGACAAGGAAGTCTATAGGTGGTCGCCCGACAAGCGATACCGCAAGCGGTACCGCAACGTCGGCCGTGGTGCCCGTGGTTCCTTCCCCAACGTCGGCTATTCCTTGTCGATTCCTGAGCGATTGGGGCCCGGACCGGCTCCAGTTCCCTGCGGGGCCCGTCGTGGCGTACCGTCAGGGCGTGGTGAGTCCCGCGCCGCTGCTGCTGGTACCCGGCCTCGACGACGACCTCCAACGGGTCGAGAAGGCCATGGTCGACAGCGTCAAGGCGGGGGATCCGTTCCTCACCGAGGTCGCCAGCCACCTCATCACCGCCGGCGGGAAGCGGTTGCGGCCGGCGCTGGCGGTGGCGGTCGGTCGACTGGCCCCCGGGTGCGACGGCTCGGTGAGCGACGACGTGATCATGGGCGGGGTGGCGGTGGAGCTGGTCCACCTCGGGTCGCTCTACCACGACGACGTCATGGACGAGGCCCGGACCCGCCGCAACGTGGAGTCGGTCAACGCCCGCTGGGGGAACCTGGTGGCCATCCTGGCCGGCGACTTCCTCCTGGCCCGGGCGTCGGAGATCGCGGCGTCGCTGGGCACGGAGGTGGCGGGGCTGCTGGCCGCCACCATCGGGCGACTGTGCGAGGGGCAGGTGCGGGAGCTGGCCCAGACCTTCGACGTGAGCCGGAGCGAGGAGTCCTACCTGGCCTCGATCGCGGGCAAGACGGCGTCGCTCATGTCCACCGCCTGCCGCATCGGGGCCATCACCGCCGGCTTCCCCCGCGACGGGGTCGACGCTTTCACCGCCTTCGGCCAGCAGGTCGGGATGGTGTTCCAGATCGTCGACGACATCCTCGACGTGGTCGCCACCGACGAGGAGCTGGGCAAGCCTGCGGGCAAGGACATGATGGAGGGCGTCTACACGCTGCCCGTGATCCGGGCCCTGGCGTCGGAGGCGGAGACCGACGCCGGCGACACGCTGCGCAAGCTGCTGGGCAACCCGCTGAGCGCGGGCGAGGTCGACCGGGCCCGGGCCCTGGTGAAGGGCAACGGGGCCGTCGGCGCCGCCATCGGGGTGGCCCGGGGGTACGCGGCCCAGGCGTCGGCCGCGTTCGACACGGTCACCGCGGCCGGTGTCGGCAGTGAGGGCCCGGTGGCGGCGGCGATGCGGTCGCTCGGCGACGACCTCATCGATCACCTGCCTCGGTAACTGTCGCAGGCCGTCGGTACGCTGTATTTCATGGCGATCCAAACTCGACTGAGCATCGACGAGTTCCTTCGCGGCGACTGGCCGCCTGGCGCGCAGCTCATCGACGGCGAGGTCATCGTGAACGACCCGACCCACAGGCATCAGCGGGCTTGCAAGCGCATCCTCTTTGCCCTCGAGCTCTGGATCCGGAGCGAGTCCGGACGAGGTGAGGCCGGGTTCGGCGAGAACTGGACCGTCGCGCCGGGCCAGGTGTTCAAGCCCGATGTCTGGTGGGTGCCGGAGGACCGGGTACTCGACCTCGACGCTGGTCGCCACGACGACCCTCCCGCCCTGGTCGTCGAGGTGCGGTCGCCGGGCACGTGGCGGTTCGACGTCGGACGCAAGCGCGACGTGTACCAGGAGGTCGGCGTCCAGGAGCTGTGGCTGGTCGACACGCCGGCGTCGACGGTCATCGTCCTCCGCCGGAGCATCACCGAGAGTCCGGCCTTCGATGTCAACGCCGAGGTCGGGCCGGGCGAGATCTTGACCTCGCCGCTCTTGAACGGCTTCGAGCTGGCGATCGACGGGCTGTTCGGGGACTGACCATGGCGGGGTAGGACCGTCGGCGTATGCCTGCCGCCGCCCGGGCCGCCGTGTTCGCGCCCGCCCCCGTCCTCACCGTCACCATCGAGGCCAGGGGCGACGAGTCCGAGATCCATTTCCACGCCGGGGGCCAGGGCTTCTGGCAGGCCCGGATGATCGCCGCCCTGGGAGTGCGGGTGACCCTGTGCGGGTCGTTCGGGGGCGAGAGCGGGTTCCTGGTCCGGCAGATGATGGGCCAGGAGGGGGTCGACGTCCACTCGGTGGAGGTGGCCAGCGACAACCCGGCCTACGTCCACGACCGGCGGGGCGGGTCCCGGGAGCCGGTGGCCGAGACCAGGCCCCTCCCCCTATCCCGGCACGAGGTCGACGAGCTTTACGGGTCGATGCTGGTGGAGGGCCTGGACGCCGACGTCTGCGTGCTCGGGGGGACGACCAAGGCGGGGGCCGCGGTCGACGCCGACACCTACCGCCGGCTGGCCAGCGACCTGGCGGCCAACGGGCGCACGGTGGTGGCCGACCTGTCGGGGGAGTACCTGGAGGCGGTGGTGGAGGCCGGCGTGACCGTCATCAAGGTGAGCGACGAGGAGCTGGTGGCGGGCGGCCGGGCCAAGTCCGACGATCTCGTCGACGTGCTGGCGGCCATCGACGACCTCTGTCACGGGGCCCGGCTGGTGGTGGTGTCCCGGGCCGGCGAGCCGGCGGTGGCGACGGTCGACGGCGGGGTGGTCGAGATCGTCGGCCCCCGCCTGCAGCCGTTCGACCACCGCGGCGCAGGCGACTCGATGACCGCCGGCATCGCCGCCTCCCTCGCCCGGGGGAGCGACCCGGCCACCGCCCTGCGTGTCGGTACCGCCGCCGGCGCCCTGAACGTCACCCGCCGGGGCCTGGCCACCGGCGAGCGCGACGACATCCTGCGGATGGCGGAGCACGTGGAGCTGCGGACGGTCCGCAAGGTGCGGGGGAGGTGACGGCCGTGCGGGCCCTGATCACCAACGACGACGGCATCGGGTCGGAGGGGATCCGGCAACTGGCCCTCACCGCGGTCGGGCTCGGCCTCGACGTGGTGGTGGCGGCGCCTCTCACCGACGCCAGCGGGAGCAGCGCGTCGCTGCTGGCGGTGCAAGAAGACAGCCGGATCGTGGTCGAGAGGCGGACGATCGCCGGCCTCGACGGGGTGCCGACCTACGGGGTGGCGGCCGCACCCGGGTTCATCTCCCTGCTGGCGGTGCGGGGCGCGTTCGGGCCGCCGCCCGACCTGGTCCTGTCCGGGATCAACCGCGGCCTCAACACCGGTCACGCCATCCTCCACTCGGGGACGGTCGGGGCGGCGCTGACCGCGTCCACCCTCGGCTGCCGGGGCGTGGCCGTGTCGTTGGAGAGCGGGTGGCCGGAGGAGGACGACGTCCTCCACTGGGAGACGGCCGGTCACGTGGCCGCCCGGGTCATCCCCTGGGTGATGGAGGGTGGGGACACGGTCGTGCTCAACGTCAACGCCCCCAACGTGGAGGTGGCGGAGTTGAAGGGCCTCTGCCGGGCCCGGCTGGCGAGCTTCGGCGCGGTGCAGACCAACGTGGCCGAGAGCGGGGAGGGGTGGGTGCGGATCAGCGTGGCCGATGTCGACGCCCAGTACGAGCCCGGCACCGACGCCGCCCTCGTCGCCGACGGCTACGCCACCGTCACCCCGCTGCGCCCGATCTGCGAGGCGGGCGACGTGGACCTGCCGATCCATGCGGGCGGCGCCACGCCATTGGGAGGGGTCGGCGCGCCCCGTCGCGGGGAAGGAAGCGTTCTATGAGCGAGCCGAGAGATGAAGCAGCCCACGGCGTGCACGCCGCCACCAGGGAGGACGGAGCTCCGCAGGAGGAACCGGCGCCCGGCGACGAAGGGTCCGAAGAGTTGGCTGAGGCGACGGAAACCGGCGCCGACGCCTCCTGATCGGCCTGCTGGGCGGCGGACGTCGACAGGTCGTTGGCGGTTACGGGCGGCGGGCAACCCTTCGTTCGGCGGACGCCAGGCGGTGGCGTTGGGGGCCGACGGTGAAGGCGGGGTCGACAGCCGACTCGACGCCCGCCTCGAAGACGGCGAGGCGCTCGGCCGCGGCCCCGACCAGGACGAGGAGGGCGCCCGCGACCTGCGGGACCCGGTGGCGGCGGCCGACGGTGGCGAGGACGGCGGCCCCGCCGGCGGTCGCGGCCTGCGCGATCTGCTTGGCCCGGCGGGCGCGGCCCCGGTCGTACGCCTCAGCGACGTCGCCCAGGCGGCGCTGGAGGACCTCGGTCGCCACCAGTTCGACGACGGCTCCGCCCACGGCCAGCCGGCGGGGCGCTTGGGCATCGGGGACAAGGACAGTCGCCAGGGCGCCGGAGCTGGCCGCGGCGCCGGCGGCGAAGACGAACGGGAGTTGGTGGCGGGCGTCGTGCCAGGCGGGGACGGCGGTGTCGGCCACCAGGACCGCGGTGTAGGTGGCCAAGGCCGGGGCGAGGACGGCGGCGACGGCTTCCGCCGTCCGGCCGGTGCGGCGGGCGACGCCGGTGAGCTCGCTGGCGGTGGCGGCTGTCACCGCCGAGCCGAAGGCGGTGAGGAGCCACGTCCCCACGCTCATGGGGGACGTCACCTTGGCCACCCGGAGCATGTTCAGGAACCGGGCCGGGCGTCCGAGGTCGGTCACGAGCAGGACGCCGCTCACGCCGACCGCGGTCGACGAGGTGAGGAGGCACCGGCGGGCGAGGCGGGCGTCGCCCGTGAGCCGTCCGCCGGCGGCGAGGAGGGCCGACCCGGCCGCGATCCCCCCGGTGAAGAAGTAGGCCGGGACGTACAACTTCCACACCGGCCGCTTGAGGACGGCCCGCCCGTAGTACGTCCTCACCGGCGGGGCTCCGGTCATCGGCGGGGACGTCGGCCGAGGAAGGCGGCGGCCGCGCCGACGGCCAGAGTTGCGGCGGCGGCGGCGGCCGAGCGCCACATCCCGGGGAGGTCGCGGGTGGTGACCACCGGGTCGGGGGGCAGGCGGTAGACCTCGGGGTCGTCGAGGAGGAGGAAGAAGGCGCCCATGCCGCCGACACCGTCGTCCGGGTCGGCGCCGTACAGGCGGGCCTCGGTCACGCCCGCCGCCTGCAGCGTGCCGACCCGGGCCGCGGCCCGGGCCCGCAACTCGTCCAGCGGGCCGTACTGGATCGACTTCGTCGGGCAGGCGGTGGCGCACGCCGGCTCCAGGCCGCCCCGCAGCCGGTCGTAACACATGGTGCATTTCCAGACCCGCCCGTCACCCTGGCGCTGGTCGATCACCCCGAACGGGCAGGCGGGGATGCAGTAGCCGCAACCGTTGCAGATGTCCTCCTGCACCACCACCGTGCCGAACTCGGTGCGCACCAGCGACCCGGTGGGGCACACCTCCAGGCAGGCGGCCGACGTGCAGTGCTTGCAGACGTCGGAGCTCATCAGCCACCGGAACTCGCCGTCGGCGCCGCGGTCGGCCGGCCCCTTCTGCTCGATGAAGGCCACGTGGCGCCAGGTGTCGGCGCCCAACTCGCCGGTGTTGTCGTAGGACTGGGCGAGGAACTCGAACCCCCCACCGTTCTTGTCAGCGGCGGGGACGCCGTTCCACTCTTTGCAGGCCACCTCGCACGCCTTGCAGCCGATGCAGATCGACGTGTCGGTGAAGAACCCCATTCGCTCCGTCACGAGTCCGCCTCCAGCCCCGCCCGCCGGCGGTAGTCGGCCACCAGCCGGGGTAGCGCCGGCCCCCGCGGCCGCCGTCCGGGCCGCACGTCGCACGTTCCCGCCTTCGACTCCTGGATCACCACGTTGGGGTCGAGGGCCAGGCCCAGCAGGTCGTTGGCCGAGTCGCCCGTCACCAGCCCCTTCGTCCCCCAGTGGTAGGGGAGGCCGACCTGGTGGAGGCGCCGGCCGCCCAGCGAGAGGGCCGGCATCCGGTCGGTGACGAGGACCCGGGCCTCGATGGCGCTGCGGGCGGTGACCACCGTGGCCCAGTCCCCGTTCACCAGGCCCCGCTCGGCCGCCAGCTCCGGCCCCACCTCGCAGATGGGCGCCGGTTGCAGCTCGGCCAGGTAGGCCAGGAACCGGCTCATCCCGCCCGCGGTGTGGTGCTCGGTGAGGCGGTAGGTGGTGACGACGTAGGGGAAGACGTCGGACCCCGGTTGGCCGGCGCTGGGGTTGGGGCGGTTGCCCCGGCGGCGGATCTGCTTGCGGGCCGGGTTCGACTGCTGGCCATAGAGGGGGTTGGCGATCGGGGACTCGTGGGGCTCGTAGTGGGCCGGCAGGGGCCCGTCGACCAGGCCGGTGGGAGCGAACAGCCAGCCCTTGCCGTCGCCCTGCATGATGAACGGGTCGCGACCGTCGATGGCGTCCTCCGCCTTCGCCCCTTCCGGCGCCCGGTAGTCGGGACGCTTGTCGGGTGGGAAGTCGGGCACGTCGGGACCGGCCCACTTCCCCACGGCCTCGTCCCACCACAGGTACTTCTTGCGCTCCGACCACGGCCTCCCCTCCGGGTCGGCCGACGCCCGGTTGTAGAGCATGCGCCGGTTGGCGGGCCACGCCCACGCCCACTCCGCCGCCACCCAGTCCTGCTCCCCGCCCGGCTTGCGCCGCGCCGTCTGGTTGACCCCGCCGGCGTAGCACCCGCAGTAGATCCAGCACCCGCACGAAGTGGAGCCGTCGGCGGCCAGTTGGGTCGATTTCGACAGCGGCCCCCCGTCCCCGTCGAACCCGTTGACCTCCATGAGGATTGCCGCCGCGCTCGGCTCGGCGTGCGGCCCTTCGACCGGATAGTCCCAGGTCAGCTGCAACAGGGGCACGTCCCGGGGGTCGTCCGACGAGGCCAGCTTCTCCCGGATGATGCGGCCCAGGTGGTAGGCGAACCACAGGTCGGAGCGGCAGTCGCCCGCCGGCTCCACCGCCTTGTGGTGCCATTGGAGCAGGCGCTGGGTGTTGGTGAAGGTGCCGTCCTTCTCCGTGTGGGCAGCGGCGGGGAGGAAGAACACCTCGGTGCCGATGGCGGCCGTGGCCAGCTCGCCCGTCTCGATCTCGGGACCGTCGAGCCAGAAGGTGGCGCTCTCGATCTCGACCAGGTCGCGTACGACCAGCCAGTCCAACTCGGCCAGGGCCAGGCGGTGCATCCGGCTGTTGGACGAGCCCACCGCCGGGTTCTGGCCGAAGAGGAAGTACCCCTTCACCGTGCCGTCGAGCATGCCCACCATCGACTGGTAGGCGGAGTGGTCGCCGGTGATGCGGGGGAGGTGGTCGAAGCAGAAGTCGTTCTCGGCGGTGGCATGGTCGCCCCACCACGCCTTGAGCAGGCTGACCAGGTAGGCGTCGACGTGGGCCCAGGCGCCGGCCACCTTGCTCCGGGCCGCGACGTAGGAGGCGAGGCCGTCGTGCAGGGCCGCGTGGGGCATGGCCAGGTAGCCGGGGAGGAGGTCGTAGAGGGTGGGGATGTCGGTGGAGCCCTGGATGCTGGCGTGGCCCCGGAGGGCGAGGATGCCGCCGCCGGGGCGGCCGATGTTGCCCAGGAGGAGCTGGATGATGGCGGCGGTGCGGATGTACTGCACGCCGACCGTGTGCTGGGTCCAGCCGACGGCGTAGCAGAAAGCGGTGGTGCGCTCGCGGCCCGAGTTGCGGCACAGAGTCTCGGCCACCTCGAGGAACTGGTCGCGGGGGACGCCGCACACCTCCTCCACCACCTCGGGCGTGTAGCGGGCGTAGTGACGCTTGAGCACCTGGAACACGCACCGGGGGTGTTCGAGGGTGGGGTCGGTCTCCGGGGCCTTGCCCCCGTGGGGTGCGCCGTGGGCGCCGTGCTGCTGGCCCTGGGACGCCTCCGTCTCGACATCGCCCTGCTTGGCCGCGGGGGCCTGGCCCGCGTACTGCCACGAGGCGTTGTCATAGGAGCGGGTGTCGGGGTCCCAGCCGGAGAAGAGACCGTCGAGGTCCTCCGTGTCCTGGAAGTCCTCCCGCAGGATGGCGGACGCGTTGGTGTAGGCCGCCACGTAGTCCCGGAACTCGCGGCCGGTGGTGAGGATATGGTTGACGATCGCGCCCAGGAAGGCGATATCGCTGCCGGCCCGGATGGGGACGAAGACGTCGGCCAGCGCGCTGGTGCGACTGAACCGGGGGTCGACGTGGATGACGGTGGCGCCCTTGAGCTTGGCCTCCATCACCCACTGGAACCCGACCGGGTGGCACTCGGCCATGTTCGATCCCATGATCAGGATGCAGTCCGAGTTGGCCAGGTCCTGTTGGAAGGTGGTGGCGCCTCCCCTACCGAAGGATGTCCCCAAACTGGGGACGGTGGAGGAGTGTCATATGCGGGCCTGGTTCTCGATCTGGACGGCGCCGAGGGCGGTGGCCAGCTTCTTGATGAGGTAGTTCTCCTCGTTGTCGAGGGTGGCCCCGCCCAGGCTGCCGATGCCCATGGTGCGGCGGAGGGGCCGGCCGTGGTCGTCGGTGTCCTGCCAGGTGGCCCGGCGGGTGGCGATGACCCGGTCGGCGATCATGTCCATGGCCCGGTCGAGGGGGAGGTCCTCCCATTGCGTGGCATGGGGCGGCCGGTACTTCACCCTGGTCTCCCGGGACGGGCCGGTGACCAGGCTCTTGCTGGCCGAGCCCTTGGGGCACAGGCGGCCGCGGGAGATGGGGCTGTCGGGGTCGCCCTCGATCTGGGTGATGCGGCCGTCCTTGACGAACACCTTCTGACCGCAGCCGACGGCGCAGTACGGGCAGACCGACTGGACGACCTTGTCGGCGTCCTGGGTACGGGGGTGGAGGGCGTCGGTGCGGTCGGACCGGACGGCCGAGCCGAGGCCGAGCCGGTCCCCGTCCGTGAGCTGGCGCACGAGGGGCCACTTCTCCAGCAGGCGCCGAAGCTCCGACACGGTGGTCAGTCTGCCCCCACCGCCCAACTGGTGACACAAAACCGCACATGTGGCGGCTGAGCGTCACCGGTTCGGTGGGGGGGACCCGGTATCGCACGCCGTCGGTAGGCTCTGCTTCGTGGCTCTCCGGACCCGTCTGAGCATCGAGGAGTTCCTTCGCGGCGACTGGCCGCCTGGCGCGCAGCTCATCGACGGCGAGGTCATCGTGAACGACCCCACGCTCCGGCACCAGCGAATCTGCAAGCGATTCCTCATCGCCCTCGATCGGTGGACGGCGCAGGCCGAAGGCCGGGGCGAGGTGGGTTATGGGGGCAACTGGGCCGTCGCTCCGGGCCAGCTCTACAAACCCGACGTGTGGTGGGTGCCCGGCGACCGCACCCTCGACGAGCTGGCCCCCCGCCACGACTCGCCGCCCGCCTTGGTCGTCGAGGTGCGTTCGCCCGGTACCTGGCGGTTCGACGTCGGGCGCAAGAAGCAGGTCTACGAGTCGGCCGGGGTGCGGGAGCTGTGGCTGGTCGACACGCCGGTCTCCACTGTGCTGGTCTTTCGCCGCGGCACGCCCGAAAGCGTCGGTTTCGACGACGACGCTGAGGTCGGCCCCGGCGACACGCTGGCGTCGCCGCTCCTGCCGAAGTTCGCGCTCGAGGTCGACGAGCTCTTTGCCTGACAGCGATCGATCTGGTGACACCAAACCGCACATGTGGCGGCTGAGCGTCACCAGTTCGCTCTGGTGGGGGCGGGTTAGGCCTCGGGGCGGAGGGTGGGGAAGAGGATCACGTCGCGGATGTTGGAGGCGTCGGCCAGGAGCATGACCAGGCGGTCGATGCCGATGCCGAGGCCGGCGGTCGGCGGCAGTCCGTACTCGAGGGCCCGCAGGTAGTCGTCGTCGACGGCCATGGCCTCGTCGTCGCCGCCGGCCTTGGCTGCGGCCTGGGCCTCGAACCGCTGCCGCTGGTCGTCGGGGTCGACCAGCTCGGTGAAGGCGTTGGCCAGCTCCCGCCCGGCCACGATGGCCTCGAAGCGCTCGGTGAGGAGGGGGTCGTCGCGGTGGCGTCGCGCCAACGGCGACACCTCGGCCGGGTAGTCGAGGACGAACACCGGCCCCCACAGCTTGGCCTCGGTGGTCTTCTCGTAGACCTCGAGGACGATCTTTCCCGGCCCCCACGAGTCGTCCGGCTCCACCCCGACGGACGTCGCCACCCGCCGCAGCTCGTCGAGATCCATGTGCACGTCGACGTGGACCCCGGCGTGCTCCTCCACCAGGTCGGTGAGCGTCGCCCGCCGCCAGGGCGGCTTCAGGTCGAGCTCCCGGTCGCCGTAGGTCAGCTTGGTGGTGCCGACCAGCACCACCGCCAGCTCGGCCACCAGCTCCTCGGTGAGCTTCATGAGGTCGACGTAGTCGGCGTAGGCCTCGTACAGCTCGAGCATGGTGAACTCGGGGTTGTGGCGGGGGGAGATGCCCTCGTTGCGGAACACCCGCCCGATCTCGAACACCTTCTCGAACCCGCCCACCACCAGCCGCTTGAGATAGAGCTCGGGGGCCACCCGCAGGTAGAGGTCGAGGTCGAGGGCGTTGTGGTGGGTGACGAAGGGCTTGGCCAGGGCCCCGCCGGGGATGGGGTGGAAGATCGGCGTCTCCACCTCCACGAAGCCCCGGTCCTCCAGCCGGCGGCGGAGGAGGCTCACCACCTGGCTGCGGAGGAGGAGGGTGTCGCGGGCCTCGGGCGTGGCGAAGAGGTCGACGTAGCGCTGGCGGTACCGGGTGTCGGGATCGGTGAGGCCGTGCCATTTGTCGGGGAACGGGCGGCGGGTGGCGGCCAGCACCACCCAGTCGTCGACCTTCACCGACAGCTCGCCCCGACGGGTGGTCATGACCTCGCCGGTGACGCCGATCCAGTCGCCCAGGGAGAGGGCGGCGAACTCGTCGAAGCGGGGCGTCTCACCGGCCCGGGCGAAGAGCTGGATGCGCCCGGACGAGTCGGCCAGCGTCCCGAAGGCGACCTTGCCCTGGTCGCGCCGGAGCATGAGCCGGCCCGCCACCGACGCCGTCTCGCCCGTCTCGACCCCCGGCGGCAGGTCGGCCCACCGCTCCTGCAGCTCTGACGCGGTGTCGGTCCGATCGAACCGGTACGGCACGTCGACCCCGGCCGGCGAACCGGTGACGTTTTCGGGGGCCAGGGCGACGCTTTCTGTCACCAGTTCGTCGTCTGGCGTCACCGGTTCAGCTCGTAGATCAGGCGCAGGCCGTGAAGCGTCAGCCATGGGTCGTGGCGCTGGATGCACTCGGACAACGGGGCCATGAGCCCGCCCAGGCCTCCCGTCGACACGATCATGCACGTCCCCAACTCGGCCTCGAAGCGCCGGCAAAGGCCGTCGACGGCGGCCGCGAACCCGAACAGCACGCCCGATTGGATCGACTCCGGCGTGCTCTTGCCGATGACGCGCTTGGGCGGGACCAACTCGACCCACGACAGGGCGGCCGCCCGGTCGAACAACGCGTCGAGGCTGATCTCGATGCCGGGCAGGATGGCGCCCCCGAGGTACTCGCCGGCGGGCGACGTGGCGTCGATGGTGGTGGCGGTGCCGAAGTCGACCACCACCGTGGGCCCGCCGTAGAGGTCGAAGGCGCCCACCGCGTTGGCGATGCGGTCGGGCCCCACGTGGCGGGGGTTGTCGTAGAGGATGGGCATCCCGCTGCGGATCCCGGGCTCGAGGACCACCGCCACCAGGTCGAGGTAGCGGCTGGCCATCTCCCGCAGGACAGCGGTGAGCCGGGGGACGGTGGACGACACGACCAGCCCGGTGAGGTCGGCCAGGGCCGAGCCCCGCTGCGACAGGAACTGGATGAGGAGCAGGATGTGCTCGTCGGACGTGCGCTCGGCGTTGGTGGCGATGCGCCACGTGTCGAGCAGCTTCTCGCCCTCGTACAACCCGAGGACGGTCTGGGTGTTGCCGGCATCAATTGCGAGGAGCACGGGCTCAGCGGAGGTCGAGCCCGATGTCGAGCGAGGGGGCGGAATGGGTGAGGGCGCCCACCGAGATGAGCTGGGCCCCGGCCGAGGCGTAGGTGGGCACGTTCTCCAGGGTGACGCCGCCCGACACCTCGACCACGCCCTGGTAGCCGGTGGTGCGCAGCACGGAGACGCAGTCGGACACCTGGCCGGGCGTCATGTTGTCGAGCAGCACCAGGTCGGCGCCGACGAGGGCCGCCACCTGGGCCTGGCGCAGCGTGTCGCACTCCACCTGGATGGGCCGGCCCGGGTAGAGGTCGCGGGCCTTGGCCACCGCCTCCTCGATGGAGATGCCGAACAGGTGGTTGTCCTTGAGCAGGATCCCGTCGGAGAGGTTGCCCCGGTGGTTGAGGCCGCCCCCGGCCCGCACCGCCGCCTTCTCCAGGGCCCGCAGCCCGGGCGTGGTCTTGCGGGTGTCGCGGACGTTGGCCCCGGGGGAGGCGGCGTCGGCGTAGCGGCGGGTGAGGGTGGCGATGCCCGACAGGTGGCAGAGGAAGTTGAGGGCGGTGCGCTCGGCGGTGAGGATGCTGCCCAGCCGGCCGGTGACGGTGGCCACCGGCTGGCCGGCGATGATCCGCTGGCCGTCGTCGGCCCACCAGTCGAGGTGGACGTGGCGGTCGACCTGGAAGAAGGACTCGCTGGCGGCCAGCCGCCCGGCCAGCACCCCCACCTTGCGGGGGACGATGTCGGCGGTGGCCTTGGCGTCGGCCGGCAGGAGCGACGTGGTGAGGTCGCCCAGGGGCCCGATGTCCTCGGCCAGGGCCCGGGTCACCGCCTCGCGCACGGCGTGGATGGGGGGATGCATCGCCGGCGCCCCGCCTACGGCCCGACCACGAGGATGCGGCGCAGGAAGGCGGGCGAGGTCTGGGGGTGGTCGGTGCGGGTGTGGGCGCCCCGGGTCTCCAGCCGGGCAGCGGCGGCCACCACCACGGCCCCCCCGACCGTGAGCAGGTTCTGGTGCTCCCAGTCCTCGGGGGTGACGGGCGGGGCCGACGGAGTGGCCCGCTCGATCACCGCCCGCGCCCGGCGGAGCGAGTCGTGGTCGCGCACCACCCCCGCGTCGACGGTCATGCCCCGCTGGAGGCTGCTGCGGAGCTTGGCCACGTCGATGTCGGCTGGCGCCCCCTTGGCCCGGCGGGGGGCCTGCACCCGCAGCGGGCCCGCGCCCGAGGGCCGCAGGATGGTGGCCATCACGCCGGTGGCCTCGGGCCCGTCCTTGCCCCGCTCGATGGCCTCCACCACCCGGGCCGAGAACACCATCCCCTCCAGCAGGGAGTTGGACGCCAGCCGGTTGGCCCCGTGGACGCCGGTGCACGCCACCTCGCCGGCGGCCCACAGCCCGGGCAGGTCGGTGGCGCCGTCGAGGTCGGTGACCACCCCGCCGATCGTGTAGTGGGCGGCGGGGGCGATGGGCAGCCAGTCGGTGGCGGGGTCGAGGCCGGCCGCCTCCAGGGCCTCGGCGATGGTGGGGAAGCGGTCGGCGAAGCGGTCGAGGCCAGTGGCGTCGAGCCACAGGTGGTCGACACCCTGCTCCAGCATGCGGGCGGCCATGGCCCGGGACACCACGTCGCGTGGCGCCAGCTCGTCGACGAAGCGGTCGCCGTTGGCGTCGCGCACCAGCGCCCCATGGCCCCGCAGCGCCTCCGACAGGAGGGGCCGGGGGACCTGGGGGTGGTGCAACGCCGTCGGGTGGAACTGGACGAACTCCATGTCGGCCACGGTGACGCCCGCCCGCAAGGCCATGGCCACCCCGTCGCCCGTGGCCTGGGGCGGGTTGGTGGTGACGGCGTAGAGCTGGCCGAAGCCGCCGGTGGCCAGCAGCGTGTGCCGGGCCCGCACCTCGTGGGCCGTGCCCGACGGGTCGAGCGCCACCACGCCGTGGCACCGGCCGTCCTCCACGATCAGCTGGATGGCGAACCATCCCTCCATGACCGAGGCCGCGGTGGCCTGCACCGCCTCCACCAGCGCCCGCTCGATCTCCACGCCGGTGGCGGCTCCGCCCGCGTGCACCACCCGCGGCACGGAGTGGCCGCCCTCCCGGGCCAGGGCCAGCTCGCCGTGGGCGTCGCGGTCGAACACCGCCCCCAGGGCGATCAGGTTCTGGACCCGGGCCGGCCCCTCGTCGACCAGGAGCCGGGCCGCGGCCACGTCGCACAGCCCGACGCCGGCGGCCAGGGTGTCGGCCAGGTGGAGGTCGGTGGAGTCGGGGTCGCCGCCGAGCACGGCCGCCACCCCGCCCTGGGCCCACCGGGTGGACGCCTGGTCGAGGTCGCCCTTGGTGAGCACGCCCACGCGCAGGCCCTGGTCGGTCACAGCTTGGACGGCCGCCGACAGCCCCGCCACCCCGCTGCCCAGCACCAGCAGGTCGAGCACGGCGTCAGACCGGCTGGTTCTGGGCGTCGACCTTCACCGTCAGGGGTGTGAACGTTGCCAGCTCGCCGTCGTCGTAGTCGGCGTAGGTGACGAGGATGACCAGGTCGCCCACGTCGACCAGCTTGGCCGCGGCCCCGTTGAGCTGGATCTGCCCGGGCTCGCCGGCGATGGCGTAGGTCTCGAACCGCTGCCCGTTGTTCACGTCGAGCACCGCCACCTGCTCCCATTCGAGGATGTCGGCCCGCTTCATCAACTCGGTGTCTATCGAGATCGAGCCCGCGTAGTCGACTTCGGCCCCCGTGACCGTGGCTCGGTGGATCTTGGACTTCATCATCCGCCGTCTCACGGGGCCGTCACCCCGACGTTGTCGATGAGCCGGGTGCCGCCCACCCAGGCCGCCAGCAGGAGGCGGATCTCGGCGCCGGGGGCGATGACGTCGAGGGGCGTGAGGGTTTCGGCATCGACCAGCTCGGCGTAGTCGAGCAGGGCGAGGGGCTCGGCGGCCACGATGCGGGCCATCAGCCGGCGGACCTCGCCCGCCGCCCGTTCCCGGCCGGGACCGGCGACGGCCTCGGCGCCGGCCTCGAGGGCCCGGACGAGGACCGGCGCCGCCGCCCGCTCGTCGGCCGACAGGTACCCGTTGCGGCTCGACCAGGCCACGCCGTCGTGGTCGCGGACGGTGCGGCAGCCGACCACCGTGACGGGAATGCCCAGGTCGGACGCCATCCGCCGGACGACGGCCAGCTGCTGGAAGTCCTTCTCGCCGAAATAGGCCCGGGCGGGCCCGGCCAGGTTGAACAGGCGGGCGACCACGGTGGCCACCCCGTCGAAATGGCTGGGACGGCTGGCGCCCTCCAGGCCGTCGGACAGGCCGGCGACGTGGACGACGGTGGCCGACCGGCCGCCGGGGAACATCTCCTCCACCGGCGGGGCGAAGACGAGGGCGGCGCCCGCCGCCGTCGCCAGCTCCAGGTCGGCGTCGAGGTTGCGGGGGTAGCGGGACAGGTCCTCGCCCGCCGCGAACTGCAGCGGGTTGACGAAGATCGTCACCGCGGTGACGTCGCACTCGGCCGCCGCCCGGGCGATCAGCGCGGCGTGCCCGGGGTGGAGGGCGCCCATGGTGGGCACCAACCCGACGGTGCGGCCCGCGGCCCGCTCCCGGTCGAGCTCCTTGCGCAGCACGTCGCCCCGGTCGATCAGTCGAGTCGCCCGCGCTCGGGGGGGCGGGACCCCTGGCTTCTGTTCACCCACGTCGTGGTCTCCCTCACGTTCCGGCCCCGTACGGGTGCCGTTCGCATTGCCCCGATCCTACCGGCTCACTCGGCGGGTCCGACCGGAGTTGGGGCGGTGACGACCGTGTCGAGGGGCGACGGGAGGGGACGGGCCGCCGCCGCCCGGGTCCGCATCCGTTTGGCGAGACGCCGGCCGAAGTCGTTGGTGGGCCGGTCGACGAAGTGGTGGACCAGGGCTGCCATCGCCAGGGCGGCGCTGAAGGCGGCGGCGATGGCGAGGTAGTAGCTGCCGGTCGCCAGCCACACGACCCGCAGGATGATGTAGCCGTTCAGCGCGTGCACCATGTACAGCGGGTAGGTGATGTCGCCGAGCCACTCGAGCACCCGCCATTCGGGCAGCCGGTCACGGGCCCAGTACAGCGCCGCGAACACGCCGAGGGCCGCCGCCCCGGCCACGCCGTAGGCGTTGGCCACGCCCTCGGTGGCGCCCCAGTAGAGGCTGACCTCGAAGCAGGCGAGGACGGCGAGGAGGATGCCGGCCCCGTCCGCCTTTCCCCACCGGCCCCGGTGGATCTGGTGGAAGACGACGCCGAGGAGCACGAGGACGACGAAGGTGGAGTTGAAGGCCAGCCAGAAGAGGACGCCGCCAAGCTCGACGTGGGCGCCGGCCAGGCTGGCCGCCGTCAGCCCGACGGCGAGCCCCAGCACGACGCTCCGCCGGGCCAGCAGGTTTCTCCACGCCGCCAGCGCGGCCAGCACGTAGAACAGCTCCTCGACCGCCAGTGACCACAGGACCGGCTCGATCCACGGCATCCGCAGGTACGGCGAGAGGAGGAACGCGTTGCCGGCGACGTCCTTCGGGCCGAACGGGAAAGCGTCCCCCAGGAGGCGGGCCTGCAGGGCGAGCGCGCCCAGGTTGAGCAGGAGGCAGGCCCACAGCGTCGGGTAGAGCCGGAAGAACCGGCGGACGAAGAAGCTCCCGAGGGTGCCCCGTTCGAGGGCGTAGGGCACGACGAAGCCGCTCACCAGGAAGAACAGGCACAGGGCCATGGAGCCGATGTTGATCTGGGCGCCGGTCAGCGTGCTGTACAGACCGGGCCACGGCGCCGGGTCGCCGACGGCCACCGCCGGGAAGTGCCCGATGGCGGCCGCGGTCGGCTGTTCGGTCCAGAACAGGTGCCCCAGGTGCACCGACACCACGATGAGGCACGCCGGGCCCCGGATGGCGTGGGCGAACCACACCCGGTCCTGGCCCAGGGCGGCGCCCGAGGCCGAGGGCGCGACAGGCGGCGCCGGCTGGTCGCGTCCGCGGCGGCGCGAGACGAGGGAGAGGAGACCGCGAGGCGTGGCCGCGATTCTCTTCGGCTCGTCCGGGGGCGTCAAGGCGCGGGGCGGTCGGCGAGGGGCCCGACCCGGCGGACTTCGCCCTCGGCGGCGGCCAGGGCCGGGGGTGTGGCCAGGTCGGGGGCCAGGTCGGCCAGGGGCGCCAGCACGAAGCGGCGGCGGAACATCCTGGGGTGGGGCACGACCAGGTCGGGCTCGTCGACGGTGAGGTCGCCGACGACGAGGATGTCGACGTCGAGGGTGCGGGGCCCGTCGGGCTCGAGCCGGACCCGCCCCGCGGCCGCCTCCAGCTGGTGGGCGATCTCGAGCAGCTCCCGGGGCGACAGGTCGGTCGCCAGCTCCACCACCAGGTTGAGGAAGGAGGGCTGGTCGTCGGGCCCGCCCACTGGCTCGGTTTCGTACACCGGCGACACCGCCACCACGTCGGGCAGGGCGGCGACGGCCGTCCGGAGGGTGGCGGTGCGGTCGCCCAGGTTCGACCCGAGGCCCACGAATGCCCGCTGCCGCCGGCGGGGCTGACGGGCCCGGGTGATCCGCACGCCGGCCGACGTGAGGTCGACGGGCAGCGGCGGGCGCAGCTTGCGGACGGTGACGGTGACGGCCTGGATGCGGGGGTCGGCGTCGGTCACCTCGGACGCGATGCGGTCGGCCAGCCGTTCGAGGAGGCGGAAGCGCTCCCCGCCCACGACCGCGGCCGCCACCGCGGTGAGGGCGCCGTAGTCGACGGTGTCGGCCAGGTGGTCGCTGGCGCCGGCCACCGAGAGGTCGGCCTCCACGTCGAGGTCGATCTCGAACGGCTGGGCCCGGTCCTGCTCCTCGGGGAGGGCGCCGTGGACGCCCAGCACCCGCAGTCCCCGCACCTCGATCCGATCCGGCTCGCGTCCTGCCTCGGGCCCGTCCACCGGATCAGCCTGCCAGGAGAACGGGGCTCAGGCCTGCCCGGCCAGCTCCGTGGCCAGGGCGACCAGCTCCCGGCCGGGAGGGCCCATCTGCCGTTGGCTGATCTGCTCCACGATGGAGATGGCCTGGGGATGGGCCGGCACCAGCCCCGCGTACACCAGGTAGGCGGCGGCCACGCCCAGCACCCGGTCGCTCAGCTCCTCCTGGTGGAGGAGGATCTTGCCGCCCGCCGCCAGCCACGTCCGCAGCTTGGGGAACAGCTCGGCCAGCACCGCCCGGGGATCGTCGTGGAGGGCGAAGGGGATGTGCTCCCACGCCACCCCGAGGTCGTCGTAGGCGTGGAGGTTGTGGGGGGAGCCGAGGAGGGACACGACCCGGGTGAAGCCCTGCTCCCGGATCCAGATGATCTCCTCCTGGCGGCGGATGGGACGGTGGGCCCGGGCATAGCCCCCGGGGCGCTCACTGACCGCCAGCTGGTCCTTGATGATCCAGGAGAAGTTCCGGGGCGCGATCCCCGTGGCCCACTTGCCCTTCATGACGCAGCGACCAGCAGGCGCACGGCCTGGACGGTGGGCCGCACGTCATGGACCCGCACCATCGACGCCCCCTGCTCCAGTGTCCACACCGCGGCCGCCAGCGACGCTTCCAGCCGGTCGTCGGCCGTCGTCGGGACGCCGCCCTCGGCCGTCACCAGGCCGAGAAATGTCTTGCGGCTCGCCCCCACCAGCACCGGCCAGCCGGTGGCCGCCAGCGACCGGGTCGCCCGCAGCAGGGCCAGGTTGTGGGCGACTGTCTTGCCGAACCCGATTCCGGGGTCGATCCAGACCTCCTCCACGCCCGCGTCGCGGGCCGTCGAGGCCCGCTCCACCAGGAACGCCCGCACCTCGGCCACCACGTCGTCGTAGACGGGAGCCTGCTGCATGGTCCGGGGCTCGCCCCGCATGTGCATGGCCACCCAGCCCACGCCCGGGCCGGCCGCGGCCGCCACCGGCCACAGCGACGCCGACACGTCGTTGACCAGGGTCGCCCCCGCCGCCACCGCCTGTTCGGCCACCGCCGCCCGTCGGGTGTCGATCGAGACCCGCACGTGGGGGGCCAGGGCCGCGACGACGGGCAGCACCCGCCGCCGCTCCTCGTCCTCCGCCACCGGATCGGCTCCCGGCCGGGTGCTCTCCCCGCCCACGTCGACCACGTCGGCCCCCTCGGCCACCATGGCCAGGCCGCGGGCGACGGCCGCGTCAGGATCCAGCCAGCGTCCGCCGTCGGAGAAAGAGTCGGGAGTCACGTTGAGGACTCCCATCACCAGGGGACGGGGCACGACCGAGAGCGTACTGGTGCTTTCTCAGCGTGAACCGTGGATGAACTGCAAAGCTTCGGCCCGAGTGGCCTGATTTTCCCGGAAAAGGCCCCGCACGGCCGACGTGACCGTGGTGGTGCCCGGTTTCTGCACGCCCCGCATCGACATGCACAGGTGTTCGGCCTCGATCACGACCAGCACGCCCCGGGGCTGGAGGCTCGTCATCAGCTGATCGGCGATCTGGCTGGTGAGCTGCTCCTGTACCTGCGGCCGGCGGGCGAAGCCCTCGACCAGCCGCACCAGCTTCGACAGCCCCGTGATCCGACCGTCGTCGTTCGGGATGTAGGCCACGTGGGCCTTCCCGATGAAGGGCACCAGGTGGTGCTCGCACATGCTGTACATCGGGATGTCCTTGACCATGATCATCTCGTCGTGATCGGCGGCGAAGGTGACCGACAGGTGCTCGGCCGGCGACTGCTGCAGCCCGGCGAAGATCTCCTCGTACATGGCCGCCACCCGCTCGGGGGTGCGCTGCAGGCCCTCCCGGTCGGGGTCCTCGCCGATGGCCTCCAGGATCTCCCGGACGGCCTTCTCGATGCGCCCCCGATCGACGGACCCCGTAGCAGGGCTGCCGCCGTCGGCGCCGCCGCGATCGGGCTCGCCGGTCGGGCTCAACTCCTGCTGATGGGCCGGACGTTGCCGGTGGGACCGGTGCCGTTGGTGGCCCGGCGGGGACGCTCGGGTACCTCGCCCAGGATCTCCATGACCTCGGCGGTGTCGAGGGTCTCCTTCTCCATGAGGGCGTCGGCCAGCGAGTCGAGGACCTTGCGGTAGGTGACCAGCACCTCCATCGCCTCCTCGTGGGCCTCGTCGATGAGCCGGCGGACCTCGGAGTCGATGTGGGCCGCCACCTCCTGGGAGTAGTTGATCTGGTTGCCGTACTCCCGGCCGAGGAAGACCTCGCCCGCCTTGGCCCCCAGTTGCTGGGGCCCGATCTCGTCGCTCATCCCGTACTCGGTGACCATGGCCCGGGCGATGGCGGTGGCCCGCTCGATGTCGTTCTGGGCGCCGGTGGTGGGGTCCTGGAAGATCAGTTCCTCGGCCGTCCGCCCGCCCAGGAGCATGGCCAGCTGGTCACGCAGGGCGGACCGGGTGGTGAGGTACTTGTCCTCGGTGGGCAGGGCGAGGGTCCAGCCGAGCGCCCGGCCCCGGGCGATGATCGAGATCTTGTGGATGGGGTCGGCGTCGGGGAGGGCGTGGCCCACCAGGGCGTGGCCACCCTCGTGATAGGCGATGACCCGCTTCTCCTTGTCCGAGATGATGCGGGACTTGCGCTCGGGACCGGCCATGACCCGGTCGATGGCCTCTTCCAACTGGGGCATGCCGATCTCCTTGAAGCCCCGGCGGGCGGTGAGGAGGGCGGCTTCGTTCATGAGGTTGGCCAGGTCGGCGCCGGTGAAGCCGGGCGTGCGCCGGGCCAGCACCTCCACGTCGACGCCCTTGGCCAGGGGCTTGCCCTTGCCGTGGACGTTGAGGATGGCCCGCCGGCCGGCCAGGTCGGGGCGGTCGACCACGATCTGGCGGTCGAAGCGTCCCGGGCGGAGCAGGGCGGGGTCGAGGATGTCGGGCCGGTTCGTGGCGGCGATGAGGATCACGCCGGCCTTGGTGTCGAAGCCGTCCATCTCCACCAGCAGCTGGTTGAGGGTCTGCTCCCGCTCGTCGTGCCCGCCGCCCATGCCTGCGCCCCGGTGGCGGCCGACGGCGTCGATCTCGTCGACGAAGACGATGGCGGGGGCTGACGTCTTGGCCTGCTCGAACAGGTCGCGCACCCGGCTGGCGCCCACGCCCACGAACATCTCCACGAAGTCGGAGCCGGAGATGGAGAAGAAGGGCACGCCGGCCTCACCCGCGACCGCCCTCGCCAGCAGCGTCTTCCCGGTGCCCGGGGGCCCGTAGAGGAGCACGCCCTTGGGGATCTTGGCCCCGATGGCCAGGAACTTGGCCGGCGCTTCGAGGAACTCCTTGATCTCCTGCAGCTCCTCGACCGCCTCGTCGGCCCCGGCCACGTCGGCGAAGGTGACCTTGGTCTGCTCCTTCGACACCTGCTTGGCCTTGACCTTGCCGAACTGCATCACCCGGCTGCCGCCGCCCTGCATCGAGTTCATGACGAAGACGAAGGCGCCGATGAGCAGGATCACGGGCAGGAACGTCTGCAGGATGGCCCACCACACCGGGTCCTTCTGGTGGTCGACCTTGACCTCGGGCGGCGTCTCCGCGCTCCGCAACATCTCGCCCAGCTGCTCGGAGTCGTCGCGGACGTAGTTGACCTTGTACTTCTGGCCGCTGGTGAGCTCGCCGGAGACGGTGCCGTCGCGGTCGGCGATGGTGGCGGTGGCGACGTCGCCCTTGGCCACCATCTGCTCGAACTGGTCGAGCCGGAGGGTGCGGGGCTTGTCGCCGGAGCGGACCAGGCTCCCGACGACGACGACCGCCAGCAGGACCAGCAGGACATAGGACGCGGGAGAACGAAGGAGCTTCTTCACTCCCCTCAGGGTACCGACGGCTCGGGCCCCGCGTATGCGCACACGAACGGGAGGTTCCGGTAGCGCTCCTCCACGTCGAGGCCGTAGCCGATGACGAAGTCGGACGGGATCTCGAAGCCGACGTAGCGCAGGTCGGGATCGTGCTTCTGGAGGCCGGTGCGCACGAGCAGGGCGCACACCTCCAGCGACGCCGGCCCCCGCGACCGGAGGTTCTTGCGGACGTAGGACAGGGTGAGCCCGCTGTCGACGATGTCCTCCACCAGCAGCACGTGGCGGCCGGTGAGGTCGAGGTCGAGGTCCTTGACGATGCGCACCACGCCACTGGTCTTGGTGGCGCTGCCGTAGGACGACACGGCCATGAAGTCGAACTCCACCGGCAGGTCGATGGCCCGGGCCAGGTCGCTCATGAAGACGAAGGCGCCTTTGAGCACGCCGACCAGCAGGAGCGGCGACCGGTCCTCGTAGTCGTCGGTGATCTGGCGGCCGAGCTCGGCGATCCGGGTGCGGAGCTGCTCCTCGGACACCACGATCGGGCCGAGATTCGGGTCGTCACCTGTGCTGCGGGTGGGAGGCGCCACGTGGGACGAAGGTACTGCCCCTAGGGACTGGTCTTCGAACCGCAGGTCAGGCGGGACAGGTGGGACTGGGGAGTGCCGGCGTCGACGGGCATGGGCCAGCCTGCCACCGGCTCGAGCGTGGGCGCCGGCTGCGACGAGACGTCGAGCGTGTAGAGCTGCGACTCGCCCGTGTAGGTGATCCCGTCCTCGCTCTGGGTGTCGAACACTTCGATGCCCTGGTCGAACATGAAGCAGGACACGCCGGAGGCGTTCCGGACGGACGCCCCCACCGGCACCTCGAACGGGTCCCCGTTCAGGGTCGGCCGCTGGAGCTCGCAGTCCCGGAACACGAAGATGGTGAGGATCCCCGCGTAGGCGCCGGTGCCGATCCTGACCCACGCCTCCTCGGTGTCGTCCGACGGGTTGAGGCGGGCGCCGAAGATCGGCTCCACCCCGGCCGGGCCCAGCGGCACCACCACCTGGTCGTGGAACCCGTCCCCGCCGATCTCGCCCCGGACGTGCCAGTCGCCGCCGCCGTCCAGGTAGACGCGGAGGGTGTCGGCGGTACCGTCGCCGTCGAAGTCGACCGGGATTGTCTCGTCCGCCGGCTGCGCGGCCCGGGCCGCGATCGGCGGGCACTGGGACTGGGCCGTCGGTGGTGACGTGGTCACCGTCGAGACGCTGGCCGGCGGGGTGGTGGCGGACGACGTAGGCGCGCTGGCCGTGGTGGTGGTCGTCCCCTCGTCGTCGTCGGCCCCGCAAGCGGTGAGGAGGATCGCAAAGAGCACGGTGAGGGCGATCGCCGCTCGCCTGGATGTCCCGCCCATGCCCGCCTCCCTGCCATCGCCCCGCCGGCGTCCATCGCCGCGCCTCGGACGCTAGCCGCCGGCCCGTGAACCGCCCCGACCTCGAGTGTGCAGAAGCGTGGCTCCATCCCACGTTTCTGCACACTCGGAGAATTCGACTACGGCTCCAGGCGGAGGCGTTGGCCGGTGCGGGCCACCCGGCGGCCGCCTCCGACCTCGGCCGCCTTGGCCTGGCCCCGGGCGACGACGAGCACCCGCTCGACCGCGGCCGCATCGGGCGGGTGCTCCTGGCCGCCACCGAGCCACCGGCGCACGGCCCGGCGGGCGAGGGCGACCGGCGCTGCGGCCAGGGCCCGGGCGTCGGTGGGGTCGAGGGCCGCGGCCAGGCCGTCGAGCAGCTCGGCCTCGTCCCGGAGGAGCGGGGCCTGGCGGGCGAGGATGGCGACCACGTCCCGCTGGGCGATGGCGTCGACGAGGGGCAGCAGCTCGTGGCGGACCCGGTTGCGGCGGTGGACGGGGTCGGCGTTCGACGGGTCGTCGACCGGCGTCAGGCCCATGACCTGGCACAACGCCCTCGTCTCGTGCCGGCGCAGGCCGAGGATCGGCCGCCGGGGGCCGGGGGCGATGCCGGCCAGCCCGTCGAGGCCGGCGCCCCGGAGGAGGTTGAGGAGGACGGTCTCGGCCTGGTCGTCGGCGGTGTGGCCGGTGAGCACGTCGGCCGGCAGCACCTGGTAGCGGGCGGCCCTGGCCCTCGCCTCCAGGTTGGGCCCGGGCGCCACCTCCACCCGCTCGGGCCGGAACCCGGCGCCGACGGCAGCCGCCGCCGCCAGCACCACCGCGGCCTCCGCCGCCGACCCGTCCCGCAGCCCGTGGTCGACGTGCACCGCAGTGACCTCACAGCCTGAGGCCGCGGCCAGAAGCAGAAGGGCCAGCGAGTCCGCCCCGCCCGACACCGCGCACGTGACGACGGTGCCGGCGGCGGCGAACGTGCACCGACTGAGGAGGTCGGCCGCCAGGAGATCAGCCGCCGGGAGATCAGCCGCCGGGAGATCAGCCGCCGGGAATGCAGGCAGCGGCATGTCAGGCGCCAGACCATCCACGCCGCGAGCTTCGCTCATAGCGGACAGGTTTTCCGAGCCGGCCGCGAACGCCGCCGCAGGCGGCCCCCTTCGGCTGGCCCCCCGCCGGCCCGAAGGGCCGGCACCGCCGTAGGGGGGAGGTTCGGAGGGGGGCTCGCCCCCCTCCGATTAACTGGCGGCGGCCCGCACGTCGGTCACCCGGGAAACCCAGGCGTCCGGGTTGCGGATCTCGGGCAGCGTCGGCAGGTACTCGGACCCCTCCCACAGCAGCGACACGTGGCCGGGGTCGGACAGCTCGATCGCCTCGAGGAACTCCTCGCCCTCCTGGTACTGGCGCATCTTCGCCTCCAGCCCCACCAGCCGCTGCACGAAGCGCACCGTGCCGTTGGCCTGCCGGCGCTCGTGGAGGACGTCGCGGAAGCGACCCGCGCTCGGGATGCGGTCGGCTGCGGCCCGGTCCATGGTGATGTCGCCGTGGCCCTCGAGCACGCTCATCAGCCCCTGCATCTGCTGGAGGACGGCGTGCTGCTCGGGACCGGCCAGCAGGGTGACCAGCCCTCCCTCGTCGAGGGGACTCCGGCCGGCCCGGATCTCCTCGATCGCCCGGCGCAGGGCGACCAGGAACATCTTGGGGTCGGGGTCGAAGGCGGACAGGCTGGAATCGACCAGGGACAGGAAGTAGGGCCGCATCCAGGGGATGCCCGTGAACTGGGCCCGGTGGGTGACCTCGTGCAGGGCCAGCCACAGGCGGAACTCCCGGGGCGGGAAGGAGAAGCGCTTCTCGAGGGAGAGCACGTTGGGCCCGACGTAGTAGACGATGTCCTGGTCGTCGGGGTTCTCGTTCTCGATGACGAGCATGTCGTACTGGCCCAGCACCCGGGTGGACATCCAACCCAGCAGGGCACCGATCTCGGCCCCCGCGATGTGGCGGCCGATGGGCGCCACCTTGGTCTGGTTGATGCGCTCGCCGATGCGGTCGGTGAACGGGCGCAATAGGCGCTGGAACGAGGCCAGGTTGGCCTTGATCCACCCGGCCCGGTCGGTGACCCGCACCCGGGCGGGGCCGTGCAGGGAGTGGAGGCCGGTCTGGCGTCCGACCAGAATCTCGGCCTCGGCCGTGAACTCGGTGAAGTCGGGCTCGAGCGAGGAGTAGTGGTACGACTCGGCGAGGGGCTCCCGGCCGGCGACGCGCACCGCCACCTTCTCGGCCGTGTCCCACGCGATGAAGTCGAAGGGGGCCGCAGCAGGCGCATCGGCGCCGTTCGGGCTCCCACCGGAGGACGCCCCTGTCGAGCGGGCCGGGTTGTCGGTTGGTTCGCTCGCCTTCAGCTCGGTCACGGGGCTCCTACGTCTTGGGGTACTTGGCTGCCACCACTTTCACCAGGTAACCGAGAATGACCCCGATCAAACCGAGGACTGCCACCAGCGTGAGCACGGGTGCCAGCCAGTAGGTCCAGGGCTTGGCGGCAAGGATCAGATCCATTGGGGGAGCACTGTACCGGTGCGGGAACGGCAAACCCGAACCCACCCGCCCGGGGGACGGACCTCATCCCCGCCGGGCCACCGAGTGGGCGGGGGAGAGGGTTCTGGGGCTTGTGGTCAGGCGATCTTGCGACCGCGCACCCGGGGGACCGACATCGGCTCGTGTTGGTAGCAGTACTTGCCGTCGTTGTAGATCGACAGCTTGGTTTCGCAACCCGCCTGGTTACACACGCGGCCCGGCTTGAATCGCTTCGACGGCCGGTCGTTCCCCGAGATCGGCTTGGCGCCGACAGAGGCTTCGGACATGCTCTAGACAACCGGCGAAACGGGTTGCCTATTCCGTCTTGGCGGAGGGGTCCTCGAGCCGGCGGAGGGCTTCGTAGACCCGGGCCCGGAGGCCCTCGGGCACCCGCTCCCGGCAGCGCTGGGCGATGACGACGCGCAGCTCGGCCTCGAAGTCGAAGGCGTCGCCGCAGGGGGGACAGTCGGCCAGGTGCATGGCGATGACGACCCGTCGCTCGTAGGTGAGCTCGCCGTCGAGGTAGAAGTACAGCTGCTCAACTGCCTCGTAGCAATGGTCATCCATGCGGCGATCCCTCCGGCACCAACCCTCTTTGCCGTCCGTACTCGTACAACCGCTTCTGCAAAGACTTTCTTCCGCGGTGGAGACGACTCATGACGGTGCCGATGGGGATGTCGAGGATTTCGGCGATCTCCTTGTAGGAGAAACCCTCCACGTCGCCGAGGAGAACCGCCATGCGGAACTGCTCGGGGAGGGCTTCGATGGCTTCTTTGACCTCGGCCTCGGTGATGTGGTCGAGAACCTCGTCCTCCGCGCTGCGGCCGGCGGTTGCCCCCTCGGAGCCGGCCAGGCGCTTGTACATGTAGAGGTTCTCGAGATCGTCGAGCTCGGTTTCCTCCGGCCGGCGCTTCTTCGACCGGTAGGAGTTGATGAACGTGTTGGTGAGGATGCGGTAGAGCCAGGCCTTGAGGTTGGTGCCCTCCTGGAAGCCACCGAAGCCGCGGTAGGCCTTCAGGTAGGTCTCCTGCACCAGGTCTTCGGCGTCGGACGGGTTGCGCGTCATACGCAGGGCGGCGGTGTAGAGCCCGCCCATGTGCTCCATCGCCTGGTCCGCAAAAGTCGCCTGATCGGCCACGGGGGTCACGGTACTCCGGCCGAGAGACAGTTCCTGACAGCCCCTCCTACCAGGAGCTGGTGATCTCGGGCCGGTGGTTCAGGGTCTGGAGGACGACGCAGTAGCGCTCGGTGAGCTTGCGCAGGGTGGCCAGCTGCTCGGCGGTGGCGTCGGAGTCGAGGTCGAAGGAGAGGCGGATGGCCCGGAAGCCCACCGGCGTCTGGCGGTCGACGGCCAGCGTGCCCCGGAAGTCGAGGTCGCCCTCGGCCCGCACCGTGCCCCCGGCCACCGGAATGGACAGGGCGGTGGCGACGGCCCGCAGGGTGACGCCGGCGCACGCCACCAGGGCCTGGAGGAGCATGTCGCCGGAACAGGCGGACAGGCCGTCGCCGCCCGAGGCGGGGTGGAGGCCGGCTTCGACCAGGGCCCGGCCGGTGTCGACCGAGCAGGAGACCGACTCCTCTCCCAGCCGGCCCTCGGCGGTCAGGGTCACCAGGGCCGCGCCGGGGTCGTCCCTGTAGTGCTCCTTGAGCGGCGCCTGGAGGGCCCGCAAGGCCTCGGAGTTCATGGCCGCCAGTGTGGCGTACCTGGGGCCGGGGCCCGTCCCCGACGCCCTCAGGGGCTGGCCAGGAGGCCGAGCACGGCCGCGGCCAGGTCGGAGAGGCCCTCGCACTCCACTTCGAAGTCGTCGTCGGGGATGGTCGCGCTGAGCAGGTAGCGGTCGCCGGCGGGGGTGGTGACCACCGCGGTGTCGACGCAGTCCCTGCCGTAGGCCACCCCGGGCTTGCCCTGCACCGTCGCCCCCGGGCCGAAAACCCGCTCCACCCCGGCGGCGAAGAAGCTGCCCGCGCCCGCCCCGGTCAGGGCCGTGGCCAGGGCGTCGATGTCGGCCGGGCTCACCGCGAAGCGCTCGGCGGGGGCCACCGACGGGTCGAGGACCAGCCGGCGGACCGCCTCCGACAACTCGAACAGGTCGGTGCAGTTCCCCTCGTCGGGGCAGTCGTACTCCCCCGTGCCCTCCCTCGCAGGGACGAGGAGGGTGCGCCCGTCCTCCTCGAAGGTCATCTCCGGCGACCAGCGCACGTCGAGGCCGGCGTAGGAGCGCTGGATGACGGTGGTGGGGAACCCGTTGGCCGGGCTCAGGAAGTCGGCGTTGAGCCGGTCGAAGCCGGCGATGCGGATGAGCATGTCGTAGTCGAGGTTGTCGCTGTCGACAAGGGCCGACTGGTAGATCTCCCGCAGCGTCCACGTGTAGCCGGCGTCGACGCCGACCGTGGCCGCGCCGGTGAAGCCGAGGGACGCGGCGAAGTCGAGGGCGCCCAGGGCGGCGAGGAGCTTGACCGACGACGCCGGCCAGAAGTCACGGGCCAGGGCGCCGCCGCCGGCCACGTAGTCGACGTAGCGGGACGGGCCCCCATCGACGCCGTCGAGGATCCGGGCCGCGTACAGGCTGGCCGCCTCCGGGAGGTCGTAGCCCGAGCCGGCCAGGTCGAGGGGGAGGGGGTCGGACAGGGGCAGCAGGTGGTCGTCGCCCGCCAGCCGGGCCCGGGCGCTGCCGTCGAGTGGCCCGGGGACGTCGGTCGCGGGCCGAGCCGGGACGGGGGCCGTCGCCCGCCCGCTCGTCCCCACCGTCACCGTCACCACAACCAGCCCGAACATGACGACGACCGCGGCCGCCATCCATCGTTTCCGGTCCCCAGTCCCCCCTGACATCGCCCACAGCATGCCCGGGTTCAGCGCAGGGTGAACCGCCGGGAGATGACGCGGGCGACGACGGTCAGCACCAGCACCAGGACGATGAGGGTCAGAGCCGCGCCCCAGGCCCGGTCCTGGGCCCCGAGGAAGGGCTGCTGGGCGTTGGCGAAGATCTGGGTGGACAGGGCCGCGTTGGAGCCGGCGAAGATGTCGAGGTTCACGTGGCGGGCGGCGCCGATGGTGAAGAGGAGGGGCGCGGTCTCGCCCGCGGCCCGCGCCACCGCCAGCAGACTGCCACTGGTGATGCCGGGCAGGGCCGCCGGGAGCACCACCGTCATGATCATCCGCGACTTGCTCGCCCCCAGGGCGGCGCTGCCCTCCCGCAGGGCGTTGGGCACCAGCCGCAGCATCGACTCGGTGGACCGGATGACGATGGGGAGCATGAGCGCGCCCAGGGCGAGGGCGCCGGCGAAGGCGGACTGGCCGAAGCTGAGGACCCAGATGGTGTAGATGAACAGGCCCATCACGATCGACGGGACGCCGGCCATGACGTCGGAGAGGAAGCGGATGGCGCCCGCCAGCTTGGAGCCCTGGCCGTACTCGGTGATGTAGACGGCGGCCAGGATCCCGAGGGGCACCGCCATCAGGGTGGCGGCCAGGGTGATGAGCAGGGTGCCGGCGATGGCCGGGCCCATCCCCGGCCCCGGGAGCCGGGAGACGATGGGGATGTCCTTGGTGAGGAAGTCGAGGTCGACCACGCCGGCGCCCTTTTTGATCACGTAGAGCAGGAGGAAGCCGAGCGGGATGGCCGCCACCAGCACCGACCCGTAGACGAAGGCGGTGGCCAGGCCGTTGCGCACCCGGCGAGCCCGCTGGACGTTGGTCGCGGTGAGGTCGAGGGGGGCGCGCACCGGCGCGGGAGCGGTCACCGCCTGCCCCTCACCGGCGCCGCGCTCACCGTCTTGCCGGCGATGGCCCGGGCCACCATGTTGACCACGATCGTCATGGCAAAGAGCACCACGCCCATGGCCACCAGGGCCGAGCGGTGGAGCCCGCCCGACTCCCCGAACTGGTTGGCGATCACCGCGGCCATGGCGTCTCCGGAGCCGAACAGGTGGAGCGTGAGGCGGGCGCTGGAGCCGATCACCAGGGCGGCGGCGATGGTCTCGCCCATGGCCCGGCCCAGGCCGAGCATGACCACCCCGATCATGCCGCTGCGGCTGTGGGGGAAGATCGCCCCCCGCACCATCTCCCACCGGGTGGCGCCTAGGGCCCAGGCCGCCTCCTTCTGGCCGGCGGGCACCGTGTCGAACACCTCCCGGGTGAGCGAGGTGACGATCGGCGTGATCATCAGGGCCAGGATGATCCCGGCGGTGAAGAAGCTGCGTCCGGTGACGGGCTGGCCGAACAGGACGTTGAGCACCGGGATGGGCTCGACCGTGTCCGCGATCCAGTCGTAGACCTTGACGATCCAGGGGGCGAGGACGATGAGGCCCCACAGCCCGAACACCACCGACGGCACCGCGGCCAGCATGTCGATCACGTAGATGGTGATCTGGCGCAGCCGCCGGGGGGCGAACTCGGAGAGGAAGAGGGCGATCCCGAAGCTGACCGGAACCGCCAGGGCGAGGGCGATGGCCGAGACGATCATGGTGCCGGAGATGAACGCCAGTGCGCCGAAGACGTCGACGTTGGGCGCCCACCGGGAGCCGGTGATGTAGCCCAGGCCCTCGTCGCGCAGCGCCGGCCCCGCCTTCTGGCTGGTCGACACCGCGATGAGCACGAGGATGGCCAGCACCGACAGCCCGCTGGCCATGGCCGCCAGCTTGAACGCCCGGTCGGCCAGGCGCCGTCGCTTGCCGTCAAGACCGAAGCCGGCCGGCGGAGGGCCGGCCGGCTTCTCGAGGGTCGGAGTGGCTGTCACCGTTAGGCGGCGGGCACGACGATCGCGTCGACCTGGGCCAGGGCCTTCTGGCGCAGGCCATCGGGCAGCTTGGCGTAGTCGACCACCGCGGCCAGGTCCTGGGCGTCGGTGAGGACGTAGGTGAGGAATGCCTTGAGGGCGGCGCCCTTGGCCGGGTCGGCCTGGTTCTTATAAGCGAGGATCCAGGTGGGGGCGGTGATGGGGTAGGCGGTGTCGCCGTCGGCGTTGAGCGGGTTGTACGACAGGTCGGCGTTGACGGTGGCGTTGGCCAGGGCGGCCGAGGCTGCGTCGAGGGTGGCCTTCACCGGCTTGCCCGACTTGTTCACGATGGTGGCGAAGGTGAGGCCGGTGGCCTTGGCGTCGGAGAGGTCGACGTAGCCGATGGCCCCGGGGGTGTCCTTGACGATGCTGGCCACGCCCGCGTTGCCGTTGCCGGCCTGGGTGTCGGCCGGCCACTCGACGGTGGAGCCGGCCTTCAGCGTCCAGGTGTTCGGCGCCGCCGCCACCAGGTACTTGGTGAAGTTCTCGGTGGTGCCGGACCCGTCGGAGCGGTGGGCGACCACGATGTCGGTGGACGGGAGGTTGGCGCCGGCGTTCAGGCCCTTGATGGCGGGGTCGTCCCACTTGGTGATCTGGCGCTGGAAGATCTTGGCGATGGTGTCGGCGTCGAGGACGATGTCCTTCACGCCCAGGTTGTAGGAGACGGTGATGGGCGCGGCCACGGTCGGGAAGTAGAGGAACTCACCCTTGTACTTGGGCTTGTCCTCGTCCTTGACCAGGCCGTCGCTGCCGGCGAAGTCGACCACGCCGTCCTGCAGGTTCTGGCGGCCGGTGCCCGAACCGCCGCCGGGGTACTCGATGGTGAGGCCGGGTTGCACGGTGCCGAAGGCCTCGATGGCCACCTCGTAGAAACCCTTGGGGAACGTCGCCCCCGAGCCCTTCAGGGTGCCGGTGAGCTTGGTCCCCGAGCCGGAGCCGGTGCCTGTGTCGGTGCCGTCGCCCGACCCGCAGGCGGCGGCGCCCAGTGCGAGGACGACGGCCAGCGCCGCCACCTTGACCATCCCAGAGTTGCTACGCAGCATCAGCGTCCTTCCTCCCTCGAGGTGCTTCCGTCGGCCGCGACGCTAGGGAGAGGGTTTGGCCGCAGGCTGACCGGCAGGTGAACGAGCAATGAACGGTGGAGGAAGTCGAGCAGCCCGCTAGGACAGGACGGGGTCGTTGGCCGCATGCGCGTGCAGGCGGCCGGTGACCATGTAGGCCACCCGCTCGGCCACGTTGACGGCGTGGTCGGCGATGCGCTCGAAATAGCGGCCGACGAGGGCGACCTGCACCGCCAGCTGCACCGCCGCCTCGTCCTTGGCCGGAGAGCTGAAGATGGTGCGGAACAGCTCCTTCTGCAGGTCGTCCATCACGTCGTCCATGTCGGCCACCGCGCTCGCCCGCACCGGGTCGCGCTCGGCGTAGGCGTCGGTGGCGACTTGGAGCTGGGCCGTGGCCTGCTCCCGCATGCGGTCGATGATGCCCCGCAGTCGGGGGTCGAGCTGGCGGGGGTAGAGCCGGCGGGCGGCCTTGGCCACGTTGCCCATGAGGTCGCCGATGCGCTCCAGCTCGTGCACCACCCGCACGATGGTGACGAGCGTGCGCAGGTCGACGGCCATCGGCTGCTGGCGGGCGAGGAGGAGGTAGACCCGCTCCTCCATGTCGTAGGCGAGGGCGTCCATGAACGCGTCGTCGTTGATGACCCGTTCGGCCGACGTGAGGTCGAACTCGAGCAGGGCGCCGGTGCCGGCCTGGATCGACTCCGAGGCCATCGCCGACAGGCGGACCACGTCGGAGCACAGCTCGGCCAGCTCCTCGTGGAAGACCTTCCGGGTCTCGGTCACCCGAACCGCCCTTTCATCCGAAGCGGCCGGTGATGTAGGCCTCGGTGCGTTCGTTGCTGGGGGTGGTGAAGATCGTCTGGGTGTCGTCGAACTCGACCAGGACCCCGGTGCGGGTGTCGGACTCGGGGTTGACCTCGGCCGTGAAGAACGCCGTCTTGTCGCTCACCCGGGCCGCCTGCTGCATGTTGTGGGTGACGATCACGATGGTGAACTCGGTCTTGAGGTCCTGCATGAGGTCCTCGATGCGGGTGGTGGCGATGGGGTCGAGGGCCGAGCAGGGCTCGTCCATGAGGATGACCTCGGGCCGGGTGGCGATGGTGCGGGCGATGCACAGCCGCTGCTGCTGACCGCCCGACATGTCGGTGGCGGGCGATTTCAGCCGGGACTTGACCTCGTCCCAGAGGGCCGCCTTGCGCAGGGCCTGCTCGACGATGTCGTCCATGTTGCCCTTCATCTTGCCGATGCGGGGCCCGTAGGCGACGTTGTCGTAGACCGACTTGGGGAACGGGTTGGGCTTCTGGAACACCATGCCGATCCGCCGCCGTACCTCCACCGCGTCGACGGTGGGGCCGTAGAGGTCGAGGCCGTGGTAGCGGATGGTGCCGTCGATGTGGGCGCCGGGGATGAGGTCGTTCATCCGGTTGAGGCAGCGCAGCACGGTGGTCTTGCCGCAACCGGAGGGCCCGATGAAGGCGGTGATCTGGTTGGCCCGGATCTGCAGGTTGACATCGCGCACGGCCCGGAACTTGCCGTAGTAGGCGTCGAGCTGCTGGAGCTCGAAGACGGGGGTGGCCGCCACCTCCGGGTCGGGTGGGCCGACGCCGTTGCTCTCGTCGGGCTGCACCGGCTCGTTCCAGACCCGGACGGGGACCCTGGTATCGGGACTCACGTCAGTCGACATCGGGCTCACCGCCCTTCCTCGGACAACCGCCAGCGGCGGCGACGGGCACACACTTCGACGTTAGAAGGCTGCTGCCGGGACTGTAAAAGCCCAGGGTGACGCAGGCGGGTACACCTGGTGAACAGCAGGTGAACGAGCCTCAGCCAGCCTTGCGCCGGGCCTGGGCGACGGCGAACTCCAGCCGCCGGCCGAAGACCTTCTCGAACAGCTGGCGCTTGCGGCGGGCGCCCCACAGCTCCATCTGGAGGTCGCCGGAGCCGGACACGGCGACCCGTACCCGTGACTTGTCGACGTCGACGTCGATGCCGGTGACCGTGCCGGTGTGGCTCAGGTCGAGGCCGTCGGCGATGCGCAGGAGGGCGGCCAGCTTGGTGACCTGGTCCTGGACCTCGGGCTTGAGGGTGTTGAACGGCTCGTGGGAGGCCTTGGGCTCGCCCCGGCGGTGGTAGCGGGCCAGGCAGGCGAGGGCGTCGACCTGCTCCGGGTCGTAGCCCCGCAGCTTGCCGTGCTGGATCAGGTAGGCGGTGTGCTTGTGGTGGGACTCGTGGGCCACGTGGGTGCCGATGTCGTGCAGGAGGGACGCGTGGTCGAGCAGCTCCCGCTCGTCGGCGCCGAAGTGGTGGAGGTCGATGGTGGCGTCGAACAGGGCGAGGGCGAGGCGGGTGACGTGGCGGCTGTGGGCTTCGTCCCAGTTGCAGCGGCGGGCCAGCCCGAGCACCGACGAGCGGCGGATGGCGTGGGCGTCGCTGGTCCACAGGGCGGGGTCGGCCCGGCCGATGACCTCCAGCACGATGCCCTCCCGCAGAGCCCAGGCGCTCATGGTGAACTCGGCGATGCCGAACAGCTCCATGGCCACCACCGCCACCATCGAGCCGGCGGGCATCTGGTCGGCCCGGCGGGCGTCGAGGCCGGCCATCTTGGTCCGCTGGGCGAGGGTGGACGCCATGATGTCGGCGTGGAGGGCCTCGATCTCCTCCCGGCTGACGGTGATCTGGTTCAGCGACGCCGGCACCGCACCCGTACGCCGGGCCACCGCCATGCGGGCCATGTCGGACAGGGTGCCGCTGGTGGCCACGGTCATGGTGGGTCGGAGGGAGGCCATCTCCTCCGCCACCGGGGCCAGGGTGGCGGTGATGCGTTCCCGCAGGCGGCGGGCGTCGTCGGCCGACGGGGGGTCGTCGCGCACCAGCTCGGTGGTCAGTCGGCCGACGCCCAGGGGGAGGGTGGCCGCCCGCAGCAGGCCCTCGGGGCCGCCGACCATCACCTCCAGGCTGCCGCCGCCCAGGTCGAGACAGAGGGCGGGGCCGGGGTCGATGACCACGCTGGCCCGCACCGCCTGGAAGATCAGGCGGGCCTCCTCGATCCCGCTCAGCAGCCCGACCCGCACGCCGGTGGCGGCGTAGATGGCGTCGATGACCTCGCCACCGTTGTCGGCGTCGCGGACGGCGCTGGTGGCCGACGCCATGATCTCGACCGCGCCCAGGCCGTCGGCCTGGGACTTGAACCGCTGGATGGTGGCGATGGCCTTGGCCAGCCCGGCCTCCGTGATCCGGCCCTCCCGGGTGACCATGTCGCCCAGGCGCAGGGTCTCCTTGTCGCGGGCCAGGGGGACGAAATGGCCGTCGGCGGAGGCGTCCACCACGAGGAGGTGGAACGAGTTTGATCCGAGGTCGAAGGCGGCGACGCGCATGGTCTCCCCCGATGGTACGACCGGACGGTGGTCTACCTACCAAACGGCCGGTGGGCGAGCGGGGCTACGCGGCGGCCGGCGGCGGAGGCAGGTAGCGGATAGCGGCCAGCCGCCCGTCGTTCTCCTCCACCACCCAGGTCGAGCCCTTCGACATGGGGAGGTCGTCGCCGTCGTGGTGGGCGAGGCCGACGAGCACGTTCCAGAGCACGTCGCCGTGGGTGCAGAGGACGGCGGTGATGCTCCCCAACTCGGCCACCAGGGCGCTGGCGTCGGCCGCCGACGTGCCCTCGGCCAGGGCCGGGTGGACCTCGATCGACCGGCGTCGCTGGCAGGCGAGGGGCGCCACCGTCTCCAGGCACCGGATGTAGTGGCTCGACAGGATGCGGTCGACCTCGAACTCGGCCAGCACGTCGACCAGGCCCGCGGCCTGGGCCCGGCCCTTCTTGGTGAGGGGCCGCCGCTCGTCGGGCCCCACCCACTGCTCCCGGTCGCCGGCGTGGGCGTGGCGGACGACGAGGAGGACGGTCACCCGCCCACCGGGAAGAACGAGCGCAGGATCTCCCGGTCGCGGTCGTAGCTGAGGAGGGTGGCGGCGCCGTCGGGCGTGAGCCACCGCACCTCGTCGACTTCGGCGTTGGGGACGAAGCTGGAGTGGTCGTCGACAGGCGTCATGGCCCAGTAGCGGACGGTCTTGTCGCGGCCGAAGCGGTCCTGGTACGAGCTGCCGGGCAGCTCCTCGCCGAGCTGGCAGCGCAGGCCGGTCTCCTCCTCCACCTCCCGGACGGCGGCGTCGGCCTCGTCCTCGCCCTCCTGCAGCTTGCCCTTGGGCAGGCTCCAGTCGTCGTACTTGGGCCGGTGGACGAGGATCACGACCGGCTGGCCGTCGTCGCCCTTCTTCCACACCACCCCGCCGCCCGCCCGCACCGGGCCCAGGCTCAGGGGAGCCACTTGCGCAGCTTCGGATCCCTCGCCTCGCGCCAGGTCGCCCACCACGCCTGGCGGCACGCTTCGGCCTCCACCCGTTCGAGGGCGATGAGCTCGCCCGCCACCAGGGCCGACACGTTGTCGTCGGCGGCCGCCTCCCGCAGCCAGGCCTCGGCCACGGTGGCGTCCTGGTGGTCGCCGAGGACGCCCTGCACGCCGGCCACCGCCGAGGCCAGGGCCTTGGCCTGCTTGCCGATCACCGGCGCCACCGCCTCCGCCGCGTAGCGGACCCGCTTGGCCCGGATACGGACGGCGTGCAGCTGCTCGTCGGGCGGGGGGTCGTCGAGCTCCTTGACCGCCTTGGCCATCTTCTTCCACGGCTTGAGAACGAGAGCGGGGAGGACCCCGGTGGCCTTCGCGTCCGCCTCTGGCAGGAGCATCGGGCTCTGGGCCGCGATCACCAGCCGGTCGAGGAGGGCGACGTAGCGGGGGCCGGCCATGGCGTCGAGCAGGGCGGCCCGGGCCACCTCCCGCTGCTGCACCAGCCGGCGGACGATGCTGGCCGCGCCGGCGGCGTCGTCCTGGGCCAGGGTGGCGGCCTGGCGCCGGAGCCGTTCGAGGAGGACGTCGGCGTCGCGGACGGCACCCAGGGCCCCGCCCAGCCACTTGAGCTCGCCCACCAGATCGGCCAGCCACTCGGCGTCGAGGAGCGACTCGAACGTCTGCAGGTCGGAGCGCAGGCGGCGGGTGCCGACCCGGGCCTGGTGGACGTCCTCAGGGTCGTCGCCGATGCGCACGCCGGCGTCGTGGCGCAGGATGCGGATGACGGAGGCGGCCATGGCGTTGCGGACCACGTCGCCGGCGGTGGCGTCGTCGCCCGGCTTCTCTTCCACCAGCTCGGCCCGCTCGCGTGCGCGAGTCCCCAGGGCCCGCACCACCTTGGGGACGGGCTCCACCGGCCCCGCCCCGGCCCGGTGCAGGGCGGCGACCACCGCCTCCAGCAGGGCCCCGCTGGCGTCGGCCTCCAGCTCCACCTCGATCTCGCGGAACCGGCTGGCCAGCTTGCGACCCTCGTAGACCGACACCTCGTCGTCGACCACCTCGGCCAGGCGCAGACCCTCGGCGTCGAGCAGCTCGACGCCCCGGCGGACGGTGCGCAGACGGGCCGCGGCCACCAGCCGGGCGCTGCGGGCGTAGGCCCGGACCAGGCTGGCCACCTCCACCGGCACCTGGGCCGACGCCGTGCCCTGGAACGTGAGCTCCCGGCGCACGAGGGCAGGGCCGTCGTCGCCGTCGGCCAGCTTGACCGTCCACCCGGTGCCGTCGCCGGTGCGATAGCGGAGGCTGGCGCCCCACCGGGCCAGGCGGAGGTCGGCCGTGTCGAAGTAGACGGCGTCGAGCTTGCGGTCGGGCAGGGGCCGGACGGTGATCCCGTCGAGCACGCCGGTGAGGTCGGGCAGCTTGAACCCGGCCCACGCCCCCAATTTGGCCTCCCGCTCGCGCGTGGCCTTCACCGCGTGGCCGTCACGGGGTGTAGCCGGAGCCGGGCCCCGCTGTCATCGGGGTCTTGCGGTCGGGGTCGCGGCGGGCCCGGGCCAGGGCCAGCTCCTGGAGGCGGTCGTGGGTGTTGCACCGGCCCCGGGGGCTGACCCGGGTCCACTGGCCGTCGGCGTCGAGCTCCCACGCCAGGACGTCGTCGGCCAGGTTGACGTCGAGGATCTCCTGGAGGCGGGCGGTGAGGGCGGGGTCGACCACGGGCGTGACCGCTTCCACCCGCCGGTCGAGGTTGCGGGGCATGAGGTCGGCCGACCCTATGTAGTAGTGGCGCTCGGCCCGGTCGCCGAAAGCGAAGATCCGGGAGTGCTCGAGGTAGCGGCCCACGATCGACCGCACCCGGATGTTCTCCGACAGGCCGGGCACGCCCGGGCGCAGGCAGCAGATGCCGCGGACGATGAGGTCGATGTGCACGCCGGCCGACGACGCCTCGTAGAGGGCGGTGATCAGGTCCCAGTCGACGAGGCTGTTCATCTTCATGACGATCCGGCCCGACCCGTCGGGATCGTGCTTCTCGTTGCGGATGAGCTCGGTGAGCCGGGCCCGCAGCGACGTGTTGGCCACCAGCAGGCGCTTGTACTGCACATGGCGGCTGTAGCCGGTGAGGAAGTTGAACAGGCGGCCGAGGTCGGCGGTGAGGTCCTCGTCGGCGGTGAGGAGGCCGATGTCCTCGTAGAGGCGGGCGGTGCTGGCGTTGTAGTTGCCGGTGCCCACGTGGCAGTACCGGCGCAGCCCGTCGGCCTCGTTGCGCACGACCAGGGCCGTCTTGGTGTGGGTCTTGAGCCCGACCAGGCCGTAGACGACGTGGACGCCGGCCTGCTCCAGGGCCCGGGCCCAGGCGATGTTGGCCATCTCGTCGAAGCGGGCCTTGAGCTCGATGAGCACCACCACTTGCTTGCCTGCCTCCGACGCGTCGATCAGGGCCTTGACGATGGCGCTATCGCCCGAGGTGCGGTAGAGGGTCTGCTTGATGGCGAGCACGTTGGGGTCGGCCGCGGCCTGGCGGACGAAGGCCTCCACCGAGGCGGTGAACGACTCGTAGGGGTGGTGGACGAGGACGTCCTTCGACCGCAGCACGGCGAAGATGTCGCCCGGTGTCTCGCCGATGTTGGCCAGGGCGGGCGGGACGACTGGCATCCACGGCTCGTCCTTGAGGTCGGGCCGGTCGAGAGCGTGCAGCGCCCACAACCCGCCCAGGTCGAGGGGGCCGTCGATCTCGTAGACGTCGTCGTCGTGGAGGTCGAGCTCGTGGACGAGGAGCTGGCGGACCTCCGCCGGCATGCCCCGGTCGATCTCCAGGCGGACGGCCTCGCCGAAGCGGCGCCGGCGCAGGTTGAGGTCGATGGCCGCCAGCAGGTCGTCGGCCTCACCCTCCTCCAGGTCGAGGTCGGCATCGCGGGTGACCCGGAAGGTGCAGTGAGACTCCACTTCCATGCCCGGGAACAGCTCGCCCAGGCGGGCGGCGATGATCTGCTCCAGGGGCACGAAGCGCTCGCCGTCGGGCAGGGCCACGAAACGGGGCAGCAGCGGCGGGACCTTCACCCGGGAGAAGCGGCGTTCGCCGGTTCGGGGGTTGCGCACCAGCACGGCCAGGTTGAGCGACAGGCTGGAGATGTGGGGGAAGGGGTGGCCGGGGTCGACGGCCAGCGGGGTCAGCACCGGGAAGATGCGGGTGTCGAACACCTGGCCCAGGAAGGCGCGGTCGTCGTCGCCGATCTGGTCCCAGCCGCACACGAGGACGCCGGCCGCGGCCAGCGTCGGCACCAGGCGGTCGGAGAAGATCTCCGACTGCTGGTCCATCAGCGCCGCCACCCGCACCCGGATGGCCCGCAGCTGCTCCGTCGGCGTGAGCCCGTCGGGTGACGAGCCGCCCAGGCGGGCCGCCTCCTGCTCCTTGAGGATGGCCACCCGCACCTGGAAGAACTCGTCGAGGTTGCTGGCGAAGATGGCGAGGAACTTGGCCCGCTCGAGGACGGGCGTGTCGGCCACGTCGGCCTGGGCCAGGACCCGGTGGTTGAACTCCAGCCAGCTCAACTCGCGGTTGAGATAGGGCGACTCGGGCGTGGGCCTCGGGAACTCGCGGACCACACCTGAGGTGGGCTCGGCTGCAGCCGCGGCGCCGTCGGGGGTAGCGGATGCGGCGGGATCCGGCACTGCCGTCACGTTCCTCCGTTTGCGGACAAGGCGCGCGGGCCCGCTCGGCGGGCGGGCGCGTGGCCCGACGCTAGCCGTCCGGCGGGGGATCCGGAAGGGAGCCGACGTCTCCTGACGAGTGCCGCCGGGCTACTTCTCGTAGCGGTAGCCCAGGCCCCGGATCGTGGTGATGCGGCTGGGCTTGGCCGGGTCGTCCTCGATCTTGGCGCGGAGGCGCTTGACGTGGACGTCGAGGGTCTTGGTGTCGCCCACGTAGTTCGGGCCCCAGATGCGGTCGATGAGGGTGTCGCGGGTGAGGACGCGGCCGGCGTTGTCGAGCAGCAGCTCCAACAGCTCGAACTCCCGCAGGGGCAGGGCGACCTCCGAGCCCCGCACCATCACCCGGTGGCGCTCGGCGTCGAGGGCGACGTCGCCCACCACCAGGACCTCGACCGACACCTCGTCCGGCTCCGGTTCGGGCCCGGCCCGGCGCAGGACGGCCCGCACCCGGGCCACCAGCTCCCGCAGCCGGTAGGGCTTGGTGACGTAGTCGTCGGCCCCCACCTCCAGGCCGACCACGGCGTCGACCTCGGAGTCCTTGGCCGTGACCATGATGATGGGGATCGACGACCGGGCCCGGATGTGGCGGCACACGTCGATGCCCGAGACGCGGGGGAGCATGAGGTCGAGGAGGACGACGTCGGGCCGGGAGGCGTCGAACGACGCCAGCGCCTCGGCGCCGTCGCGGGCGACCCGTACCGCGAAGCCCTCCCGCGTGAGACCCAGGGTGAGGGCCTCGACGAAGGACTCCTCGTCCTCGACGACCAGGACGGTGGGGCGGGTGTCGGCCCGGTCCGTCACGGGGTCGACCTCGGCAGGCGCAGGGTGAACGTGGATCCCTCTCCCTCCCGGGACGCGACCTGGACGGTGCCCCCGTGGTTGGTGGCGACGTGGCGGACGATCGACAGGCCCAGGCCGGTGCCGCCCGTCTCCCGGCTCCGGGCCCGGTCGACCCGGTAGAAGCGCTCGAAGATCCGTTCGAGGTCCTTGGCCGGGATGCCGATGCCCTGGTCGCGAACGGTGATCACGACCCACCGCGTGTCGGCGACCGCTTGCAGCTCCACCACCGAACCCGGCTCGGAGTACTTGACCGCGTTGTCGAGGAGATTGACGAGGGCCGAGACCAACTGGCGCTCGTCGCCCACCACGGATGGGCCCGGGTCGGGCGCCATGACCAGGACGGAGACGTGGCGTCGGGCGGCGAGGGCCGCCACCCCTTCGGCGGCGGTGGTGACCACGGTGGCGACGTCGAGGACCGTCTCGGCCAGCACCCCACCGGCCTCGATGCGCGACAGGTCGAGGAGGTCGGCGATGAGGCGACCGGCCCGGTCCGCTTCCGACATGATGTGCCGGGCCAGGCGGCGGACGACTTCGGGGTCGTCCTCGTCGAGGAGCGTCTCGGCCAGCACCGCCAGGGCGCCGATGGGAGTACGCAGCTCGTGGCTGACGTTGGCCGCGAAATCGCGGCGGACCGCCTCCAGCCGCCGGCGCTCGGAGATGTCCTCCACCACCGCGATGGTGCCCAGGGGCGCCTCGGGGGTGCCGAGAGGGACGGCGGTGATGTCGAGGGTGCGGGGCGGGGGGCCGTGGAGCTCGAGGGTCTCGGTGGCCACTTCGCCCTCCCGGGCCTCGTCGACCAGCTTGTCGACCGCCGCCGCCACCAGGGCGGAGACGTGACGGTTGGCGTCGAGCTCGGCGTGCTGCCGGTTGCGCAGGACGAGCTGGCCCCGGGCGTCGTGGATGACGATGGCCGACGTGAGGGCGTCGAGCGCCCGTCGGAGGCGAACCGTCTCGGCCATGGCGTCGGCCGCCATCTGCTGGGCGTCGCGCAGGGCCCGGTCGGCCTCGTCGCTCCGGTGCCGGCGTAGGGGGGTGCTCAACGGATTGCCTTCGATGTCGTGGGCCCGACGTTAGAAGACGGGACCGGTCCGTCCCCTTGCGCAGCGGTGAACGCCCGGCGAACGGGAGCCGAATTCACGGTCGGCCTCACCCGCCCCGGAGGAGCCGGTCGAGGGTGAACAGCGTGCCGAAGACGACGAGGAACCAGCCGAACGCCCGCCGCACGGTGGGCCCCTCAAAGCGCCGGCTGAGGATGCTTCCCATCGCGCTGGCGGGCACGGCCCCGGCCCCGTAGAGCCCGGCCACGGCCCAGTCGACGTGGCCGAGGGCCCAGTGGGTGGCGAGCGTGGGGATGGCGAGCACGCTGATGACGGCCAGGCTGGTGCCCACCGCCGGCCGCATGCGGAGGCCGAAGAAGAGCACGTAGAGGGGGACGAGAAGGAAGCCGCCGCCGTTGGCCAGCAGGCCGGTGAGGAAGCCGACGCCGGCGGTGGCGGCTACCAGCAGGGGTCGGTTCAGCCGCCGCCGGGTGCCGGCGGCCCGGGCTTCGTCGTCGACGGGCCGGATGATCCGGACGCCGACAACGACCAGGACCACGCCCGAGGCGACGAGCAGGGCGTCGCCCCCGACCCACCGGGACGTGACCGCGCCCACGATCGTCCCCGGGATACCGCCGGCGAGCGACCAGGCTGCGGCCCGGGGCCGGGCCTCGCCCGAGCGGAGGTACGACGAGGCTGCGATCGCCGCCCCGGGGATGGTGGCGGGAAGGGGACACGCCACTGCGGCGAGGGGCGGAACGCCGAGCAGGGCCAGGAGGGGAGTCGCCACCGACGACCCGCCGACGCCGAAGAACCCCATGAGCAGCCCGATGGCAGCGCCGGCGAGGACGACCAGCGGCCAGTGGTACACGGCCCCATCCTCGTCGGCCGCCTGAAGAGTTGGCGGAAATATGGCTCAAGTCGGCCGCCCGACCCGCCGATACTCCCGACGGGGGCGACGTCCGTGCGGCTGGGTCCGACAGGGGTGGAGCGATATGCAGAAGCGATTCGATTGGTTGTTAGCCATGTGCATCCTGCTCGGGGTCGCGGTCATCCTGCTGGCCGGCTTCCATGAGCTCGGAGTCGACATTCAGATCCCGGTGATCAGCAGCCCGTAGTCGCTGGCGGCGGACGCACGAACGAGCCCGAGAGGAGATTCGAACTCCTGACCTGCTCATTACGAGTGAGCTGCTCTACCGACTGAGCTACCCGGGCGGTGAGCATCGAGCGTAGCGGCGCCGGTGAACGCGCCGTCGCGATCTGCAAGGGTGGTCGCCATGGTGGAGGGGGACATGGACGCCACCGTGCCCGCGGCCGAGGGCGCGACCTCGACCGGCTCCGAGCCGCACGTCGACCTCGACGAGGTCGTGTTCGCCCGGGCCAAAGGAGGGGTCCGACGCCTGCCCCGGCTGTTCGGGCAGGCCTTCGCCCTCGTGCGCAAGGCCGCACCCCGGCAGTTGGCGATCTCGGCGGCCCTGCAGTGCGTCCTGGGGGTGGGGATCGCGGCCCAGCTCCTCCTGGCCCGGCACGTGCTCTCCCGCCTCGTCACGGGCGGCGAGGAGGGCACGTTCTCCGCCCTCATCCCCCCCCTCCTCGTCCTGGCCGGGGTGGGGGCGGTGGTCTCCTTCGCCAACCTGGCCCGGGCCGAGCAACAGCGCCTCCTGGCCGAGCAGGTCGGCCGGTACGCCTCCGGACGGGTCCTCGACGTGTCCAGCGCCGTCGACCTCATCGCCTACGAGCGACCCGAGTTCGCCGACCGCCTGCAGCGGGCGGCCGCCAACGCCCAGGCGCGGCCCCTCCAGGTGGCCAACGGGCTCCTGGGCTTCCTCGGCGGCGTCGTCGCCATCGCCGGGCTGAGCGTCGCCCTCCTCGCCCTCCAGCCCCTCTTCCTGGCGGTGGTCGTCGTGGCCTATGTCCCCGCCTGGCTGGCGGCCAACCGGGCCGGGCGGCTCCTCCACGACTTCTCCGTCCTGCAGACCGAGCGCGACCGGCGCCGGACCTATCTCTTCAACGTCCTCAGCCGGCGCGACGAGGCGGCCGAGGTGCGCAGCTACGGCCTGGCCCGGTACCTGCACCGCTGGCACGACGTCCTCTACGACCAGCGCATCGCCGACCTCCGCCTGGTGGTCCGCCGACGGCTGCGTGTGGCGCTGGTCGGTCAGGTGATCTCGGCGCTCGTCCCGCCGGCGGCGATGGCCACCCTCGTGTGGCTCATCAGCGAGGGGCGGATGACGGTGGCGACGGCGGTGGCGTCGGCGGGCGCGCTCATCCTCCTCAGCGGCCGGCTGTCGGGGTTGGTGCGCAGCGCCAGCCAGCTCTACGAGGCGTCGCTCTTCCTGGAGGACTTCACCGACTTCATCGAGGCCTTCCCCGTCGCCGACTCGGCGGACGAGCCGCTGCCGACCGAGGCCCCGGCCGGCTTCAAGCAGCTGGACGTCGACCACGTCAGCTTCACCTATCCGAGCCGGACCGAGCCCAGCCTGCGCGATGTCTCCATCACCATCGGCGTAGGCGAGGTGGTCGCGCTCGTCGGGGAGAACGGGTCCGGCAAGACGACGCTGGCCAAGCTCCTGGCCCGGCTGTACGCCCCCGACCAGGGCTCGATCAGCTGGGACGGCGTCGACATCGCCACCATCGACGGCGACCAGCTCCGCCGCTCGATCGCGGTGATCTTCCAGGACTTCGTGCAGTACCGGCTGACGGCGGGGGAGAACGTCACCACCGGGCGCCACGAGCGCTACGACGACACCGAGGCCATGGAGGCGGCGACCCGGGCCGCGGGGGCGCACGGGTTCCTCTCCGCCCTGCCCCGGGGCTATCGCACCCGCATGGGCCCCCAGTTCGCCGGCGGCAGCGACCTCTCCGTCGGCCAGTGGCAGCGGGTGGCCCTGGCTCGGGCCTTCTTCCGCGACGCCCCCTTCGTGATCCTCGACGAGCCCACCGCCTCCCTCGACCCCCGGGCCGAGCTGGCCCTGTTCGGGAACATCCGCACGATCTTCGCCGGACGGTCGGTGCTGGTGATCTCCCACCGCTTCGCCAACGTCCGCGCCGCCGACCGCATCTACGTCCTGGCCGGCGGCCAGGTGGTGGAGCAGGGCAGCCACGACCAGCTCATGGCCGCGGCCGGGGTCTACGCCGAGCTGTTCACGATGCAGGCGTCGACCTACCTCGATCCCGCGTGACCGACCCCGGCCCCACCGAGGGTGGCCGCGGCCCCGACTTCTTCGTCGTCGGCGCGGCCAAGTCCGGCACCACCGCCTTGGTCTCGGCCCTCCGCCGCCACCCCGACGTGTTCGTGCCCACCCTCAAGGAACCGCACTACTACGCCTACCTGGCCGATCCGAACAGCGTCAGGATGGGCTACGCGGACGCCGCCGACGCGTCCCGGCGCTACCGGCTGCTGTACGCGGACGCCGGAGGGGCGACGGCGGTGGGCGACGGCTCGACGTCGAACCTGTCGGTGCCGGGAGCGGCGGCGGTGCTCGCCCGCGATGTGCCCGACGCCCGCATCGTCGCCATCCTCCGCCACCCCGTCGACCGGGCCTTCTCCCACTGGTCGCACTTCCGGGCCGCGGGGGCCGAGCCCCTGGACTTCGCGGAGGCGGTGCAGGCCGAGGCCGAGCGCCTGGCGGCCGGCATGCCCGCCACCTACCAGTACCTCGGGCGGAGCCGCTACTGCCGCCAGCTGGCTCCGTACTACGACCTCTTCCGGCGGGATCAGGTGCTGGTCCACCTCTACGACGACCTGGTGGCCGACAGCGCGGCGGTGCTGCGATCGACGCTGCGCTTCCTCGGGGTCGACGCCTCCGACCCGCTGCCGTCGGTGAGAACGGAGAACGAGATCCTCGTCCCCCGGTTCCGGGGGGTGAAGGGCCGGCCCGGCCGCCTCCTGCGCCGGGCGACTCCCGTCCGGTGGAAGCACCGGCCCAAGCCCCGACTCGACCCCGTCCTCCGCCAGCAGCTGGTGCGGGACCAGCTCTCCGATGAGATCGACCGTCTCGAAGCGCTCCTCGGCCGGGACCTGTCGGCGTGGCGGTAGGGTCACCCGGGCCGGCGCCCGCCCGGCACCCCGGACCCATGATCCTCCTTGCGCCCGCCGTCTACGACGTCCACGGCCTCCGCATCCGGACGACGCTGGCGCTGGGCGCGCCGGTGGCCGCAGGCGACGACTTCGACGTCGACCTCTCCCTGGGCCCACCGGCGCCCGTCCCCGCCGTCGCTCCCGAAGGGGGCCGGGTGATGGCGGCCAACCGGTCCGGCGGCGCCCTCCGGTACGTGGCCGTGGCCGACGGCCCGGTGACCACGCTGCGGGTGCCGGGCGTGTGCGATTTCGTGATCGGCCCCGACCCGGCGGCGGTGGAGTGCCGGCCCGACCCGGCGGCCGACCTCGGCCTGCTGGCCATCCTCGCCACCGGACTGCTCGTCGGCTACCTGGTGATCGCCGCCGGCGACTGCGTGCTCCACGCCAGCGCGGTGGAGGTCGACGGGGCGGCGGTGGCGTTCCTCGGCCCGTCGGGGATGGGGAAGTCGACGGTCGTCACCCTGTGCTGCGCCGCCGGTGCCCTGCTCGTGACCGACGACGTCCTCCGGCTCGACACGTCGGGCCCAGTCATCGAGTGCGTGGGCGGCTCGGGCCAGATCCGGCTGCGCCCCCACGCGGCCTGGGCCCTCGACCAGTTCTCCGCCCCGCCCCCCACCACCCAGTCGGCCGATGGGCGGGTGTTGGTCACGCCCGCCATCACCACCGCCTCCCGGCTGCCCCTGGCCACGATCGTGCTCCTGCGCCCGAACCCGGTCGCGAACACCGTCACCGTCCGTGCCCTGGGGGGGACGGAGGCGTTCGTCCGGGTGATGGCCGAGCTGCGGGTGGGGGGCTGGGAGGACGAGTCGGTGGGCCGCCGGCTGTTCGCTACCGTCGCCCGGGTGGTCGACCAGGTGCCGGTGCTGGAGGCCGACATCCCCTGGGGGCCCGCGTTCGAGGCGGCGGTCGGCCCGCTGCTCGTCGACCTGGCCCGCCCCCTCCGGTGATCGCCGGACACGACGACGCCCCTGCCGTCTATCCGGTGCGATTGCGGCCCACGCCGCTCGAGCTGGCCAGCGGGCTCACGTTCGGGGCCGACGACCAGGCGCCCCGGGTGCAGATGCGGGGTGCCCCCCACCCCCGCGCCGCGATCGAGGAGCTGCTCCGGGCGGCTCTGGCCCGCCCGCCCTGCCTGGTCAGCTTCTCCGGCGGCCGGGACTCCTCGTCGGTCCTGGCCACCGCCACCGCCGTCGCCCGCCGGGACGGCCTCCCGCTCCCGATCCCGACCACGCTCCGGTTCCCGGGCGCGCCGGGCGCAGATGAGAGCGAGTGGCAGGAGTTGGTGGTGCGTCACTTGCGCCTGCCCGACTGGGACCGGATCGAGATCTCGACCGAGCTCGACCTGATCGGGCCCTTCTCGGGCGCGGTGCTGCGTCGCCACGGCGTGCTGTGGCCGCCGTTCTCGTATGTCCACGGGCCGATCCTGGAACGGGCCAAAGGGGGCACCGTGCTCACCGGGGCCGGGGGCGACGAGGCTCTCAGCCGGGGGGCGTTCTCGAGCTGCCGGGGGCGGGGCTGGCTGCGTCGCTCGAACCTGACGACGCTTGCCGTGGCGCTGGCACCTCGGGCCGTCCGCCGCCGCCGGTTCGCCCGTGAGCCGCAGCCGCCGTCGCCGTGGCTGCACCGCCACGTCGAGGCCGAGGTCCACCGGCTGGGCAGCGAGTGGCGGGGCCGGAGCCCCGACCGGTGGGACGCGGCCATCGCCTGGTGGTGGCGGAGCCGCTACCGGGCCAACGTGTCGGCCAGCCTGGACCTGCTGGCCGCCGACGCGGGCACCACGGTGGTGAGCGTCTTCGTGGAGCCGACCGTCGTCGGTGCCCTCTGCCGTCATTTCGGTTTCCGGGGCCCGGCCAGCCGGAAGGCGGCCGTGAGCGAGTTGTTCGGCGACGTGCTGCCGCCGGCACTGGTGCAGCGGACCGGCAAGGCGTTCTTCGACGAGGCGGTCCTGGGCGAGCGGACGATGGCGTTTGCCGCGGCGTGGGACGGCACAGGCGTCGATGCCGCGCTGGTGGACCTGGATCGGCTGGCCGAGGAGTGGCGCCGGCCCAAACCGGACGTGCGCACGGCGCTGCTCCTCCAGCACGCGTGGTTGTCCGCGATATAGGGTGAGCGGATCCACAGGGAGGGACCGATGGACAACGAGACACCGAACGCGGGACCGGCGTACCGTCCACCGCAGATCACCTATGTCGGCCACCTGGCCGACCTCACCCGGCAGATACCGCCGCCGAAGGAAGCCAATGCCATCGACGGCCAGACCTACCTGGGCATCGACATCGGCAGCGTCTAGCGGCTGATGGCTGATCCCGGTGGCGAGATCTTCCGCCTCCGGCCCGGCATCGAGTGGCGGAACGTCTCCGGCGAGGTGGTGGCACTCGATTTGGAGTCCTCCGCCTACCTGTCCGTGAACGACACGGGCTCGGTCCTCTGGCCCCTCGTGGTGGCGGGGACGACCGAGGAACGGTTGGTCGAGGAAGTGGTGACGCGCTTCGGCATCGGCGTGGAACAGGCTCGTCACGACGTGGCCGTGTTCGTCGAGGGGCTGCGGTCCTTCTCCCTCGTCGAGGCCGGCGGCTGAACGCCCGGCGGCGGGCGATGCTGGTGGCGGCCACGTCACCGGTGGCCTCGGCCCGGGTCGTGGCGTGGGTGTGGACCCAGGCCCGCCGGCTGCGCACGTCCCTCCACGTCGACGGCATCGACGCCATCGACGCCATCGACCCGTCCCCCGCCGTCGCCGCCCGCCACCGGGCCACCGTCGCCGGCGCGTGCAAGCTCACCGGCGCCACCTGCCTGGTGCGCTCGGCTCTGCTCCAGCGCTGGGACGCGGATCACGGCGTGAACCGGCCGCTGGTCGTCGGCGTTGCCCGCGACCCGGAGGCGGGGGTGTCGGCCCACGCCTGGCTGGAGGGCGAACGGCACGCCGACTTCGAGGAACTGCTCCGCCGTCCGCCGCCGAAGGTCGCGGGCCACTCGGGTGCCGGCAACGCTCTCACCTGAGTCCCGCCTGCTGACGCAGGCCGCCTCGCCGGTCCCTGTCCTCGGCCCCCCCTCCGTCCGCGCCCTGGACTGGGACGTCGTGCTGCGCCAGGCCCGGCGCCACCGCCTGGCCCCCCTGTTGTCCCGCCACCTGGAGTCGGCCGGGCTCGACGTGCCCGAGGAGGTGGTGGGCGCCCTCAGCCTCGACCGGCAGCGGACCGCGGCCAGCAACATGCGGCTGCTGGCCAGCGCCCGCCCCATCGTCGCCGCCCTCGACCGGGCCGGCGTCACCGTCATGGCCCTCAAGGGCCTGGCCCTGCTGGAGGGGACCTACGACGACGTGAGCCTGCGGCCGATGGTCGACCTCGACTTCCTCGTCCCGGAGGCGTCGATCCAGCTGGCGGAGGACCTCGTCGTCGGCCTCGGCTACCGCAGCTCCCGGCCCCGGTCCGAGGGCCTGGTCGGGCTGCGGGCGGGGAAGTACGCCTACCCCCAGCTCACCAGTGGCGACGGGGTGGTGCACGTCGACCTGCACCGGCACGTGCTCCCCGATGCCGTTTTCGACATCGGCGACTACTGGGCCCACGCCCGGCCCAGCCGGGTGGGTGCCCACCTCCTGCCCGACCACGAGGGCCTCCTGCTGCACCTGGCCGCCCATTTCTTCAAGGACAGGGTCCGCCGGAGTGCGGGGTCGCTCGGCCAGTTGGCCGACATCGCCTGGATGGCCCACGCCGCCCCCGTCGACTGGGACGTCGTCGTGGCCCGGGCCCGGTCGTACGGGCTGCACGGGCGGGTCTTCCTCGCCCTCATGGCCACCAACGAGCTGCTGGGGCCGGTGGTGCCCCCGGACGCCCTGGCCGCCCTCCGGCCGGCGTCGTACTCGCCGTCGGTGGGCCGGGCGTTCGTGAAGCGGCGGCTGCTGGCCGAGGCCGCCTGGCACCCGCCGGGGTATTTCGCGGCCGTGCGGGGAGAGGCCTTCAGCCGCCGGTGGCGGCCGTTGCGCCGGGTGCTGCCCGACCGGGCCTACCTGGAAGCGGGCTACGGCCGCGACGCGGGGCCGGGGAGCTCCTACGGCCGGCTCCTCTGGGTGCGGTGCCGGCGAGCGTTGACGAAGCTGCGGCCGTGGAACCTGTACCGGGATGCGCAGCTCAACCGGTGGATGCGAACGGTGGCCGACGAGGGGACGAGCCGGACCCCGGTGTGACGCGAGGGTCGGGCCCGCCCGTCCGGCGGTACCGTCGGGGAAGATGAGCGACGACGTTCCGGGCGAGCGGTCGGTACCGACCACCGACGACCCTCGGCCGCGGCTGCCCGACGGGGACCCGACGCCCGGGACGGTCGAGTCGCCGTCCGGGCCGGGCTTCCGACCGCCCTGGGCCGGTCGGGGCACGCCCCCGGCGACGGCGGTGATCGACCAGGTGCCGGCGGCGGTGGAGGCGGTCGCTCCGGTTCAGCCCGACGGTCCGGGGCCGGAGGAGCCCGTCGACTGGCCCGCTCCTGTGGCGAGTGGGGCATCGGGGCCGACGACGACGGCGGTGGAGGCGGAGCCGGTCGACTGGCCCGCTGCCGTGGCGCCGGCCGAATCGCCGGCAGCAGCGTCCGAGCCGGGACCGACGAGGACGGCGGCGGCATCGGCGGCGCAGGTCGACTGGCCTGCGCCGGTGGTGCCGGCCGAACCGCTGGCGGTGTCGTCCGACCCTGCGACCGAGCCGGCGGCGCAGGACGTCCCCGTCCCGGAAGTGGTCGCCGACGACGGGCCGGCGACCGGGCCTTCCGACGAGGATGCCGACGACGAGCTCATCCTGGGGGCGGTGGCGCTGGCCCTCGGGGAGGCGCCGCCGATTCCACCCCGCCCAGACGTGGACCAGCCGGCCGTGGTCGGGGATCACCAATCGTCGGTGGACGACGCCATCGAACCAGAGATCGCCGAACCCACGTCGGCGCAGATCACCGAGCCGGAACCGGCGGAGATCGCCGCCGCCGAGTCGGGGGACGCCGCCGGGACCGAACCGTACTCACCGGCACCGTCGCCCGAGCTCCCGGGTGTGGGCATGGTCCCCCCGGCCGCGGCGGCGGCACCGCCCCCCGCGCTCCCGCCCGAAGCGGCGGCGGCCGTCGCCCCGCCCCCGGACGAGCCCGCCGCGCCCACCCCTCCGCTTCCCATCCTCCCGGCGGCGATGGTCGCCACGCCGGCCCCGCCCCCGCCCCCGGCCCCGCCCCTCGACGACATCGCCGACGCGGACGCGGACGCGGACGCCGATGATGCCGGCGCCGACGAGTTGCTCGAGCTGTGGGCCATCGCCGAGGACGAGAAGGCGAAGGTCGACGTCGAGCCCTGGCTCCGCCGCCGGTTGATCAGCCCGGCCGCGGGCCGGTGGTCGGCCATGCGGCGGGGCGAACGGGTGAACTTCGTCCTCTACGCCCTCACCGGCGTGTCGATCGTGGCCATGACCCTCGAGCTCCTGGCCGGCCCCGACGCCATCCCCACCGACGTGGCCACCACCCCCGGGGGGTCGGCGTCCCAGACCGCGCCCACGGTGAAGTCCACGACCACCGTCACCTTCACCCTGCCCCAGGACACCGAGCCGCCGGCGCCAGCCGTCACCAGGGCTCCCTCCCGGGTGACAGCCCCGCCCGCCGCCGACGAGGGCCCGGCGCCCGCCCCGCCCGCCGACGAGGAGGAGCCGGAGCCGACTCCCACCACCCAGGCTCCGGCCACGACGACCCCCACCGTCCCCCGCACGACCCCCACCACCTTCTCCAACACCTTCCCGACGCCGGTACCGCCCGTGCCGCCGACCTTCGTCGGCCCCCCGGTGGCGACTACGGCGCCGAAGATCCCCGCGCCATAGCCCGCAGCGGCGGCAGCCGCAGGAGCAGGGCCTGCAGCAGCAAGGTCTCGCCTGGGTTGTGGATCAGGTTCTCGGCCACCTGTTGGAGGGCGTGGAGGCCGGCCACGCCGGCGGCGGCGTCGACCCGCCGTTGCACCAGGGCGTCGCGGTAGAGGGCGGCCAGGGTGGCCAGGCCGTAGCGCAGCTCGTCGGTGCGCAGCCGGCGCAGTTCCCGACGGTGGCGGTCGGTGAGCACCTTGCGCCCCGAGCCCCGCTCTCCGGAGCGCTTCACCCGCTCCTCCATGGCCGCCACCTCGGCCGCATGGCGGGACGTGAGGGGCGCCACCGCCGCCGTTCCCAGCAGCTCCACCAGCTCGGCGGCGAGGACGGCCACGGAGGCACCGGTGCCGTCGAGGCGGGACGGCACCGACTGCCACGTCGCCCGGCGGGCGGCGAAGCCGGGGTCGGACGCCAGTAGGCGGGCCCGGTCGAGGCGCCCCCCCGACGCCTCGGCCACGTCGGCCGCCACCCCCGGGTCGACGCCGTCGGCCACCAGCGTGGCCACGACCAGCGCCACCGGCAGGGGGCCGAAGTCGATGCGCACGCAGCGGGAGGCGATGGTGACCAGCTCGGGCGACACGTGGTCGGCCAGGATCACGAACACGGTGCTCGGCGGCGGCTCCTCCACCACCTTCAGCAGCGCCGGCACCGCGTCCTGGGCCAGGTGGAAGTCGGGGATGACGAGCACCTTGCGGGAGCCTTCGTTGGGCGTGCGCATCGCCAGCCGGCGGATCTCCCGGGCCTGGTCGATGCCCAGGAAGGCCCCCTCCCGCTCGACGACGGCCACGTCGGGATGGGCGCCCGCGGTGACGCGAAGGCAGACGTCGCACTCGCCGCAGCCGCCGCGGGGGCACAGCAGGGCTGCGGCCAGGGCCGCGGCGGCCGTGCGCCGACCCGTCCCCGGGGGCCCGACGAGGAGGTAGGCGTGCACCGGGGCCCGGGCCGCGGCCCGCAGGTGGGCCACCGCCTGCTCCTGTCCCACCACCCTGTCGAACACGTCGCTCATCGGGCCGCGGCCCACGCCGCGTACGCCGACCACACCCGGGCCGCCACCTCGTCGACCGTGCCCGACCCGTCCACGACCACCCACCGGTCGGGATCGGCCGCAGCCAACGCCTGGTAGCCGGCCACCACCCGTTGGTGGAAGGTGTCGCCGGCGGCCTCGATCCGGTCCCGGGGCCGGCAGCGGCGGGCCGCGGCCACCTCCTGGTCGACGTCGAGCAGGAAGACCACGTCGGGCTCCAGGCCCTCCGTCGCCCACCCCGACAGCCGCGCCAGGTCGCCGAGGTCGAGGCCCCGGCCGTAGCCCTGGTAGGCGAGGGTGGAACCCGAGAAGCGGTCGCTGACCACGGGGCGGCCGGCCTCCAGCGCCGGGCGCACCACCTCGGCCACGTGCTGGGCCCGGTCGGCCGCCATCAACAACGCCTCCGCCCGGGGCGCCAGCGTCGAACCGCCGTCGCCCAGGACCACGTCGCGCAGCCGCTGGCCGATCTCCGTCCCCCCCGGCTCCAGGGTGAGCACCGCCCCGAGCCGCTCCGCCAGTCGCGACGCCTGGGTGGACTTGCCACTCCCCTCGCCGCCCTCGAACACCACGAACACGCCGGTCATCCGGGCTCGTGCAGGTCGTCGTCGGAGCGCTCGACCGCCCGCAGGGCCAGCCTGCCCGCCATGAGGATGATGGCGGCCCCGATCCAGAGCGTCAGCCGCACGCCGGGCAATTCCACCGTGAGCCCGACGATCTTCAGCCGCCCGTCGATGGCGCTCTCCGACAGCCGATCGAGGATGCCGGCCAGCAGGGGTGCCAGGGCCAGGCTGATGAGCAGGCACAGCCGGGACAGGGTGTACAGGGCGGCGAAGATGCGTCCCCGCAGGTCGTCGGCCACGTTCTCCTGGAGGATGGTGAAGCCGAGGACGTAGACCGCGCCCGCGCACACGCCCATCCCCGCGGTGAAGGCGAGGCACAGCCCCAGCTGCGACATCGACGACGCGGCCAGCATGGCCGCCCCCGCCCCCAGCACGGCCAGGGGGAAGATCCGCTGGTGGGGCAGGCGGCTCTGCACCAGCGACAGCCCGACCACGCCCACGGCCAGGCCCATGCCCAGGGCGGTGAGCATGAGGGCGAAGCCGGCCGAGCCGGAGTTGAGGACCTCGGCCGAGAACACGGGACCGAGAGGGGCCACCATCCCGCCGCCGATGAGCCCGGTGCCGAGGCCGACCATCACCGAGCGCACCACCGGGCTGGTGCCGATGAACCGCCAGCCCTCCTTGATCTCGTTGAAGGCGTCGGTGAGGGGGGCCGGCGACCGCCGCCGGGGGGGCTTGGTCCGGGGCAGGGCAATGGTGGAGATGATGATGGCCGACGTCAGGAACGTGACCACGTCGAGGTAGATGGCCAGTGACTCCCGGTTCAGCTCCAGGAAGTGCAGGGGCCCGTCACCGCGCCCGAGCCACTCCGACACCTTGGTCAGCGACGCGAACAGGGCCGATCCGACCGGGAACGTGCCATAGGCCGCGGCTAGGGAGAACGAGTTGGCCGCGGGCAGCTTGTCGACCTTGACCAGGTTGGGCACCGACGCCTCCTTGGCCGGCGACCACAGGAGGGTGAACAGCTCCAGCACGAGGGAGACGAGGAACAGCCCCCAGACCGTCTCCACGAACGGCAGGGTGGCCAGGGTGAGGCCCCGCCCGATGTCGCAGACCACCATCACCGTCTTGCGGTTCCAGCGGTCGACCAGCACCCCGCCCAGCGACGCCAGGAAGAACCCGGGGATCATACGGGCGCTCATGACCAGGGCGATGGCCGTTTCCGGCGAGCTCCCACCCACCCGGGCGGTGATCGAAAGGACCGCCACCAGCCCGATCCAGTCCCCCAGCGACGACACCACCTGGGCCACCCACAGCCGGAAGAACGACGTGGATCCGAGCAGGGTGGGGCCCCGCTTGTCCTCGTCCTCGGCCAGGTTGGCCGCCGGCACCTCGGTCGTGGCCGGCTCGTCGCCCCCCGGGGGCTCTTCCTTCCGGCGGGCCACGGGCTCAGGCTAGGGCGTCGGCCGACGCCGGGCCCTGAACGTCAGCAATGGGACCCGGGCCGGGCGCCCCGTCGGGGCCGCCGGGAGGGGAGACATGGCTCCCCCGCTACGACTTGGGCCGGGCCGCCCGGGCCCGGGCGGGCGCCTTCTTGGCCGTCTTCGCGGTCTTGGTGGTCTTGGACGCCTTGGTCGTCTTGCGGGGCTTGGCCGGTCCCCGCTCCCGCCGGGCCTGGAGCAGCTCGGCCGCCCGTTCGAGCGTGACCGCCTCCACCGAGTCGCCCACCCGGAGGGACGCATTGTCGGTGCCGTCGGTGACGTAGGGGCCGAACCGCCCCTCCCGCACCGTGACCACGTTGCCTGACACCGGGTCGGGCCCCAGCTCACGGAGAGGCTCGGCCGCCGCCGCCCGCCCGCCCCTGGCCTTGGGCACCGCTAGCAGGGCGATGGCCTCGTCGAGGGTGACGGTGAGCAGGCGGTCCTCGTCCTCCAGGCTGCGGCTGTCGGTGCCCTTCTTGACGTACGGGCCGTAGCGGCCGTTCTGGGCGCTGATCTCCTGGCCGTCGGCGGGGTCGTGGCCGAGCACCCGGGGGATGGTGAGCAGTTGCAGGGCCTCGTCGAGGGAGAGCGTCTCCAGCGCCATGCGCTTGAACAACGACGCCGTCCGGGGCTTGGTCTTCGCCGCTCCGTCGGCGTCGCCCAGTTGCACGTAGGGGCCGTAGCGGCCCTCCCGCACGATCACGGGCAGGTCGGTGGCCGGGTCGGCGCCCAGCACCCGGTCGCCGCTGGGCTTGGACAGCATCTCCTCGGCCTTGGCCACGGTGAGCTCGTCGGGGGCGATGCCCTCGGGCACGGGGGCGGTGTCGCCTCCCTCCCGGGACAGGTAGGGCCCGTACTTGCCCACCCGCACCGCGATCTCGCGGCCCTCGTCGTCCTTGCCGATGGGGATGGCGTTGACCTCGCGGGGGTCGATCTCGTCGAGATGGTCGTTCACCATCGCCTTGAGCCCGGTGGTTTCCCCTGAAGAAGTGACACCGCCGAAGTAGAAGCGGGTCAGCCACGGCACCCGCTTCTCGCCGCCGTTGGCGATGTTGTCGAGATCGTCCTCCATGCGGGCGGTGAAGGCGTAGTCGACCAGGTTGGCGAAGTGGCGCTCGAGGAGGGTGACCACCGCGAACGCGGTCCACGACGGCACCAGGGCGCTGCCCTTCTTCCAGACGTAGCCCCGGTCCTGGATCGTGCCGAGGATCGACGCGTAGGTCGACGGCCGGCCCACGCCCATCTCCTCCAGGGCCTTGACCAGCGACGCCTCGGTGAAGCGGGCCGGGGGCGACGTGGTGTGGTCCTTGGGGTCGAGGGCGACCGCGTCGAGGGCGTCGCCGGGGGCGAGCGCCGGCAGCCGCACCTCCCGGTCCTCGAGGTCGGCCTCGGGGTCGTCGGAGCCCTCCACGTAGGCCCGCAGGAACCCGGGGAACTCGATGGTCTTGCCCGCGGCACTGAAGACCGCATCCTCGTCGGCGGCCGAGGTCGCCCCCAGGCGGACCTGCATGCTCCGGCCCCGGGCGTCGGCCATCTGCGACGCCACCGTCCGCTTCCAGATGAGCTCGTAGAGGGCCCGCTCGTCGGCCCCCAGCTCCCTGGCCACCTGGTCGGGGGTGCGGAAGCTGTCGCCCGCAGGCCGGATGGCCTCGTGCGCCTCCTGGGCGTTCTTCACCTTCTTGTCGTAGCGCCGGGGCTGGTCGGGCACGTAGTCGGGCCCGTACAGCTCGGCGGCCTGGCGGCGGGCGGCGGTGACGGCGGTCTCCGACAGGTTGGTGCTGTCGGTCCGCATGTAGGTGATGTAGCCGTTCTCGTACAGCCGCTGGGCCGTCGACATGGTGCGCTGGGCGGTGTAGCGCAGCTTGCGCCCCGCCTCCTGCTGGAGGGTCGAGGTCATGAACGGCGGGTACGGGCTGCGCCGGTAGGGCTTCTCGTCGACCGAGCGCACGGTGAAGGGCGCCTGGCGCAGGCGGTCGGCGAGCCCTGCGGCGCCGGCGTGGTCGAGGACGAGGACGTTGGCCCCCGCGCCGAGCCGGCCCGTCTCGTCGAAGTCCTTGCCCGTGGCCAGGCGGGTGCCGTCGACGCTGACCAGGGTGGCGCCGAATGGCGTGGTGGCTTGGCTCGACTTGGCGAACGTCCCCTCGACGCCGGAGTACGACGCGCTACGGAAGCGCATCCGGGCCCGCTCCCGCTCCACCAGGATGCGGCAGGCCACGCTCTGCACCCGTCCCGCGGACAGCTTGGGCAGGACCTTGCGCCACAGGACGGGCGACACCTCGTAGCCGTAGAGGCGGTCGAGGATGCGGCGGGCCTCCTGGGCGTCGACCAGCTGGCTGTCGAGGTCGCGGGGGTTGGCCAGGGCGGCCTGGATGGCGGGGGCGGTGATCTCGTGGAACACCATCCGTCGCACCGAGACCCGCTTGGGGGGCGAGAGCACCTCCAGCAGGTGCCAGGCGATGGACTCCCCTTCGCGATCCTCGTCGGTGGCGAGATAGAGCTCGTCGGCGTCCTTGAGCAGGCGCTTCAGGTTGGTGACGATCTGCTTCTTGTTCTTGGCCACCACGTAGAGGGGCTCGAACTCATGGTCGACGTCGACGCCGAGGCGGGCCCAGGACTCGCTCTTGAGGGCGGTCGGCACCTCCTCGGCCCCCCGGGGGAGGTCGCGGATGTGCCCCACGGACGACTCGACGACGTAGCCGCTGCCCAGAAATCGGGCGATGGTTCGGGCTTTGGCGGGCGATTCGACGATGACGAGGGGTTTGGACACGGGAGTAGGACCTTGGGCGGCGGAACGGCCTTCTGTCAAGAGTACGGTCTGGATGTGGACCCCAAGTCACTGATCGAGGCCTTCGGGACGCTCGGCCTCTTCGCCATCGTTTTCGCCGAATCAGGGCTGCTGGCGGGCTTCTTCCTCCCCGGCGACTCGCTGCTCTTCACCGCCGGCCTGCTCGCCTACGAAGGTCACATGAACCTGGCGATTGTCCTCGTCGGCTGCTTCGTGGCGGCGGTGGCCGGCGACCAGGTGGGCTACGTGATCGGGCGCCGCTACGGCCCGGCCGTGTTCAACCGTCCCGATTCCCGCTTTTTCCACCAGAAGAACGTCGACCGGGCCCAGGCCTACTTCGAGAAGAACGGTCCCAAGACCATCGTCCTGGCCCGCTTTCTCCCCGTGATCCGGACGTTCACCCCGGTGGTGGCCGGCGTCGGCCGCATGGACTACCGCAAGTTCGTCACCTTCAACGTCCTCGGCGGCTTCCTCTGGTCCTTCGGCGTGACCCTGGCCGGCTACTTCCTCGGCAAGACGGTGCCGAACATCGACCATTGGCTGCTGCCGATCATCGTCTGCATCGGCGCGGTGTCGTTCATCCCCGTCATCCTCGAGCTGCTCAAGATGCGCAAGGCGGGCCAGGAAGAGGACGAGGCGACGGAGCCCACCAAGTCGTAGGCGCCAGGCCGGCCGGGCCGACTCCGGCGGGTGTCAGCGGGCGGGCCGGGTGACGATGCGGACCGCGGGCACTACCCGGGCCAGTCGCTCGATGTCGTCGGGATCTGACGTGACGACCAGTCCGCCCTCGTGGAACACGCACACTGCCACCAGGTGAGCGTCGATCATGTCCCGGCTGTCGGTACCCGAACCGTGAAGGACGGCCCCGACCTGGCGGGCCAGGGCGAAGTCGGTGTCGACCACCGAGAACGGCGGCCGGGCTCGGGCCAAGGCCGCCTCCACTCTCCGTGTCCGGGCTGTCCCCCGGCATACCTCGGCGCACACGACGGCCGGGACGAGCACGTCCCGGCCCCGGGCCCAGGCCTCGTGCAGCAACGCTCGCACCCGCTCGGGCGGCTCCCTGTCGCACACCGCGTCGAGCCCCGCCGCGTCGAGAACGAGTGGCGTCACGCCACACCCCTGCTGGTGGAGGTGCCGTCCAGGTCATCGAACGCCTCCCGGGCCGCGGCCAAGGCCGCCTCCGAGACGGGTCCCATCTCGGCGTCCCACTCGTCGAGCAGCTGACGCAAGGCGGCCCGCCGGGCCAGGCGGTCCACATGGGCGGTGAGAGCCTCGTTCACCACAGCCGAGAGGTTGTCGATCCCGAGGCGCTGGGCCTCGTCGACGACGGCTTCGTCCACCGTCACCGTGATCTTACGCTTCGCCATACTTTCACCTTACCGCTAGTGCCAGGTGAAGGGCAGGGTGTTGGTGGCCCCGAAGGTGAAGGGGGTGACGTCGGTGGTGAACCCGGCGGTATTGGAGTTCTTGAGCGACCAGGTGGTGCCCTGGCGGACTCCAACCGTGTCCGACCCGTTGGCGTCCCAGTCACCGACCACGGGGTAGCTGCCCGTGCCGGCGGTGTAGGCGAAGGGCCCGAACTCGGCCCCGCTGGCGTCGGCCGTGTTGTTCAGGTTCCACGTGCCCCCGCTGAAGGTGCCGATGCCGTCGGTCCCGTCCCCGTCCCAGTCGCCCACGACCGGGATCGTGGCCGGCCAGCTACCGCTGGAGCCGAAGGCGAACGTGGTCAGGAGGGTGCCGGTGCTGAGGCGGATCTGCCACTGGCCGGCCCGGAAGACGGCGATGTCGTCGGTGTGGTCACCGTTGAAGTCGCCCGCCACCGGGAAACCGCGAGGGTCGCCGAAGGAGAAGCTGACGGCGGGGGCGAGGTTGGTCGTCGTGGTGTTGCTCAGCTTGAACGCCCCCGCCTGGAAGACGCCGGGCGTCCTGGTCCCGTTGCCGTCCCAGTCGCCGACGAGGGGGACGACGGACGGGGGCTGGGCGCCGTAGGTGAAGTTCGTGTCCGGCGCCGCCCCGGCGGTGGCGAGGGAGTCGTGGAGCGACCAGTTCACGGCCGACCCGACGACCCCCGGCAGCGAACGGGGGAACGTGGCCGCGCCCGCCGTCACCGTGAGCAGGCCGGTGCCGGTGAGGGACTGGCCGTCCGGGTTGACGACGGTGAGATCCTTGGCGCCGGTGCTGGCGCCCACGGTCGAGATGTCGAGGGTGATGGTGGTGGGGTTGACGTAGGTGGCGCTGTTGACGGTGACGCCCGTGGAGGAAGCGCCCAGGCGGCTGAGGAACGCCGCCCCGGGGTCGAAGAAGCCCGATCCCGCCACCTGGGTGCCGGTGACGGTGACGATGGTCGACGGGATGCCGGCGGCCACGCTCGACGGCGAGGCCGTGACCGGCGTGGCCGGCGGGGGTGCGAGGAGCTTGGCCACCCGCACCCCGTAGGTGTTGGTGCCGTTGGTGTACTCCTGGATCGTCCACATGGTCATGTCGTCGTTGGGGTCGACGCTCGTGAAGGAGTAGTCGCCCCACCGGCGACCGGATGCGCCGCCCGGATTGCCGCCGGGGTTGTAGGCGAAGCTGGAGGCGGTGTACTCGGTGACCGTCTGCATGGTGCCGAGGGCATCTCCCACCAGCCGGCCGGTAATCCAGGCGTCGGCGTAATGGCTGAGCCCGGCCACGCTGCCGCCCATGGCCGCGTGGCCCTGGCCGGACACGGTGATGGTCGGGGTCCAGTAGCTGAGGGGGTTGGTGACGGCGTCGTCGAAGACGGTGCCGGACTGGAGCACAGCCGGGGTGGTCGACAGGTTCTGGAGCTCGTACCAGCGAGTGGCGGTGCGGGTGGAGGTGCCGAAGACGAGGCCGGTGTAGATGACTCCGATGTTGTGGGCCGTCCACAACCGTCCGTTGCGCATCACGGCGGCGTACAGCCGGTCGTCGTGAGCTTCGAGCCGGCCGTTGGTCCCGCCGGTGTTGCCGAGGTGGGGAACCGGGACCGGGAAGCTGGTCGCGAGCGGCGTGGTGACGGAGATGTTGGCCGAGATCGTCGGCGCCGGCCCGAGGCTGCCCGGGTTGGTGATCCTGCGGATCGCGAGCTTGCCGAAGGCGGTGCTGTCGACGCCGATGAAGTAGCCCTGCGCCGTCGGCCCGGTATTGGCCGGGTCAGGGTTGTCGACGCCTCGCGGCTCCAATGGTCCGGCGGCGGATGCGGTGGCCAGGGCGGGGAACGGCCACACCACCGCCGCCGCGCCGGAGAGCAGCGGGGCCTTCGGGATGACGAAGCCCTTGGAGCTGTTCAAGCTGTACGCCAGCGTGTACACGTCGACGCCGATGTAGAGGGCGTCGGCATCGATGCCGAGGCTCGGGTTGTCGACGAAGTTGGCCGCGTCACCCTGGAATTGGTAGAAGGTCCACGTGGTGCCGGCGGTGATGGTGCCGGCCGATGCCGCGTCGCTGACCGCGATGAGTATCCGGTTGGCGCGGGTGATGGCCCCCGAGTTGTCATCCACGATGACGTCGGCGTAGGTGACGAACCACCGGGCCGACAGCCGGTCGTAGCGGACCTGGGGGGCGTAGGTGTAGACGGACTCGCCTGTGGCCGGGACCGACGTCACCGAGGCGAAGAAGACGTCGGAGTCGAGGTCGACGATCCCGTCGGCGAGGCCGGTGGCCTTGGTGAACGTCCGCATCCGGCCGGTGAGGGTGACGAAGAACTGTGACGGCCCCGGCGCCCCCATGGTGTCGGGGGGGAAGCCGCCCGTGTCTGCCGGCCCGGTGGCCCCGTTGAAGTTGGTCGACACGGACAGGCCCACCAGGGGGAGGACCTTGCGGCTGAAGCGGGCGCCGCCGGCCGGTACCGGCGGGCCGGCGTTGGCGGGGCCAGCCGGGGCCCCCTTGGCGGGCGCGGCGGGTCGGTCGGGTGACAGCGGCGGGGGGACGCCGGCTGCGGCGGACGACGGGTCGTCAGCCGCCTCGGCCTCGGCGGCCATGAGGTCGCGGGTCGTGCGGCGCACCGGCTGCATGGTCAGGCGGGTGGCGGCGCTCTGGGGTTGGGCGGCCGGGGCGGCGGGGGCGGCGCCGACGGCGAGCGCCGACCCGGCCATGGCCACCGCCACCAGAACCGTGGAGCGAGGCGACCAACGCCGGATACCGGTCGGAGCAGTCATGGGAACCCCTTTGTACGCCTGGGCGAGGCGTGCGGGTGCACACGACGTCTGCCTGCAGACGGTACCGGCCCGGGCTCAGGCTCACCAAGACCGCCCGGCGCCCCGCCTGCTCGGGGCGCGGAAAAGGGGCGCCCAGGCGCCCCTTTCCGACCACCTACGAGTGGGCGAGGCGACTAGGCCTTGACCGTCTCCGTCTCGGGGATCTCGTCCATGGCGATGGCCTTGCGCTTGGAGAAGGCGAGGGCGCCGGCGAGGATGAGAATGGAGACGGCGGCGATGGCGTAGCGGGCGCCGTCGTTGTCCTGCAGGCTGATGACTGCCGGCAGCATGAGCAGCGACACCAGGTTCATCACCTTGATCAGCGGGTTGAGGGCCGGTCCGGCGGTGTCCTTGAACGGGTCGCCGACGGTGTCGCCGATGACGGCCGCCTTGTGCGCCTCCGACCCCTTGCCGCCCTCGTGGCCGTCCTCGATGTACTTCTTGGCGTTGTCCCAGGCGCCGCCGGCGTTGGAGAGGAACACGGCCATGAGCTGGCCGGTGAGGATGACCGCGGCCAGGAAGGCGCCGAGGGCGAGGTAGCCGATGCCGAAGCCGATGATGACGGGCGTGAGCACGGCCAGCAGCGCCGGCGTGGTCAGCTCCCGCAGGGAGGCGGCGGTGCAGATGTCGATGACCCGGCCGTACTCGGGCCGCTCGGTGTAGTCCATGATCCCGGGGTGCTCCCGGAACTGGCGGCGCACCTCCTGGACCACGGTGCCGGCCGTCCGTCCCACCGCCCGGATGGCGAGCGAGGAGAACATGAACGCCACCGACCCGCCGATGAGCAGGCCGATGAACGTCTTGGGGTCGGCCACGTTGATCTGGGTCAGCGGGTTGCCGAACAGGCCCTCCTTGGGCAGGCCCAGCTCGTCGCCCACCACCTCGATGAACGAGGCGAACAGGGCGACGGCGGCGATGACGGCCGAGCTGATGGCGAAGCCCTTGGTGATGGCCTTGGTGGTGTTGCCCACCGCGTCCAGGCTGACCATGATGCGCTCGGCCTCGCCGTCGAACTCCCCCGACATCTCGGCGATGCCGGCGGCGTTGTCGGAGACGGGCCCGAAGGTGTCCTCCGACACGACCACGCCGGTGGTGGCCAGCATGCCCAGACCGGTGAGAGCTACGAGGTAGAAGGTGAACTGGATGTTGCCGTCGCCCAGGCCGATGGCCACTCCGAGGGCGAGGGCGATGGCGATCACCGCGTACACGGTGGACTCCAGGCCCGACGCGATGCCGGAGAGCACGGTGGTGGCGGGGCCGGTGCGGGCCGCCTCGGCGATGTCACGCACGGGCGACGTCTCGGTCGACGTGTAGTACTCGGTCAGGCGGCTGACCACCTGGGCCAGGACCAGGCCGGTGACGATGGCCCAGAAGACCCGCAGGTTGTGCACGTAGTACTGGGCCACGAAGAAGGTGCCTATGACGGTGAGGATGCCGGCGGTGAGGAAGCCCCGGTTGATGGGGGCCATGGCCGACTTGTCGGAGTCCTTGGCCTTCACCGCGTAGACGCCGACGATGGAGGCGAGCACGCCCAGGGCCCGGGCCACGATGGGGAAGATGACGCCCAGGGCGGGGTTGAGGCCGATGGACTGGAACGCGGAGAAGCCGAGGATGATCGAGGCCACCAGGGTGACCTCGTAGGACTCGAACAGGTCGGCCGCCATGCCGGCGCAGTCACCGACGTTGTCGCCCACGTTGTCGGCGATGGTGGCCGCGTTGCGGGGGTCGTCCTCGGGGATGCCGACCTCGACCTTGCCCACCAGGTCGGCGCCCACGTCGGCCGCCTTGGTGAAGATACCGCCGCCCACCCGCATGAACAGGGCCAGCAGCGACCCGCCGAAGCCGAAGCCGATCAGGATGGCGGAGGCGGTGTTCTGGAAGATCATGATGATCACGGTGGCGCCCAGCAGGCCCAGGCCGACGGTGAACATGCCGGCCACGCCGCCGGTGCGGAAGGCCACCTTGAGGGCGGCGGGCAGGGAGCCCTCCTTGGCCGCGGCTGCCGTGCGCACGTTGCCCCGCACCGCCAGGGACATGCCGATGAAGCCGGTGAGGCCGGACATGAAGCAGCCGGCGACGAAGGCGATGGTGCGGAACAGGCCCGACTGGCCGTAGGACAGGGCCGACGAGCCGTCGGGCTTGAGGATCTCGGTCGAGGTCAGGAAGACGAGGATCGCCAGCGGCACGATGATGATGGCGATGGTGCGGAACTGGCGCCGGAGGTAGGCCATGGCCCCCTCCTGGATGGCGAGGGCGATCTCCTTCATCTTGGGAGTGCCCTCGTCGGCCGCCAGCACGCCGCGCATGAGGCTCCAGCCGACGAGCAGGGCGAGGATGGCGGTGGCGGCTGAGAAATACAGCCAGAACCACTCGGTGCCCCCCAGGGTGAAGTCCTGGTAGCCCCCCTCCGCGAGCACGTTGATCATGCCGACAGCTCCTTCCTGACAAAGATCTGGTGGGCGACCTTTTCGCCCAGAAGTCGGTCCTTCCCGTCGACCCGGACCACGATGGGCCCGTCGAAGGGGTGTCGTTCACGTACTTCGAGCCGGACCCCGGGCCGCAGCCCGAGCGTTTCCAGGAACTCGATCACATCGGGGTCGGTGGAGGCGGGGACGGCCACCACCGCGAAATCGCCCGGCTCCAGGTCGTACAGCGGGGGCAGCGACGGGATGTCGGCCGTCTCGGGCTCCGGGATGGGGAACCCGTGGGGACACGACGACGGGCGGTCGAGGGCCACGAACAGGCGGTCCTCCACCTCCTGGGGCAGGTCGTGCTCGAACGAGGTGGCCAGGCGGTCGGCCTCGTTCCAGGCGTAGCCGAGCATGTCGGCCAGGAAGCGTTCGACGATGCGGTGCCGGCGGATGGCGGCCACGGCCGCGGCCCGGCCGGCGGTCGTCAGCTCGACCCCCCGGTACAGCTTGTGGTTGAGCAGCCCCCGCTCGGCCAGCCGCTTGACCGTGGTGGTGGCCGTGGCCGGGGAGACGCCGAGCAGCTCGGCCAAGGCGCCGGTGTGGGCGTCGTGGCCGTCGCGCGACAGGCGGGACAGAGACTTCAGCGTCTCGCGCTCGAGTTTGGAGAGGGAGGCGAGCATGTTTCGTCGCCGGTGAACTTAGTTTTTGGCGGGGTGAAACGTCAAGCGGTTGCTACCTGGCCAGTATCTCGTAGTCAGGGTTCAGGATGGCCAGGCGGCCGTGATGGGTGCCGATGCGCCCGTCGACCGCCAGGGTCGTCCCGAGGCGGATGCCGGGAACCTGCCGGCGGCCCAGGAAGACCACCGACAGCCCACCGGTGCCATCGTCGAGGACGCATTCGAGGGTGGGCACGTCGGCTCGGGGTTGGACCCGGATGGAGCGCACGCGTCCCGTCACCCGGACGGCTTGGCGCCACTCGACCTCGGCGATTCGGGTCAAGCCGGTCACCTGCCCAGGTGGTACGGGACGAAGGTGACGTTGGCGTGGGGCAAGGCCGACACCGCGCCGGCGATGGCGTCGGCCGTCC
>JAXDOC010000025.1:0-89049 GCA_034669165.1 Actinomycetota bacterium
CGTCCGGGGCCAGCCCGGACCGGGCCGGGCCGGCGCGCCCCCGCCACCCCCGCCACCGGCACCGACAGCCCCCGCGACGCCTCCGCCGTCCACCCCGTCCGCCCCCCCACCGCCGGCGGCCGCCACCGGCGCGTTCCCCACTCGCGACGACCTCACCCTCGCCTGGGGCGACGTCATCCTTCCCGCCCTTCCCCCCAAGCCCCGGGCCAGATTCCGGGCGGGACGGTTCGTCGACGTGGCCGAGCCCGACACGGCCGGGTTCGCCCTACCGACGCCGATCCACCGCGAGCGGTGCGCCGAAGTCCAGGGCGACGTCGAGCGCGCCCTCGCCGCCCATTTCGGCCGGCGGGTGCCGCTCAAGCTCCTCGTGGAGACCGAAGTCGGCGCCGCCCCGACCCCCGAGCCCGACGAGGAGGAGCACATCGACCCCCGTGACCTGCGTGATGCTCCGCCACCCGGGGTATCGTCGCCGGTCGATCATGTGATGCAGGCGTTCGAGGGCGCCACGTTGGTGGAGGAGTGACGAATGCCGAAGCAGCCGATGCCCCAGCAGCCTGACATGAGCGCCCTGCTCAAGCAGGCCCAGAAGATGCAGGAACAGATGATGCAGGCCCGGGCCGCGGCCGAAGAGGCCGAGATCGAGGGTCAGTCGGGCGGTGGCGTGGTGAAGGTCCGGGTCAACGGGGCCATGGAGTTCCTCTCCGTCACCATCGACCCGTCGGCCGTCGACCCCGACGATGTCGGCATGCTGGAGGACCTGGTCCTCGCCGCCATCCGCGACGCCGTGGGCAAGACGTCCGAGGTGGCGGAGCAGGCCATGGGCGGCATCGACCTCGGAAGCCTGGGAGGGCTCCTGGGGGGAGGGTGACCTCCCCTTCCCGCCCGTGTACGCAGTCCCCGTCCAGACCCTGATCGACGAGCTCGGCCGCCTGCCCGGCGTGGGCCCCAAGTCGGCCCAGCGCATCGCGTTCTACCTGCTCAAGCTGTCGAAGGACGACGCCGGCCGCCTGGCCCACGCCATCACCGACGCCAAGGACCGGGTGTCGTTCTGCCAGCGGTGCTTCAACGTCACCGAGGGCAGCGAGTGCGGGATCTGCACCGACGGCCGCCGGGACACCTCGATGCTGTGCGTGGTCGAGGAGCCACGCGACGTGGTGGCGGTGGAGAAGACGTCGGAGTTCCGGGGCCGCTACCACGTGCTCCAGGGGGCCATCAACCCCCTGGAGGGCATCGGTCCCGACCAGCTGCGGGTGCGGGAACTGCTCATGCGGCTCGAGCCGGAGGGGGTGGTGGAGGTCATCCTCTGCACCAACCCCAACATCGAGGGCGAGGCCACGGCCATGTACCTGGCCCGCCTGCTCAAGCCCCTGGGCGTGAAGACCACGAGAATCGCCAGCGGCCTGCCCGTCGGCGGCGACCTCGAGTATGCCGACGAGCTCACCCTGGGCCGGGCCCTGGAAGGTCGCCGCACGCTCGACGGGTGACAGAAAACCGTCGCCTCGGACGATGATGGGGCGATGCTCGACCACCTCTCCCTGCAGGTCGCCGACCTCGACGCGTCCGCCGCCTTCTACGAGGCGGTGCTGCCCGCCATCGGCGGCGGGCGGATTATGTCCTACGGCGACCAGATCGGCTACGGCGTCGGCCAGCAGCCGACGTTCTGGATCGGCACCGCCGGCGCCAACGGCCCCCACACCGACGTCCACGTCGCCTTCGCCGCCCCCGACCGGGCGTCGGTCCGCGCCTGGTTCGAAGCCGCCGTCGGCGTCGGAGCCGAAGCGCTCCACGAGCCGAGGGTGTGGCCCGAGTACCACCCCAACTACTACGGCGCCTTCGTCCGCGACCCCGACGGCAACAACGTCGAGGCCGTCTGCCACCTGCCGGAGTGACGGCCGAGTGTGCAGTTCCGTCGGCTAGAGCCACACAACTGCACACTCGATCCGCCGGCCCCCGGCCAGTGTGCAGCTACGTCGGCTAGAGCCACGCAACTACACACTCGACCGACCTGACAGGCTGGGACTCGTGAAGGTCCACCTGCTCGACGGGACGTACGAGCTCTTCCGGCACTACTACGGGCTGCCGCCGGGGGCTACCGCCGAGGACGACCCGGTGCGGGCGGTTCGGGGCGTCATGTACAGCGTGGTGACGCTGCTGGAGGAGGGCACCACCCACCTCGGAGTGGCCACCGACCACGTCATCGAGTCGTTCCGCAACGACTTGTGGCCCGGGTACAAGTCGAGCGCGGGCATGCCCCCCGTCCTCCTGGCCCAGTTCCCCCTCCTCGAGGAGGCGCTCGAAGCCCTCGGCGTCATGGTGTGGCCCATGGACGACCTGGAGGCCGACGACGCCCTCGCCGCCGCGGCCAAGACGGCGGCCGCCGATCCCGAGGTCGAGCAGGTGATCATCATGACCCCCGACAAGGACCTGGCCCAGTGCGTGGTCGGCACCCGGGTGGTCCAGCTCGACCGGCGCCAGAACATCCTCACCGACGAGGCCGGGGTGAAGGTCAAGTACGGCGTCCCCCCCGAGTCGATCCCCGACTGGCTGGCCCTGGTGGGCGACTCGGCCGACGGCTTCCCCGGGCTCAAGGGGTGGGGCAAGAAGGGCGCCGCCACCGTCCTCCTCCACTACCCCCACCTGGAGGACATCCCCGAGCACGGCTGGCGGTGGACGGTCGACGTGCGGGGCGCCAACGCCCTGTCGGCCACCTTCAACGCCGAGCGCGACCTCGCCTTCCTCTTCCGCGACCTGGCCACGCTGCGGGCCGACGCCCCCGTCCTGGCGGTCGTCGACGACATCCGGTGGGCCGGCCCGGCCGTCGATCTGGAGGAGCTGGCCACCCGCCTGGACGCCCCCCGCCTGGTCGAGAGAGTCGCCAAACTCACCCGCCGGTAGTCTGAGTCGCCGCATGGACCACTCGATGCCCGAACGCACCGCCGAGTTGGCCCGCCGCCGCGACTACGCGATCCACGCCGGGTCGGAGAAGGCGGTCGCCCGCCAGCACGCCCGGGGCAAGATGACGGCCCGGGAACGGGTGGAGTACCTCCTCGACGAGGGCAGCTTCAACGAGCTCGACCTTCTCGTCCGCCACCAGGCCACTGGGATGGGCCTGGAGGACGACCGTCCCTACACCGACGGCGTGATCACCGGCTGGGGGACGGTCGAGGGCCGCCCGGTGTTCCTCTTCAGCCAGGACTTCACCGTGTTCGGCGGCTCGCTGGGCGAGGCCTTCGCGGCCAAGGTCCACAAGGTCATGGACCTGGCCGCCGGCGTGGGTGCGCCTCTCGTCGGCCTCAACGACGGCGCCGGGGCCCGCATCCAGGAGGGCGTGGCGTCGCTCGTCGGCTACGGGGAGATCTTCCAGCGCAACACCCGCTCGTCGGGCCGCATCCCCCAGATCAGCGTGATCATGGGCCCGTGCGCCGGCGGCGCCGTCTACAGCCCCGCTCTCACCGACTTCGTGTTCATGGTGGAGGACTCCTCCTACATGTTCATCACCGGCCCCGACGTGGTGAAGACGGTCACCGGCGAGGACGTCAGCCTCCAGGAGCTGGGCGGGGCCATCACCCACGCCACCCGGTCGGGCGTGGCCCACTTCACCGCGGCCGACGACAAGGCGTGCCTCGACGACGTCCGCCGCCTGCTCGGCTTCCTGCCGTCCAACACCCGGGAGGCGGCGCCCCGGCTGGCCCCTTCGGACCCCGCCGACCGGACCACACCCGAGTTGGAGAGCGTCCTGCCGGCCAACCTCCACGGTCCCTACGACATGAAGCGGGTCATCTCGGCCGTCGTCGACGGGGGCCAGCTCTACGAGTACTCGCCCCTGTTGGCCCGCAACATCGTGTGCGGCCTGGCCCGGGTCGACGGGTGGCCGGTGGGCGTGGTGGCCAACCAGCCCCAGGTCCTGGCCGGCGTGCTCGACGTCGACGCCTCGGAGAAGGCGGCCCGCTTCGTGCGCACGTGCGACGCCTTCAACATCCCCCTGGTCGCCTTCGTCGACGTCCCCGGCTTCCTCCCCGGCACCGACCAGGAGTTGGGTGGCATCATCCGCCACGGGGCCAAGCTCCTCTACGCCTTCTGCGAGGCCACCGTCCCCCGCATCCAGGTCGTCACCCGCAAGGCCTACGGCGGGGCCTACGTGGTCATGAACTCGAAAGCCATCGGCGCCGACCTCGCCTTCGCCTGGCCCACGGCCGAGCTGTCGGTGATGGGTCCCCCGGGCGCGGTCGACATCCTCCACCACCGCGAGCTCGACGAGGCGGGGGACGGCCGGGCCGCCCTGCACCGCACGCTGGCCGAGGACTACGCCGAGCGCTTCGCCAACCCGTGGGTGGCGGCCGAGCGGGGCTTCGTCGACGACGTCATCGACCCGTCCCAGACCCGGGCCGCCATCGCCCGGGGGCTCGACATGCTCCGGTCGAAGCGGGGCGACGGTCCCCGCCGGAAGCATGGCAACGTCCCCCTCTGAGCCTTCGGACCCGGTCCCGCCCGAGGTCATCGCCATCGCGGTCGCGCTGGCCGCGACCATGTTCGAGCCGGTGGCCGACGAGACCGCCGGCGCCCGCCCGCCCGACGTCGCACCGTGGCGGTGGGACGCCTGGGACGACTAGCGGCCCTCGGCCGGCATGAACCAGAGTGGCGCCCCGTCCGACGGGCGGCCGTTGTAGTTGAAGGTGAGCTCGTCGCCGGCATCGATGTCGTCCATGGCCAGGAAGTCGATGCGCAGGTCGTCGATCCGGAGCTTGGGACAGGTGTTGGGCGTGTACGAGTGGTTGAAGAACGAGGCGGTGCTCAGCGCCATCGCCCGCTGGCCGCCCTCGTCGCCCCACCGGAAGGCGTACTGGCCGAGGATGGTGCCCTCGATGGCGGCCCACTCCTCGGCCGACAGGACCACGACCGACGCCGACTCCACCACCTCGTAGCGCCGGAACGCCCGCCGGGCCACGACCCCCCGCCCCTTGCCGGGGACCGGACACACGGTCAGGTCGTCGTCCACCGCCTCATTCTGGCCACAGTCGGGGGGCTCCGCCCCCCGACACCCCCCCGAAGAAGGTCAACGTCAGGAGCTGACGCCCTTCGGGCGACTGTTTCTTCGTCGCCAGCCGCACCGGCCTCTTCGAGGCCTGGCTGGCGACGGGTAGGTTTCCCGCCATGAACGGACCGTTGGCGCTGGTGGGCGGGGGCGAGTGGCGCGAGGGCTGCACGTTCGACAAGGACCTGCTGGAGGCGAGCGGCGGGGCCGATGTGCTGGTGCTCCCGACGGCGGCGGCCTACGAGCACCCGGAGCGGGCGGTACAGACGGCCCAGGCCCACTTCGCCGCCCTGGGGGGCACGGCCCGGGGCCTCATGGTGCTGAGCCGGGCCGACGCCAACGTGGAGGCCAACGCGGCCGAGGTCCGGGGCGCCCGGTTCCTCTACCTCTCGGGCGGGTCTCCGATGCACCTGCGGTCGGTGCTCAAGGACTCGTTGGTCTGGAACGCACTGGTCGAGGCGTGGACGGGCGGGGCCGTGCTGGCCGCCTCCTCCGCCGGGGCCATGGTGCTCTGCGACCCCATGGTCGACATGCGGGGCGGCGCCTTCACCGTCGGCCTGGGCCTGCTGTCGGGCTTCACCGTCATTCCCCACCACGACGGGTGGTCGCCGGAAAAGGCCAAGCGGACCATCCACCTCGCCCCCGCCGGCCTGGCCGTGGTGGGCGTGGACGAGCAGACGGCGATCGTCCGGGCCCCCGAAGGAACCTGGACGATCGCCGGTGCCGGAACGGCGCGGGTCTTCGTCAACGGCCAGGAGACAGGGCTCGACGCCCTTCCCGCCTGAACGAGAGCGAATTACTCCTCGGAGATCGTCACCGAGATCATGCCGACCTTCTCCTTGGGCGTGCCCGCCCCGGGGGAGCCGACGGCGTTGAGGGCCTGGACCACGTCGATGCCGGAGACGACCTTGCCGAACAGGGAGTAGTTGGGCGGCAGGCTGGCCCCGTGGTGGCCGGTGATGATGAAGAACTGGCTGCCGTTGGTGTTGGGGCCGGCGTTGGCCATGGCCAGCGACCCGATCTCGTACTGCCCGGGCCGGGGTAGCTCGTCCTCGAACTTGTAGCCGGGACCACCACGGCCGGTGCCCTCGGGGTCGCCGCCCTGGATCACGAACCCGGGGATGATGCGGTGGAAGCTGACCCCGTCGTAGTAGTGGTAGCGGGCCAGGACCACGAAGTTGTTCACCGTCTTGGGCGCCCGGGCCGGGTCGAGGGCGATCACCATGGTGCCCTTGGTGGTCTCCATGGTGGCGGTGTACTTCTTCTCGGGGTCGATGCACATCGGCGGCTGGCCGTTGAAGCGCTGCTTCTTGGGCGCCGAGCCGTCGGCGGGGGGACATTCGGTGGCCACTAGGACTCCTTGATGGTGACGGACTGGATGGTGACGACCTCGGTGGGCGCACCGGACCCGAGGGTGCCGACCGCATCGATGGCGGCCACCACGTCCATGCCCGCGGTGACCTTCCCGAAGTACGAATAGCTGGGCGCCAGGTGGCTGGCGTCGCCCGACACGATGAAGAACTGGCTCCCGTTGCTGTCGGGCCCGGAGTTGGCCATGGTCACCGCGCCGGGCACGTAGATGTTCTCACTGGGGAGCTCGTCGGCGAACGAGTACCCGGGGCTGCCGGTGCCGGTGGCGTCGGGGGAGCCGCCCTGCACGACGAAGCCAGGCACGATGCGGTGGAACACCTGGGTGTCGAAGTAGTGGTAGCGGGCCAGGACCACGAAGTTGTTCACCGTCTTGGGCGCAGCCGTCGGGTCGAGGGCGATGGTGACCAGGCCCTTCGACGTCTGGAGGTCGGCGGTGTACGTCTTCCCGGCCACGATGCAGGTCGGGGGGGCCTTGGCGAAGCTGGTGGTCCGGGCCGACGACCCGTCGGCGTTGGGGCACGGGGTGTCGCCGGCGATGGACGCCCCCTTGGCCGGCGTGGGCAGGCTCACCGGCGTCCCGTCGGGGGCGGCCGAGGTCACGGTGGTGTTGGTGGCGTCGAGGGTGGGGTCGTCGCCCCCGCCGCCGTCGAGGACCTGGGTCGCGCCGAACACCAGGACCACCACGAGCACCACGCCGGCGGCGATGGCCCACTTCCGCCGGGCGTCCCGCCGGCGGGCCTGGTAGGCGGCGTGGCGGGCCTGGGCCCGGGGGTCGCGGAACTTGGCCGGCTTCTTCCTCACCTTCGACTTGGGAGACACGGGGAGCCACCGTAGCGGCGACCGGTCCCCGACCAGCCACAATGGCGGTATGAGTTTTGCCCGATGAGTTTGGTTGTCCAGAAATACGGAGGCACGTCGGTGGCCGACTCCGACCGCATCCGCGCCGTCGCCGAGCACGTGGTGCACACCAAGCGCCAGGGCCACGACGTGGTCGTGGTCGTCAGCGCTATGGGCAAGACCACCGACAGCCTCCTCCGCCTGGCCCACGACGTCTCCCCCGAGCCCCACCTGCGCGAGCTAGACATGCTCATCAGTGCCGGTGAGCGGATCTCCATGGCCCTGCTGTGCATGGCCATCCACGACATGGGCGTCCACGCCACCTCGTTCACCGGCAGCCAGGCCGGCATCGTCACCGACTCCACCCACGGCAAGGCCAAGATCATCGAGGTCCGGGCCGACCGCCTGCGGGACGGGCTCGCCCTCGGCCACGTGGTGGTGGTGGCCGGCTTCCAGGGGGTGTCCCTCGACAAGGAGGTCACCACCATGGGCCGGGGGGCGTCCGACCTCACCGCGGTGGCCCTGGCCTCGGCCCTCGGCGCCGACTCCTGCGAGATCTACACCGACGTCACCGGGGTGTTCACGGCCGACCCCCGGGTGGTGCCCAACGCCCGTCGCCTGGCGGCCGTGTCCTACGAGGAGATGCTGGAGATGGCGGCCACCGGGGGCAAGGTCCTGGCCCTGCGGTCGGTGGAGTTCGCCCGCAACCACGGCGTGGCCCTGCACGTGCGATCGAGCTTCACCTGGGAGCCTGGGACCTGGGTCCGCAAGGAGGACGAAGGCATGGAGAAGGCGATCATCTCGGGCGTCACCCACGACCTCACCGAGGCCAAGGTCACGCTCGTCGGCGTGCCCGACAAGCCGGGCATCGCCGCCCGTCTGTTCCGGGCCCTGGCCAACGAGGCGGTGAACGTGGACATGATCGAGCAGAACGTCTCCCTGGGCGGCATCACCGACATCTCCTTCACCATGCCCCGGGCCGACCTCACCGCCGGCCGCCGGGTCACCGAGGCCATGGCCGCCGACATCGGGGCCACCGACGTCATCGCCGACTCCGACATCGGCCGTATCAGCCTGGTGGGGGCCGGGATGAAGACCCACCCGGGCGTGGCCGCCACCATGTTCGAGGCCCTGGCCGACGAGGGCGTGAACATCGAGATGATCTCCACGTCGTCCATCCGCATCAGCTGCGTGGTGCGCGGGCAGGACGTCGAACGGGCGGTGCGGGCCCTCCACGACCGCTTCGAGCTGGAGAATCCTCCCGTCTGAGAGGCGGCGCGGTCCGGTAGCTTGGTGGTCATGAATGTTGGTGTCGTCGGGGCCACCGGGCTGGTCGGTGGGGTGATGCGCACGCTCCTGGCCGAGCGGGCGTTCCCGATGGACCGCCTGCGCCTGTTCGCCAGCGCCCGCTCGGCCGGTCGGCCGCTGCCGTGGGCGGGCGGCGAGGTGGTCATCGAGGAGGCCGCCACGGCCGACTACCGCGGCCTCGACATCGTGCTGTTCTCGGCCGGCGCCACCGTGTCCCGTGCCCTCGCCCCCCGGGTGGCGTCGGAAGGGGCGATCGTGGTCGACAACTCGTCGGCCTGGCGGTCCGACCCCGACGTCCCGCTGGTGGTGGCCGAGGTCAACCCCCACGCCCTGGCCCACATCCCCAAGGGCATCGTGGCCAATCCCAACTGCACGACGATGGTGGCCATGCCGGTGCTCAAGCCCCTCCACGTGGAGGCCGGGCTGCGGCGGCTGGTGGCCAGCACCTACCAGGCCGTGTCGGGCGCGGGAGTCAAGGGCGTGGCCGAGTTGGAGAAGCAGGCGGCCAACGTCAGCGGGCGGGCCCACGAGCTGGCCCTGTCCGGCGCCGCGGCCGTCGAGTTCCCCGCCCCCGAGGCCTTCGTCGCCCCCATCGCCTTCAACGTCATCCCCCTGGCCGGCAAGGTCGTCGACGACGGGTCGTACGAGACCGACGAGGAGCAGAAGCTGCGCAACGAGAGCCGGAAGATCCTCGAGATCCCCGGCCTGGCGGTGTCGTGCACCTGCGTGCGGGTGCCCGTCTACACCGGCCATTCGCTGTCGTTGAACCTCGAGTTCGAACGCCCGCTGTCGGTGGCGCGGGCCCGTGAGATCCTGGCGTCGGCGCCGGCAGTCGTGCTGGCCGAAGTTCCCACACCACTTTCCGCGGCCGGTGCCGACCCCACCTTCGTGGGCCGGATCCGGCGAGACGAAGGGGCCGAGCACGGCCTCGCCTTGTTCCTGAGCGGCGACAACCTGCGTAAAGGGGCGGCCCTGAACGCCGTCCAGATCGCAGAAGCGCTCGCCAGGGTCTAGACAGTCACCGGCCGAACAGAGAAATCCCGGGGGGCACGCTTGTACACCAGCCAGCAGAAACTCGTCCCCGCCTTCGTGATCGTGCTGCTCCTGGTCGCGGTCGGCTACACGCTGATCCCCTACCAGTTCGCCAACACCATCGATTGCGAGGCCCCCCTCTTCGGTGGCGAGCCCAAGCAGCTGGACGCGCCGGTGGAGGGCCTCATCCGACCGGAGGAGGACTGCCCGGCCAAGGGCCGCAGCCGCCTCACGGTGGCCGCCTTCGCCGCCCTCATCTTCTCCGCCGCGGGGGTGGCCCTGGTCGGCCTCAAGCCCACCAGCAGCTCCTGCATGGCCGGCCGCCACGCCGACTGCCGGGAGTGGTGGGCCGGCATCATGGGCGGCGGGGCCGACGCCTTCTCCTGCCAGTGCGACTGCCATTACGAGCGCGCCGGCACCACAAACTGGTCGTGACAAAGGGCGCCTGACGCGGTCGAGCGTGCAGAACCCGAAAGGTCCTGCACGCTCGATCGGCGGCGCGGTGCTGGTGGAGGTGCGGCTAGGCGACCTTGATGGAGGCGGCCATGCCGCTGGGGGCGTGGAAGACGCACACGTAGGGATAGGTGCCGGCCTCCGGGATCATGAAGGTGTAGCTGCGGACCGCCTCGGGCGGCGGCGCGTTCGGCGGCGCCGCCGGGGGGAGGAGTCCCGAGTTGAAGGGACCACCCGTGGCCGCCAACGTGAACGGGGACGGGCCCGTGGGAGCCAACGACGCCGGGTCGGTGGGGTCCTGGGGCACCTGGCCGCCGGACCCGAAGGTGGCGGTGTGAGGCGCCAGGCTGTTGTTCACGAACGTGACGCTGTCGCCGGGCTTGACCTCGCCGGCGACGGGCGCGAACGCGAGCACGTCGGCGTGCTCGGTGGTGGCGCCCATCTCGTAGGTCCAGGTGGTGGAGCCGTCGGGGTTGGCGGCCTGCTTGGGAGCAGTCTCGGTGAGCTTCTTCTTGGCCGCCCGGCCGCTCTCCAGCCACTGGTTCAGCTCGTTGTCGGCCCGCTCGTTGATGTCGGGCTGGGTGTCGACGGCCGCGCCGTCGCCCACCACCGTGATCGTGCCGGTCATGAGCGGGTGAATGATGCAGACGTAGGCGTACTCGCCGGCGGTGGGGAAGGTGAGCAGGAACGGCTCCGCCGGCGCCGGGCCGAGGGGCAACAGGCCCGAGTTCACCAGCGACTTGCCGTCGTAGCTACTGACCGGGGGCAGGCTGGGGGCGAAGAGGGCGGACCCCTCGGGGCTCTCCGGGGACGGGGGCGTCTGGCCCGGCGGCAGGAAGGTGACGGTGTGGGGCTCAGGCCCGGCGAACCGCCACTCGACGGCGGCACCGGTCTTCACCGAGATGGCCCCGGGGAGGAACTCGGTCACCGCGATGTTGGGATCCTGCTGGTCGTTGATTCCGGCAAGCACACTGACCTGCGACGGTCCGGTGTCGGTGGCCGACGGTTCGGGCTTGTCGTCGCCGCAGGCACCGAGGACCATGACCGCCACCACGCCCAGCACCAGCCAGCGAGATCGACCACCCTGCACGATTCTGCGCATGCGTCCCTCCTGGGTTTGAATAGGAGCGAACCCTAGCCAGCGCGGTTGTCGATGTCACCAGCCGTTCATGCAACCCGCAGATCCACTTGAGGAGCCATCGATGGCAGAAACCAACTTCCAGAGCCAGACCATACGGCTGGGCCAGTTCGAGATCCGGGAAGACCAACTGATCGAGGGCGTCACCGCCACCGACTGCCTGATCCTGGGCCCGCAGGTCGTCGTCCTCCACGGCTGCACGCTCGACCACTGCTCGTGGGAGCACCCCGGCACCGACATCGGGAGCATCCTGTGGCGCTTCCCCAAGGCGCCCGAGGTCGTCGGCTGCCTCGTCCTGGCCAACTGCACCTTTGTCCGCTGCAACTTCCGCGGCGTCGGCATCGCCGGCACCCCCGAAATGCTCGCCGACTGGCGCCGCCAACTCGCGCCCGTGCCCGGAGCCAAGAAGACGTCAACCCAGCCCGGCCACGAAGGCCACGACCACGACTGAGATCAGCTGATCAGGCTCTTGCGCCGGCCAGGTACGCGGCCGCAGGCCGCCTCCAGTGGCTGGCGCCGACCGCGGCCCGAAGGGACGCCTCGGGGGGAGGTTCGGAGGGGGGCTTGCCCCCCTCCGAGTCAGGGCCTGCCCCCCTCCGAGTCAGTCGATTGGTAGGCGGGCGAAGAGTTCGGACTTCTGCAGTTCGAACTCCTCGTAGTCGATGGTGCCGTCCTCGAAGCCCTTGTGGAGGCGTTCGACCAGCACCAGCAGGTCGGCGGCCGACACTTCGCCCTCCATGGGGATGGCGACTTCGTCGGGCGTGCCGTCGGCCCGTTCGGCCGACCGCTCCTGGCGCTTCTCGCGCTTGGCGGCGGCCTTGGCCTTCTTGTCTCTATCGCGTTGAAGCTTGCCGAAACTGGCGCGCTGCGCCACGTTGGCCCTCCTTCAGATCGGGTTCCGCGGGGAAAAGGGGGACGTTGGCCCTAGATGGCCCGGACGTTCTGCGCCTCTTCGCCCTTACGACCGGGGGCCACGTCGAACTCGACCTTCTGGCCCTCCTGCAGCGAGCGGTACCCACTTCCTTGAATGTTCGAGTAGTGCACGAACACGTCCTCGCCCTGCTCACGCGAGATGAAGCCGTAGCCCTTCTCCGAGTTGAAAAACTTCACTGTTCCTGTTGCCACGGCACTCTCTTCTCTGTCCGCGAGCAGGTCAAAGGGACCTCTCTCGTACCGCCAGCGTAGATCGGTCGGCGACCCAATTCCGAAATTGGCCGACAGGCCGGCCGAAGGCCCTGGCCTGTCGGTACAAAAAGGAGCCCGCCGAAGGCGGTCCACGCCGTGACTCGGGGGGCCGTTGGGGGGCGGAGCCCCCGACTGTTAGGCGAGTTCGACCAGTTCCAGGGCGCTCTCGTCGAACGACAGGAGGTCGCCCTCGGGCATCACGATGACCCGGTCGGGGGCGAGGCCGAGCACGAATTCGGAGTCGTGGCTGACGACGATGATCGTGCCCGCGTAGCGCTGGAGGGCCCCCAGCACGGCCTCGCGGGAGGCGGTGTCGAGGTTGTTGGTGGGCTCGTCGAGGATGAGCAGGTTGGACCGGCTGACGATGAGCCGGGCCAGGGCCAGCTTGGTCTTCTCCCCGCCCGAGAGGGTGCCCGCGTCCTGCAGGGCGGCCTCGCCGGTGAGCCCGAAGTGACCGATGACGGAGCGGAGGTCGGTGTCGGGGATGTCGGCCCGCTCCCGCATGTGGTCGAGGACGCTCACGCCGGGGCGGATGTCCTCGTGCTCCTGGGCGTAGAACCCGAGGCCGACGTTGGCCCCGAAGCGGATCTCGCCCGCGTCGGCCGGCAGCAGCCCGGCCAGGATGCGGAGCAGGGTGGTCTTGCCGGCGCCGTTGAGGCCCAGGATGAGGAGGGTGTCGCCCCGCTCGACGGTGAACGACACGTCGTCGAACACCGGCGTCTCGCCGTAGGCCTTGGCCAGGCCCTCGACCACCATGACCACGTCGCCGGCGCGGGGCGGGTCGGGCCACTTGACCTTGGGGAACGGCCGCCGGCGGGGCCGGGGGACGCCGCCCTCGGCCGCCAGCCGCTCCACCCGCCGGTCGAGGTTCTTGGCCTTGCGGGCCATCGTCTGGTTGCCGCCCCGGAAACGGCTGGCGGTGGCGGACAGGCGGGCCATCTCCTGGGTCCGGAGGCGGTCGTCCTTCGCCCGCTGGGCCTCCCGGGCGGTCCGCTGCTCGAGGTAGCGGGTGTAGGTGCCCTTGTAGATGTCGAGGATGCCGCCGTCGATGGCGATCACCCGGTCGATGGCGTTGTCGAGCAGGGCGATGTCGTGGGAGACCACCAGCACCGCCGACCGCGACGTGCGCAGGAACTGCATCACCCACGCCTTGGCGTCGAGGTCGAGGTGGTTGGTGGGCTCGTCGAGGATGAGCAGTTCGCCGCCGGCGTAGAGGAGCCGGGCCAGCTCCAGTCGCCGGCGCTGGCCACCGGAGAGCACGCCCACCCGGCGGCTGAGGACGTCGTCGTCGAGGCCCACGCCGGCGGCGATGCGGCGGGCCTCGGCCTCGGCCTGGTAGCCGCCGAGGGTGCTGAACCGCTCCTCGAGGACGCCGTAGCGCTTGACCGCCCTGTCGAGGCCGTTCGCCGACTGGCCGCCACCGTTGCCGTGGCCGTTGGGCGCGAGGGCCGACATCTCGGCCAGGGCCAGCTCCAGCTCAGCGGCTACCGCGGCCGTGTCCCGCCCGGCCAGGATGTGGTCGATGCCGATCTTGGAGGCGTCGTCGGGGGCGGCCTGCACGTCCTGGCGCAGCCAGCCGTAGGTGTCGGGGAGCGTGATCCGGCCCAGTGTGGGCTCGAGCTCGCGGGCCAGGGTCCGTAGCAGGGTGGTCTTGCCCGCCCCGTTGGGCCCGACCAGCGCCACCTTCTCACCCGGCGCGACCTGGAACGACGCGTCCCGGACGAGGACGCGGTGCCCTAAGTCAATGGTGAGGTCATGCACTTCGAGCACCCGGTCAGGGTACGGGGCCGTCGCTCCTACGCTGGACAAATGATCCTGGTCGACGTCGAGCGGGTCACCGTGCGCCGGCCCGACCGGCCGCTGTTCGAGGATCTGTCGGTCACCGTGTCCACCGGCGACCGGCTGGGGGTGGTGGGACGCAACGGCGCCGGCAAGTCCACGCTCCTGCGCGTCCTGGCCGGGGCGGGCGAGCCCGAGGAGGGGGCGGTGCGCCGGGGTCGGGGCGTGCGGGTTGCCTTCCTCGACCAGCGCCCGCAGCTGCCGCCGGGGACGGTCATGGAGGCGGTCGACAATGCCCCTGGGGGTGGGGGCTGGGAGGCGGCCGCCATCCTCGACCGGCTTGGGATGGGTGCCATGGGCGACGTCGACGTGGCCACCCTCTCCGGCGGCCAGGCCAAGCGGGTGGCCCTGGCCCGGGCCCTGCTGGAGGAGGTCGACCTGCTCGTCCTGGACGAGCCCACCAACCACCTCGACATCGACGCCATCGCCTGGCTGGAGGACCGGCTGGCCGGCTTCGGGGGCGGTCTCGTCCTGGTCACTCACGACCGCCACGTCCTCGACCGGGTCACCACCCGCATCCTGGAGCTGGACCGGGGCCGGGGGTACGTCCACAACGACGGGTACGCCGGGTACCTGGCCGCCCGCAGCGAGCGGGGGGAGCGGGAGGTGGCGGCCGACGCCGTCCGCCGCAACCTGGCCCGCTCCGAGCTGGCCTGGCTGCGCCGGGGGGCGCCGGCCCGCACCCGCAAGCCCAAGGCCCGGATCACGTCGGCCACCGCCATCGTGGAGGGACGGGGCCCGGTGGCGGCGGCGACGGTCGACCTCGACCTGGGGGGCGGGACCACGCCCCGCCTGGGCGACCGGGTGGTCGACCTGGTCGCGGTGAGCCATCGCTTCGGCGACGACCCGTGGCTGTTCCGCGACCTCGACCTCGACCTCGAACCCGGGGGCCGGCTGGGCATCGTCGGGGCCAACGGGACGGGCAAGTCCACGCTCCTCGACATCATCGCCGGCCGCCGGTCGCCGACGGCCGGGCGGGTGGCCACGGCCCCCACCGTCCGCGTCGGGTACTACGACCAGGTCGGCGTCGACCTCGACCTCACCCAACGGGTGCGGGAGGCGGTGGCCGGCTCCAACGGCCAGCCCACGTGGGAGCAGGGCCGGCTCATGGAGCGGTTCCTGTTCGACGCCGACGCCCAGTGGGCGCCCATCGGCACCCTCTCCGGCGGCGAGCGCCGCCGCCTGCAGCTGCTGCTGGTGCTGACCAAGCTGCCCAACGTCCTCCTCCTCGACGAGCCCACCAACGACCTCGACCTCGACACCCTGCGGGCGCTGGAGGACTACCTGGAGGCGTGGCCCGGCTGCCTGGTCGTCGTCAGTCACGACCGGGCGTTCCTGGAGAGGACGGTGGAAGACGTGGTCGTGCTCGACGGCGTCGGCGGCGCTCGGGTCGCCCCTGGCGGCTACGCCGAGTACGAGGCCGACCGTCGCCGGCGGCGGGAGATCGGGAGCCCGTCCCGCGCGCCGGCCGCGGGACGACCGTCCCCGGCCGGATCCGGCACCGCGACCCGGCCCACGCCCACGCCGCCGGCGGCCACGCCGGCGGCGGCGGCGGCGGCGGTCAAACCGCGCTCGGCCAGCACCCTGCGCCGGCTGGTCGGGCTGGCGGAACGGGAGATGGCCGAGGCCGAGGACCGACGACGACGGCTGGAGGCGGAACTGGCCGTCGTCGCCGCCGACCACACCGCCCTGGCGGCCGTCGCCCACGCCCTGGCCGAAGCCGAGGTCGCCCTGGCCACGGCCGAAGACCGGTGGCTGGCCCTCACCGAGGAGCTCGGCGCCTAGCCGTCCGGGCGGACTCGGCCCATAAGCGCAACCTGAACGAACGGGTGCTTCACCACCAACTCCAGGTTCACAAAAGTGCTGGTCCGGGGGCCCGCGAGTGGTGCGGACGGGCCGAAAACGTGTGGTACAACTTTTCCCGTACGGGCTCCCCGACAGAGCGCCGGCCGTTTTCGCCCCCAGTCCATGGGCGTGCGACGGCCCCCCAGCGCCGCCGGACCGGCCCCTGATCGCAACCCCAGGAGGGCTGCCCGCCACCCAAAAACCACCGAGGGTTCACGACGTCTGCACCTCGTACGGACACCAGTCCCGAGCCATTTTTCAACGGTTCGCGAGCCGAATGCCTCAAAGACGACCACCCGCATGCCGATGCCTTACCTGACGCCCAAACCGGGCTCCCTCAAGGAGGCGCACGAATGCGCACCCCCCGACGACCCCTGGCTTTCGCCGCGACCCTTACCACCGCCCTGCTGGGCGTCGGTCTGATCGCGGGCGCTTCGCCAGCCGCCGCCGCACCGAACACCACCGCAGCCGTCACCGACTGCAGCACGACCGCCACCCAGGCCGACGGGATGATCGACGTCGACCTGCTCCAGACGTGTCTCGACCAGGTCCAGTCGTCGCTCATGGAGCACCACCTGCCCGACGCGGCACCTGTGGCCGAGGAAGCCCCCGTGGCTGAGGAGGAGACCTACGTCGCCGAGGAGGAAACCACCTACGTCGCCGACGTGCCGGTCTACGACGACCTCGACGCGGTCCTCTCGGTCGACAGCACCATGACGGCCGAGCCGGCCGAAGAGGTCGCTCCGATCGACGACGGGCTGGGTGGCGTCTTCGCCGCCCTGGCCGACTGCGAATCGGGCGGGAACTACTCGATCAACACCGGGAACGGGTACTACGGCGCCTACCAGTTCTCGCTGTCGACGTGGCAGGGACTGGGCTACGGGGGCTACCCCCACCAGGCCTCACCCGCGGTGCAGGACCAGGCCGCCCGTGAGCTCCAGGCCCTCTACGGCTGGGGCCAGTGGCCCGGCTGCAGCTGGTACCTGGGCCTGTAACAAGCCCGCAGCAACATCTGCATCACCTGAACCGGTGGCGTCCCTGAGGGGCGCCACCGGTTCCGCGTCTCATGTCGGATCGACTTTGCCCGCCAGCTCCGGGATGGGGAGTCGTCGCCCCCCCGAGAGACGCGGTCCCGCCGGGCAACGGTAGCTGCGAACCCGTCCGAGTTGGAGTCCGAGTCTTTCGTAGCAACCGTGGTCTGTAATCCTGGTGGGATGACCGAATCGCATCCGCCCGTCCCGCTCGTCCCTCGGGAGGTGCTCTTCGGCAACCCCGACCGTATGAGCCCCCGCATCTCGCCCGACGCCGCCCGCCTGGCGTGGATCGCCCCCGTCGACGGCGTCCTCAACGTGTGGGTGAGCCCCATCGCCGGCGGCGTGGGCGTGCCTGTGACCGAGGACCGTGACCGTGGTATCCGCTCGTTCTTCTGGGCCCACGACAACCAGCACATCCTCTACGAGCAGGACTCCGGCGGCGACGAGAACTGGCGCCTCTACTCCACCGACCTGGTCACCGGCGAGACCACGGACTGCACGCCGTTCGATGGCGTCCAGGCCCGGGTGGAGCACATCGACAAGAAGTTCCCCGACGACGTCCTGGTCGGCATCAACAAGGACAACCCTCAGCTCCACGACGTCTACCGCCTGCACCTGCCCACCGGCGAGCTGACCAAGATCGTGGAGAACCCCGGCTTCGTCGGCTTCCTGGCCGACAGCCAGTTCAAGGTGCGGGGCGGGCTCGCCCCCACCGAGGACGGCGGCATGGTGGTGATGGTCCGCGACAACGAGGAGTCGGAGTGGCGGCCGATCCTGGAGATCGACCAGGAGGACGCTCTCACCACCAGCCCCATCGACTTCACCCTCGACGGCAAGGCCATGTGGGCGGTCTCGTCCAAGGGCTTCAACACGGGGCAGCTGGTGCTCCTCAACACCGCCAACGGCCTGCAGCGCCTGGTCGTGGGCGACCCCGAGTACGACATCTCCGGGGTCCACCTCAACGCCGACACCAAGCAGCCCGAGTTCGTCACCTACACCAAGGACCGGCTCGAGTACCAGGTGCTCGACCCCAACGTGGTGGTCGACCTGGCGTTCCTCCAGTCGATCGGCGACGGCGACATGTCGCTCATCGGCGCCGACGACGCCGACAACGTGTGGCTGGCGGCGTACACCAACGACAACGGCCCCGTGAGCTACTACGCCTACGACCGCCGCACCCAGGACAGCCGCTTCCTGTTCGACCACCGGCCCGACCTCAAGAAGTACGAGCTGGCCATGAACGAGCCCTTCGAGTTCGCCGCCCGCGACGGGCTCCAGATCCACGGCTACCTCCACTTCCCCCTCGGCCTGCCCCGGGAGAACCTGCCCACCGTCCTCATGGTCCACGGCGGACCGTGGGCCCGCGACACGTGGGGCCTCGACCCCCAGGCCCAGTGGCTGGCCAACCGGGGCTACCTGGTCGTCCAGGTCAACTTCCGGGGGTCCACCGGCTACGGCAAGAACTTCGTGAGCGCCGGTGACCGGGAGTGGGGCGCCAAGATGCACGACGACCTGATCGACGCGGTCAACGTGGTGGTCAACGACGGCTTCGCCGACAAGGACCGCGTCGCCATCTTCGGCGGTTCCTACGGCGGCTACGCGGCCCTGGTAGGCGCCGCCTTCACGCCCGATGTCTTCGCCTGCGCGGTCGACATCGTGGGCCCGTCCAACCTCAAGACGCTCATCGAGTCGATCCCGCCCTACTGGGCGCCCATGATCAGCCAGTTCCACACCCGGGTGGGCAACCCCGAGACCGAGCCCGAGTTCATGTGGGAGCGGTCACCGCTGTCGAAGGCCGACGACATCCGCATCCCCCTCCTCATCGCCCAGGGCGCCAACGACCCCCGGGTGAAGCAGGCGGAGGCGGAGCAGATCGTGGCCGCCCTCACCAAGCACGGCATCGATCACGAGTACATGCTCTTCCCCGACGAGGGCCACGGCTTCGCCAAGCCCGAGAACCGGCTCAAGTTCTTCGCCGCCGCCGAAAGATTCCTGGCCAAGCACCTCGGGGGCCGCTACGAGCCCGAGGCCGGCGCCGAGGAGGCGTAGGCCGTAGCCCGGGGCCGGCGGTCGGGCGTGGCCGCCGCCGGGCCTACTGGCCCAGCCAGATGGCGCAGCCGGAGGTCCGGAAGGCGCCGTCGGTGGGGGCGATGGCGACGCTGATGGGCGCGCCGGTGCTGTAGCCGCTGGCGATGAGGTTGGTCGCGGACGGGGGGTAGGCGGCCGACGAGAAGCGGTCCCACGTGCAGTAGGGGCCGCCCTCGGAGCGGTAGGTGCCGGGCGGGAGGTCGACGTTGATCCGGTAGAACCCCTCGCCGAACGCCGGCTTCAGCGGCGGCTCGGTGACCGGCGGGGCGGTCGTGGGCGGGGCGGTCTCCGGCGGCTGGGTGACGACCACCGTCGCGGGGACGGTGGTGGCGCTGGTGCCGGGCGTCGTCTGCAGGGCGGTGGTGGGAGGGGCGGTGGCGCGCACCACCGAGGTCGACGACGTCGGTGTCGTGGGCGTCGTCGGCGGCAACGGCCGGGTGGTGACGGTGGACGGGATGGCCACAGTGGTGGGCACGCTGGTGCCGGCCGACAGCTTCGACGAGTCGCTGTCGTCGTCCCGGGTGACCACGAACACCACGGCCACCAGCACGAGGGCAGTGAAGGCGAGCCAGATCGTCCACTCACGTCGCATGCAGGAAGCCCTTCGTCAGCCAGCGATGGCCAGCGTACGGCCGTGGTCTAGCTGAACACCACCGTGCGCCGGCCGAGGAGGAAGACCCGGCCCTCGGCGTGGGCCTTGACGGCGCGGGACAAGACCAGCCGCTCGAGGTCGCGCCCGATGATGAGCATCTGCTCGGGCGTGTGGGCGTGGGACACCCGGGCCACGTCCTGGTCGATGATCGGGCCCTCGTCGAGGTCGGCGGTCACGTAGTGGGCGGTGGCGCCGATGAGCTTCACGCCCCGCTGCCAGGCCTGGTGGTAGGGCTTGGCCCCCTTGAACCCGGGCAGGAAGGAGTGGTGGATGTTGATGAGCCGGCCCGCCAGCGCCCGGCACACCGGCTCGGAGAGCACCTGCATGTAGCGGGCCAGCACCACCAGATCGACGTGGTGGGCGTCGGCCAGCGCCAGCAGGCGGGCGTCGGCCTCGTCCTTCGACGGCGGTAGTTCCTCGAAGGCGATCCCGTGGCCGACCACCAGGTCCCGCAGGTCAGGGTGGTTGGACACGACCACGGGGATGTCGATGGCCAGCTCCCCGGCCCGCCAGCGGTAGAGGAGGTCGACCAGGCAGTGGTCGTACTTCGACACCAGGACGATCACCCGCTGGCGCTGGTCCTCCCGCCGGACCCGCACCGTGGCACCCAACTCCGACGAGCGGGGCTCGAGGGCGTCCTCCACCCACACCGACGACTCCACCGGCGTCTCGAACCGGGTCCGCATGACGAACGTGTTCGTCGGCTGGTCGCTGAACTGGGCGTTCTCCAGGATGTTGGCGTCGAGCTCGACCAGCCCCTGGGAGATGCTGGCCACGATCCCCGGCCGGTCGGGACACACGAGCGTGAGGATATGGACGGGCATCGCCCCAACTCTGCCGCGTTTGCGCTCCCGCCTACGACGCTCCTGTCCCGCTGACCGCGTCGCGGCGGTGCTCGAGGAGGCGGCGCTCGGCGGCGTTGGTCGTGCGGTCGAGGGCGGCGTCGTAGGCGGCCACGGCCTCGTCATAGCGGTCGAGGCGCTCCAGGAGGTCGGCCCGGGTGGCGTGGAAGAGGTAGTAGGCGTCGAGGGCCGTCAACCGCTCGACGGCGGCGAAGGCGACCGCGGGGCCGTCGAGCTCGGCCAGGGCGATGGCCCGGTTCAGAGCGACGACGGGCGTGGGCGCGACCACGAGGAGCTGGTCGTAGAGGCGGACGATCTGCGACCAGTCGGTGTCGACCGCAGTCGGGGCGTCGCTGTGGACGGCGGCGATGGCGGCTTGGATCTGATAGGGCCCCGGGTGGTTGCGGCGCAGGCAGGCCCGCACCAGCGCCTGCCCCTCGGCCACCAGTTCCCGGTCCCACGACGACCGGTCCTGATCCGCCAACCGCACGATCGACCCGTCACGAGCGGTGCGGGCCGGCCGGCGGGACTCGGTAAGCAGCAGCAGGCCCAGTAACCCCAGCACCTCGGGCTCGTCGGGCATGAGGTCGGCCAGCAGGCGGGCCAGGCGGACGGCCTCCTCGCACAGCTCGGCCCGCACCAGGTCGTCGCCGGCGGTGGCCACGTAGCCCTCGTTGAACACCAGGTAGACCACCGCCAGCACCGGCCGCAGGCGGTCGGGTAGCTCGGCGTCGCCCGGGATGCGGTAGGGGATGTTGGCGGCCCGGATCTTGTTCTTGGCCCGGACCAGGCGCTGGGCCATGGTGGCCTCCGGCACCAGGAACGACCGGGCGATCTCGGGGGTCTGCAGCCCGGCGATGAGGCGCAGAGTCAGCGCCACCTGGGCTGCCGGCGCCAGGGCCGGGTGGCAGCAGGTGAAGATCAGACGGAGGCGGTCGTCCTCCACGGGGCCCACCTCCTTCGGTTCGTCGGGGGTCTGCAGGACTGCGGCCTCGGCGTGACGGTCGTCCCGGGACGACTCCCGCCGCAGGCGGTCGATGGCCCGGTTCCGGGCCGTGGTGATGATCCATCCGGCCGGGCTGGGCGGGACGCCCGTCTCCGGCCACTTGCGGAGGGCGACCACGAACGCTTCCTGGACCGCCTCCTCGGCGACGTCGATGTCTCCGAAGACACGGACCAGGACCGCAACCGCTCGCCCGGACTCATGCCGGAACGCCCTCTCGACCTCGGACTCCTCGGGTGTCACCCCTCGTTCATGTCCCCGGTGTCGTCCTGGAACGGCCGCACCTCGACTGCGCCGCGGCAGGCGACGGTGGCCTTGGACGCCCAGGCCAGGGCGCCGTCGAGGTCGGGGGCCTGGATGACCCAGAAGCCGCCCAGCTGCTCCTTGGCCTCGGCGTAGGGGCCGTCGGTGGTGAGGACGTCGCCGCCCTGGGCCCGGACGACGGTGGCCGTCTCGGCCGGGTGCAGACCGCCGGCGAACACCCAGGCGCCCTCGGACTTGATCTGGGCGTTGAGGGCGTCGACGTCCTTGAACATCGTCTGCATCTCTTCCTCGGTCGCCTCGAAGCCCTCTTCCATGTACACGGAGAGCATGTACTGCGTCATGGTGTTCCTCCTCTGTCGGCTGGCACCGTGCCTGCCCTTCGCCACCTACACGAACGTCGCCCGCCGAAATCGACAGCGCGAGGGAAATTCTTTCGGACCCGGAAACGCCCGAGCGTTTGCGGGGGCGTGAGGGATATCTACCCGACACCAGTCGTCTCGACGTCAACGACCCCCGCGGTTACCCGCTGGCGGGATTTCGACGGCAACGGCATCGACGACCTGGCCCTGTTCCGGAACGGTTCCTGGTGGGTGCGGTACAGCGACGGGACGACGACGACGTTCACGTTCGGGTCCGACAGCTGGCCCAGGACGATCCCGGTGGCCGGGGACTGGGATGGCGACGGCGTCGACGGCATCGGCACCTACACCGCCGCCACCGCGACGTGGACGTTGCGCCAAACCGCCAGCGCGGGAGCCGCCGACGCGGGGACCGTCGGGTTCGGCACCCCGGGCGCCACCTATCCGGTGGTGGGCGACTGGAACGGCGACGGGGTGGACTCCATCGGGCTCAAGGCCCTCCAGGGCACGGGCTGGTCGTTGCGAAACACCAACGCCGGCCCCGTCGAGGTCAGCTTCGACTACGGGCTGGCCAACGACCTGCCGATCACCTGGCGGGTGGCCGTCTAACGGTCGGCGCTCTCGCCGGGCAGGTCGGCCGCCATTTCGGCCCACACCCGCTTGCCCGACACCCCGTCGTCGCTGTCCGCCGTCTGCCAACCCCAGTCGCGGGCGATGCCGGCCACGATGTGCAGGCCGCGGCCGCTGGTGGACTCGTCGTCGAGCCCGACCAGCGCCGGCGGGCGGGTGTCGTAGTCGAACACCTCGATGCGGAGCACCCCCTCGTGGACGGTGACGGTGACGGTGAAGTCGGTGCCGGCGTGGCGCACCGCGTTGCCCACCAACTCGGCCAGCACGAGGAGCGCGTCGGTGACGACCCGGGGAGAGAGGCCGGCTTCCTGCAGGGCCCCGCTCACGCCGACTCGGGAGCGCCGTACCGCGGCCGCCTCGGGCGGGAAGGATTCCTCCCACGACACCGATGGCGCCTGTGCATCGTTCGCGTCCGCCGAGTCGTCCCGCCTCAGGGCACTCCCTCCCGTTTGTGCAACCCCCGTTGCCGGGAAGGCCGTACCCGAGGCGAGTGACGCCTAATCCGGGGAGGAGACACAGGGTGACCGTCATCGAGGTGCACGAAGACCCCGGCGGGGTGCTGGCGGCTGTCGAAGGCCTCGCCACCGCGGTCGAGGCGAACGCCCAGGACGAACGCCTCCTCGTCCGGCGCCTCCGGGAACTGCGCGAGGGCCGGGCCGAGGGCCGGAGCTGGCTCGACCTCCTCGGGCCCGACGAACGACCCAGCGTCCTCGGGCTGACGGGCCGGATCATCGGCCGCCTCACCGACGCCGGCGGCAGGCTCCGGCGGGCCTTGGCGCGGGGATTACGGCTGGAGGGAGCGACGATCTCGACCATCGCCCAGCGCTTCGGCGTGTCGCACCAACGCATCTCGGCCCTCCTCCGCCGGGAGGATCGACCTCCCGGGGCCTGACCCGTCGGCTGCTCGCCCGACATCTGGCACGACGGCCGTCGCCCCCACGAACCGCCGGGCTCAGCCCTCCTGCAGCTGGAGGTTCCTCTTGTAGAACTCGTTCCCTCGGGCAACCCAGTCGCTCGGAGTCCAGTTCTCGCGGAGCCGGTCCTCGAAGATCGGGACGGGCTCGTCGTCCTTCCCGGTGTCGAACTGCGTCCACTTTCCCATGGAGTCCAGCGACTCGAGACGGGTGTCGGTCGCGATCAGGTCGACCCCCGGGACGTGCTTCTTGTTGTCGACACGGCCAATCATCTCGAGAAGCCACTCCCTCCGGCTGTAGTCCGTCTCCAACCCGTTGTGGATGTTCGAGATGAGGGGCGCGTCGAGGCCCAGCGACTCGGTCCCCCAGGCGGCCAACCACGTGTCCGGCTGCCCGGCGATGGCGATGCGGGTCGGTCCCGGCACCATCTCGAACATGGCCGCAAAGTTGTTGCGAGCCAGCAGGTCGACCATCTGTTTCGGGTTCCTCGACTTCTCTTCCCTCCACTCCTCCGCCCCCCACAGGTAGGAGGCGACCAGGCGCATGAAGCCGGCCAGCGCACCTGCCTCGGGAATCCCGTTCTCGTAGAGGTGGCCGAGAGGCTTCATCCCGTTGTGCCAGCCGGCGACCAGCCGCTGGGGTAGAGCGCTGAGCGGGATGCCCATCGTCACGTGCACCGCCCATCTGTGTCGAGCGAAGGCAGCCTCGCCGAGGACGAGGCCGTCCCCGGCGGGCCAGAACTCGGTGACGGCGGTGAGGTCTCGGTACATCCGCATGTCGGCCCTGGTCGGCTCGGGCGGGATCAGCCCGCGCCGCACGAGTTCGGCGCGCATGCGGTCGAAATCGCTCTGCACCCGCCGCTTGTCCTGGATCTTGCCCTTGCCCTTGTCGAAGAGCTTCACCTCCTTCATGACCTTCTTGAAATCGTCGATCGGCGGGAGCGGTGCCGACTTCGACTTCTTCGTCACCGACTTGACAAGGGCTTTGTTCTTGGCCAGTTGGGTGCCGGTGTGCTCCGTCCTCCACCTCTCTCGTCGAGTGTCGATGTCGTGGCGGGCCTTCTCCTTTCGGACGCGCACCTCGCCCGCGCTCTCCGCCCCTTGCCCGCCTGCTGCGAGGGCGAACTTGGAGGCCAGTTCGAGGGCGTCGAGCATCGCCCCGTGGCCCGCTTCGGTGAGGGGGAAGCCACGCTTGAACGGCTTCAGCCGGGGCACGACGATCTCGACGTCCTCCTTGCCCTTCCCGAGGGTGTCGTCGGCCTCGACCGTGCCCGGGCCGTCACCCAGCCACATCGCCGGCTTCTTGGCCTCCAGCGGTTCGGGCGCCTCCTCGGGCCACTGCTCGGGGGTGAGCTCCCCGGCTCGTCCGCTGGCGGCGATCTTCTCCGCGGTCGCGACCTGGCGGATGTGAATCAGGGGGTTCTCGAACTCGAAGCCGATGTTGCGCTGCACCGTGGGAGGCGGGGACGGTGGCGGGGGTGGCGGCGCCGTCAGCCAGGCAACCACGGCCCGGTTCCCCACCAGCCGCTGGAGCCGCTGGACTTCCGAGGGCGAGCAGCAGGCGGGCGCTCCCTGGCCGGGCCCCGCCGGCTGACTGGTGAGCCGAGCGGCGGGGGCAGTCGGCGGGGGCCGCGCCTGGTCCGCGATCCGCTGTTCGATCGCCCGAAACTAGGGCGACACCGATCGGACAGAAATGTCTCTCGGGGCAGCCGGAAGGGCAGACTCCCCGGCTTCAGGTACCTGTTTGTGTCTGTCCGGGATTCGGTGACGTCGAGCTCGGCGACGAGGCTGTCGAGCCATTCGTCGTCGCGGCCCCGTTCTTCGGCCCACGCCTGGCTGTTGTGGACGACACGCTTTCCGTCCGCCAAGGGGAGCCGGAGCAGCTCGACGGTGGCCTTGATGCAATCGACCTTGGTAAAGCCCTCGGCCCCGAGGGTGGCGAGGAGATCGCGGTCTTCGCGCAGGCCACGACGGCCGCCGACGAGGCCGCGGCGGAGCGGCTCGGACGCGGTTTATGGAATTCCCCTGGCCTGCTCGCGGCCTGGGCCCCCGCTGACCCACTCGTCAGCCAGGGCCGTAGAGGCCCCGACTGCATGTTTCCTGGTCGGGAAGGCGGGACTTGAACCCGCGGCCTCAGCGTCCCGAACCCCGTCTGGGGCATTTTCGGCGGTGCAGGTCAAGGGGCATTTCGGCGTAACAGCCCAGGTCAGGGCTGGTATCGGGCTGTCCGCTGGTGACCGCTGAAAACCGGCCGAACGCGGACGAATGTGGTCTGTTTGTGGTCTGTCCGGGTCAGAAGCGGGATTCGGTGACGTCGAGCTCGGCGACGAGGCTGTCGAGCCATTCGTCGTCGAGTCCTCGAACGTCAGCCCACGTCTGGCTGTCGTGGACGACCCGCTTGGCGTCCGCTAACGGCAGCCGGAGCAGCTCTACGGTCGCCTTGATGCAGTCGACCTTGGTGAATCCCTCAGCGCGGAGGGTGGCGAGGATTGCGTCCCAACGGGCTCCGTCCTCCCACAGGCTCGCGGCCCGGTCGGTCACTTGAGTGCTCACGCCAGCGTGTCCCTACTGATCCTCGGGGGTCGCGCGAAGGAGCCCCGTCACTCCGTCGAAAATCGAGTCCTCGGTCGCCAGCGGGAGCTTCGCTGCCATGGCGACCGCAGCGACCCAGCGATCGGCCTCATGATCCTTGGCGCCAAGGCCATGACCGGTCCGCACCGTCCAGGTTCGGAGGTCGACGTAGGCGTCGGTTACCGCGTCCAGGGGAGGCATTGCACCGGCACGGGAGATGAGGCGGTCGAGCACTTCTCGTCGTCGCGAACCCCAGCGAGCGACCTCTGCGCCAAAGCGCATCTCGGCGACGACCGTGAACGGAAGAACCCAGGCTGACCGTTCAAGTAGGGCCTGCCACCTTGCCTTGCGCTCGGAGGCCCGCAGGCCGAGCCAGGCGCTGGCGATCATCGTGTCAACGACGACCGCCGTCGCCATCTCTCAGGCGTCCTCGAGGATCCGGAAGAACTCGTCCTCATCCTCGGGTGTCAGGTCATCGATCGCGAACTGACGCAGGTCCCCCATCGGTTCGATGCGCTGAAGAACCTCGGCGATGGTTGTCGGCGGCTTCGGACCGGTCTCGCGATTGGCTGCGTTGTCCGACATGGCACCTCCTCGCGGGCTGGCGACTCTGCCAACGATACCGGGCTCAGTCAGAAGTCCGCCCCCGCGATCTCGCTCCGACCTCCAGCAGGCCGCTGGTGCGTGGCCAGTCGGGATCGATGCTCACTCGGCTTCGGTCTCCGTCGCCGCCTCCGCCTCGTGGGCGCCGGCGGCCCGGCGGAACACGCCGTCCATCTGGTCAGCCAGGTCCTGGTTGAGGGACGGGAAGAGGTGGGCGTAGACGTCCATGGTGACGATGATCGACCGGTGCCCCAGCCACTCCTGGATGACCTTCGGATGGGCGCCGAGGGCGATCAGGATCGACGTGCAGGTATGCCGGAGGTCATGCATGCGCAGTGAGCCCGGCAGCCCGGCCTCGATCACCGCCGGTCGGAAGATCCGCTTGTGGAGCAGGTCTCGGCGGAGCGGCCCGCCCTCGGGCGCGGTGAACACGTAGTCGTCCCCGGTCAATGGCCGACCGGCCTCGGCGGCGCGCAGGCTCAGGTCGTCCCGGAGTTGGGCGCAGACCGATGCCGGGAGATGCACGGTCCTCCGGGACCCGCTCTTGGGCGGCCCGTCCTCGGTGCGCCCTCCGACGACGGTACGGGCCTCGGCCACCTCGACCGTGCCCGCCCGCAGGTCGAGCCGACGCACCCGCAAGCCGCAGATCTCGCTGGGACGCAGTCCGGTGGCAGCGGCGAACCGGATGAGGACGCCGTACGGGGGTCGCGCCGCCCGGGCAAGCATCTCGACCTGATCGGGGTCAGGAAGATCGGCTCCTTGGCCTCCGCTCGGGGGAGGCGGATGCCCTCGCACGGGTTGGCCTTGATCGCGCCAGAACCACGTGCGGTCTCGAGCACCTGCCGCAATACGAGCCGGACCTTCTGCAACGTCTTCGGCGCCATACCGGTCGAGCGCAGGTCCGACATGAACCGGCGGATGTCGACCTGGTCGATCTGGCCGATCGGCCGGTCGCCGAACACCGGGACGATGTGGACCCGCAGCTGGCGCTCGTAGTCACGCCTGGTGACCGTCCGCAGGTGGACGATGGTGCTCAGGTACTCGTCCGACCAGTCCCGGAACGTTCTCCGGCCGAGACGCGGGTCGATCCAGTCGCCACGCCGGACGTCGGTCTCGGTCTCCCTCGACCACTGAACGGCCGCGGTCTTAGTCGGGAACGTCTGCGCATGCATGGCGCCACGCGCATTCGGTACCGGGCCTCCCACCGACCGCTCGGCTTGCGCCGGATCGATGCCAACGATCCTCCTCGGGGCTTCTGGCTGCTTGCCAGTCGGCCGGCCGGCTCCTCTGTAGGCGATCACGGCCGAACTCTTGAGGAGGGCTGTTGAGAACCGCTCCAGCCCCGAGAGCGGTCGGGGTGAATCGTAGACCGGCCGTAGGCTGCGGGCGGCGCCAACCTGCACTCTGAGGTGGGGCCCGCCGTGCCGAAATTGTTCCCGGTGACCGATACAACGGTGGTGGCTGGTGCCCCTGCGTGGCCGCCGACGACCTCTACTGGCCGCCACGACTGTGGTCTGTTTGTGGTCTGTCGGCCCCGCCGGCCCCGACGACACCGACCCCGAAAACGCCCTGACCTGCATGTTTCCTGGTCGGGAAGGCGGGACTTGAACCCGCGGCCTCAGCGTCCCGAACGCTGTTTAGGGCGTTTCGCTCACGAGCACTCTTGGCGAGATATGGCCTCTGACCTGCGATTTTGTTGCCCTCTGTTGCCCTCTCTTGCGCGCAGTTGTCCGTACTTCCGCGGCCTGGCCGCGGCCTAGCCGCGGCCTGAGGACCGCCAGGCCGCGGGCCGAAAATGCCGTCGCACCGTTGGTGCAAGTGCGTGCCGAGGTCCTGGGGCGGCGCGAAGCGACGAAACAGGACCGAAGGCTGTCCTCATTGGAGACTTGAGCACGAGGAGCGTGATCTCCGGAACCGGTCTGGTCGGAACGACTCGTGGGGGTTTCGGACGCTCGACGACCACGCAGGTCTGCGCCGCCAGGACGACCACCTCGTCAAAGAGGTGCGGGCCGGACTACTGCAGGTTGTTTCTCCGGCAGGTCGCGCTGCGGCGTCGTCGTGGGACGTCGCCGACGACGGCAGGACTGGGCCAGCGGTACGCTGACTCGATGACGGACGCGAAGCAGGTGATCGAGGAGAAGGAGCTGGACCTCGACGCTGACGACCGCGCCTGGCTCAAGGAGGAGCTCGATCGGTATCGCGAGCTGCTCGTCTATCTCCGCGAGCATTGAGGCGACCGACAATCGGGCTGGCTGTCGAGTTCAACCGCGCCGTCCGTGATGACGACGAATGGTTCGACGAGCCTGACGACCTCGACCGGGTGGAGAGGGCGCTTGCAGCCATCGACGAGGTCGACGACCCCGTCGAGGCCGCTGCGGTAATCGCCTACCGCGTCGCTCGGGCGCAGGGCTTCACTGAAGGGAACAAGCGCACGGCGCTACTTCTGGCGAAGTGGCTGCTCGACCGCAACGGCTTGGACGGTGAGCGATTCATCCCGCCCGACGATCGAGTCCTGGCCGATCTCCTTGTCCGCGCGGCATCAAAACTCGACGTCGAAGGAGAGGCCATCGAGTTGCTTCGAAGCCGTCGATGAGGACGGGCTGGGGCGCGGGGCAATGTAGCGTCGGCGCACCTATGACGATAGCGATCCTTCCGCTGGCGGCGTTATCTCCAGATAGAAAGCGGTGCCAATACCGCCCCAGGATAGGTGAGCCTAGTCGTAGGCTTTTGAGGCCCCCTCCGCCTTTCGAGTCTCGCTTGTCTCGGCAGGCCAATCAATTCTCCTTCAGCATCCTCCGATTGACCTCTCGCAAGTTTCCGTTGGACCCTTCCTAAGACTGTGGCTTCACCCTCCAGATCGTCGACCGTGCCGATCAGGTGTGCACGAGAGAGCTGCGTCAGAAATTTGAATCGCGGAGCGCCTGCTACGGCAATTATGCACGGCACCGGTCGGTTGGCTACCTGCTCTGCCACACCTGACAGCACAGGCATCTTCTGTTTGACACCCTCGAGCTCCATGGTCGGTATTCGCTGCTCAGGATCTACCAGATCATTCGCCATTTCGATCAGAGGCAGCATCTGACTGATTCCTTGCATAGCAGCGATCTGCTTGATTATGTCGGGAACGATAAGCATCCCGCTCACTTGAATGAACTCGTTTGAACGAATTTCAGACCAGACTTCGTCATCGATTCCATCGAGCTCCTTGATGGCCCCATCTTCAAGGAGCAGCCGATAGAGCCGATCAAATCGAGAGGAAGAGGTTTGCCTGAGAGTAAGTCCGCGTTCCTCTGAGGACGTTTCCCCCACCTCATTGGTAGCATTTTGCCCATGACGTCGACTCACGGATTCCTCGTCGAACGCACCACCTTCGATCTGCTCAAGGAATTGATCGACCATGCCGTTATCGCAGAACAAGAAATGCCGAAGTATTCGGACCATTCCATCATCTTACGTCCCACCGAGTCGGCTCTCCGCAACTTCGCAGGTCCACCAAGCGGCGCTGATACTCTTGCGCCGATGGCGAAAGGGACACCGAGCAAGGCTGCGGACGACGCCGGACAAATCCGGCTGCGGTGGCCACGTTCGAGAATCCAGTTGGAGCTCGATCGCCAGATCGATGAAGGCGCGCGGGTCGCCGAGTCCTTATCGACTCCGGATTCCCGGCTGAGATACGACGAGTTGCGACCACTGAGCGAACGCTGGCACGCGAGAAACCGAACGGTTATGGAACAGGCCTTCACTCGATCTATGGCTCGCGACTATGAGCCCCTCGTGCTCGGGCGAATCTCATCCGCATATGACCGACCCCCAACCTTAGAAGAGAAGATTGCGAAGACCGCGATGACGCTGAATGGTCGTATCCAGCGGCTTATGTCGATTCGCGACCGAATCGATCTGTTTGATGAAGAATATTCTGAACCGACTCCCGTTGGGGATCATGTTGATCAGAGAGGGCAGCGTGTCTTCATTGTTCACGGACGTGCGACAGACGCTAAGCATGAACTGGCCAGAACGATTGAGCAAATAACTGGCAACGCTCCGACTATCCTCCACGAACAGCCCGATGGTGGGCGTACCATAATCGAGAAATTCGAGGACTACGCATCGGAAGCGGGCGCTGCGGTAGTTCTACTAACTCCAGATGATGAAGGCCGATTGAAGTCGGGCAGTTTGCCGTCTGATCTCGCGGACCGTGCACGGCAGAATGTTGTGTACGAACTCGGATGGTTCCACGGGAGACTGGGCCGCGGAAAGGTTATCGCGCTGTTGGGAGAGGGCGTGGAAAAGCCGAGCGATCTCGACGGAGTGCTCTATTTGCCGCTCGATCCGTCCGGCAGCTGGAAGCTGAGACTCGGCCATGAATTGCGCGCTGCTGATATTGAGGCCGATCTAAACAATCTTTCTCTCTAGTTCATTGGCAGGGGCGTTGGTATGGCGCACGTGGAGAAGCGGGGGGCAGGGCGGTGGCGGGCTCGGTACCGGGACCCCGACGGCCGTGAGAGGTCGAGGACGTTCGCCCGGCGGGTCGATGCCGACGATGGCTGACCTCGGTTGAGCACGCCAAGCTCTCCGGCGCCTATATCGACCCGGCGCTTTCCCGGGTCACATTCGGCACCTGGGCCGAGGAGTGGCTGGCCACTCCGGGGAAACGGCCGAGCGCCTCGGCGAGAGACGAGTCGATTCTCCGGAACCACCTGCTCCCGACGCTCGAGGGCCGCAGCCTGGGCACGATCAAGCCCGGGGACGTCCAGGCCATCGTGACGGCATGGACGGCCGAGGTGGCGCCTCGCACGGTCCGGCGGCAATACGACGTCCTCCGGGCCATCCTCAACGCCGCCGTCGCGGCCGACCTCATCGTCCGCTCGCCGTGCCGCGGCATCCGCCTCCCGGCCGTTGTCCAAACCACCCGTCACGTCGTCACGGCCGAGGAATTGGCCGGCCTCGCCGACGCCATGGGCGACTACGGGCCCATGGCGTACCTCGGCGCCGTTCTCGGCATGCGATGGGGCGAGTGCGCCGGCCTACGGGTCGGGCGCCTGGACTTCCTCCGCTCGACACTCGAAGTTGCCGAGCAAGTCACTCGCGGCCCCAAGGGCGCCACAGTTCTGGGACCGCCCAAGTCACGGGCCGGCCGCCGCACCATGGCCGTCCCAGCGGCCCTCATGGCCCTCCTGAGCGACCATCTGGCGAGTCGGGGGCTCACGGGTGCCGACGCCGACCAGTTCGTCTTCTCGGCGCCCAAGGGCGGGCCGCTCGACTACGGCCACTTCCGCCAGCGCGTCTGGAACCCGGCCACCGTCGCCGCCGAGCTCGAGGGCCTCGCCTTCCACGACCTCCGGCGGGCCAACGCGACCGGAATGGTGCTCGACGGCGTCGACCTCAAAACCGCTCAAACCCGGCTCGGCCACAGCGATCCCCGGCTCACGATCGCGGTCTACGCGCAGGCCACGACGGCCGCGGACGAGGCTGCCGCGGAGCGGCTCGGGACGCGGTTCATGGAATTCCCGCGGCCTGCTCGCGGCCTGGGCCCCCGCTGACCCACCAGTCAGCCAGGGCCGTAGACGCCCTGACCTGCACCATTCCTGGTCGGGAAGGCGGGACTTGAACCCGCGGCCTCAGCGTCCCGAACGCTGCGCGCTACCAAGCTGCGCCACTTCCCGTTGCCCAGCCACCTTACCCGACGGCGTCGGCGATCCGTCCGGGAACCGGCGACACCGTCAGCGGGCGGTAGGCCTCGTCCTGGTAGATGCCGCCGTCGAGCAGCGTCTGCATGGCTTTGGCCAGGCGGAGGGGGTCGAGGGGCTTGACGATCCAGCCGTCGGCGCCGGCCCGGCGGGCGAGGAAGACGTCGGCCCGGCGGTCGAGCAACAACAACACCGGCACGTGGGGCAGGCGGCCGCCGCTCTCCTCCAGGCGCAGGTCCATGCAGGTGGCCATCCCGCCCATCTTGCCGATCTGCAGGTCGATCACGACCAGGTCAGGGGTGGTGTCGTCGACCGCGGCCCGCACTTCATTGCCCCGGGTGAGCTCCCGCACGTTGGTGGTGGGGTCGAAGATGGCGCTCACGACGTCGGCCCGCACCTTGGCCGAGTCACTGACGACGAGGACTTCGGCCATTGACGTCGCAGCGTAGCGGGAGCGGTGCTTGGGTAGCATCCACTGTGTCTCACCCGGCAACACCAGGAGGCCTTGTGCTCCGGATCGACCTCGAGGAGCGCGACGACTACACGATCTGTCGTCCCGTCGGGGAGTTGGACGCCTACACCGTCGGCCAGTTCAGGGAAGCCCTGGGCGAGCTGGCGTCGAGGCCGAAGCTCCTCATCGACATGTCCGACGTGCCGTTCGTCGACTCGGCCGGGCTGGGCGCGCTCATCGGCGGCATCCGTCGGGCGCGGGAAGTCGGGGGCGACGTCGCCGTCTGCTGCAACCGGCCCACCCTGGTCCGCCTGCTGCACACCACCGGCTTCGACCGAATCGTGACGGTCACCGACACCCTGGCCGAGGCGGCCCGGTCGCTCACCGAGGAAAAGGAGCAGGCCGGGATCGACGACCACCGCCGCTGACGGGCCCGCGGTTTCAAACGCCCGTAGCGGGGTCAAAACGGCTCCGACGGCCGAGATCACCCCCGCTTCGAGTGTTTCAAATCGCCGTCGCCGCCGGGGACGTGGCCGTCGCCGGGGTCGCAGTCGCCACCTCGTCGGCCACGAACAGGTAGCGGGCGATCTCGGACATGCCGTCGAGGTCGTGGACGTCGCTTGACAGTTCCGGCACCTTGGCCAGGGCCTGGGCCCGCACCTTGGCCACCAGCGAGTCGATGTGGCTGCCCTCGGCCGCCGCCATCTGGGAGAAGTCGGCCAGGTTCTCGTAGAGCGGCCCCAGCGGCGTCCCCGCCAGCGTCAACGCCCGCTCCCGGTCGGACTCGGCCAGGCCCGTCCCGAACCGGGGATGCGTACGGTTCACCACCAGCCCTTTCACCACGATCCCCGACTGGCGTAGCTTGTCGGCGAAGAACCCGACCTCCCGTACCGCGTCCCGCCGGGGCGACGCCACCAGCACGAACGCGGTCCCCGAGTCGGCCAGCAGCCCCCGCATGCGGTGGGACCGGTCGCGGAAGCCCTCCTCCATCCCCTCGAACGCCTGGAAGAACGTCACCGCGTCGGCCACCACCTCCGACCCGACCACCTTGGACACCCCTCGCAGGATGGCGGCGGTGGCGAGGTTGAGCGCCTTCAGCCCCGGCCGGGACGGGGCCATGAGGAACTTGTAGAACTTGTTGTCGATGAACCCGGTGAGGCGGCGGGGGGCGTCGAGGAAGTCGAGGGCGTTGCGGGTGGGCGGGGTGTCGATGACGATCAGGTCGAAGCGCTTCTCGTCGTTGAGCTCGAACAGCTTCTCGATGGCCATGTACTCCTGGATGCCCGACAGTCCCTCGGCCATGTTCTTGTAGAAGCGATTGGCGAGGATGGCCTGGGCCTGGGTCTGGCGGCGGGAGTACTTCGTCACCAGCGAGTCGAACGTCGCCTTGGTGTCGAGCATGAGCGCCCACAGCTCGCCCGCCCAGGGGCCGTCGACCCGGTGGGGCCAGTTGGGCAGGTTCTGCAGGCCGAGGGCGTCGGCCAGGCGCTTGGCCGGGTCGACGGTCATCACCACCGCCCGCCGCCCGCGCCGGGCCGCCTCCAGGGCCAGGACGCCGGCCACCGTGGTCTTGCCCACCCCGCCCGGTCCGCAGCACACCACGACCGAGCGGGACGAGACCAGGTCGGACAGGCCCCCGTTGGGCTGCCCTCCGCCGGCCGCGGTCACCAGCTGGTCCTGAACGCGGGCGCCGGCTTCGACCCCGCCGCCGACGCCGTCGGCGCCTGCGGGGACGGCGACGGCAGGGCGGCCACGCCGTCGACCAACGCCTGGGCCAGGGTGTCGACGTCGGTGAGGCCGAGGTCGACGGCGAAGATGGCGGGCAGGACGATCTGGGGCAGGTCGAGGGCCTTGGCCAGGCGGGCCATCTGCTCCTCCTGCAGCTCCTGGCGCCGCTGGCGGAAGGTGGCCGCGGCCCGCAGGACGTCGGCCTCCCCCTCGAACAAACCCACGCTCTGGGCGTCGGCCACCTTCTCCGGGTCGGCGTCGAGCCCGTCGAGCACGGGGTAGAGGCCGTTGACGACCAGCCCGGCCAGGGCCATGCCCACCTTGTCCTTCAGGGCGTCGGCCGTCTCCACCACCTCGTTGACCGGCGTCTCCTCGGGGATGGTGACGAGCAGGACCTGGCACCGGCGGGCGTCGGTGAGCATCTCCAGCACGCCCTGAGCCTGGGTGCGGACCACGCCGCTGCGGACGACGTCGACCAGGGCCCGGGCGCTCATCAGGAAGCTGAGGGCGTGGCCGGCGGCGGGGGCGTCGAGGATGATCACGTCGGCCGCCCGGGCCTGCTCCAGCTGCTTGACCTTGCCCAGGATGAGGATGTCCTTGATGCCGGGGGCGGCGGTGGACACCACGTCGATGAGGCCGCTGGTGGCCAGCTTGCGGGCCACCTTCGACAGGGCGTGCTCGTCGAGGTACTCGAGGAGGGCCTCGTCGGCGGTGATCGAGCGGGCCTTGATCCCGGGGGCCAGGGTGCGCTCGGTGTAGCCCAGCATCTCGAGGGACCCGAAGGCGGAGGCGAGGCCGCTCTTGCCTTCCAGCTCGACGATGAGGACCGACAGACCTGCGGACGCGGCCATGCGGGCCAGCGCGGCCGATACCGTCGTCTTGCCGACGCCCCCCTTCCCGGCGACGATGACGACTCGCGACTGAGTGACGAACTCGCGAGGATCCAACCCATGCGCAGACTACTTGCCACCCTCCTGTTGTCGATGTTGGCCTCCGCCGGCCTCTTCGGCGCGGCCGTCGGGGCCGGGGCCCAGGCCGACGACGAGGGGATCCGGCCCGTCCACATCCTCGAGGTCAAGGGGCGGATCGACGCCATCGTGGCCGACTTCCTGGTGCGTTCGCTGCTGGACGCCCAGGCGGAGGACGCCGAGGTCGTTGTCATCCAGCTGAACAGCCCGGGGGCCCTGATCGACAGCCAGAAGCTCGATGAGCTGGTGTTTCGCGTCACCCACTCGTCGGTGCCGGTGACGGTGTGGATCGGACCGACGGGGGGTCGGGCCTACGGCGGGGCGGCCCGACTGGTCACCGCCGCCGCCTACGCGGGGATGGCGCCCCGTACTCGGATCGGCCGGATCGAAGGCGTGCCCGGCTCGCTGGGGCCGGAGACGGCCGTGGAACGGGGCCTGGTCGACGCCGTCGTCCCCACCATCGGCGAGTTCCTGGCCGAGCTCGACGCCAAGGTGGTCGGCGGGCGGGAGCTGGAGACGGCCCGGGTGGTCACTGGGTCCGACGGCAAGACCCAGACCCAGGCCGCGGGCGAGGTCCGCTTCGGAAAACTGCCGTTGACGGAACGGCTCCTGCACGCCACCGCCAGCCCGTCGGTCGCCTACCTGCTGCTCGTCGTGGGACTGGCGTTGATCGTCTTCGAGTTCTTCTCGGTGGGGATCGGCGTGGCCGGCGCCACCGGCGCGGTGTTGCTGGTCCTGTCCGCCTACGGCCTGGCCGTGCTGCCCACGACGCCCCTCGGGCTGGCCCTGGTCGCGCTGGCGTTCTTCGGGTTCTCGGTCGACGTCCAGGCGGGCGCGCCCCGGGCGTGGACCGCCATCGGCACGGTGGCGCTGCTGGTCGGGTCGTGGCGGCTGTTCGGCGACGGCATCGACATCCCGTGGCTGACGATGCTCGTGCTGGTCGTGTGCGTGGTGCTGCTCATGGTGTCGGGACTGCCGTCGATGGTGCGGTCCCGCTTCTCCACGCCGACGATCGGCCGGGAGTCGATGATCGGGGAGATGGGCGAGGCCCGTACGGCCGTCGACCCCGAGGGGACGGTGTCGTTGCGGGGCGGCCTGTGGCGGGCCCGCACCAACCGGGCCACCCCCATCGGTGAGGGCGATCCCATCCGGGTGATCGCCATCGACGGGCTCCTGCTGGAGGTCGAACCGGAGGAGGGCGGGGCCAAGGACGCCGGCCACTAGATATCCCCTTCAGATATGCCCTCAGATATCCCCGTCAGATATCCCCGTCAGATATCCACAGGCCCCGACCTGCGCTTTTTGCAATTTGCCCCTTGTGGATCTCCGGAAGGCGGCGGTACGGTAGCAGACCGAGGGAGAAGGGGAGGGCGTGGGAAAGCCGCAACGGGTTGGCGAACTGTGGCAGCAACGGGCGGCCTGCAAAGGACCGCAGTCGGTGGTGTTCTTTCCGCCGTCCCACGTCGAGCGCAAGGACGAGCGGGAGGCGCGCGAACAGCGGGCCAAGTCGATCTGCGCCATCTGCCCGGTGCGGGCCGCATGCCTCGACTACGCCATGTCGATCCACGAGCCCCACGGCATCTGGGGCGGCCTCAACGAGGTCGAGCGCAAGCAGATCGCCACCGCCGGCAGCAGTTCGCGCGCCGGCTGAGCCGCAGCCCGCAGCCGCGGTCTGACGCGGCACCCTGCTCCTGCCTCATCGGGCAGTCTTTCTCTGTTCTGAGGCACATGTTCACCTTCACCGGCTCGGTGCGGTGCTGTCGTGGCTACCATCCGCGACCACCATGGCACGGGAGTACGCCTCGGCCGCAGTGGACACGGCCAGCCAATCGTCGAGGGGACTGAGGCCTCCGGCAGTCCCCGACAGCGCTGGCGGCGGGAGCAGCATTGGCCTGCCCGACAGCCAGGCCGTGGGTGCCTCTGCGCTGTTCGCCCGTCTGGCGGGCGCAGCCGGGAATCGGGCCGCGGCCGGCGTGGTCCAACGCCTCGTCAATCCCAGCGAACGCAACTGGCTGCGGATGCTCCTCACGACCGGCGACCAGGGTGTGATCACGGCCGCGGTGCGCAGTGGCGCAGCGAACCGGATACTGCAGCTGGCTCCTGGCGATCGGGCCGACACCGTCGGCGAGGTGAGCGATCTGATCCCGCCGTTCGTGTACCGGCTCGGCGTCAGCACCGGCTACGGCGACGAGCAGTCGTGCTTCCTGATCTCGGCCCTCGAGGGGTCGCAGGGCAACGCCGCCCTCGGGCGTCGATTGCTGACCCTGTTCAGATCGGCGAACCCGCTGGCCGCGCTGGCCGCGATCAGCGCCATCCCCGACGAACGGGTCCGGGCGGTCCTGCAGGTCCAGCCCTCCCCTGACGTCGCCCTGTCTGCCGTCCTGGCCAGGTTCACCACCATGACGGTGCCGGGCCATCTGGCTCCCATTCTCGACTCGCTCCAAATTCTGCACGACGACTTCGTGGCCCCCGACGCGGCCCTCTCGCTGGCCGATTCGACCCGCGAGGACGACGTCGTGAAGCTGTTGACGCCGCCGGCCATCGCCAGCGCCCGGGCCGCGGCGGCCACCAGCGGGGCGGCGCCTCCCACCTTCATCAAAGCCGACTATTACGACCACCTGATCAGCGCCCTCCACACCGCGGTGACGAGGGACTTCGCCTGGGCCAGCGTTGAGAATGCCCGAGACAGCATGGACACCGCGTCCGGCGGCCAGGTGGAGGGCATAGCCGCCGAAGCCAAGGCCCGGGTCGACGCGATCTTCGGGAGGTACGGCTCGGCGACGGCACCGGCGTTGACCTTCGCCGCCGGCAACCTGGCCGACCAGACGTTGGCGGCCGGCAACGGCTACGACATGGCCCGCTGGCACGTCTTCGACTCGGGAGGACCGGAGATCAGCGCGGTGAACACCGCCCACCACGCGTTCGACGCACCGGATGCGGTCGAGCTCCGGTGGCACGTCGTCGCCCACTACGCCAACACCCCCGACGGCGCATCGCCGCCACAGCCCGGCGGCCTGGACGCCTTTCTCGGTGTGGCCGCGGACGAGAGGTTGCGCCGGTTGCAGCTCATCGACCGGATGTGGCCCGGCCAGGCGATCGCGGGCGGCGGCCAGGTCAAGATCAACACCCGAGTCGGTGCGAACAGGGCGGACACCCGGCAGAAGTACTGGGGTCTGTTCAAGACCCTCATTCACGAGTACCTGCACACGACCGCCCACCCGGACTACACGGACTGGTACAACACCCTGGCCGACCCCCACCACAAGATCACGTACCAAGAGGGCTTCACCGACCTGTTCACCCAAAAGACCTGGACTTCGGTCTACCCCGACGAGGTGACGTCGAACGGCGCGTTCCGCAGGCGGATACAGGGCGATGACACCCCCGACATGGCGGCTGTCGGTGGGTATCCCGGGCACTATCCCGAGCTTGAGGAGGCCCAAAAGATGGAGCCCCTCATCGGCCTGCACAACATGATGGGCGCGTACTTCCGCGGCGTGACCGACGTGCTCGGCGGAAACACGCTCCCGTGAACGACGCTGAGCGGCTGGTCCGAGCGGTCGACGGGTGGGTGGCCGAGTGGTCGTGGGCGCCTGGGCTCAGCCCGGATGTCGTTGCCGGTGCCTTCGACATGGAGTTCGAACCGGGGAGGATCAGGGTGGCGGGCCACGACCGGCTGGGGGCCATGCTGCGCCTGCCCGACCGGCCCGAGGCCGTCCACTTCATGTGGGACGTCGACCGCGAGCTGTGGCGCGTCGACATCCCCCGACCGACGCTGCGGCCGAGCGCGGCCGAGGCCCTCGCCGCGCTCGGCGAACCGACCACCAGCCTCGGCGCCCGCAACGGCCCCCACGCCGGGAGCGACCAGCAGGTGCACCTCGACCGCGGCGTCACGATCTTTCAGGACCTCAAACGCGGCACCACCCACGTGTGGCTGTTCAAACCCACCGACCTGGACACCTACGTCACCGGATTCGCAGCCACCCAGAACGTCCGTCGCACGCGCTGACCACGAACGAGGAGGATCCATGCGCAGCCACGCCGAGGACACGCCACCGCCGGCCCGGACGCGACCGGCACCCAAGTCCAGCGGCCACGACTTCCTCCTGGATCTGCAGCGCCAGGCAGGCAACGCCGCCGTGTCCTCCCTCATCGGACACGCAGTCGACGTCCAACGCCACCGGCTCGATCCTGAGCACGCCGACGAGGACTGACCCGCGCCAGGCCGGTGTCGGACCGAACCGGACGAAGGGGATCGCAGCCTCGTCGCCACCCGCTCTGAAGCCGCACCACGTCCAAGGGAAGCGCTCACGCGGTGGATCGAAGCGCACTCCCTTGTCAGAACGGTCTAGGTCCAGACCTTCGGCAGCCTCGGGCCTCCGATGCGGATGTCGCCCCGCCGGCGGGTCACGCCGGTGGCGTCGAAGTGGGCCAGCAGCGGTAGGGCGTGCCTGCGGGTGGTGCCGAGGGCGTCGCGGACCTGGGCGACGGTGATTCCCTCGGGCGTCGTGGCCAGGGCCGCGGCCAGGCGGCGGGCGGCCTCCTCGACGGCCGACGGGGCGAAGTAGACGCCGTCCCGCTCGATCACCAGCCCCCGCCGGACCAGCTCCGACAGCTCGGCCCGGTCAACCCCGTCGGGCTCGGGCGGCGAGAACCGGCCCGCCTCCAGGGCGGCCACGTAGGGATGGTCGGCCAGGGGATCGGAGGCGGCCTCGGCCCGGGCCCGGCCGCCGTCGACCACGATCCCGTCGAGGCGGGCCAGCACCGCCCGCCGCCGTTCGTCGAGGCCGGCCACGTCGAGGCCGAGGGGACCGGCGCCGTCGACCGCGGCCCGCAGGTCGGCCTCGTCCGCGGCCAGGGCTTCCGGCGCCATGACCCACCGCCCCACCGTCGGTTCCCGGCGCTCTCCCGTCAGCCGCTCGAGCTCGTCGGCCAGGACCCACCCCCGCTCGGCCACCACCCGGTCGACCGACCGCGACGGCCGGGCCCGGCGGGCGGCGAGCACTGGCGCCACGTCGAGGACCTCTCCGCCTCCCACCGTCTCGTCCCGCCCGCTCTCCCGGAGCACGAAGCGGTCGCCGGGCAGGAGGGGGACGGTCACCGGCAGGCGGAGGCGCACCAGCCCGGCGTCACCGGGGCCGATCCCGTCGCCCCCGAGAACCCGCAGCGCCACCGGGTGCTCGCCCGAGCCCACGTACAACTGGTACGCCCCCTTGCGGCCGACGTCGTGGCCGAGGGCGGCCAGGGTGCGCAGGGAGGCGTCGAACGCCCGGGTCGGCCGCCACTGGCCGGGGCGAACGAGCGCATCGCCGCGGGACACGTCGTCGCGCGACACCCCCGACAGGTTCACCGCCACCCGGGTGCCCGGCTCCACCCGGGACCGGGCCTGCTGCAGGCTCTGCAGGCCCCGCACCCGCACCTTGCGCCCGCCGGGAGCAGTGACCAGTTCGTCGTCGACCGAGAGGGCGCCGCCCGCGAGCGTCCCCGTCACCACCGTCCCCGACCCCTTGGCCGCGAACACCCGGTCGACCCACAGGCGGGGCCGGCCCCGGTCGACGGCGGCGGGGGTGACGTCGACCAGCCGGTCGAGGGCCTCCCGCAGCTCGCCGACCCCTTCGCCCGCAGGCACGTCGACCTCGACCACCTCGGCCTCGGCGAGGAACGTCCCCGCCACCATGTCGGCCAGTTCCATCCGGGCCAGCTCCCGGGTCTCGGCGTCGACCAAGGCCACCTTGGTCAGGGCTACCAGCCCATGGCCGACGCCGAGCAGCTCGAGGATGCGCAGGTGCTCCTCCGACTGGGGCTTCCACCCCTCGGTGGCGGCCACCACGAACAGGCACGCCTCCACCGCACCCACCCCGGCCAGCATGTTCTTGAGGAACCGGACGTGACCGGGGACGTCGACGAACGCCAACTGCCGGCCCGACGGCAACGTGGTCCAGGCGAAGCCGAGGTCGATGGTGAGGCCCCGGGCCTTCTCCTCCGCGAACCGGTCCGGGTCCATCCCGGTGAGCCCGAGCACGAGGGTCGACTTCCCGTGGTCGACGTGCCCGGCGGTGGCGATGACCGGCATCAGTCCGCCGAACTGGTGACGGCGAGCGCCGGCAGAGGGCTGTCCGTGTCACCGGTTGGGGAGGGGCGGCGGCGCCCGCCCGGCAACTGGGGACGCTCAGCCGCCATAGGTGCGGTTTTCCGTCACCAGTTCGGCCGGGGCTCAGGCGAGGCCGGCGAGGGCTTTGGCCAGGACCGGGTCGTCGGCGGGGTCGACCGTGCGCAGGTCGAGGATGGTCTCGCGGTCGTGGACCCGGGCCACGATGGGCGGGTCGTTGGCCCGCAGGGCGGCGGCGTGGTCGCCGGCGACGGCCACCCCGGCCGACGGGACGTCGTGGCCCGGCACCGACCCGCCGCCCGCGACGGCCACCGTGGAGCACACCCGACCGACGCCCAACTCCTCGGCCCGCCGCCGCAGGTCGGCCACCGGCGTGGCCGCCATCCGCCAGAAGGGGATGGCCATGCCGTCGCGGCGCAGGTAGGCCAGCGCCGTCTCCTGCAGGGCGGCCAGCACCAGCCCGCCCGGCCGCAGGGCCCGGCTCAGGGGGTGACGGGCGCACGCCGCCACCAGGTCGGCCCGGCCCGCGATCACTCCCGCCTGGGGTCCTCCCAACAGCTTGTCGCCGGAGAAGGTGACCAACCCCGCCCCCGCTGCCAGCGTCTGGCGGGCGGCGGGCTCACCGGCCAGCCACGCCGGCGGTCCCCCCGGCAGCCAGGGGGTGGCCGCGTCCAGCAGCCCCGACCCGATGTCGGCCGCGACCGGCACGCCCAGCCCGGCCAGCTCCCCCACCTCGACCGCCTCGGTGAAGCCCACGATCCGGTAGTTCGACTGGTGCACCTTCAACACCAGGCCGACGCCGCCCTCGTCAACCGCGGCTTGATAGTCGGCCAGGCGGGTGCGGTTGGTCGTACCCACCTCCACCAGGCGGGCGCCCGACTGGGCCATCACCTCCGGGATCCGGAACCCGCCGCCGATCTCCACCAGCTCGCCCCGGGACACGACCACCCCCACATCCCGGGCCAGGGCGGCCAGCACCAGCAACAAGGCGGCGGCCCCGTTGTTCACCACGTGGGCCGCCTCCGCCCCGCACGCCCGGGCCAGCAGGGTGGCGGCGTGGGCCGACCGCGACGCCCGCTTCCCACCGACCAGGTCGATCTCCAGGTTCGAATACCGCAACGCCGGCGGCCCCGTCCCGGCCGGCGCCCGCCCCAGGTTGGTGTGCAACAACACTCCCGTGGCGTTCACCACCGACTGCAGCAGGGCCGCCGCCACCGCCTCCGCCCGGTGCCGCGCCGACGACGGCTCGCCGGCCGCGATCGCGGCCCGGGCCGCGTCGACCAGCAGCGGCTGGGGCAGGTCGACGTCGGCCAGGCTCCGGGCAAGGGCGTCGACCGACGGCGGCCGCGAAGTGGGCTCCACGACCTGACCTTACGACCGGGCGGCCGTAGGATCCGATCCAATGCCGACCCCCGCCTTCAACATGCCCAGCGGCATGCAGATCGTCAAGGCGGTGAGCATCTTCGTCACCGTCGCCTTCGTGGCGCCGCTCGTCACCGCCGGCACGGCCCTGTCGGCGATGCTCTACCTGCCCTTCCCCTCCCCCGAGCTCCCCGACCCCAAGCCGAGCGTCGAGTCCCGGGTCACCCACGTCTTCGACGCCACCGGCGCCGAGATCGGCGTCTTCCGCCGCTTCGACACCAGCATCCCCGTCGAGCAGAAGGACATCCCCGAGATCCTCAAGCAGGCGGTGGTGGCGGCCGAGGACAAGCGCTTCTACTCCCACGGCGGCTTCGACATCTTCGGCGCCATGCGGGCGGCGTGGGCCGACTTCCGGGGCAAGACGGTGGTCCAGGGCGGGTCCACCATCACCCAGCAGTACGTGAAGAAGGTCTACACGGGCGAGGAGCGCACCCTGTCCCGCAAGATCCGGGAGGCGGTGCTGGCGGGCCAGCTCGACCGCAAGGTCACCAAGGACGAGATCCTCTACCGCTACCTCAACACCATCTACTTCGGCGGCGGCGCCTACGGCGTGGGGGCGGCGGCGGAGTCGTACTTCCACAAGCCGGTGAACGAGCTCACCCTGTCGGAGTCGGCTCTCCTCGCCGGCCTCATCTCGGCCCCGTCCGACTTCGACCCCCGGGCCAATCCGGAGCGGGCGGAGTCCAACCGCAGGGACGTCCTCGACGAGATGCGCGACCAGAAGCGCATCAACCAGGGCCAGTACGCCGAGGCCCGGGGCCAGGAGCTGTTCCTCATCGGGTCCGACGGCAAGGCGGTCGACGGCGAGGCGACCCCGCCCAGCAACGCCACCCTGGTCCAGCCGCTCGAGCTCCAGTCGTCGACCCAGCCCTATTTCGTCGACTACGTGCGCCGGTACCTGGTGGCCAAGTACGGCGACGACCTCATCTACCGGGGCGGGCTGAAGGTGGAGACCACGCTCGACCCCCGCCTCCAGGGCCTGGCCGAGGCGGCGGTGGCCGACTCCCTCGACGGCACCGACCCGCCCCTCGAGATGGCCATGGTCTCGGTGGAGCCGACCACCGGGTTCGTGAAGTCCCTCGTCGGGGGACGCGACTTCAACGCGTCGCAGGTCAACCTGGCCCTGGGCGCCTGTCCCGAGGGCTACGAGGCGCCCGCCGAGGGGCCCATCTGCATGGCGGGCGGCGGCACCGGCCGCCAGCCGGGCTCGGCGTTCAAGCCCTTCACCCTGGCCAAGGCGTTCGAGGAGGGGATCGGGCCCAGCCGGGTGTACTCCGGCCCCGGCAAGTACACGGTCCCCAACTGCACCGGCGACGACTGCACGGTGGGCAACGTCGAGAGCGGCAGCTACGGCAGCATCACCCTGCGGGAGGCCACCATCCACTCCGTGAACACGGTGTTCGCCCAGCTCATCGGCGACGTCGGGGTCCCGGAGACGGCCGAGATGGCCCACCGCCTGGGCATCACCATGGTCCCGGCCGACGGCATCCAGGCCAACGGCGACCCCTACGGCATCAGCCTCACCCTGGGCGCGGCCGAGGTGTCGCCCCTCGACATGGCCGCCGCCTATTCGGTGTTCGCCAACCGGGGCAACCAGCTGGCGGCCACCCCCATCCTCAAGGTCACCGACGCCAAGGGCAACGTCATCGAGGACAACACCAAGCGCACGCCCAAGCGGGTGCTGTCGGAAGTGGTGGCCGACAACGTCACCGACGCGCTCAAGGGCGTGGTCACCAGTGGCACCGGCACCGGAGCCGCCATCGGCCGGCCCGACGGCACCGCGGGCAAGACGGGCAGCGCCGACGAGAACCGCGACGCCTGGTTCGTGGGCTTCACCCCCGCCCTCTCGACGTCGGTGTGGATGGGCTACAGCGACTCCAACACCCGATCGCTCTACAACATCAAGGGCGTGTCCCGGGTGTACGGCGGCACGATCCCCGCCTCCACGTGGAAGGCCTTCATGTCCGAGGCGCTCGACGGCGCCCCCAAGGCCGACTTCCCCAAGCCGGCGCCGTTGGCGGGCGACGTCAGCGCCGGCGCCCGGCGGGCGCCCGTCGACATCACCCCCAAGGGCAACGAGGCCATGGTGCCGGTGGCGCCCTCGGTGACCCTCTTCCCCAACCCCACCACCACCGTGCCCAGCCCCGGCTTCACCCTGCCGCCCCTCTTCGGCACCACCACCACGGTGCCGAAACCGCCCACCACGTCGACCAGCCTCAACCTGTTCCCCAACGGGGTGATCCCGAAGCCGTAGGCCGATGGCCGGGCGTCAGCGGGGAGCGGTGGTCGTGGTCGCCCCCACCGTGGCGTTACCGCCGCCACACTGCAGGATCTGGCCGCACGTGGACCGCATGGGGATGGCCACGAAGATGCGGTCGGTGCCGACGCCGCCCGGGTTGTAGTCCTGGGACACCATTCCCAGCACCTCGCCCTTCTCGTTGATGAGGGCCCCGCCCTGGCGGCGACCGTCGATGGTGATGTTGTGCTGGATCGCGGTCGCCGACGACGCCAGGATCTTGCCCGGCGCCAGGCCCGCCCCCTCGGCGGCCACGAAGACCCGGTCGTCGGGCTTGCCCTCGGGGCTCTCGGTGGCCCACAGCAGCGGCGGCGCGGCCCGGGGGATCACCAGGAGGGCGAGGTCCTTGTCCTCCTGCCACGTCCACAGGGTGGCGGGGGACTCCGACCCGCCGTTGCGGACCACGATCTGGGGCCCGGGGATCCGGGTCGACGCCCGCACCGCCACGAAGCTGGTGAGCAGGTAGCTCTGGCCGCCGAACGACCCGGCCACGATGGCCGAGGCCTCGACCGGTCGGCCGGCCTCGTCGAGCGTGCTCACCCGCCAGATCGACGGGGCCACCCGGGCGCCGAGGGCCTCGACGGAGAGCGTCGGCTTGGTGGTGGTGGGCTGCTCGGCCGGGACGGTGGGGATGGTGACCTCGGCCACCGGTTCCGGCCCGGTCGGGTTCTGGAGGGTGACCTTGGCCCCTCCCGACTGGGTGTAGCAGTAGCCGCCGATCAGCCCCACCACCACCGAGAGCAGGAGGGCCATGATGATGAACCCGGGGACGCTGGGCGGCCAGATGTGGCGTTGGATCAGCCCGTTGCGCCGGGGACGCGTCGTCGGGGCCTGGGCTGGGCTGGTCCACCGGTCGTAGTCCAGCGGCATCGGTAGGACAGTACCGGGCGTACCATGGGGGTCGTGGTCGCGTTGCTCGCCCTCCTCTTCATCGTCCTGCCGATCATCGAACTGGCCGTCATCATCCAGGTCGGGCAGGCGATCGGCGTGTTCAACACCATCGCTGCCCTGCTGGTGGTGAGCTTCGTCGGCGCCTGGCTGGTGAAGCGGGAAGGCCTGAGCGTGTGGCGCCGCTTCCAGCAGCAGGTCCAGATGGGCGTGGTCCCGGGCCGGGAGATCGGCGACGGCGTGCTGATCATGCTCGCCGGCGCCCTGCTCATCTCCCCCGGCTTCGTCACCGACATCGTCGGCATCTTCCTGCTGCTCCCGCCGGTGCGGGCCGCGGTCCGGTCGGCGGCTCTGTACCGGGTCGGCCGCAAGTTCATCCGGGTGGAACGTGGCTGACCTCTCCCCGGGCGTCCCCAACGCCCTGCGGCCCCTCATCCGCCGCATCGTGTCCCCCACCGGAACCAACACCTACCTCGTCGGCATCGACGAGATCGCGGTGATCGACCCCGGTTCCGCCGACCCCGACCACGTCGACGCCATCCTCGGCTGCGGCGGCGACCGCATCCGGTGGGTGCTGGTCACGTCCACCGCCCGGGGCCACGCCGAGGGGGCGGCCGCGGTCGCGGCCCGCACCGGCGCCGAGGTGCTGGGCTTCGGCGCAGCCGACGGGTTCGTCCCCGACGTCGAGATCGGCGAGGGCTACGAGCTGGAGGCCACCGAGTTCCGCCTGCTGGCCCTCCACACGCCGGGCATGTCCGCCGACCACCTCTGCTACCTGCTGGAGGACGACCGCATCCTCGTCGCCGGCGACCTGGTGCGGGGCGACGAGAGCGGCGACCACCTGGCCGCGCCGGCCGACCTCGACGCGGCCAGCTGGCTGGCGTCGATCGAGCGGCTGTCGAAGCTGCGCCCGCCGCTGCGGGGAATCGCCCCTGGCCACGGCCACTTCATCGACGACGCCAAGGCCGCCCTGGCCCACCAGCTGCGCGCCGCCTGACCGTCTGACCTGGCCGTCTGAAACGACGAGGGCGGCCGGCTGAGCCGACCGCCCTCGCTGTGACTGGTTGTTGGTTGTAGGCCGTGCGTCAGACGCGGGAGCCGCGGGAGCGGAAGACCGACCACCCACCCGGGCCCACAGCTGCGGCGGCAATGAGCAAGAGAATGCCGAAGATGATCTGGCCCTGGAGCAGCTGCACGATGCCCACGATGGCCAGGATCACGGCGATAATCCACAACACGGTTGCGTTCATGGTTGCTACGTACCGACAAGCAACCCTGGTTGAAACAACGCCCCGTGGGGGTACATCTCGGCGCCGCCCACGGCGGTCGGAGGCCGGCGCTTAGCCCAGGGCCTGCTCGACGGCAGCCAGCATCCGCGCCGTGCAGCCGGCCATGTCGACCGGGGGTAGCAGCTCGTCGGCGATGCGGTCGGCGATGGCGGCGAAGACGGCACCGGCCGCGCTGCCGGGCGACGCCACCGACAGGGGCGTGCCGGCGTCGTTGGCCAGGCTGACCGCAGGCTCGAGGGGGATGCTCCCGAGCAGCGGGGCGCCGATGTCGGTGGCCAGCGTCTGGCCGCCACCCACGCCGAACAGGGGGTAGGTCTCGCCGTGGTCGCAGGTGAACGAGCTCATGTTCTCGATCACGCCCAGCACCTTGAGGTACGAGCGGCGGGCCATGTCGGCCACCCGGACGGCCACCTTCTGGGCCGCCACCGCCGGCGTGGTCACGACCACCATCTCGGTGCGGGGCAGGAGCCGGCCGAGGGCCATCTGCACGTCGCCCGTGCCCGGGGGCATATCGACAAGGAGATAGTCCATCGGGCCCCACGCCACCTTGACCAGGAACTCCTCCAGCGCCTTGGCCAGCATCAATCCCCGCCACATGATGGCCATGTCCTCGTCGTCGACCAGGAAGCCCATGCTCACGACCTTGATCCGGCCCGCGCCCACCGGCACCTCGAGGGGGCTGATCAGGCCCTGGTCGTTGCCCTCCAGCCGCCCACCCAGGCCCAGCATGCGGGGGACGGAGAAGCCCCAGATGTCGGCGTCGAGGACGCCCACGGTGAAGCCCCGGGCGGCCAGGGCCGACGCCAGGTTGACGGTAACGCTGCTCTTGCCGACCCCGCCCTTGCCGCTGGCGATGGCGACGATGCGGGTGGTGAGCGGGATCTCCGTCTCGGGGGCGTGGTCGGCGGCGTGCTTGCGGGCCCGCTGCATCACTGCGCTGCGCTGGGCCTGGTCCATCTCCCCGAACTTCACCGTCACCCCGGTGACGCCGGGCAGGCCCCGCACCTTCGACTCCACGTCGTCGCGGATCTGCACCCGCAGCGGGCAGCCGGAGATGGTGAGGGCGACGGTGACCAGCACGAACCCGTCGGGGTCGACGTCGATGGCGTTGACCATGCCGAGGTCGACGATGTTGGCCCCCAACTCCGGGTCGACGACCCCCCGCAGGGTCCCCCGGACGTCTTCTTCAGTGGGAGGCCCGGTGCGGGTGATTGCCATGCCTGGATTTTACCGGTCTGGCCCGGTAATATCCACCCAGTGGCTATGTCAGATTCAGGGGCCCCTCGCCTCGACGTCCTCAAGGCGCTGGGCGACAACACCCGCTACGCCATCTACCTGGAGCTGGCCCGGGCCGGGTCCCCCCGCTCCACCGCCGACATCGCCGAGTCCCTCGGGCTGCACCCCAACACCGTGCGCCCCCACCTCGAGCGCATGCGCGACGTGGGGTTGCTGCAGGTGGAGGCCGACGGGCGGGGCAGCGTGGGCCGGCCCCAGCACCGGTACGCCTTGGCGGCCGACGCCCCCTCCCTCGGCCTGGAGCCGCCCGCCTTCCCCCTCCTGGCCCGCATGCTGGCCCCCCTCGCCGCCGCCTCCGAGCTCGAGCCCGACGATGTCGCCCTGGTCGGCGCGGAGGCGGGCCGGGCCATGGCGCGGGCCGGCCGCGCCGCCCGCCAGGATTGCGTGGCCGCCATCACCACCATGCTGTCGGAGCTCGGATTCGACCCCGCGGTCGTCGCCGACGACGACGTGGCCACCATCGCCTTCACCCACTGCCCCTTCGCCGAGCTGGCCGCGGCCCACCCCGAAGTGGTCTGCCACCTGCACCGGGGCCTTATCCAGGGGTATGTGGAACAGATCGGCGGCGCCAGCGTTGAAAGGTTCGGAACGCTCGCCGACCGAGACCCCTGCCAGGTAGAGCTCTCTGTCCGTTAGAATTATCTACAGCTCGATTTCGTTTCAGGAGGAGTAGGGATGATCACCCTCACCGACAGCGCCACCACCAAGGTCCAGGAACTCATCAAGGCCGAGGGCAACGACGAGTTGGCGCTGCGGGTGGCCGTACGCCCCGGCGGATGCTCGGGCTACAGCTACGAGATGTTCTTCGACACCGAGTTCACCGCCGACGACAGCGTCGTCGAGCTCGGTGGCGTGAAGGTCGTCGTCGACGCCGCCAGCGCCCCGCTGCTCACGGGCGCCCAGCTCGACTACAAGGACGGCCTCCAGGGCGCCGGGTTCGCCATCAACAACCCCAACGCCACCCGTAGCTGCGGCTGCGGCTCCTCCTTCAGCTAGGTCAGCAACCTGACCACGCCGATCGGGCCCTACCGCCCGGTCGTCCGAGCAGGAGAGTGGCTGGCCGTGTCCGGCCAGATCCCGTTGTCGGCGGGCGCCATCGTCGACGGCGGCGTTCCCGAACAGACCCGTCAGGTGCTGGCCAACCTGGCCGCGGTGCTGGCGACGGAGGGGGCCACGCTGGCCCAGGTGGTGAAGACCACCGTCTACCTCCGCCACATCGAGGACTTCGCAGCCATGAACGCGGTGTACGCCGAGGTCTTCGGCGAGAGCCGCCCGGCCCGGGCCACGGTCGGCGTCGCCGGCCTGCCCATGGGGGCCCTGGTGGAGATCGACGCCTGGGCGTTCGTGGGCTGAGCGGGGCTATCCCTACTTTTCCACAGGCCCCGGGGTAGCATTGGCGGGCGCGAACTGAGGGGGACGGCATGACCCGCCGCCAGGCTGCCCCGCCTGCTCAACGCTGGTTGTTGGTGATCGTCGCCCTGCTCGCCGGCCCATGGCTCGGACAGGGCGCTGCTTTCGCGTACTCGGTCAGCGTCAATCCCCAGAGTGGACGCGTGGGTACAACAGTGAGCGTCGTCCTCGTCGACTTCGGCGAACGCTGCGCCGTCTTGTTCGACGACGAGCCGATGGCGGGAACGATGGATTGTGAGGGCACCACCACCCTGGTCTTCGACGTGCCGCAATCGGCCTCCGTCGGAAACCACGATCTCCTGGCCGTTGGCTCGAATGTTCCTGAGGGGGTGCCGATGACCTTCCGGGTCACGGCCACGCCCGTCACTGCCCCCCCGATCAGCTCGCCGCCCGTCTCCGTGGCCGCGGCCGACATCAACGTGGGCGAGGTGGGCGAGGTGGGCGCGTCCACGACGGTCGCCCGGCCGGTCACCACCGCGGCCGGCGGCGCCACCCCTTCGCCGACGACGACGGCTGCCGGGCAGCCGACGACCACGTCCACCGCGGGCCAGCTCACGGCCGCCAACGCCGCGCCGGTCGGCTTCGCCGCGGGGTGCAAGCCGGGCGAGGTGGCGCTGATGCGCTTCGCGGTGGCCCCCACACATGGCCGGCCGGGGGACGCGGTGTCCGGGTCGACGTCGTGGGGGTCGGTGGGCACGTGCAGTGAGAAGCGGGCACTGCGGGTGATCCTCGACGGCAAGACCGTCCCCGGGGCCCCGCCGGACGCAGGCACGTCCGGAAAGTTCGAGATGACCATTCCGAGGGACGCCGCCGCCGGGTCCCACACCCTGGCCCTGGTGGCCGACGACGACCCGTCGGTCGAGTTGGCCACCATCGCCTTCCAGGTGGAGAAGGCCAAGGCGTCGATCCCCCTGGTCGCGCTGGCGGCGGGCGGGGCGGCGGTGCTGCTCGTCCTGCTGCTGATGGTCATGCGCCGCCGGCGCCGGAAGGCTCGGCGGGCCGACGACGCGTGGGCGAGCGACGACGGGGGTGGCGGTTGGGGCGGGGTCCTCGACGTTCCCGACATCGCGGGCGAGTCCGAGCCCGAGCCCGACCTGGCCACGCCCACCGCGGTCATCGTCGTGGAGGACCATCCCACCATGCCGGTCGTGCCCCTCGTGGTCGCCAGCGGGCGCCACGGGTCGTACTACCTGCTGGAGCGCCAGAACCCGCACGCCCCCCGCCGGGCCAACGGCAAGCGGGGTTGGTACCGCGACCAGCGCACCCAGCCCATCCGGGGCCTGGCCGTGGCCCTCGTCGAGGCCCACACCGCGGGCGCGGCCGCGTCGGAGCTGGCCACCGGGGAGAGGGCGGTGTCGGCGCACGTGGTGGTCGACACCGACGGCGCCCTCGACCTGCTCCCCGACGACGTCGTCGCCGTCCACCGGCCGGAGCACGATGACGCGACGCTGGTCATGCTCCTCGCCGGGGTGGGCAACGACCCGGTCGCCGACGAGGTCGTCCTGGCCCACGCCGCCCGGTGGGCGGCGGCCAAGATGCGGGAGCACGCCATCCCCGCCCGCCTGGTGACGGCGGCCGAGTTCGCGGCCGGAGAACCGGGTCTGGTCGCGGACGAGCACGCCTTGCTCTGGCAGCGGATCGTCTCCCTGGCCCCGGTCGAGCCGGCGGACGGGGGGGCTGCGGTCGACGGGCCGCCGGCCTCCGTCGGGCCGGCCCCGACCGCGCCCACCGACCCGGGCCCGCCCGCGGCGCAGCCGGCCCCGACCGCATTCGGGGGGCCGATACCGTCCGCGCCACCAGCCTTGGTCGAACCGGTCGCGTCCGGAACACGGGCTCCGATCGAGGCGGCGACTGGGTTCGCTGCGCCGGAACCGTCTGACACATCAGTCCCGGTCGGGCCGGCCGCGTCCGCAACACCGGCTCCGATCGAGGCACCGGTCTCGCCGACGTTCGGAGCGCCGGCCGCGTCTGACACATCAGTCCCGGTCGGGCCGGCCGGGTCCGCAACACCGGCTCCGAACGAGGCACCGGTCTCGCCGACGTTCGGAACGCCGGCCGGGTTCGGGGCGCCGGCACCGTCCGCGCCATCAGGGCCGGCCCCGTCGGAAACACAGGCTCCGGTCGAGGCGCAGCCTCCGTCCGGGCCGCTGGCGCCCTCCTTGGCGGCCGCCTTCGACGCACTCGCCCCTGCGGTCCCGCGGGCGTTCGACGCGCCGACCAGGTTCGGTGGGGGACCGGCCGCGTCGGAGACATCGGCCCGGGACGCGGGACCGGCACCGTCCGAGACACCAGCTGCGTTCGAGGGGCAGGCGCCGGCGCCGCCGGCCGGGTTCGAGGGGCCGGCACAGGACACACCGGGCCCCGTCGAAACCGCGCCCGTGGGCGCGACGACGCCGATCGAGGCGCCGACGCCCACGCCGGCGCCCGTTCAGGGAGTCGGTCCCTTCGAAGCGGCCGGGTCGTTTGCTCCGGGGACACTCGGCGCCGTGGAAGCGGCGGCCGAGTCCGTCGTCGACCGGGCCGTCGACGCCGTCAGTCACGTGGGCGCCGACACCGGCCGGATGACCGAGGCGGGCCCGCCGTCCGTCGCCGCCTCGACCCCCGCACCGCCCACCCCCCCGCCATCGCTGGGCGGACCGTCCTCGTCGCCGCCGCCGCCCCGGGCCCGGCGGGCCTTGCCGACGCCGGACGAGCTCATCGCCGAGGTCATGGCCGAGCCCACCTACTTCCTCGTCGAGCACGAGAACCCCCACGCCACCCTGCGGGCCAACGGCAAGCACGGCTGGTACTACCCCACCCGGTACGGCGGGGTCCGGGCCGTCGTGCTCCACACCATCCCCGGCGACACCGCCGACGCCATCGCCGCCCACCTGGCCTCCGTCGACCAGCCGGAGGCGGCCCACGCCGTCATCGACCCCGACGTGATCGTCGAGCTCCTCCCCGACGACGCCACCGCCCTCCACGGGGTGCGCTCCAGCTCGGCCGCCATCGACCTGGCCCTCGCCTACCCGTCGGCCTGGGGCACCGACCGGGCCCGGGAGGAGGCCGTGCTCGTGCGGGCGGCCACGTGGGCCGGGGTGCGGGCCGTCCGCCACGGCATCCCGGTGCGCCGCATCACCGTCGACCAGTGGCACTCGGGCCAGGGCGGCATCGTCGCCAACGCCGACGTCGACCCCGGCCCCGACTTCCCGTGGGACCGCTTCCTCCAGCTCACCGCCTGGGTCGCGGGCCGGGTGGCGTCGGGCGCGATGTCGAGCCGCTAGACCGAGGTCACAGCCCCCAGCGGGACTGGCCGAAGCGGTAGCCCACCGACCGGACGGTGTGGATCAGGCCCGCGTGCTCCTCGGTGAGCTTGGCCCGCAGTCGCCGGATGTGGACGTCGACCGTGCGGGCCCCGCCGTAGTACTCGTAGCCCCACACCCGTGACAGCAGCATCTCCCGGGTGAAGACCTTGCCCGGGTGCGTGGCCAGGAACTTGAGCAGCTCGTACTCCATGTAGGTGAGGTCGAGGGGCCGACCGCCGATAGCCGCCTGGTAGGTCTCCAGGTTGAGGATCAGCTGCCCGTACTCGATGAGCTCGGGTCGGGTGCCCCGTCCGGTGCGCCAGAACAGGTGGCGGAGGCGGGCCTCCAGCTCCCCCGCCCGCAGGGGCAGGACGCAGATGTCGTCGAACAGGTCCTCCCGCAGCTCCAGCTCGTCGAGCTGCGTCGCCACGACCAGCAGCAGCAACGGCTCCAGCGGGATGTCGCGCTTGCGCAGGCTGCGGCACATGGCCAGCGCGCCCTCGGCGTCGTCGTCGGCGCAGATGACGGCGCCCGACCACCCGTCCTCCGGCTCCCGCTTGGTGGCGTCGTCGGACGTGGTGGCCGGTTTCCACGGATAGCCGGCGGTGTCGAGCACGGCCACCACCAGAGGCGGGGGCGGCTCGGGGAAGAGCAGCAGCGATTCCATCGGATTCGGTCCCCTCGCCTTAGAGGATCGGCAGGTATCGGTCGATCTCGAACGGGGTGACCTGCGACTTGTACGCCTCCCACTCGACCCGCTTGTTGCGGATGAACCACTCGAACACGTGCTCACCCAGCACTTCCGGAAGCAGCTCCGACTTCTCCATGCAGGCCACCGCCTCCTCCAGCGAGCCGGGCAGGGCCTCCACGCCCTCCGCCATCCGCTCCTCGGCCGTCATCTCGTAGAGGTTGGCGGTGAGCTCCGACGGCAGGTCGTAGCCGTGCTCGATGCCCCGCAGGCCGGCGCCGAGGATGACGGCGAAAGCGAGGTAGGGGTTGCAGGCGGGGTCGGGCGAGCGGAACTCGATGCGGGTCGACGCCTGCTTGCCCTTCTTCGACCCCGGGATGCGGACCAGGGCGGACCGGTTGTTGCGGGCCCAGGCCACGTAGACCGGCGCTTCGAAGCCGACCACCAGCCGCTTGTAGGAGTTGACCCACTGGTTGGTGACGGCCGTGATCTCCCGGGCGTGGTGGAGCAGGCCGGCGACGAAGCCCTTGCCCACCTTGGACAGGTGGGTCTCGTCGCCCGGGTCGCTGAAGGCGTTGACGTCGCCCTCGAAGAGCGAGATGTGGGTGTGCATCCCCGAACCCTGGACGCCGGCCAGCGGCTTGGGCATGAACGAGGCGTAGACCCCCCGCTCGAGGGCGATCTCCTTCACCACCAGCTTGAAGGTCATGACGTTGTCGGCCATGGTCAGGGCGTCGGTGTAGCGGAGGTCGATCTCGTGCTGACCGGGCGCGTCCTCGTGGTGGCTGTAGCGCACGGGGATGCCGATCGACTCCAGGGCCAGGATCGTGCGCCGGCGGAGGTCGGTGGCCACGTCGACGGTGGTGAGGTCGAAGTAGCCCCCGTAGTCGATGGGAACCGGCCGGGGCGGACCGTCGGGCACGCCCTTGAAGTAGAAGAACTCCATGTCGGGGCCCACGTAGAACGAGAAGCCCAGGTTGCGGGCCCGGTCGAGCGCCCGCCGCAGTACGTGGCGGGGGTCGCCCTCGAACGGCGAGCCGTCGAGGTTGGTGACGTCGCAGAACATGCGGGCGACGGGTGCGTCCTCGCCCCGCCACGGGAGCAGCTCGAAGGTGTTGGGGTCGGGGTGGAGGAGCATGTCGCTCTCCTGAACCCGGCTGAAGCCGTCGATGGCCGACCCGTCGAAGGTCATCCCTTCCTCGAACGCGTTCTCCAGCTCGCCGGGGACGATGGCGATCGACTTGAGCTGGCCGAGCACGTCGGTGAACCACAGGCGGATGAAGCGGATGCCCCGCTCCTCCACCGACCGGAGCACATAGTCCTGCTGACGTTCCATGGCCGGTATCTTCGCAGCCCCTGAACCTCCCCTGAACCTGCCTACCTGCTAGTTCACACCCCGTTCATCAAGACGCAACTATCGCGAAACTGCTGCCCGCGATGGTTGCACGTCCGTACGCAGAGGCCCATGAAGGGGGACACCCGTGCAGGTTCGCAGCCCGGCCGACATCTTGGCGATGTTGAAGGATGAGGACGTCGAGTACGTCGACTATCGCTTCTGTGACCTGCCTGGGCTGGTGCAGCACGTGAGCGTCCCGGCCACGCAGATGACCGAGAGCGTCTTCACCGACGGCCACGGCTTCGACGGCTCGTCGATCCGGGGGTTCCAGCAGATCCAGGAATCGGACATGATCCTGATCCCGGACCCCAACACCGCCTACATCGACCCCTTCCGCACCCGCAAGACCCTCAACATCCACTGTTTCGTGCACGACCCGGTGACGGGCGAGGCCTACAGCCGTGACCCCCGCTACGTGGCCAAGAAGGCGGAGGCCTACCTGGCGTCGACGGGCGTGGCCGACCGGGCCTACTTCGGCCCCGAGCCCGAGTTCTTCATCTTCGACGACGTGCGCTTCTACTACCGGGGCAACACGTCGTTCCACATGGTGGACTCGGTGGAAGGCACGTGGAACACGGGCCGGGACGAGGGGCCGAACCTCGGGTACAAGCCCCGCACCAAGGAGGGCTACTTCCCGGTCCCGCCCATGGACCACTACCAGGACCTGCGCTCGGAGATCTCGTCCACCCTCATCTCGTTGGGGATACCGGTCGAGCTGCACCACCACGAGGTCGCGTCCGGTGGTCAGGGCGAGATCGGCATGCGCTTCGACACGCTCCTGAACATGGCCGACAAGCTGGTGACGTTCAAGTACGTGGTCAAGAACGTGGGCAAGGCGTTCGGCAAGACGATCACGTTCATGCCCAAGCCCCTGTTCGAGGACAACGGGTCGGGCATGCACACCCACCAGTCGCTGTGGAAGGGCGACGACCCCCTCTTCTACTCGGAGACGGGCTACGCCGGGCTTTCCGACATCGGGCGCTGGTACATCGGCGGTTTGCTTTCGCACGCGGCGGCCATCTGCGCCTTCTCCAACCCGACGACCAACTCCTACAAGCGGCTGGTGCCGGGCTACGAGGCGCCGGTGAACCTCGTGTACTCCCAGCGGAACCGGTCGGCCTCCTGCCGCATCCCACTGGCCCAGAAGGCGCCCAAGTCGAAGCGGGTCGAGTTCCGCTGCCCCGACTCGTCGTCGAACGCCTACCTGGCCTTCGCGGCCATGATGATGGCGGGCTTGGACGGTGTGATGAACCGCATCGAGCCGCCCGACCCGGTCGACAAGGACCTCTACGACCTCCCCCCGGAGGAGCTGGCCATGGTGCCCCAGGTGCCGTCGTCGCTGGACGAGGCGTTGCTGGCGTTGGAGGCCGACGGCGACTTCCTGCGGGCCGGCGGCGTCTTCACCGACGACGTCATCGACACCCACATCGCCTACAAGCGCGAACACGAGATCGACGCCCTCCGCCTCCGTCCCCACCCCTACGAGTTCCACCTCTACTACGACATCTAGTCGGGACATCTGATCGGTTGCGGGGCCGCTGACCTGCGGAGACGCGGATCGGCGGCCCTTGCCGCGCTGGTGGACGACGGCTGCCCGCCCGCGTGCTGCGGGGTATGCAAGTCATTCGGCAGGGGTTCGTCGATCAGGACAGGCCGGCCAGGCGGTAGAGAACCAGGGAACCGGCGACGGCGACGTTGAGGCTCGAGCCGCGGCCGACCATGGGGATCTCCACGACCTCGTCGATGAGTGGCCAGACCTCGTCCGGCACCCCGTGATGCTCGTGGCCGAGGAGGACGATTGTCCGCGTCCGGGCCGGTTCCAGGCGGGGGAGCGATGTGGCGTCGTCCGCGAGCTCGACGGCCAGGATTCGGCTGGTGGCCTTCTCGCGCCTGATCCACGCCGATTTCGACCGGGTCAGCCAGTGGATGTGCGGGCGGCGCACGAGCGTGTCACCCCGCTCGAGCGAGCGCCGGTAGTGCGGGGTGTCGGGCACCGCCATGCACGCGCCGACGGCGTCGCACGTCCGCAGGAGCGTGCCCAGGTTGGCTTCGTAGGCCACCCAGAGGGGGGCGACGATCAGATGGTCCCAACAACCGTGCTGGCGCCGCCGGCGTTGGCGGTGAAGGTCGGCCGGGCGGGACCGGGAACCCGGCGTCACCGGAGGGCGGAGGAACTCCTCGGCAAGGTCATGAAGGGGCGCACTTGGCGGCGGCGCCGAGCCATCGACGGTCCCCGAAGGGAGCTGGTGGGTCCGAATGGTAGGCGAGGTCACCGCCGGGAGAAACGGGGTACGGCCTGTCAACCTTCGGCGGACCGGAGGCGCGATCGCCGTCCAAGGCTACGGCCGGGGGGCGCCGTGGAGGGCTGCGCACAGGTCGGCCCCGATCTCGGTGGATATGCCCGTGAGGGCGAAGTCGATGGCGTGGCACGTCTCGTGGGCGACGACGTAGCGGAGCGTGGCGTCCGAGGGCCCGATGCGATCGATGTCGACGGCGATGTAGTTCCCCGACCCGGGAGCACAGTTCCAGCAGGTGACGCCCCATCGTGGGGTCTCACCCATGACCGCCGCCCCGGGGCAGCGGAAGCCGTACCCGGCGGGCAGGACGAGCCCCTGCCCGTCCACCCACTGGCGGGCGGCGGCACAACGGTCCGTCGCCGAGGCCGAGGCAGGGGCGGGCGGGGCGACCGACGAACCGGACCCCACCACCGATGGGGCGGGGGGCTCTGCGACGACCGGGGCGACGACGGTTGTCCGCACCGCCGGCACCGTCGCGGGCACCGGTCGCTCCCTTGTGGTCGGCGGCGAGGAGGGCACCGCTGCCGTCGCGGCGGCGGCTTCGGCGGCGGCGTCGGCCGCGGCCGCCGCTGTGCTGGCCGTCGGGGCGGCGGCGATCGTCGTGGTCGTCGGTGCCTCCGACGCCACCTCGTCCGGTGCGGCCGCCGGTTGGGCCGATGCGGCCGAACCCTCGGTGGCCCACCAGCCCACCACGCCGAGCAGCGCGATCACCACGGTGAGGCCGGCCGCGATCCAGCCGAACTGGCTTTGGAACGGTCGGCTGGAGGGCACGTTCCCCGGTGTCGGCCAACTCCTTGATCTTCTGTAGTGATTCGCCGCCAGCAGCTGCTGCCGACCCCGGCGGACCGTCGGCGCAGTCGCCGGCGCCAATCGCGTCCTACGGCTTGCGGGCGGTGATCAGCCAGGCGGCGGAGCCGATGAGGACGCCCTCCGGGTTCTCGTGCGACTTCAGCACCGCGTACACGGCGTCGAGGGCGCGGGCGGTGTCGGCCTCGTCGAGGTCGTGGGTCATGCCCTCGACCATGCCCATGGTGCGGGCGAAGGTGAAGGCGTCGTCGGCGTCGGTGCCGAACTCGAGGGGCTCCTCGATGGCTTCGACGGCCACGTCGACGAAGCCGGCGTCGGCCAAGACCCGGCGGATGTGGTCGGGGTCGGCCAGGCCGAAGGGGCCGGGGGCGCCGTTGGGCGGCGAGCCCATCGTCCGGCCGACGGCGAGGGCCTCCCGGAACGCCATGAGCCACTCGTTGCGGGCCAGCTCCTGCCACGCCATCACCGCCAACCGACCGCCGGGGCGCAGCGCCCGCCCGATGTTGGTGAACGCCGCCACCTGGTCGTTGAAGAACATGGCGCCGAAGCTGCTGAAGGCGACGTCGAAAGAGGCTTCCTCGAACGGGTGCACCTGGGCGTCGGCCTGAACGAACTCGACGTTGGTGATCCCGTCGGCCTCGGCCCGCCGCCGGCCCCGCTCCAACATCTGGGCCGACAGGTCGACCCCTAACACCCGCCCCGGCACGACGAGCCGGGCCAGGTCGGCCGTCGGCTTGCCCGTCCCGCAGCCGACGTCGAGGACGTCGTCGCCCGGCGCCACCAGCCCGCAGCCGACGAAGGCGTCCCAGATGCGGCGGCCGGTGGTCTCGTAGCGGTCGGCATGGGTGGTCCACATGTCGCCCTCGTGGCCGTCCCAGGCCTTGGCCATCTCCACGTTGGCGATCGTCATGCTCATGTCCTACCTCATCCCTCTATACTCCGTTTCGGAGGAACGTATCCTCCTATTAGGAGTATGTCAATGGCCGAAGGACTCACCACCACCTCGTACGCGATCCTCGGCCTGCTGGGGGTGAAGCCGTGGACCACCTACGAGCTGGCCCAACAGATGAAGCGGGCGGTGGGCCAGTTCTGGCCCCGGGCCGAGAGCAACCTCTACGCCGAGCCCAAGAAGCTGGTGGCCCTGGGCCTGGCCACCGCGTCGCAGGAGATGGTGGGCAACCGGCCCCGCACCCTCTACACCATCACCCCCGACGGCCGGCAGGCGCTGGCCGACTGGATTCCCACGCCGGGGGCGGGACCGGTGCTCGAGTTCGAGGCGCTGCTCAAGGTCTTCTTCGCCGAGCACGGGTCGAAGGACGACCTCCTGGCCACCATCGAGAGCGCACGGGCCTGGACCGAGGAGCGCATGGCCGCCACCGTCGCCATCCCCCGCGGGTACCTGCAGGGCCAGGGCCCCTTCCCCGAGCGCCTCCCCTGGCTCCTCCTGTCGGGGCAGTTCCTGAAGGAGTTCACCCTCATGGTCGGCCGGTGGGCGGAGTGGGCCGCCGACGTCGTCGAGTCGTGGCCCGACGACATCCACGACGCGACGCCCGACTGGCCCACCCTCGAGGCCATGGCTGTCGACGCCGACGAGTATCTCCGGCGGGCGGCCGAGCGCCGCCGGCAAACGTCGGAGGACGCCACCCCGGACGGGCGCTGACCTGCCCGTATGGTCGGTACCCTTGGCTGGGTGCGCCGGCGTCCGATCTACGTCGAGTCGCGCGTCCGGGCCGGGATGGACGCTCTGTGGGCGGCCACCCAGGAGCCCGGCCAACACCAGCGGTGGGACCTCCGTTTCGGCGAGATCAGCTACGACCCGCCCGTCGACGGTGAGCCGCAGCGGTTCACGTACGCCACCACCGTCGCCCCCGGCGTCACCATCGGGGGCACGGGCGAGTCCCTCGGCGAGCGGGACCGGCCCGACGGCTCCCGCTGGTCGGGCCTCCGCTTCTGGGCCGACGACCCCCGGTCGATCATCGAGGCCGGCGCCGGCTACTGGCGCTACGTCCCCACCGACGACGGGATCCGCTTCCTCACCCGCTACGACTACCGGCCGCGATGGGGCCGGGTGGGCGAGGTCCTCGACCGTTGGGCGTTCCGGCCCGTGTTCGGGTGGGCGACGGCGTGGAGCTTCGACCGGTTGCGGCTGTGGCTGGACGAGGGCGTGGCGCCCGAGCGGTCACGGAACCAGGCCGTCGCCCACGCGGCTGCGGTCGCCGGGCTGGCGGGCGTGTGGCTGTACCAGGGCCTCGTCCCCAAGCTCTGGAAGACCGACCCCGGCGAAGTCGCCATCTGGCGGGGGCTTGGGCTCGGCCCGGCGGCGGCGCCGGTGGCGGTGCGGGGCGTCGGGGTGGTGGAGGTCGCCCTCGGCCTGGCCACCATCGCCGGACGGCGGCGCAAAGGCCTCTTCGCGGCAACCGCAGCGGCGATGCCCGTCCTCGTCGTCGGGGCGGGGATCGCCGACCGGGCGTCGTTGACCCGGGCGTTCAACCCGGTCTCCCTCAACCTGGCCGTGGCCGCGCTGGCGGTGGTCGCCCTCACGACCGGCGACGGCCTTCCCTCCGGCCGCACGCCCCTCCGGGCGGCACCCGACCGCCAACCCGACGTGGGCGCCCTGCCGTCGTGACCTCGATCTACCAGGAGATGCTGGGCGACGACTTCGCCCGCCTGCACCCGAAGATCCAGTGGCGCTTCGGGTTCTCGTCGGCCGACGGCGTCTGCCAGATCGGCACCGGCGTCATGGACGAGATCTGGCGGGGTCGGGCCTTCACCCTCCCGTTCCTCCTGCTCGGGTCGACCCGCCGGGTCCTCTTCCCCAGCCGGGGCCGGGACGTCCCCTTCACCATCTCCAACTACGCCTACGTCGACGGCTTCGGACGGGAGACCGTCACCTGGTCCCGCCGCTTCAAGATGCGCCGGAAGTACCGGGCCTTCGACGCGACGATGGTCCGCAGCCAGGCCCGGGGCGTGATCGTCGACTACCTCGGCACCCACCAGCACCTGGCCGTCGACATCCACTGCTCGGTCGACGACGAGGGCGGCCTGTGCCTCCGCACAGGCGAGCAGCGCTTCTACGAGGGCCGCATCGGGTTCCGGTTCCCGGCGCTCCTCACCGGCGTGGCCACCGTCCGGGAATGGTGGGACGAGAGCGAAGAGAAGTTCCGCATCGACGTCCGCGTGGTCAACCGCCTCTTCGGCCCGCTGTTCGGCTACCGGGGCTCGTTCACCGTGGTCCAGCGGCCGTGCTCGCCCGCCGAGATCCCGCTCGACGTCCGCCCCCTGCGGGAGGAGCGGCGGGAGTAGTTGCAGGTTTGTTTCAGTGCCGTCGGATAGCTTCCGGCCGGGGCGAGCGAGGGAGGACCGATCGTGGAGGAACGCAGTCCGGCGGACGTGGTGCGGCTGATGCAGGACGAGGGCGTGGAGATCGTCGACTTCCGGTTCTGCGACCTGCCCGGCCTCATGCAGCACTTCTCCACGCCTGCCCACCAGCTCACCGAGGACGGTTTCGAGGAGGGCTACGGCTTCGACGGGTCGTCGATCCGGGGGTTCCAGGAGATCCAGGAGTCGGACATGATCCTGGTCCCCGACCCCAACACGGCGGTGATCGACCCCTTCCGGGAGGCCAAGACCCTCAACCTCAACTGCTTCGTGCGCGACCCCGTCACCGGCGACTCGTACACCCGTGACCCCCGCTACGTGGCCAAGAAGGCGGAGGACTACCTGCTGTCGACGGGCCTGGCCGACACCGCCTACTTCGGGCCGGAGGCGGAGTTCTACATCTTCAACGACGTGAAGTTCCACCAGGACCAGCACTCGGCCATGTACTCGGTGGACTCGGTGGAGGGCATCTGGAACTCGGGCGCCGACGAGAAGCCCAACCTCGGGTTCAAGCCGAGGTACAAGGAGGGCTACTTCCCCGTCCCGCCCATGGACCACTTCCAGGACCTTCGCTCGAAGATGATCCTCATGCTGGAGCGGGTGGGGATCGAGACCGAGGTGCAGCACCACGAGGTGGGCACCGCCGGCCAGGCCGAGATCGACATGCGCTTCGACACCCTGCTGCGGATGGCCGACAAGCTCATGCTCTACAAGTACGTCACCAAGTGCGTGGCCTGGGCCCATGACCTGTCGGTGACGTTCATGCCCAAGCCGTTGTTCCAGGACAACGGGTCGGGGATGCACTGCCACCAGTCGCTGTGGAAGGGCGGCGAGCCCCTGTTCTTCTCGGAGACGGGGTACGGGGGCCTGTCCGACATGGCCCGCTGGTACATCGGGGGGCTGCTGAAGCACGCCCCGTCGATCCTGGCGTTCGCGGCGCCGACGACCAACTCGTACAAGCGGTTGGTGCCGGGGTACGAGGCGCCCGTCAACCTCGTCTACTCGCAGCGCAACCGGTCGGCGGCGGTGCGGATCCCGCTGTACTCCAAGAGCCCCAAGGCCAAGCGGCTGGAGTTCCGCTGCCCCGACCCGTCGTGCAACCCCTACCTGGCCTTTTCCGCGATGTTGATGGCCGGCCTCGACGGGGTGCAGAACCGCACCGAGCCGCCCGACCCCGTCGACAAGGACCTCTACGACCTCCCCCCCGAGGAGCTGGCCCTGGTGCCCCAGGTGCCGTCGTCGCTGGGCGAGGCGTTGCGGGCCCTGGAGGCCGACCACGACTACCTCACCAAGGGCGGCGTCTTCACGCCCGACCTCATCGACACGTGGGTCGCCTACAAGCGCATCCACGAAATCGACGAGGTGCGGCTGCGGCCCCACCCGTGGGAGTTCATGTTGTATTACGACATCTGACGGGAATCAGATGTCGTCGTATTCGCGGACCACGGTGCGGCGGCGGCCGCGGTAGTAACGGGGGCCGCCGATGCCGCCGAAGAGGAGGACGACCAGCAGGACGATGAGGAGGATTGTCAACATGTCCTTCTCTGTTCCCGTTCGGCGCCTTCGTTGAACCCGCGTGGAAGCATCGGTGCGTGGACGACGACGACCGGATCGTGGAGCTGGTCACGGCCGGGTGGACGACGCAGGCGGTGCACGTGGCGGCCGCTCTCGGGCTGCCCCGGCTGCTGGCGGACGAGGCCCGCACGGTCGACGACCTGGCCGTGGCCACGGGCGCCCACGGGCCGTCGCTGCTCCGGCTGCTGCGGGCGCTCGTCACGCTCGACATCGCCACCGAGGCGGCGGACGGGCACTTCGGGCTGACATCCCTGGGCGTCCGGCTGGGGACCGTGGGGGCGTGGGCGATCTGGTGGGGGGACTTCGCCTGGCCCGAGTGGGGGCGTCTGTTCGAGAGCGTGACGACAGGCCGGCAGTCCCGGGAGTTCTCGGTGGAGAACGACCCGGAGGCCGCCGCCGTCTTCGACCGGGCCATGGCCGAGCTCACCCGGCTGGGCGCGGCGGGCATCGTCGACTCCTTCGACTTCTCGCCCTTCGCCCTGGTGGCCGACATCGGCGGGGGCCACGGCGAGCTGCTGGCGACGATCTTGCGGGCCCACCCTGGTCCTCGGGGCGTGCTCTTCGACCGGCCCCGCGCGGCCGAGGGGGCCCGGCGCTACCTCGACGAGGTGGGCATCGCCGACCGGGTCGAGGTGGTGACGGGCGATGTGTTCGACGGGGTGCCGGGCGGGGCCGACGCCTACGTCCTCAAGAGTGTCCTCCACGACTTCGACGACGGCGACGCGTCCCGGATCCTCGCCGTCTGCCGGCGGGACATGCCCGCCACCGCCACCCTGGTGGTGGTCGAGCGGGTGCTCCCCGACCGGATGGAGGCGACCTCCGAGCACCGGTCGGCGGCCCGCAGCGACCTGCACATGCTCGTGGCCCACGGGTCGCGGGAGCGCACCGAGTCGGAGTTCCGCCACCTCCTGGCCGGTGCCGGCTTCGACCTCCGCCAAGTGGTCGCCGCTGGCCACGGCCTCAGCGTCCTCGGAGCCACCGTCTCCGGCTGACAGTCCGAGTCAGTGGCGGCGGGAGGCCCACCGGGCGGCCCGGCGGAGGAGCTCCGTCACCGACGGGTCGGCCACCGACTCCAACGTGTGGCCCAGCGAGCAGTAGAACACCCGTCCCGACCCCCAGGAGCGGGTCCAGGCAACCGGCATCTCGACGCCCCGGAGCCAGTCCATCCCGGGGGCGGCCATGCGGGTCGTGGCCAGCACGTTCACGGCCGGATCGACCAGCAGGTAGTACTGCTCCGACGTCACCGTCACCGGCGCCAGCCCCGCGACCAGGGCGTCGTCGCCCACGAACTCGACCGTGTACGTCACGTCCCCGTCCCCCGGGTGGGCGACGAACTGCCCGCCGACGAGGAACTTGAACCGGCGGCTGGCGATGAAGGCGCTCGTCGTCCCATGCCACGTGACGAGGCCCAGGCCGTCGGCGACCGAGCCCACCAACGCCGCTTCCTGGGCCGGCGCCAGTTCGCCGAACGTCCACAGGGGGACCAGGAGGTCGACGCCGGCCAGCGCCTCCCGGTCGAGGACGTCGAGGTCGTGGGTGTGCTCGACGTCGAAGCCGGCCAGAACCTGGTGGCGGGCGAAGTCGGCCATGACCTCGGGCTGGTGGTCGGGCCAGCCCCCGCTGAGGACCAGCGCCCGCGGGGTCACGGGGCCGGGTGCCGGAAGACCACCGTCGGGCAGCGCTCGCCCAACTCGTAGGACGGGACATGCACCGCCTCCAACTCGAAGCCCCGGCGGACGAACAGCTCACCGACCTCGTCGACGGTGACGAACGAGTAGTGGGAATCCGAGCCCCGGTAGGACTCGATGGCGAGAAGGTGGTCGAGGTCCCACCCGAGGCGGGCGGCCAGGGCGGCGAGGTCGGGCTCCGCCTCGTCCAGGGCCGCGTACACCGCACCGAGGGCCACGCCGGCGCAGGGGTCCGGCTGCAACGCCATCCCCAGGCGGAGCTTGAGCAGGTTGAGGTTGGCCACCCGACCGGCCGACAGATCGGCGAGGACCGACGCCGGCGCCTCCCGGTCGGCGGCACCCGGCGGCACGAACAGCCGCAACCCGACCACGCCCCCGGGCCTGACCACCCGGGCCAGGTTGTCGACCAGCCGGGCCTGGCCCCCGGGGTGGTCCAGCAGGTGGAAGACCCCGTCGCCCAGGACGACGTCCCGGGACCCCGGCTCGAGCTCCATGTCGGTCCAGTCGGCGCAGACGACGGCGGCCGCCGGCCCCGGCCAGAGGGCGTCGATCATGGCCGGGGTGTGGTCGACGGCGATCACGTCGGCCCCGTCGGGCCACGGAAGCCGGTACAGCTCGGGCGTCACGCCCAGAAGGAGGGCCCGGGGCGCCGTCCGGCCCGAGACGACCTCGGCGTAGAAGGCGAGATCGGCTGCACCCGGGCGCAGCGGCGGCCCCACGTGGCCCCACCGGCGGGCGATCTCCGTCCAGTGGCCCCCGCCCACCGCGGTCACGCTACCCAGGGCCCGGCACCCGGCTGACGAAGTCCTCGAACTTGCGCTGGCGGGTGCGGTCGATCCCCTCCAGGTACTCGAACGAGACCCGGAACGGATGGCGGAACAGCTGCTGGATCTTGGCCGTGAAGGTGGCCTCCTCCTCCGCGGTGAGGGGCCGGGGGCCGACGATGCGGGCCTGCACGTGCTCCAGGTCGTGCTGCACGATCTGGATCTGGTGGATGGCGTCGACCCCTTTCCAGGCCGGCGCGAACAGCGGCCAGAAGCGCTCGCCGTTCGGCAGCGTCAGCAGGTTGCGCTGGCGGCCGAGGACGCGGGTGAGCACGGGCAGCTCCCGACCACACGGGCACGGCGGGCCGACCTCGGCCACGTCGCCCGACTCGTAACGGATGAGGGGCTGAGCGAAGTTGTGGAGGGGCGTGGCGATGACCCGGCCCGTCTCCCCCGGCAGGCACGGCTGGTTGTCGTCGTCGAGGACCTCCAGGCAGACGACCTCGGACTGCACGTGGTACGTCTCGTTGGTGGGGCACTGCAGGCCCAGGTAGCCGAGCTCGACGGCGCTGTACATGTCGGTCACGCGGGCCCCGAACACGTCGCGGCACAGGTGTCGCACCTCGGGCCCGACCACCTCACCCAGCGTCCGCACCTCCCGCAGGCGGGGCAGGCGGCGGCCGGTCGCCCGGAAGTGCCGGGCCAGGCCCATAAGGTTGGACGGCAGGGTGAGCAGGTAGTCGGGATCGATACCGATCAGCCACTCGGCCTGGACGGCCACGTCGGTCTCGATCGGAAGCCGCCACATCGGCCCGGACCGGTAGACGGGATGGACGGGCAGGCCCCACTCCGCGTGCCGCACGCCCTCGGGCGGGGGGGCGCCGGCGCCTACGTAGGCCCGGATGACGGCGATGGTGGCCATCGGGTCGCGCTGGTGCCAGACGTGGTCGCGCAGGGTCACGGCGTTGAAGAACAGCGAGAACGCCTTGGTGTTCAGGGCCGTCACCGGCCGCCCGGTGGACCCCGACGACGACGACTCGGACACGGGCAGATGGTCGGGCGGCACCGCCTCGCTGCGCAGCCGCACGCCGGCCTCCTGCACCGCGGCCCGGGTGAGGATCGGCAGCTCCGCCCAGGGGGTGCCGGGGGCGTAGGCGGGGTCGTCCCGGAAGAAGGGGACGGTGGCACGGGCGTGGTCGAGGAGGCGGTCGAGGGCCCCCTGCTGGTGGGCGGCCATCACCTCCGGCGGCCACCACTGGGACTGGGCCAGCTGACCGTGGATGGCCAGGGTCGTAGCGCTGGCGTCGTCGGGGACGGCCGGCCACCCGACGTGGGTGACCCGCGACCGGCGGGCGGCCGTGTCGAGGAGGTGGTGGTGGCCGATCACGGGGTCGGCCCCGCCAGCCCCGCCCGGCGGTAGTCGAAGGCGAGGGGGACGACGTCGCCGGCGAGGATGGCGGCCACCCGCACCTCGGGCAGGGGGAAGCCGAACTGGGCGTTGCGCATGCGGATGCGAGCCTCCATCTGGGCCACCGACAGGTCCCGCAGGACGGCCCAGGCCTCGGGCGACCGGGCGCCGTCGCCGTCGCCGTCGTCGTCGAGGCCGGCGATGCCGAGAAGCATGTGCTCCCACTCGTCGGCGTAGACGAGGGCGCAGGCGTCGGCGACCACGTCGTCGACCCCGCCCCGGCCCCGCAGCCGCACGCCCTCGGAGAAGAGGGTGCAGTAGCCGCCCTCGGTGAAGGCCTGGGCCCGCCGCCCCAGCTCGCCGTGGTCGCGGATGTGGGCCGCCCGGAGCTCGGCCAGGGCCGCGTTCTCGGGCCAGGCGCAGGCCCGCAGGGTGTCCATGTCGAGGGGGACGTCGTTGTCGCGGATGGCGTCGTAGGCGGCGGCGAAGGCGCAGTAGTGGGCCAGCTCCTCGTAGGCCGACTTCGACAGCTCCAACACCTCGGCCCGGGACTCCCCGATGCCGGCCCACCCCGCGTCGAGCGCCGACAGGCGGGGCAGGAAGCCGTCGAACAGCTCCTTGTGGCACTGACGGGCGAGCCACTGGCGGTCGGTGGCCGGGCTGCGGCCGTCCCAGTCCCAATAGGTACGGAACACCTCGGCCTCGCCCGCCCACAGGGGCGCGTTGGCGTCGACCAGGGCCACCAGCCCCGGGCTCGGCCTTCGGGGCTCAGTCACGGCGGGCGACGATCTGGAGGTGGGAGGCGGGCTGGTTGGTGGCCGGGCCCGACCCCGGGCCGAGAGCGCCGCCGACATGGTGCTGGTCGAGGCGCTCGACGGTGAAGCCCCCGTCCTCGAACAGGCCGGCCACCTCGGCCACGGTAAAGGTGGCGTGCACCACCAGCCGCTCGGCGTAGCGGCGGGCGGCGGCCGCGACCTCGGCCGGGTCTTCGTCGACCAGGCGCTCGGCCTCGGCCCCGGCCCGGGCGGCGAAGGCGTCGACCTGGGCCGGGGTGAACCGGATGGGCTCGTCGGTCCCCGGAGGACTGAGGCGGGCGGTGGTGACCACGGCCCCTCCCGGCCCCAGGAGCCGGTGCCAGGCGGCGATGAGCAGGGGACGGTCCGGCGGCGCGAACTGGGACAGGAACGAGTGGGTGCACACCACGGAGAACGGCTCGTCCGGCGCGTAGTCGACGACATCGGCCACCGCGGTGGCGATCTCGACCCCGCACAGCTGGGCGTACCAGGTGCTGAGCACACCGGGCGTGGGACAGCGGTCGAGGACGGTGACGTCGGGCCGCCCGACCGCCCGCCAGGCCTCCAACACGTGGGCCAGCATCGAGGAGTCGGCCGCCCCCGACACCAGGACCCGCCGGTGCCCGGCGCGGGCCAGCCCCCCGAGGGCGTCGAGGAAGAAGTCCTGGTGGCGGTCGGGGGAGGCGGCCATCCCGAGGCGCCGGAGCGTCGGCCAGAACCCGTGGTACCAGGCGCAGCCGGCGCAGTGGGACTCGGCCAGGCGGCGGGTGAGGGGGGCCGTCTGGGCGAGGGGCTCGTACACCGACAGGCGGGGGACGACGGTCACCGCTCCACCACGTCGGTGGGGGGCAGGAGCCCGGACGACCACGTCGGACCGGCCACCACCCCCACCTCCAGCCGGCCCACCCGCTCGACCTCCACCGCCACCCGGTCGCCGGGGACGATCGGGCCCACTCCCTCGGGCGTGCCGGTGGTGATCACGTCGCCCGGCTCCAACGTCATCACCTGGGAGACGTAGGCCACGAGCCGGGGGACGCTCATGATGAGGTCGGCGGTCGACGCGTCCTGGCGCAGGTCGTCGTTCACCCAGCACCGCAGGCGGAGGTCGCCGGGGTCGCCCACCTCGTCGGGGGTGACGATCCACGGTCCCATGGGGGCGAACGTGTCGAACGACTTGCGCAGCGAGCGCTCCTCGGGGCCGCGGACGGTGATGTCGAGGAGGCAGGTGTAGCCGAACACGGCGTCGAGGGCGTCGGCGGGCGAGAGGTGGCGGGCCCGGCGGCCGATGACGACGGCCAGCTCGCCCTCGTGGTCGGTGCGGCGGTCGGCGCTGGGCAGGGCGATGTCGGCGCCGGGACCGATGACGGCCGAGGTGGCCTTGAGGAACACCCCCAGCCGCTCGACGGTGAACTCGAGCTGCATCTCCTGGCCGTGGGCGACGTAGTTCACCGGCGCGCCCAGGATCTTGCCCGGCCGGGGGACGGGAGCGCTCCACACCGCCCCCGCCGGGTCGAACGACGGGAGCCGGTCGAGGTCGAGGGTGACGACCGCGGCCATCTCGGGCCAGGCCCGGATGAGGGCCAGCATGCGGTCGGCGCCGGTGACGTAACGGTCGCCGTCGGGCACGAGTCCGATGAGGCGGTAGGCCCGGTCGTCGACGAGGGCGACCGGCTCGTCGTCAAGGCAGGCGATGCGCACCGGTCAGGCCGACAACGGCTCAGGCGCACCGGTACAGGCCGAGGGCGCGCAGGGCGGGCTCGTCGGTGATGGCCACGAGGAAGGCGGGATCTCTCTCCGACCGGTTGGCGTGCACCGCCGGGGACCAGCCCGGCACCACCACCACGTCGCCCGCCGACCATTCCACGACCGCGTCGCCGATCCACGACCGGCCCTCGCCCCGCACCGCGTGGACCACGGCACTCGCCGTCTCCTGCCGCCGGCGGCTGGCCTGCCCGGGCCGGAGGAGGTGGGCCCGGCACCCGATGGTGGGCGTGACCGGCCCGCCCGTGACCGGGTTGACGTAGTCGAGCGTGACCATGTCGGCCGGGTGCGACGGGTCCTCGGCCAGGCCGAGCAGGGCCCGCTGGGTGGCGGACCACGGGTGACGGACGACCGGCGGGTGGCGCCGGTCGGGGTCGGCCGGCAGGCGGAGGCCGGCGGGGAGGGACCCGGACGGCGACTCGTCGACCACCGGCTGGCGGGACTCGGGATAGGGCTCGAAGAACCCGACCTGGAGGGAGCGGACGAGGGGGAGGTCGAGGCCGTCGAGCCACAGCACCGGCTCGTCGGACTCGCTCCCGTGGTCGTGCCAGGCCCAGTTGGCCGTGACCACCAGGTCGCCCGGCTCCATCCGGGTGCGGGTGCCGTCGGTGACGGTGTGGGCCCCCCGGCCCTCGATCACGAAGCGCACGGCAGCCGCGGTGTGGCGGTGGGCCCGGGCCACCTCCCCCGGCAGGAGCAGCTGCACACCCGCCACCAGCGTCGGGGTGGTGGCCACCCGCCCGCCCAGGCCCGGGTTGACGAGGAGGAGCACCCGCCGCTCGACCTCGCCGTCGGCCACCGCCACCGAGTCGAGGAGGGCCCGGCGCACGTCGGGGTAGCGCCAGTGCGACGGCTCCGCCGACGGGGTCGGCTCGGGGGGGAGGATCTCGTCGTCGAGGTGCCACAGGGGGACGAGGTGGAGGTCCGCCAGCCGGGAGGAGAAGTCGGTAGCCGTGGTCGTCATCCCCGTCACCCCTTTGGCCGTGACCGTCACCCTTCAGCCGGGCCGCCGCCGGGTCGATTGTAGGAGCCAGGTCCCACCATGCTCACGAAGTCCTCGAACTTGGCGCCCGGCGCCCGGCCGATGGCGGCCAGGAACTCGAAGGTGACCCGGAACGGGTACCGGAAGCGGCGCACCAGCTCCGCGGTCACAGTCGCCTGCTCCTCGGGGGTGAGGGGACGGGGCCCGACGATGCGGACGTGGATGTGGTCGAGGTCCTGCTGCACCAGCTGGAACTGGTGGATGACGTCGCCCAGACCCTTCCACGCGCTCCCGAACGTCGGCCAGAACGTCTCCCCGGTGGGCAGCACCAGCATGTTCCGTCGCCGGCCGACCACCCGATCGAGCACCGCCAGCCCCCGGCCGCAGGGGCAGGGCTCCCCCACCTGGGCGTAGTCACCTATGTCGTAGCGGAGCAGGGGCATGCCGTAGTTGTGGAGATGGGTGGCCACCACCCGCCCCGTCTCGCCCGTTCCACACGGGCGACCCTCCTCGTCGAGGACCTCGACCAGGACCAGCTCCGACATCACGTGGTAGCGCTCCGACGTGGGGCACTGGAGGGCGAGGTAGCCCAGCTCCTGGCTGCTGTACATGTCGGTGACGGGCACGCCCCACTGCTCGCGGCAGGCGTCCCGCACCTCCTGGTCGAGAACCTCGCCATAGCTGCGCACCTCCCGGAGGGCGGGCAGCTCGACCCCGGTGCGGGCGAAGTGTCGGCAGAGGGCCATCAGGTTCGACGGCAGGCTGAGGAGGTACGCCGGGTTGTGGGCGACGAGGAACTCGGCCTGCAGCGCGATGTCCTCCTGCACCGCCATCATCCCGAGGGGCCCGGTGTCGAAGACGGTGTCGATGGGAGGGCCCCACCCGGTGAACACCCGGCCCCCGGGCGGGATCTGGCCCGAGCGGTCGGTGCGGAGGGTCACCACCGTGGCGGTGGGGTCGCGGCCGTGCCAGAGGTGTTCCCGCAGGGTGCAGACCAGCCAGAACAGGCCGGTGACGGGTGTGGCCTTGACCGTGAGGGGCCGGCCGGTGGAACCCGACGTGGTCATGTCGGTCAGCGGCAGGTGGTCGGCGGGGACGTCGGTGCTCACCAGGTCGGCGCCCGCGGCCTGGATCTGCTCCCGGGTGAGGATCGGGAGGTCGGTCCACGGCCGGTCGGCGCCGTACTCGGGACGGTCGCGGTAGTAGGGCACCGTGGCCCGGGCGTGGGCGAGGACGCCGTCGAGGGCCCGCGCCTGGCGCCGGTTGATCTCGGTCGGGGACAGCCACTGGCTGGACTCGAGCTCGTCGACCATCGCCAGCAGCACCGCCGCCCACCGGCCGGGGACCGCCGGCCACGGGATGCCGGAGAGCCTCGACTTGGGGTCCGCCCTGCGGGGGGCCGGGCCGCTCGGCATGGGTGGGGAGGCTATCGCCCGGCCCCCGGCGCCCCCGGAATCGTTTTTCGGCCGTTCACATCGCCGTCGCGGGGCCGATATGAGGGCGGGTGATCATGCTCTCACCCATTTCGTCTCGATCCAGGACTGGAGGTACCGCGTGGCCAGACGTGAACCGGACGCTCCGCCTTCGGGGTTGCCCAGCAACTACATGAAGGCGTCCGCCCTGCTCCTGATCTCGGAGGCGCCCGCCCACGGCTACCAGCTCCTGGCCCGGATGTCAGCCGTCGGCCCCTCGGGATTCGACCTGGGCGCCCTCTACCGGGTGCTGCGGGCGATGGAGGACGACGGGCTGGTGGCGTCCAGCTGGGAGGAAAGCGCAGTCGGCCCCGACCGTCGGGTCTACCGCATCACCGCCCGGGGCCGGCAGGTGCTCGACGCCGAAGCCGAGGTCCTGAGCCAGGTGCACCAGCACATGGCCACCTTCATCCGCCGCTTCACCCGCCTCGCCAGCCGGCCCCGCGCCGCCGCCTGAACCCCCCCTCCAGGGGGGATCATGGAGTTCCGGTCTCCGGTACGGCACAGTTATGGGGTTCTGCCGGGTAAGACGCCGAGGATGAGACGGGGCCAATGAGACGGGGATTGACGATCTTCCTGCTGCTGGTGGTCCTGGTCGTGGGCGGCGTGGCCACGGCCGTCCTCATCAACCGCCAGGACGACGACGAAACCACCACCGCCGCACCCCCCATCACCACGTCGACCACCCGAGTCGGCCCCACCACCGGCGGCATCGCCACCACCACCACGACCGCCGGCGCGGTCGCCCCCACGTCCACCACCGCCGGGTCGGCTGCGCCCACCTCCACCGCCGCCGCGGCGGCGACGACATCCACCACCCGGGCCGCGGCCACCACGTCCACCACCCGGGCGGCGGCGGGCACGAGCACCACTCGCGCCGCGGGCACGGCCACCACCAGCACGACCAAGGCCGGAGCGGCGTCGGGCCCGAGCACGAGCATCATCCGCCCGTCGAGCACGGCCACCGTCCCCCTCAGCGGCCTCCCCAACAGCGGCGGCCACTCCATGCTCCCCCAGGGTCTGGCCCTCGTCGCCCTCGCCGCCACCCTCTGGACGGTCACGAAAAGAGCACGGTCAGCCTCGTAGTCCACGTTTCGGCTACCGCCGCCGACGGCGAAACCCGGGCACACCTTGCGACGAAGGAGCACCGACAGCCAGGCGACGAAGGAGCCGCCCTGGCTCTCGGTGGCGACGAGGAGCACCGACCGGCAGGCGACGAAGGAGCCGATCCGCCGGTCGGAACAGCAACAGCCCGCCGAAGGCGGTCCAGTCCCTTGACCTTGACTTTGACGTACGGGGGGCCTAGTCCACCTTCCCGTAGAAGACCCGCTCCACGACGTTGCGCGACCGCCGCGTGACCCGCCGGTAGTTCTCCCGGAGGTCGGTGGCCGTCATCCCGAGCGAGCGGGCCAGCGCCGACATCTGCTCGGGCTTGGTGGGCAGGGAGTCGCCGGGGGCGCCCTTCACCAGGAACCACCGGTTGCGGGCCCGCTCGCAGAAGCGGTAGGCGTCGGCCAGCACCTCCCGGTCGTCGGGGTCGAGGACGCCGGCCTGCTCCAGCCGGACCAGGGCGTCCATGGTTCCCGTGGCCCGGACCCCGTGGCGGAGTTGGAGGAGTTGGGCGGTGAACTCCACATCGGACAATGACCCCCGGCCCAGCTTCAGGTGGAACTGGGGATCCTCCCCGTGGGGAATCCGTTCCCGCTCGATCCGGGCCTTGATGCGGCGGATCTCCCGGATGTCGTTCTCGCTCAGGGGCGTGTCCCACACGTGGGGCTCGATGATCTCCATGAGCCGGCGTCCGACATCGGGGTCGCCGGCCACGAACCGAGCCCGCGTCAGGGCCTGGCGCTCCCACGTCTGCGACCACCGCCCGTAATAGGACGCGTAGCCGTCGAGGCTGCGGGCGAGGGGGCCGTCCTTGCCCTCGGGCCGCAGGCCGAGATCGACGGGATAGATGCGGGTGGCGGGCGTCGTCCCGGCCAGGAACCGCACCAGGGCTTCCCCCACCTTCTCCGCCGCGGAGAAGTCGGCCGGGGTCGATCCGTCGTAGACGAGGAGCAGGTCGAGGTCGCTGGCGTAGGACAGCTCCGCCCCCCCGAGCCGACCCATGGCCACCACCGCGAACGGCAGCGACGGTTTGAGCGCTTCCAGCGCCGCCTGGAGGCTGGCTTCGGCCAGGGTCGTCAGCTGGCAGGCGGTGACGACGACCTGGTCCTCGCCCGGCGGGGCCAGGTCGAGAACGTCGCCCGCCGCCACCCGCAGCTCCTCCCGCCGCTTGTAGCGGAGCAGGCCCCGCTGGCGGTCCTCGACGTGGTCGCGCCAGGCGACGGCCGCCGACGCCCCCAGCAGGAGGGACTCCGGCCGGCGGCGGGCGAGGGCGTCGGCCTGGCCGAGGGCCGGGATCATGTCGGGGTGGTGTTCGAGGGTCTCGCTCAGGCGGCGGCTGGTGCCGAGCAGGGTGCACAGGCGACGGGCCGCTTCCGGCGACTCCCGGAAGGCGGTGGCCAGCTCCGTCGCCTGGGCCGGCCCCGCGGCCAGCACCCGCAGGCCGAGCAGGCCCAGGTCGGGGTCGGGCGCCTCCGACAGCCACCCCAGCAGCAGGGGCAGCATCTGCTGCATGAGGCGGGACGACCGGGTGAGGCCCTTGGTCAGCTCCCGCAAGGCCAGCCGGGTGCGCTTGGCGTCGGTGAAGCCGAACGCCTCCAGCCGGGTGGCTACCGCCTCCTCCGACATGAGCGCGCCGCTGGTGCCGCTGGCGGTGAGGGCGTCGAGCAGGGGCCGGAAGAAGAGGTGCTCGTGGATCGACCGGACGTTGGCCTGCTGGCGGCGGAGGAAGCCGTCGAGCAGCTCGCCGGCGGTGGCCTCGGCCGTGTCGCGGTAGCCCATCACCCGCGCCAGCCGGTCGCGGCCGGCGAGGTCGGTGGGGGCGGGCAGGGTGTGGACCTGCTGCTCGTGCACCAGCTGCAGCCGGTGCTCCACCGTCCGCAGCAGGCGGTAGGCGGCGTCGAGGGCCCGGGCGTCGGCCGGGTCGACGTAGCCGCTGGAGCCCAGCTCGGCCAGGGCGTCGAGGGTGGTGGGCGAGCGCAGGTCGGCGTCGGCCCGGCCGTGGACGAGCTGGAGCAGCTGCACCGAGAACTCGATGTCGCGGATGCCGCCCCGTCCCCGCTTGACCTCCCGGTCGGTGAGGCCCTTCTTGGCCAGCATCTCCTCCGACCGGGCCTTCATGGCCCGTACCGCCCGCAGGTCGTCGAGGGTGAAGGGGCGGTCCCACACCCGGCTCTGGGCCCGTTCGATGAACGCCGCCCCCAGGTCGGCGTCGCCGGCGACGGCCCGGGCCTTGAGCAGGGCCTGGAACTCCCACGTGTGGGCCCACCGCTCCCAGTAGGCCTCGTACGACTCCAGGCTGCGGACGAGGGGGCCGTCGCGACCCTCGGGCCGGAGGTCGACGTCGACCCGGTAGCAGGTGCGGGCGATGTCGAGGAGGGCCCGGGCGGTGCGGTCGTGGACCTGGGGATCCCCCACGAACATGATGTCGATGTCGCTGGAGTAGTTGAGCTCGCAGCCGCCGAGCTTGCCCATGCCGATGACGGCCAGGCCGGGGTCGGCCCCCGTCATCCGGGCCGCGGCCTGAAGCACCTCGTCGGCCAGCCGGGCCAGGCCCCGGCCCACCACCGGCAGGTCGTCGAGGCCGGTGAGGTCGCGGGCGGCGATGCGCAGGAGTTCGAGCCGCATCCACCGGCGGAGGCTGTTCTCCGCCCCGTCGTCCTCGTCGAGGACCGGACGTTGATCGAGGTTGCCCAGCAGTTCGAGGGCGGCCGGCTCCGACAGGAGCAGCTCGGTGAGCGACCGGCTGGCGGCGGTGACGGCGAAGACGGCGTCCCGCAGGGCGTGGTCGCCGGCCAGGCGGGCCTGCACGCCCGGCACCGCGTCGGACAGCCGGTCGAGCGCCACCGACACCGCCGCCGGCGACGCCGAGCGCTCGATCGCAGTCTGCAGACTCATGGCGCTGGCAGTCTGGCAGCAGGCAGAGGGAACCACGGTGTGCGGTCTGGGTAGCCTCGGACGCGTGCCCCGCCTGCGTGTCGCCGCCTGCCAGCTCAACCTGGTCGTGGGCGACCTGGAGGGCAACGCCACCGCCATCCTCGACGCCATCGACCAGGCCGAGATCGCGGAGTGCGACGTGGCCGTGTTCCCCGAGCTGGCCATCACCGGCTACCCGGCCGAGGACCTGCTCCTCAAACCCGGCTTCATCGCCGACAACCGGGCCGCCCTCGACCGGGTAGCGGCCGGCACCGGCCGGTGCGTGGCGGTGGTGGGCTTCGTCGACGCCGGCCTCGACCTCTACAACGCGGCCGCGGTGTGCGCCAACGGCCAGGTCCACGGCATCTACCGCAAACGCCTCCTCCCCAACTACGGCGTGTTCGACGAGAAGCGCTACTTCGCGGCCAACGAGGAGCCGGCGACGCTCTTCGTCATCGGCGGGGTGCGGGTGGGCGTGGTGGTGTGCGAGGACGCCTGGGCCCCCGACGGCCCCATCGCCGACCAGGCCGCGGGCGGGGCCGAGCTGATCCTCAACCTCAACGCGTCGCCGTACCACGCGGGACGGCTGGCCGAACGGGAGCGCATGCTCGCCACCCGGGCCCTCGACTCCTCGTGCTCGATGGTCTACGTCAACCTGGTGGGCGGCCAGGACGAGCTCGTCTTCGACGGGGCGTCGCTCGTGCTCGACACCCACGGCAACGTCGTGGCCCGGGCGCCGCAGTTCGTCGCCGACATCATGGTCGTCGACGTCGACGTCAAGCCCGTCTTCCGCAAGCGCCTGCTCGACCCCCGGGGGCGGTCGGTGGCACCCGCGCTCCCCGCGATCACCGTCACCGACGCGCCGCAGTCCGTCCAACCGGCTCCCCCGGGGCCGCAACCGTGCGCCGAGCCCCTCGACCCGACCCGCGAGATCTACGAGGCCCTCGTCCTCGGCACCCGGGACTACGTCACCAAGAACGGGTTCACCGACGTGGTGATCGGCCTCTCGGGCGGCGTCGACTCCTCCCTCGTCGCCACCATCGCGGTCGACGCCCTGGGGGCCGACCACGTCCACGGCGTGATGATGCCGTCGAAGTACTCGAGCGACCACTCCCTGGCCGACGCCAAGGAGCTGGCCGGGAACCTCGGCATCGAGTGGCGGGTCATCGGCATCGAGGACGTCCACCAGTCGTACCTCGACATGCTGGCCCCCTCCTTCGCCGGCCTGCCCGCCGACCTGGCCGAGGAGAACATCCAGGCCCGCATCCGGGGCACCACCCTGATGGCCCTGTCCAACAAGTTCGGCTGGCTGGTGCTGGCCACGGGCAACAAGAGCGAGATGGGGGTGGGCTTCTCCACCCTCTACGGCGACCTGGCCGGCGGGTTCGCGGTGATCAAGGACGTGGTCAAGACCACCGTCTACGAGCTCTGCCGCGAGCGCAACCAGCGGGCGCCGGAGCCGGTCATCCCCGAGGCGGTGCTGACCAAGCCGCCGTCGGCCGAGCTCCGGCCCGACCAGCGCGACGACCAGTCGCTCCCCCCCTACGACCAGCTCGACCCCATCATCGAGGCCTACGTGGAGGGCGACACCACCGCCGCCGACCTGGTGGCGGCCGGGTTCGACGCCGACCTGGTGCGCCGGGTGGTGGCCATGATCGACCGGTCGGAGTACAAGCGCCGCCAGGCCCCGCCGGGAGTACGGGTGACGCCCAAGGCGTTCGGCAAAGATCGTCGCCTGCCGATCACCAACCGCTACCAGGGATAGGCCGACGGCTCACCGACTGGGGGTCTTGACCGCCCGGGTATGGTGAAGGAAATGCGGCCGCTAGATGGCTGGGGCGGAATCTACGCGCCATCCCGGACGTTTTCATGCTTAGGCCTACGACTGTAAGGACGTTTTCTCTGTGCCCAAGGAGCGTGTTGAGCGGGACGAGGAAGACCTTGTCCGACTCTACCTCACTGATATCGGGCAGTACCCGCTGCTCACCAAGGACGACGAAGTACGCCTGGCCAAGGCCATCGAAGGCGGCAACGAGGCGCGCACCAAGCTCGAGTCCGACGGCACCGGCCTGCCTCAGGCCAAGCGTCGCGAGCTGCGCCGGGTGGCCCAGGAGGGCGTCAACGCCCAGCGCACCTTCGTCCAGTCCAACCTGCGACTGGTGGTGTCGATCGCCAAGAAGTACCAAGCGTCGGGGTTGCCCCTGCTCGACCTCATCCAGGAGGGAAACCTGGGCCTGATGCACGCGGTCGAGAAGTTCGACTGGCGCAAGGGCTTCAAGTTCTCCACCTACGCCACGTGGTGGATCCGCCAGGCCATCACCCGCGGCATCGCCAACACCGGCCGCACCATCCGCCTGCCGGTCCACGCCGGCGACACCCTGGCTCGGCTGCAGAAGGCCCGGGCCCGGCTGGAGCTCAAGCTGGGCCGTCCGGCCACCCTTTCGGAGCTGTCGGCCGAGGTGGAGATGCCGGAGGACAAGGTCACCGAGGCCCTGCGCTTCGCGGCCGAGCCCTTGTCGTTGTCCGAGCCCTTGCGGGAGGACGGCGACGCCGAGCTGGGCGACGTGGTCGAGGACCGTTCGGCCGAGTCCCCCTTCGAGGTGGCCGCCACCGCCCTGCTGCCGGAGGAGATCTCCAAGCTGCTCGGGCCCTTGGACGAGCGCGAGCGCGAGATCCTGCGCCTGCGGTTCGGCCTGGATCGGGGCGAGCCCCGCACCCTCGAAGAGGTGGGCGAGCACTTCAACCTCACCCGGGAGCGGATCCGCCAGATCGAGGCCCGGGCCATGTCGAAGCTGCGCCACCCGTCGAGCGACACGGGCGCGCGCGACCTGCTGGCCGTCTGAGGCCGGGTCTGCCGCCGCCTTTTGGCGGAGGTGGACGGGAATCGAACCCGCCGGACGGGGAGCACCCGTCCCACCCGCTTTGAAGGCGGGGGACGCCACCAGGTCGCCGGACACCTCCGGCGGGCAACCTAGTGCCGTGGCGGCCCCTGGCCCTTCTTCTTCTTTGGCGCGTCCTGGTCGCCTGGCGACCCTGACGCGCCAAAGAACCGTCGGCCCTCGACTCCGTGGACTTCGCTGTCGCACGACCCGGATACCATCGTCTCCATGAAGAAGCTGATCCTTCTGGCCGTGCTCGTCGTGCTGGGTGCGGTAGCGGCCAAGAAGGTCCGGGCCTCGTAGGCGGGAGGGCTTGCGCCCTCCCATCGCCTTCCAGTATCTTTCGTACACCCCTCTTCCCCCGAGGTAGCCGCTTTCCGCGCTCTCGGAGGGAATCCGATGCTCTTCGCCTGCTGGTCGCCCAAGGGCGGCTCCGGCACCACCGTCGTCTCGTGCGGTCTGGCCCTGGTCCTGGCCCGGTCCCAAGCCGAGCCGCGGCCGCAGCCCCCCGGCGTCCTCCTCGCCGACCTGTCGGGCGACGTTCCCGCCGTCCTCGGCCTGCCCACGCCGGCCACCCCCGGCCTGGTCGACTGGCTGGCCGCCGGTCCCGACGTCCCGGGGGCGGCCCTGGCCCGGCTGGAGGTGGAGGCCGGGCCCGGCCTGCGGCTGCTGGCGTGGGGGGGCGAGCTGTCGGCGGCGGCGGCCACCGCGGCCTCGGGGGCGGAGCGGGGCGAGGCGCTGGCCGAGGCCCTGGGCGCAGGGGGACGGCTGGTGGTGGCCGACTGCGGGTCGGCCTCCGGCGGGGCGGCACTGGCGGTGGCGGCCGCGGCCGACGTCTCCCTGCTCGTGTTACGTCCTTGTTATCTGGCCTTGCGACGGGCGCTGGCCGCGCCGATCCGGCCGTCGGCGGTCGTCCTCGTGGGCGAGCCGGGGCGGGCCCTCACCCGGCGCGACATCGAGGACGTGCTCGGGGTGCCCGTGCGGGCCGAGGTCGACTACGACCCGTCCATCGCCCGGGCCGTCGACGCCGGGCTCCTCGCCGGCCGGGTGCCCCGGTCGCTGGAGAGGGCGCTCCGGGAGGCGGCATGACCGGGGCTCGCACCAGCAAGGCCCGGGTCCATGCCCGGCTGCTGGCCGACGGGCCCCGCGGGCGGCTCCCGGAACGGGTCACGGAGCTGGTGGCGGGCGAGAGCCCGCTGCTGGCCCCCGCCGACCAGGCCCGGATGGTGCGGGAGGTGCTGGCCGAGGTGTGCGGTCTCGGGCCCCTGGAGCCGATCCTGGCCGACCCCAACGTCACCGAGGTCATGGTCAACGGGCCGGGCCGGGTGTGGGTGGAGCGGGCCGGGCGCCTGGAGCGGGTGCCCATGGTCCTCGACACGCCCGCCATCGAGCATCTCATCGAGAAGGTGGTGGCGCCCCTTGGGCTGCGCATCGACCGCTCGTCGCCCCTGGTCGACGCCCGCCTGGCCGACGGGTCCCGGGTCAACGCCATCGTCCCCCCGCTGGCGGTCGACGGTCCCTGCCTCACCGTCCGCCGCTTCGGGGCCCGGGCCGTCCCCCTCGCCGCCTTCGCCCCGCCGGCGGTGGTCGCCCTGCTGGCGTGGGCGGTGGGGGCCCGGCTCAACATCCTCGTGTCGGGGGGCACGGGCGCGGGCAAGACCACGCTGCTCAACGCCCTCGCCGGCTGCATCCCCGACGGCGAGCGGGTCGTCACCGTCGAGGACGCGGCCGAACTGCGCCTCCCCGGGGAGCACGTGGTGCGGCTGGAGGCTCGGCCGGCCAACGCCGACGGAGCGGGCGAGGTCCGCATCCGGGAACTGGTGCGCAACGCCCTGCGCATGCGGCCCGACCGCATCGTGGTGGGCGAGGTCCGGGGCCCGGAGGCGCTCGACATGCTCCAGGCCATGAACACCGGCCACGAAGGGTCGCTGTCCACCTGCCACGCCAACAGCCCCGACGATGCCCTCCGCCGGCTGGAGACCATGGTCCTCATGGGCGAGGTCGGCCTGCCCCTGGCCGCGGTGCGGGCCCAGCTCGAAACTGCCCTCGACCTCATCGTGCAGGTGGCCCGCCGCCCCGACGGCACCCGGCGCATCGTGGCCGTGGCCGAGGTGGTGGAGCAGACCGGCTGGGCCGCGTCCGACGGGCGGGAGCCGCCGCGCACCCGTCCCGTCGCCGACGGCGCCGGCGTCATCGCCCTGCCCGCCCGACCGCCCCGGGCCCCCGCCTGCCCGTCGCCCGACCCCGGCTGGACCGCCCCGGTGGCGCCGCACTGCCCGCCGCCCGATCCCGGCCCGACCGCTCCGGCGGGCGGCGCGGGGAGCCCCGCCGTGCTCGGCGGGGCCGACGAGGCGGCGCGGTGAGCCCGGCCGTGCTCGTCCTCCCCCTGTCGGTCGTGGCCCTCGGGGCCGCGGCCCGGGCCGCGGCGAGGGCCGGCCGCCACGCCACGATCGCCGTCCGCCTCCCGTCCGACGCCGCGGGCGGGGGGCGACGGCTCCGGCCCCCGCCGCCTCCGGCGTGGCTGGAGGCGGCCCTCCTCGACGCCGCTGTCGACATCCCCGCCGCCACCGTGTGGGCCGCCTGGCTGGCCGCCCTGGTCGTGGCCGCTCTCGGGGCGGTCGTGGTCTCGGGCGTGGCCGCCGGCGTCCTGGCCGCCCTGGTCGTCGGCGGGGTAGCACCCGTCGCTCTCCGGGCCCGCCGGGGGCGGGCCGACAGCCGGCTGGAGCAGCAGCTGCCGCTCGCCCTGGAGTCGATCGCCCGGTCGCTGCGATCGGGCGCCTCGGTCCGTCAGGCGATCGCCGAGGCCGCCGCCGCCCCCGGGGGCTTGCGCGGCGGCGCCCGGGCCGGCGGTGGGCGGCGGGGGAGCACCCGGGGCCGGCTGCAGACGGAGTTGGCGATCGTGGCCGACCAGGCCGGGCACGGAGCGGGGCTGGTCGAGGCCCTGGAGGCGTTGGCCGCCCGGCGGCCCCGTCCCGGGGTCCGGCTGGCGGTGGCCGCCCTGTGCCTCGGCGTCGACACCGGCGGGGCCCAGGCCCGGGCCGTCGACGGCGTGGCCGCCACCATGCGGGAGCGGCTGGCGGTGGAGGCCGAGGTGCGGGCGTTGTCGTCCCAGGCCCGGATGTCGGCCCTGGTCATCGGCCTGGCCCCCCTGGGCTTCGGCGCCTTCGCCGCCGCCACCGATCCCCGCACGTCCGAGTTCCTCCTCCACACGCCCGTCGGCCTCGCTCTGGTGGGCGTCGGGCTCCTGCTCGACGGCGCCGGCTGGCTGTGGATGCAGCGCCTGTGCCGGGTCGCCCCGTGAACGGGATGAGCCTGGTGGGCGGGGCGTGGACGGCCGTCGTGGTCGCCGGGGGCTGGCGGTGGCGTCCCGGGCCGCGGCGGGTCCGGGCCCTGGTCGACCGCCCCCCCGCCGCCCGGCGGCCGATGGGGCCGAGACTGGGCCGCGTCCTCGACCGGTTCGCCACCGCCGTGGGCGGAGCCGTGTTGCGCCGCCTCCGCCGGCCCGCCGACCCGATCACCTCCCGGCGCCTCGGTCGGGCCCTGCTCGCCGGCACCGCCGCCCTGCCCGCCCTCCCCCCGGTGGCCCCCGCCCTGGCCCTGGTCGTCTGGGCCGCCCCGGGCATGAAGGCCAAGCGCCGGGAGCGGCGGCGGGCGGCCGCCCTGGCTGCCGACCTGCCCGACGTGGTCGACCTGCTCGTCCTGGCGGTGGGGGCCGGGCTCACCGTGCCTCTCGCGGTGCGGGGCGTGGCCCGCCGGGCACCGGGGCCGCTCGGCGCCGAGCTGGCCCGGGCGTGCGACGAGGTGTCCCTCGGCCGGCGCCTGGGCGACGCCCTCGACGACATCCCCGCCCGGGCGGGCGAGGCCACCCGGCCCCTGATCGCGGCCCTGCTCGCCTCCGAGCGCTACGGCGCGCCCCTGGGCCCCGGTCTCGAACGGCTGGCTCACGAGGTCCGGGCCGACCGCCGGCGGCGGGCGGAGGAGGCCGCCCGCAAGATCCCGGTCAAGCTCCTCTTCCCCCTGGTGAGCTGCACGCTCCCCGCCTTCGGGCTGCTCACGGTGGCGCCCCTCATCGCCAGTGCCGTCCGGTCGCTGCGCCTCTGAGTCGACCTACCAACAAGGAGCACCGATGCTCGCTGTCTACGTCTCTCTCGTGACCTTCCTCACCAGCCGGGCCCGCACCGACGAGCGGGGCCAGGCCTCGGCCGAGTACGCCCTCGTCCTGCTGGGGGCGGCCGCCATCGCCCTGCTGATCGTGGCCTGGGCCACCAAGACCGACCTGGTCGAGAAGCTCCTCGACACGGTGGTGAAGAACATCACCGGCAAGGCCAAGTGACGGGGCGTCCCGCCACGAGGGGAACCGGCACCAGGGGAAGAGGTGACGAGGGCCAGGCTGCGGTCGAGCTGGCCCTCGTCCTCCCCCTCGTCGCCATCCTGCTCCTGGTGCTCGTCCAGGTCGGGCTGATCGTGCGCGACCAGATCCTCGTCCTCCATGCGGCCCGGGAGGCGGCCCGGGAGGCCGCCGTCGACCCGGGACCCGAAGTCCCCGGCCGGGCCGCAGCGGCCAGTTCCACGCTCGATGCCAGCCGCCTGACGGTCGAGTCCAGCGGCCGCGGCGGTCCGGGATCCCGGGTCCGGATCCACGTAAAGTACCGGGCACCAACCGACGTTCCGCTGGTCGGGAAAGCCATTCCCGACGTCACCCTCGAGGCATCTGCCACTATGAGAGTTGAACGGTGACCAATCGACCACTGGCGGCGTCCGGACGGGGCCGCTACCCTGCTCCACAGAGGTATCGACCACGCAGAGTGTTCAATCCACCTTTCTAAGCAAGAAACCGCAGTACAAGGCTGGACCCGGGGTGAGAATTCTGGTACCTACAGGCGGTAGGCACGTAGTTGCCACTCGGGGCGCGTTGTCGGGCATTCGGCTCGGCCACATCGGGAGGAGACAGAACAGCATGAGCATGTTCCGCCGAACCGGGGCGATCGCCTTGTCGGCTCTCGTTGTCAGCGCGTTCCTCGTTCTTCCGTCTCCTGCCTCGGCCCAGACGGTTCAGACCCGGCCCGAGAGCTTCATCGCCACGGCCAACGCCCGGGGTCTCAACCTGGAGATCCTCGGCCTCAAGGTCACCGTCGGCGCCTCCGGCATCGAGATGACGAGCGCCCCCGCGGCCAAGGCCACCGGCGGCGGCGTGCTCCTCGCCCCGGGCACGGTCAGCACGGTGCAGACCACCGGCGCCAGCCAGGTCCTGGCCCCGCCCAAGGCCTGCCTGCTCAACCTCCCTCTCGCCGGTCTCCTCACCCTGGCCCTGGCCTGCGGTGAGGCCAAGGTCGACAGCACGCCGGGCGCCCCCCAGGCGTTCGGCCAGGGCAGCGTGGCCGCCATCGACGTCGGCGGCCAGCAGGTCCTCGCCCTCCTCGCCCCCGTCCTCGACGCCCTCGCCCCCCTGCTCGACCAGGTCCTCGGCACCGTCACCGGCGCCCTGACCCCGATCGTGGGCAACCTTCTCGGCGGCCTCGTGGGCGGGGCCGGCCTCGACCTCAACGCCCCCGTGTCCAGCCTCGTCGACATCATCAACAACGCCACCAACCTGGCCACGATCAAGCTCGGTAACTCCACCTCGCAGGGCCTGAGCGAGACGGGCAAGGTCAGCGCCATCGCCACCGCCGAGGGCGGCCAGATCGACGTGCTGCCCGGGCTGGCCCTCGGCGGCGCTCCCCTGCTGTCGATTGTCGTCGGCTCGGCCAAGGCCACCTCCGTCTTCGACCGCTCCGGCGGCACCAGCACCCCCGGCTTCGACGCCGCCATCCTCACCGTCAAGCTCGGCCTGCCGATCCTCGGTGGCCTCACCGAGATCCCGGTCAAGCTGGGCGCGCCGCTCACCCTGCTGGCCGGCACCCCGCTCGAGTCCACCATCGCCCTCGGCGCCGGCACCACCACCAAGAACGCCGACGGCAGCGTGTCGTCGGTGGCCGACGGTGTCTCCATCCACCTGCTCAAGGGCATCAGCGGCGGCATCAAGCTCGAGCTGGCCCACGCCGAGAGCGGTATCGGTGGACAGTCGCAGCTGGTCGAGCAGCAGAAGATCGTCGAGCCGGTGGCCCAGCTGGCCAAGACCGGTAACGACCCGTGGGTCCCGATGGTCGGCTTCGCCCTCCTGCTGGCTGCCTTCACCACCCGTCGCCTGGTCGTCGCCCGGCCCAGTGGCAACCGCAGCCCTTCCGACCACTAGGCCCCACCTGACGCCGGACACACCGGCAGCTCCGGTACCCTCACGTTGCATTCGGACAATTCCGAACCTCTGTTTGCCTGATCTCTGATTGGTAGGGGCGCGTGCTCATAAACCTTCTTCGCACCCACCGCTGGATTCGCGTGAGCCTCTCCGGGCTTTCGGTGGCACTCCTTCTGGGGGGCATCGGCCTCGTCGGCTATCCCTTCTTCACCAACGCCTGGCAGAGCCGTATCCAGGCCACCCTCGACGACCAGCTCGTCAGCCCCGAGCTGCAACAGGCCTACCGCGAGGGCAAGGTCGAGACCGGCGACAGCCTGACTCGCATCCGCATCCCCACCATCGACGTCGACGTGGTCGTCGTCGAGGGGATCACCCCCAGCGCGCTGCGGGCCGGCGCCGGCCACTACCCCAACACGGCCCTGCCGTGCGAGGGCGGCAACGTCTCCATCGCCGGCCACCGCACCACCTACGGTCGGCCCTTCGGCAACCTCGACGAGCTCAAGGCCGGTGACACCATCGACCTGATCACGCCCATCGGGGCGTGCACCTACGAGGTCACCAAGGCCCCGTTCGTCGCCGCGCCCGACGACCTGAGCGTCATCGTCCAGGGCCCCGACAAGATGCTCACCCTCACCACCTGTCACCCCAAGGGGTCGGCCGCCCAGCGACTCATCGTCCAGGGCAAATGGGTCTCCGACATCAAGGCCGCGTGACCGGCGCCGCCTCCCTGCCCCGTCCCCGGCGGATGGGGCGCATCGGCCGGGTGGCGAGTGGGGCGGCGGTGGTGCTCATCCTGGTCGTGGGGGCGGCCGCGCCGGCCGACGCCGCCCCCAGCAGCACGTTGGCGATCGAACCCACCGACGACATCGCCACCTCGCCCACCGTCACCGGGTCGTTCGCAGGGGCGAGACCGCTGGGCCTGGCCATCGAGAACATCTCCGCCGTCGACCTGGCCGTGTCCCCCACCGGGCCCACCGGCGGCGCGGCGGTCACCCAGGACGGCTGTGAGGTGGGCAGCGGGTGCTCGACGGGCGACGTGAGCTTCACCTGGGAGGTCCCGGCCCTCGAGTACAACGGGCCCTACACCGTCAACGCCACGGGGACGTACTGCGCCGTGCTCTGCCTGGGAGCGCCCCAACGGGCCTCGGCCGCGCCGGTCTCCTTCCGCCTGGGCGTCGAGCCGGCCCCGCCCACCGACCTCAAGCTGGCCACCGGCGACGACCGGTCGGTGAGCGTGTCATGGGCCCGCAACGGCGAGCCCGACCTCCTCTACTACGCCCTGTTCCGCAAGGACCCGGGCGGCGAGTTCCGGCGCCTCGGTTCCGACATCAAGCAGCCCGCGTCCGGACGCCCGTCGTTCGCCGACTCCAGCGCCGCCGGCACCAACGGCGGCGACTTCGTCTACCGGGTCTTCGCCGTCCGCAAGGGCTTCACCGGCGACGACAAGTCCACCAAGATCTCCAAGGCCTCCACCGACCGCACCGTCACCGTCGCCCCGCCCCCCACCACCACCACCAACTTGGGCGACCCTGCCGGCGGGCCGGTGACCACGGTGGCCGGCCAGGGCGTCGACATCGGGTCGTTCCTCTCCGGCCAGGCCCCCACCCTGGCCACGCCCGGCCCCATCTTCCTCGACCTGCCCGACACCGGGTTCGGCGAGACTCTGCCCTTCGGCACCCTCCCGGGCGACGACGACGTCGAGCCGGGTGAGGAGAACGCGGTGCTCCCGACGCCGCGTGACCGCCAGGTCGCCGAGTTCAAGGCCAACCGGCCCCTCATCCCGATCGCCGCCGGCCTCATCCTCCTGGTGATGGCGGGCCACATCCGGCTGCTCAACGTGCGCACCAAGGCCGCCCCCGAGAAGCCGGCCCCCGGCACCTACGTGGCCCGGGCCCTGGAGGCGGCCCGGGCGTCGAGCGGGGTGTCGATCATCCCCGCCGACCCCGTCCGGCTCGACCCGATACCCATCGACGTGGCCGCCGCCGTCGCCAACGGCGGCCACCACCGGGCGCCCGACGACGACGTGGCCGGGCTGCCGGTCTGGGCCGAGTTCGAGCCGGTCTCGGCCCTGGGCCTGCTGGACGCGCCCGACGACCACGAGTTCGCCCGGCCGCCCGACGACGACGTCGACGACGACATCGACGACGACATCGACGGGGCCGCCCCGGTGCTTCCCGCGGTGGCCTTCCCGGTGCTGCGCGCCGCGGCCGCCCCGGTGACCCCTGGCCCGGCCGCCCCGGCGACTCCCGCGGTGGCCGCCCCGGTGCTTCCCGCGGTGGCCAACGGAGTGCCGGTCTGGGCCGAGTTCGACGCCGCCTCGGCGTTGGGCCTGTTCGACGCGCCGCCCGAGCCCGCCGCCAAACCCGGCGTCGCCGCCAAGCCACGCGCCGCCAAAGCCCGCCCCGCCAAGCCCGTCGTCGCCGCCAAGCCCGTCGTCGCCGCCGAGATCGAGTCGTTCTTCCCGCCCGAGCCCGAACCGGAGCCCGAGCCGGCGTTGGAGGACGACTCGGACTGGTCGGTGTCGCCGGAAGTCTTCGTCGGCCCCCGCTCCTAGCGGCAGTCCCCAGGCCAGCAGCCCTCAGGCCAGCAGCACCGTCAGCAGCGACACCGCGCCCGCCTTGTCCAGCGGCTCGTTGAGGTTGCCGCACTTGGGCGACTGGACGCACGACGGGCAGCCGGCCTGGCAGGGGCACGCCTCGATGGCGTCGAGGGTCGCCTTGAGATGGGTGCCGGCCGCGTCGAAGCCCAGCTCGGCGATGCCCGCGCCACCGGGGTAGCCGTCGTAGATCACGATCGTCGGCGCGCCCGTCTCCGGCAGCCACGGGGTGGACACCCCGCCGACGTCCCACCGGTCGCAGATGGTGAAGAGGGGCAGCATCCCGATGGCCGCGTGCTCGGCCGCGTGCAGGGTGCCGGGTACCTGGGCAGGGCCCAGACCGGCGCCGACGAGGACGCGCAGCGGGATCGTGTACCAGAACGCGCGCGTCACCAGCGTGGTCGGCGGCAGGTCGAGCACCTCGTCGCCGAGCACCTCGCCGGTGAACAGGCGCTTGCGCCGGTAGCCCGTCACCTGCTCGG
>JAXDOC010000026.1:0-33826 GCA_034669165.1 Actinomycetota bacterium
ACTACCAGCTGGCCCGGTGCATGCGGGACGAGGACCTGCGAGCCGACCGCCAGTTCGAGTTCACCCAGCTCGACGCCGAGCTGTCCTTCGCCGACCAGTCCGATGTCATCGGCGTCATCTCCACAACCGTGGTCGCCGCCATACGGGCCGCCGGCGGTGAGGTCGACGACGTCATTCCGAAGATGTCCTGGCGCGAGGCCCAGGACAGGTTCGGCTCCGACAAGCCCGACGTGCGCTTCGGCATGGAGCTGGTCGAGCTCACCGAGGCGGTCGCCGGCACTGAGTTCCGGGCCTTCCAGGCGTCCTGCGTCAAGGGCATCCGCGTGCCCGGCGAGGCGACCATGGGCCGCGCTCGGATCGACCGCCTCACCGACCAAGCCAAGGCGGCCGGCGCCGGCGGGCTGGTCTGGCTCAAGCTGGAGGGGGAGACGCTGGAGTCGCCCGTCGCCAAGTTCCTGTCCTCGGAGGAGAAGGCCGGCATCCCCAAGGCGCTGGGCGCCGAGCCCGGCGACCTGCTGCTCATCGTCGCCGGCGAGCGTCTCACCGTCGACCGGGCTCTCGGCCAGCTGCGCCTGGAGCTCGGCCGGCCGCCGGTCAACGAGGGCGGGCTCAACCTGCTGTGGGTCACCGAGTTCCCGCTGTTCGAGGGGCTCGACGGCGAGGGACGGCCCATCCCGGCCCACCACCCCTTCACCATGCCCCACCCCGAAGACATCGACCGTCTGGACTCCGACCCGCTGTCGGTGCGGTCCCAGGCCTACGACCTGGTGCTCAACGGCTGGGAGCTGGGCTCCGGCTCGGTGCGTATCCACCGCCCCGACATCCAGCAACGCATCTTCTCCTTCCTGGGCATCGAGCCCGAGGAGGCCCAGTCCCGGTTCGGCTTCCTCCTCGACGCCTTCCGCCACGGCGCCCCGCCCCACGCCGGCTTCGCCTTCGGCATCGACCGCCTCGTCGCCCTCCTGGCCGGCGAGGGGAACATCCGCGAGGTCATCGCCTTCCCCAAGACCCAGTCGGGCGTCGACCCGTTGACCGGCGCCCCCACACCCGTCGACGAGCGCCAACTGGCCGAGCTCGGCCTCCGCCTACGGGAGCCCCCCGCCAAGTAGCGGGCGGTAATCACTTTGGCGGTGGGGGGTGACATGGGCGACCATGGCCGGATGGCCCGAGTCCTCGTCAGCGAAACCATCTCCGAGCGCGGGCTGTCCCGGCTGCGGGACGCGGGGCACGAGGTCGACGTCCGCCTCGGGCTCACACCGGCCGAGTTGGAGGTGGCGGTGAAGGGGGCGGCCGCCCTCATCATCCGGTCCGAGACCCAGGTCACGGCCGAGGTCCTGGAGGCCGGCACCGACCTGGCGGTGGTGGGCCGGGCGGGGATCGGCCTCGACAACGTCGACGTCTCCGCCGCCACCCGCCGGGGCGTGATGGTGGTCAACGCTCCCCAGTCCAACGTGCTGTCGGCCGCCGAGCACGCCATGGCCCTGCTCCTGTCGATGGCCCGCAACGTCCCCCAGGCCAACGCCGCCCTGAAGTCGGGCAAGTGGGAACGGACCCGGTGGGAGGGCACCGAGCTGCACGGCAAGGTCCTCGGCGTGGTCGGGCTGGGCCGGGTGGGGGCGCTGGTGGCCCAGCGGGCGTCGGCCTTCGGGATGCGGCTGGTGGCCTACGACCCCTTCGTGTCCGCCGACCGGGCCCGGCAGATGGGCGTGGAGCTCGTGACCCTCGAAGAGCTGATGGGGGTGTCGCACTTCGTCACCATCCACCTGCCCCGCACCAAGGAGACGGTCGGGCTGCTGGGCGAGCACATGCTGGCGCTGGCCCGGCCCGGGCTGCGCATCGTCAACACCGCCCGGGGCGGAATCCTCGACGAGGCCGCCCTGAACGCGGCGTTGCGCTCGGGCCGGATCGGCGGGGCCGCCCTCGACGTGTTCGACAAGGAGCCCACCACCGTCTCGCCCCTCTTCGAGCTGGACACGGTGGTCGTCACGCCCCACCTGGGGGCGAGCACCCGCGAGGCCCAGGACAAGGCGGGGGAGACCATCGCCGAGCAGGTGCAACTGGCTCTGAGCGGCGGTTTCGTCCCCTACGCGGTCAACGTGAGCGCCACTGAGGCGTCGGAGACGGTGCGTCCCTTCCTCCCCCTGGCCGAGCGGTTGGGACGGTTGTTCGCCTCCCTGAACGACGGCGTGCCGGCAATCCTGGAGATCGAGTACCAGGGCCACCTGGCCGACTACGACACCCGCATCCTCACCCTGGCCGTGCTCAAGGGCCTGCTGGGGACGGGAAGCGAGGAGCCGGTGTCCTACGTGAACGCCCCCCAACTGGCCACCGAGCGGGGCGTGGTGGTGCGGGAGTCGAAGACCTCCGAGGCCAAGGAGTACGTCAACCTCATCTCCATCCACGGCGACACCCACGGGCTGGCCGGCACCTTGTTCGGGCTCCGCAGCGAGGCCCGGCTGGTGATGGTCGACGACCACGCGGTCGACATCCCGCCGTCCACCAACATGGTCGTCGTCCGCAACGACGACCGCCCGGGGATGATCGGCCTGGTGGGCGTCACCGTCGGCCGGGCGGGCATCAACATCTCCGACATGGACGTGGGCGTGGCCCCGTCGGGCGAGGCCGCCCTGATGGTGCTGTCAACCGACCGACCCCTGCCGGCGGAGGTGCTCGACGACCTGCGGGCCCAACCCGGGATCCTCGAGGTGCACGCCGTCGGCTCGGGGTGATGGAAGTGGAGGCGGAGGTCGAGATCCGCCGGATCCAGCCCTACCAGGCGCTGAAGGCGTATCTCTGTCCCGGCTGCAACCAGGAGATCGCGGTCGGGATGGGACACCTGGTGGTGGTGCCCATCGAGTCCCCCGACCTCCGCCGCCACTGGCACCTCGCCTGCTGGGAGTACCGCGACCGCCGCAAGCTGCCCGCAAGGGGCTGATCCCGCCGCCCAGCCGGTCGAGTGTGCAAGTACGTGGGCAAGAGCGACGTAACTGCACAGTCGATTCCCCGCAGCCGGGCGAGTGTGCAGCTACGTGGGATAGAGCGACGTTTCTGCACACTCGAGTCAGTCCGCCGGGCGAGTGTGCAGTCGCGTGGCCTGGAGCGACGTAGCTGCACTCGAGTCCCGGCCGGTGGACGATCGTGCAAGGACCGAGGATTGTATCGGGACTTGAATTCGGCCCTGGTCAGGGCGTGTCGTCGGCGCCAGTCGCCGATGGGGCTGCGTCTGCCGGCGGGATGGCGGCCGTCTCGGCTTTGGCCGGCGCCCGCTTGGCCGCCGGCTTCTTCGCTGCCGCCTTCGGCTTGGCTGACGCCTTTGGCTTCGCTGCCGGCTTCTTCTTGACCGCCGGCCCTTCTTTGACCGCCGCCGTCTCGCTCGCCGGAGCATCGGTGTCCACCGGCGCGATGGTCGCCGTGGCGTCCGTCGGCGCCTCGGTCGTTGCGGCCACGGTCACTGCCGCCTCGACCGCCTCGACGACGACCTCCACTGCCGCCTCGACGGCCGCGTCCGCGGCCGGCGCGGGCCTCGACGGCGGCTGCCCGACCCCGGGGCCGACGACGACCCGCGGACCGCGCTCGAACTTGCGAACCGACACCAGCGTGCCCCGGGGCTTCGCCGGGCCCTGGGCCGGGTCAGGATCACCGCCGGTGGCGGACGGGGCGTCGACGAGGCCGGGGTGGGCCGGCGTCGTCGCCGGGTTGGCCGCGACCGGCACCGCGTTTGCCACCGAACCGGGGCCGGACGGCGTGAGGTCGGGCTTGGCCGCCGACTGCGCCGATGCCGCCGCCACCACCTTTTCCAGCACCTCGATGACCTCGATGGCCTTGCCCACCCGGTCGGCGGCGGCCTTGCCGATGGCCTTGCCCGCCTGCTTGACCGCGTACTTGCCGACGCTGGCGCCGACCGCCTTGGCCGACGGCGGCTTCAGCGACTCCAGGCTGGGCAGCTTGCGGGCCGGCGCCGGCGCGGGCCGCGACGACGACGGTGAGGGACGCGACGGCGCCGCCGAGGCCGTCACCGGGCCGCCGCCCATGCCCAAACCCGCGCTCGCGCCCGGGACGGGAGCCACGACCCACGGCGGCCGGTTGGCCTCCGCTCGCTTGGCCGCCCGCCGGGCTATAGCCGTCCCGACGGCCTCGGTGACGCCGCCGAGGGCGCCCCCCTTCGCCGGTCCCTTCCCGTTGATCCCGGTGACGACCTTGGTCGAGGTCATGCCCGCGGCGCCCCCGCGCCAGTCGCTCACCAGCTTGTTGGCGGCGGCGGCGCCCCCCGCCAGCAGTCCCGCGGCCAGTCCGGTTCGAAGCGGCTTCATGTCGTGTGCACGTCCAATCCAACTTGACGGGTGACGAGCAGGGTGTCATTGTCGGGCGAGATGTCTGGTTCCACCTTCGCCACCGACCTGCTCCTTACCTAGCGGCGAGCGCCACCGCGCTCGCCAAACCTCTCGTGCCTCCGGGCCGGGAGGTTTTTTCTTTGCCCCGAACTCGTTCCCCCCTGAAATGTGAAGACGCTGTTGACAGAAGGGATTCCCAGCAATGAACCCGGACCGGCTGATCATCTTCGACACTACCCTTCGAGACGGCGAGCAGTCGCCCGGCATCTCCCTCGACGCGGCCGAGAAGCTCGAGATCGCGGAGCAGCTGGCCCGCCTCCACGTCGACTACATCGAGGCCGGTTTCCCCGTCGCCAGCCAGGGTGACTTCGAGGCCGTCCGGGGCATCGCCCGCAAGGTCGAAGGCCCCGTGATCGCGGGCCTCTCACGCACCCAGGTCACCGATGTCGACCGCTGTTGGGACGCCCTGCGCGACGCCGGCCGGGGCCGGATCCACGTCTTCATCTCCACCAGTCCCCAGCACCTGGAGCACATGCTGAAGATGGACCAGGCCCAGGTGCTGGCCGCGGTCAAGTCGGGCGTGGCCCGGGCCCGGGAGCACACCGACGACGTCGAGTTCAGCCCCCAGGACGCCACCCGCACCCCCCTCGACTTCATGCTGGAGGTGCTGCGGGCGGCGGTCGAGGCCGGCGCCACCACCCTCAACATCCCCGACACCGTCGGCTACGGCATCCCGTGGGACTTCGGCGCCCTCATCCAGTACGTGCGCCGGGAGGTCAAGGGCGACTACGTCACGTCGGTCCACTGCCACAACGACCTGGGCCTGGCCACGGCCAACTCCCTGGCCGGGGTGCAGGCGGGCGCCCGCCAGGTGGAGGTGTGCGTCAACGGCCTGGGCGAGCGGGCCGGCAACGCCGCCCTGGAGGAGGTGGTGATGGCCCTGAAGATCCGGGCCGACCAGTTCCCGGGCGTCGAGGTCGGCGTGCACACCGAGGAGCTGGCCCGCACCAGCCGCCTGGTCAGCCGCCTCACCGGCTACCCCCTGCAGTACAACAAGGCCGTCGTCGGCCGCAACGCCTTCGCCCACGAGTCGGGCATCCACCAGCACGGGGTGCTGGCCGAGCGCTCCACCTACGAGATCATCGACGCCGCCGCCGTCGGCCAGGTCGGCAGCCAGATCGTGCTGGGCAAGCACTCCGGGCGCCACGCCTTCTCCGACACGCTGGCCAAGATGGGCATCACCATCAGCGGCGACGCCCTCAACTCCGCCTTCACCCGGTTCAAGGAGCTGGCCGACCGCAAGGTCCAGCTCACCGACGCCGACCTGGAGGCGATCGTGGCCGAGGAGCTGGGCACCAGCCAGGCGCCCGCCTTCACCCTCGAGTCCCTCGAAGTGGCCGGCGGCACCGTCGGCATCCCCCGGGCCCGGGTGGTGGTCATCCGCGACGGGGAGAAGGTCGAGGCCCAGGCCGAGGGCGACGGCATGATCGACGCCGCCTGCCAGGCCATCAAGGCCGCCACCGGGATCGACGGCAAGCTCACCGACTTCAACGTGTCGTCGGTCACCGGTGGTGTCGACGCCCTGGGCGACGTCATCGTCCAGGTCGAGGCCGACGGCATCCGGGTGTCGGGTCGGGGCGTGTCCACCGACGTGGTCGAGGCCTCGGCCCGGGCCTACCTGTCGGCGGTCAACAAGATCGTCCGGGTGGGGGCGCGCGCCGAAGTCCGGCACACCGAGGTCGGCCCGTGACCGGCGGTGGTACCGTCGGCCGCGGTTGATGACACAGCTGCGGGACGTGCACCCGACCCGCCTCCGATCGAGGAGTCCCGGCGCATGCCTGCCGAGGAGCTGGAACTGCACGTCTGCGCCGACGGTGCTGACGGCACCGATGTCGTCCATCTGATCGGGGAGCTCGACCTGTCGACCGCGGGCCGGCTCCGGTCCGCGCTCCACCTCCTCTACGAGTCGGGCACCAACTCCCTGGTGCTCGACCTCAGCCAGCTCGGCTTCGTCGACTCCACCGGGCTGTCCGAGTTCGTGGCCGCCCTCAAGCACTGCCGGGAACGGGGCGGCGACGTCATCCTGCGGTCACCGACCCCGACCGCCACCCGGGTGCTCAACATCTCCGGTCTCGACCAGGTGTTCACCATCGACTCCGGGAGCGGAGCCCCCTCGGCCCACTGATCGGGCCTACCGCACCAGGCCCATGGCGTCGACCAGGCGGTCGACGTGGTCGCTGAAGATGCCGTCGATCCCCATGCGGACCAAGTCACGGATGATGCGCTCGTGTTGGGCGTCCCAGCCGAACGCGTAGCGGCCGAAGCGGTGGAAGAGGACGGTCTTGCCCCCCGACCAGTCGCTGTAGTGGAGGTTGACGGCGTCGATGCCCGCCTCGGCCAGCTGTGCCGCCCGCCGCTCGGCGCCCTGGCGCATCTCCTTGAGGCGGGTGCTGTTGACGAGGCGGACGCCGTCGAAGTCGGGGTCCTTGCGCCAGCGGGCGAGCAACTCCCAGTCCGGGTGGCAGATCCACAGCCGCTCATGGGCCCCGTTCCCCGCGGCCCGGGCCGCGGCCACGACGGCCTCGGCCGCGGCGTGGTCCTTGGCGTCGAGGGACAACTCGAAGTCGGAGCCGCACTCGGCGTAGAGCTCGGCCAGGGTGGGCACGTGGTCGGGGAGGCCGGCCCGGGGCACGGCGGCGATGGGGACACTCCGCAGCCGGCCCAGGCGCCGGGCCCGGACCAGGCCGTCGTGGTCGAGGACGGGGACGCCGTCGGCGGTGAGCCAGGCGTCGCTCTCGAGCCCGGTGGCGCCCAGGCGCAGGCCCAGTTTGAAGGCCTCCATGGTGTTTTCGGGGGCGTGGGCCCGCCCGCCCCGGTGGGCGAAGGCGATCGGCGAGGGGCGGAGGGACTCGGGCATGGCTGGGACCCCATCCTGGGGGTCCCCATCTTGGCCCGCCCACCCGCCGGCCGGTGCCGGACCACGTGCCGGGGAAGTCGGTAGGATCCGGGCATGTCTGCTGTGTGGTGGTGCCTGGTGCCCGTCGGCGTCATCGCCCTGCTCTTCATCCTCAAGTCGGTGCGCCAGCTGGGCAAGACGGTGGGGACGCTGGCCCAGAGCATGGTGGCGCTGAAGGAGGTCGGGGTCGGCCTCAACCAGCTCCGCGACCAACTGGCGGCCGAGCAGGGCGCCAGTGACGACGTGCCGCCGCAAGAGGCGGCCCCCAAGAGTCCGCCCCAATAGTCGGCCCAATAGTCCGCCCCAACAGTCCGCCCAAATAGTCCGCCGGTAGACTGACCCCATGCCGACCTCACTAGGCCCGGCGGAGATCCTGGTCATCCTGGTCGTCGCGCTCATCGTCCTCGGGCCGAAGCGCCTCCCCGAGGCCGGCCGGCAGGTGGGCAAGGCCATCGCCGAGGTCCGCCGGTGGACCACCGAGGTCACCAGCGAGATCAAGAGCGCGGTCGACATCGAGGTCCCGGCCAAGTCGACGGTGGTCAAGCCGGTGGTCGTGCCCGACACCGTGACCGGGGTGGAGACCAGCCCGCAACCGGAAGCGCCCGCCACCGAGGTCGTCGCGCCTGCGGTCGTGGCCGAGGCCGGGCCGGCGCTGGTGGCCGACCACGCCGCGGCCGACTCGCGGCCCGACTCGCCGGAGTCCCCGCCCGGGGATCCCGCCCGCCTGTAGGCGGTTTCCATCGCCATCATCGAGGACGATCCACTAAAGGACGGCCACATCGCCGCGGACGACGACGAGGACGATCACGACGGCGGCGCCCGGATGCCCCTCGTCGGCCACCTCACGGAGCTCCGCCGGCGGCTGATCATCTCCGTGATCGCCCTGCTGGTGGGCGCGGTGATCGCCTTCGCCTTCTTCAACCAGATCCTGGCCTTCCTGATCGAGCCCTACACCGAGATCACGGGCAAGACCGACTTCATCATCCTCGACCCCCTCGAAGGGTTCGCGGCCCGCCTCAAGGTGGCGGCGTGGGGCGGCGCCTTCATCGCCTCGCCGGTGGTGCTGTGGCAGCTCTGGCGGTTCATCACCCCCGGCCTGCACAAGAGCGAGAAGAAGTACGCCATCCCCTTCATCGTGGCGTCGGTGGTGCTCTTCGCCGGGGGCGCGGCGGTGGCCCTGCTCACCTTCCCCCAGGCCCTGCGCTTCCTCATCGGCGTCGGCGGCAGCTCGGTCGACCCGATGTTCTCGCCCGGCAAGTACCTGAGCCTGATCACCCTGATGATGTTGGCCTTCGGGATCGCCTTCGAGTTCCCCATCCTCCTGCTCTTCCTCCAGTTGGCGGGGGTGGTCACCAGCCGCAAGCTGCGCTCATGGCGGCGGCCGGCGTGCGTGATCATCGTGGCCGTGGCCGCCGTGATCACGCCCAGCCAGGACCCCTATTCGCTGTTCGCCATGGCCGTGCCGATGTACCTGTTCTACGAGGGCGCGATCCTCATCGGCCGGCTGTTGAAGAAATGAACCGGGACGAGTTCGCGGCCGCGGTGCCGTTCGAGCTCGACGGGTTCCAGGTCCGGGCCCTCGACGCCCTCGACGCCGGCTCTTCGGTGCTGGTGGCCGCGCCCACCGGGTCGGGCAAGACGGTCGTGGCCGAGTACGCGGTGGCCAAGGCGCTCGACGAGGGGGGCAAGGCGTTCTACACGACGCCCCTCAAGGCGTTGTCGAACCAGAAGTTCAACGACCTCGGCCGGGTCCACGGCGTCGACCGGGTGGGCCTGCTCACCGGCGACAACTCCATCAACGGCGACGGCCCGATCGTGGTGATGACCACCGAAGTCCTGCGCAACATGATCTACGCCGCCTCACCCACCTTGGCCGGACTGCGCTACGTCGTCCTCGACGAGGTCCACTACCTGCAGGACCAGTACCGGGGGCCGGTGTGGGAGGAGGTCATCATCCACACGCCGCCCGAGGTCGACCTGGTGTGCCTGTCGGCGACGGTGTCGAACGCGGAGGAGTTCGCCGACTGGATCCAGACGGTACGGGGGGCCACCGTCGCCATCATCGAGGAGCGGCGGCCGGTGGAGCTCAACCACCTCTACATGGTGAGCGACCGCGAGTCCGACGACCTCAAGCTCCTGCCCACGTTCGTCGACGGCAAGCCCAACCCCGAGGCGGCCAAGCTCGACGCCAAGGTCACTCAGACGGTGTCGTACCGGGGCCCGCAGCGGCGCTCGTCGTCGGCCCTGCAGACGCCGCGGCGGGCGGAGGTGATCGAGCGCCTGGAACGGGAGGGGATGCTGCCGGCGATCACGTTCATCTTCAGCCGGGCCGCGTGCGACGAGGCCGTCCGCCAGTGCCTGATGACAGGGATGCGCCTGACCATCGCCGAGGAGCGGGACGCCATCCGGGCCATCGCCGAGTCCCGCACGTCGTCGTTGACCGACGACGACCTGGAGGTGCTGGGGTACCGGGAGTGGCTCGCCGGGCTGGAGGCGGGCTTCGCCGCCCACCATGCGGGGATGGTGCCGCCGTTCAAGGAGACGGTGGAGGCGTGCTTCGAGTCGGGGCTGGTCAAGGCCGTCTTCGCCACCGAGACGCTGGCCCTCGGGATCAACATGCCCGCCCGCACGGTCGTCATCGAAAAGCTGTCGAAGTGGACGGGCGAGAAGCACGAGTTCCTCACGCCGGGGGAGTACACCCAACTCACCGGGCGAGCCGGGCGGCGGGGGATCGACGAGGTCGGGTACGCGGTCGTGCTGTGGTCGCCGTTCGTGCCCTTCGACCAGGTGGCGGGGCTGGCGTCGACCCGCACCTACGCCCTCACGTCGTCGTTCCGACCCACGTACAACATGGCCGTCAACCTGGTGCGGCGGTACACGCCGGAGTCGGCCCACCACCTGCTCAACCTCTCGTTCGCCCAGTACCGGGCCGACCGCGACGTCGTCCGCCTGGAGCGGCAGGTGGAGCGCAGCCGGCAGCTGATGGAGACAGCCCGGGCGGAGGCCACGTGCGAGCTCGGTGACGTGGAGGAGTACCGGCGCCGGCTGGAGAAGGCGGGCGAGGGGGACCGGGGGCGGCGGGGTGGGGCGGCGTCGGCGCGGGACGCGGTGGTGGAGGCGTTGGAGAGGATCAAACCGGGCGACGTGCTGCTCCTCTCGGGCGGGAAGTCGGCGGGACGGGTGGCGGTGCTGTCGACGGCCCGCCGTCGGGGCTCGGAGGTGCGGCTGGGGGCGATCACGCCCGACCGCCGCTACCTCACCCTGTCGGCCCGCGACTTCACGTCGCCCCCCCGGACGGTGGCCCACCTCGACCTGCCCACGCCCTTCGCCCCCCGCAACGCCGCCTTCCAACGGGAGGTGGCCCAGGCCCTGGGCAAGGTCAAGGCCCAGCCCCGGACCGGTGACGGGGCGGCCCGCCACGCACCCCGCTCGGCGGCCGGGTCGGCGGAGGCGCACCCGGTGGCCGACTGTCCCGACGTGCGCCGCCACCTGCGGTCCCTGGAGCGGGCCGAGCGGCTGGAGAAGGACCTGCGCCGGCTGGAGCGGCGGATCGAGGGCCGCACCGAGTCGTTGGCCCGCCAGTTCGACCGGGTCCTGCGGGTGCTTGAAGTGTGGGGCTACGTCGACGGCTGGACCCTCACCGACGCCGGCCGCCGCCTGACCCGGATCTACCACGAGTCCGACCTGCTGGTGGCCCACGCCCTGGGCGACGGCCTGTTCGACGACCTCGACCCGGCCCCGTTCGCGGCGCTGGCGTCGTCCTTCACGTTCCAGGCCCGGCGGGTGTCGGCCCACCGGGGCGGGGGTGGCGGGGGCGAGGAGCCCAAGGTGTGGTTCCCGTCGGGGAAGGTGCAGCGGCGGTGGGTCGAGCTGGAGAAGCTGGCCTACGACCTCAACGCGGCCGAGGCGGCCGCCGGCCTGCCTCTCACCCGCACGCCCGACCCCGGCTTCTTCGCCGCCGTCCACGGGTGGGCGTCGGGCGACGACCTGGCCGACGTCATCTCCGACGACGGGGTGACCGGGGGCGACTTCGTCCGCAACATGAAGCAGCTCATCGACCTGCTGCGGCAACTGTCGATCGTCGCCCCCGACCGGCACACCGCCGACACCGCCGGCCAGGCCGCCGACCGCCTCTTCCGCGGCGTCGTCGCCGCCTCGTCGGTGGTCTGACGGTGCCGATCGCCAAGGGGTCGCCGTACGGGGAGCCGGGGCCGGTGCCGGAGGGGATCGTGCTGGTGCGGTCCGACGCCGAGGCCCGGACGGTGCTGGAGGACGCCCGTCGGGACCGGCGTCCGTACCCCGCGCTGGGCCTGCTCGGGGGCGACCTGTGCCGCACGCTGGGCGGGGGAACGAGTCCGGACCTGGCCGGCGTGCGCTTTCCCGTCGACCTCGGACTGGTCCTCGCCGACGGCCGCCTCCACCTGTTCGTCGCTTCCCTGGTGGCCCGTACCCGCCTGTGGACGAGGGCGTTCCTGGCCATGAACGCCCAGTATCTGGGGAAATGGGACGTCGCCCCCCGGGCCCATCCCGGCGACGGCCTGCTCGACACCTACGACGTCCGCCTCCCCCGGGGACAGCTGGCGGCGGTGCGGTCCCGCCTGCCCCTCGGCACCCACCTACCCCACCCCGGCATCAAGGAGCGGCGGGTGGGCGCGTTGCAGATCGAGCTCGACCGCGAACTGCCCCTCCGCCTCGACGGGGAGTCCGTCGGCCAGGCCCGGGTCTTGTCGGTGCGGGTGGAGCCGGACGCGCTGGTGGTTTACGTCTGACGTCGTAAATCGACCGTGCCGCCGGCGCCGGCCTGTCAGCCTTGACCCATGGGCACGACCGAGGCGCAGCTGCGCCTCACGTTCGAGGACGACACCGATTTCGACGAGGCCTTGACGGCCCTTGCCCTGGCGCGCTTCATCGACGGGTCCCAGCCCTACGTGGCCTGCTTCGACATCGAGGGAGTGGGGGCGGCCGACCTGGTGCCGGTGGGTTCCGTGCAGCGTCAGGTGACAGGCGAGAAGTGGCGGCGCACCCTGGCCGGGGGCGACGGGTGGACGGTGCTCGTGGAGCGGTGGACGTCGGGCAACGCCACCCTCCGAGTGGCGGCCGCCAACCCTGAGCTGCTCGAGAAGATGATGGCCGACGTGCGGTCGCGGGCCCCGGTGGTGGCGCCCCGGGCGGAGGCGGTCCAGGTCGAGTTCTGGTACCAGGCGCGCTGCAATCCCCGGACGGTCCGCCGCCGGCTCGACGTCCCCACGTGGGAGTCGATCGCGACCCACTACACGGCCGACGTCCGCCGCCGCCTCGATACCCTGATGACGATGACGGCCCCGGCGGTGCCGGGCGGCGGGCTGCTGCTGTGGCACGGGCCGCCGGGCACGGGCAAGACCACGGCCATCCGGGCCCTCGCCCGCAGCTGGGCGCCCTGGTGCTCGACCCTCTACGTGGTCGACTCCGAGCAGTTCCTGGGCAGCGCCGAGTACCTGCTGTCGGTGCTGCTCGAGTCCACCGACGAGGACGACGACGGCGACGACGGGCCCGACGCGGAAGCTCGCAACCGGTGGCGGCTGCTGGTGCTGGAGGACGCCGACGAGCTGCTGCGGACCGACGCCAAGAAGACCACCGGCCAGGCCCTGTCCCGCCTCCTCAACGTGGCCGACGGCTTTCTCGGCCAAGGCGTCCGGGTCCTCGTCCTCATCACCACCAACGAGCCCCTCGGCCGCCTCCACCCGGCGGTGATCCGTCCCGGCCGGTGCCTGGCCGAGGTGGAGTTCACCCCCCTGACCGCAGCCGAGAGCGCCGCCTTCCTGGGCGCCGGGCGCTCGGGGGAGGGTCTCACCCTGGCCGAGCTCTTCGAGCGCCGGGGCGACGTCACCCGGGTCGCCACCGGCGACGGTCGGGCACCGGCACCGGGCCAGTACCTGTAGCCGGACGCGACGGAGGCCGACCGGTTGGTCCCGGTCGGCCTCCGTTGTGCTGCGAGTTGCTGACGACTACTTGGCGAGGACCAGCTCGACCTCGATGGTGAGCTTGATCTTGTCGCCGACCACGACGCCGCCGGTCTCCATCGGCATGGTGATGTCGATGCCGAAGTCACGCCGGTTGATGTCGGCGGTGGCGGTGAACCCGGCCCGGGTGTTGCCCCAGGGGTCGGCGCCGGTGCCGTTGAAGTCGAGGTCGAGGCTGACCGGCCGGGTGACCCCGTGCAGGCTCAGCTCACCGTCGACCACGTAGCCGTCGCCGGCGGGGCGGACCGCGCTGGACACGTACTGCGCCTCGGGGTACTTCTCGACCTCGAAGAAGTCGCCCGACCGCAGGTGACCGTCGCGGGCGGCATCGCCGGTGTCGATCGAGTTGGGGTCGATGGTGACGTTGAGCGACGCCTGGAACGGGTCCTCGGGGACGGTGACCGTGCCGGAGAAGGTCTTGAAGGACCCCTTGACCTTGGAGATCATCAGGTGGCGCACGGAGAACTCGATGCTGGAGTGACTGGGGTCGATGTTCCAGGTGCCGGTGGGCAGGACCTGGGTGGTGGTAGTGGTGCCGGTAACAGTCATGTGGTGCCCCCTAGAGATCTTTGAGCATTCAACTACGTACACACTCTACAAGGTTGTTGCACGCTCAACTATTCCCTGCCGACGGTGGAACCTTCCGGACACACCGCTTGGAAGTCGCATCCGGTGCACCAACGTCCGGGAGACGGGTGCCAGCGGCCGGCGGCCAGGGCGTCGAGCGTGCGAGCCACGCGCGTACGTACCCGTTCGGCCACCGTCTCACTCCAATCCGCGCTCTCCACCACCGGCGGGCCGTCGGTTCGCAGCCAGCAGTAGGTGGTGCGCAGGCGGTCGGGCTCGGCCGACCACGCCTGGAGGGCGGCCAGCCCGTAGAGGTCGAGCTGGACCTGGGCCGCTCCGTCGCCCCCGGCGTGGGGCCGCCCGGTCTTGAAGTCGACCAGCTCCAGGCGGCCGTCGCGCTCGTAGACGGCGTCGACCCGGCCCCGCACCAGGTGGGCGCCGAGGGCGAGCACGAAGGGCGCCTCCACCCGCACCGGGTCGAGGTCGGCCCACGGGCTGGCGAGGAAGGAATCCTTCAGCCGGCGGACCACGTCGGCCCCGCCGGTCGTGGCCGGGGGGGCGTCGGGCTCGAGGAGGAGGAGCTGGCGACCGGCCCGCTGCTCGATCCACCGGTGGACCTCGGTGCCGAGGCGGGCCGCGGGCGAGGACCGGCGGGGGAGGGGCCGCACGACGCTCCAGTAGAACTGCTTCGGGCAGCGGGCGTAGGAGACCAGGCCGGTGACCGACAGGGCGGTGGGGGCCTGGCGCCGGGCGGGCGTCGTGGCCTCGGGGGGGTCGGCCAGCACCGAGTCGAGGCGGAGCTGGCCGGCGAGCTCGGACGCCACCGGATCAGGGTACCGGCGGTCGGCGGCGGCCCGGAACCGTTCTTTGGCCGCCACCTCGGGGTCGACGGTGGCCGGTTCGTGGCGGAACCACTCGCTGACGATGTCGGTCTGGCCCGCCACGAAGTCGTAGAAGGCCGACGGTCCCTGGGGCTCGGCCGCCCCCGGGTACCAGTGGGCCGCCGAGCACACCAGCCGCCGCTGGGCCCGGGTGCAGGCGACGTAGAGCAGTCGCCATTCCTCGTCGAGCTTGCGCCGGCGGATGACGTCGTCGATGTCGGCCATGCGGGCGGTGGCGATGGGGGGGAAGCCCTCGTCGTCCTCCCGCAGCCACCAGGGGAGGGCCGACGAGTTGCCGAGGGCATTCTCGCCCGGCCGTCCGTCGGGGAAGATCCGCGACGGGCCCCGGGCGCCGGCCATCCCCGGCACGTAGACGGTGACGAACTCGAGCCCCTTGGCCTGGTGGATGGTCATGACCCGGACCGCGTCGGCGTCGCCCAGGTGCGCCTCGGCCACGTCCTCCTCGGAGTCGTCGAGCAGGTGGAGGTACTCGACGAAGGCGGCCAGGCCGGGGTCGCCCTCCACCGGGCGGAAGCGCTCGGCCAGGTCAAGGAAGCGGAGGAGGTTCTGGCGGCCGACCGCCCCCACCGCCTGCCACAGGCCGGTGCGGGCGAGGATGGCCTCCACCAGGTCGAGGACGGGCAGGCGCCGGGCCAGGTCGGCCAGATGGCGGTGCTCGCGGTCGAAGGCTTCGAGGCGGTCGCGGGCCTCGGGGGACAGGTCGACCGCACCTGACAGGTCGCCCAGGGCGTCGGCCAGCACCGTCTCCACCTGCGGCGGCGGGGCCAGGGGCAGGCCGATGCGGGGCTGGTCGTCGGGCCCGGCGGTGGCCGCGGCCGCGGCCGCGTCGACCTCGGCCTGGGCGGCGTCGTCGTAATGGGCCAGCTGGCGGCTGTGGCGGGACAGGACGGCCAGGTCGCGCAAGCCGATCCGGTACCGGGGACCGGCGAGGAGGCGGAGGAGGGCCACCGACGCCGACGGGTCGGCCAGCACCTCCAGCCACGCCACCACGTCGACCACCTCGGGCCGGTCGAGGAGGCCGCTCGATCCCACCGCCTCCACCGGCACCCGCCGCTCCTCGAGGGCGGCCACGATGGGTTGGATCAGCCGCCGCTTGCGGCACAGCACGGCCACGTCGGACCAGTGCCCGCCGGTGCCGGGCCCGGACCTGGCCGCGATGTCGGCGGCGATGGCGCCCGCCTCCTCGGCGTCGTCGGCGGCCAGGAAGCACTCGATGACGGTCTCGGGGGCGTCGGGGAGGGGCTGGAGGACCTTCTTCAGGCTCTCGTCGACCTGATCCTGGATGCGGTTGGCCAAGGTGCCCAGGGCCGCTCCAAACCGGAACGTGGTCTGCAGCTGGCGCACCGTCACCGGCGGGAAGTGGTCGGGGAAGCGGAGGATGTTGACCAGGTGGGCGCCCCGGAAGCCGTAGATCGACTGCATGTCGTCGCCCACCGCGGTGACCGCGGCGCCGGGCGGATAGAGCAGCTGGAGCAGGCGGCGCTGGGCGAAGTTGGTGTCCTGGTACTCGTCGAGGAGCACCACCGGGTGGCGCCGGCGCTCCTCGGCGGCCACGTCGGGGTTCTCCGTCAGGAGGCGGACGGCCAGCCCCACCTGGTCGCCGAAGTCGAGCAGGTTGCGCTCCCGCTTGCGGCGCTCGTAGGCGGCCACCACCTGGCACAGCTCCAGCCGGGACGCGGCGGTGTCGCGCATCCCCTTCCACCGGCCTGTCTCCATCACCTGCCGGCAGTCGGCCTCGACCGCGTCGATTGGGACGAGGTGGTCGGCGCACCGGGAGGCGAGGGCGAGGGCGTCGTTGAGGACGAACTCGGGCGACATGGCGCTGCGGCGGTCGAAGCGGAACTCGTCGAACACGGCGAACAGGAGCTGCCACGACTGGGCCCGGTTGAGGACCTGGGTGCCGGGGGCGAGGTCGAGCTCGAGGCCGTGCTCGGCCACCAGGGAGGCGCCGAAGGAGTGGTAGGTGGCGACGGTGACGTCGGAGTCGGGCCCGAGGGCGGCCCGCACCGCCTCCTTCAGGTGCTGGGCCGCCTTGTTGGTGAAGGTGAGGCCGAGGACCTGGTGGTCGGCGACCTGGCCCGAGCCCACCAGGTGGAGGATGCGCTGGGCCATCACCGTGGTCTTGCCGGCCCCCGCCCCCGCCACCAGCAGTTGGGCCTCTAGCGGCGCGGTGATGGCCTCCGCCTGCTCGGGGGTGGGGTCGAACCCCCCGGGAGTCACGGCCATGTCGACTCCACCTGGCGGCCCTCGGGCTGGATCGGGCACAGGCGCTGGAATTCGCACCACCGGCAGTTGGCGTCGACCGACGGCTCGAACTCCTCGGCCCGGATGCGGGCGGCCACCTCGAGCACCCGCCCCTCGGTGGCCTCGGCGTGGCCGGCGGTGACCTCCTGGTCGAAGGCGTGCATAGAGCGCAGGAAGAGGAGACGGAGCTCGACGACGGGCCCGTGGACGGCCAGGGTGGGATCGCGGGTGGCGGCCAGGTGGTAGACGGCGAGCTGGATGTTGTCGTCGATCTCGCCCGGGCGGGGCTCGCGCTTGCCCGTCTTGTAGTCGACGATCCGCAGGCCGGGGCTGCCGTCGGCCCGCTCCACCCGGTCGACCCGGTCGATCGAGCCCCGCAGGCGGTGGCCTCCCACCGCGATGTCAAACGAGCGCTCGACATCGAGGACGTCGGGGGCGAGGTCGCCCTGGCCCTCGAACTGCCACCACAGGTCGAGCATGGCGAAGAAGTCGCGGCGGGCTTCGTCGACCTGGGGCCGGTAGCGGGCGATGTCGTGGCGCCACATCTCCTCGGCCATGGCCACCAGGGCCTGCTGGGTGTGGGGACGCTCGCCCGCCGTCTCGGGGTCGAGGAACCGGGCCAGCACCTCGTGCACCAGTGAGCCCAGGTCGGCCCGCACCCCGGCCTCGTCGCGTACCCGCAGGACGTAGCGGTAGGCGTAGCGCAGGGGGCAGTCGTCGTAGGTGTCGAGCTGGGTGGCCGACAGGGCCAGGCCGGCGTCGGTGACGATCGGGAGGGCGTTGGCCGTGGGGCGACGGAAGGACGGGGCCCGCCCGGGGGGGGACGGGATGCGGGCGTCGGCCGTGGGCCACCCCTCGACGAAGCGGCTGAGCAGGACGCCGGGCTCGGGGCCGGCGGTGGCGACCAGCCGGCCCGTGGCCCGGGAGCAGGCGAGGGCGAACAGCCGCCGCTCCTCGGCCAGGTCGACCTGGCCCCGCTCGCCGCCGAACAGCTGCCGGCGGGTGCGGACCGACGGCAGCTCGCCCTCGACGCAGCCGGCGAGCACGACGGTGTCCCATTCCCGGCCGGCGGCGGCGAGGATCGACGTGACCGTGACGGCATCGGAGGTGCCGGCGGCCGACGCGGTGTCGACCCGCCACGGGTCGGCCGTCACCCCCTCGTCGTCGAGGACGGCCAGCATGTCGGCCAACCGGTGGTGGGGGTTGCGGTCTGCCTCCCGCCGGAGGGCGTCGAGGAAGGCGACCAGCCCGTCGAGCACCGCGTCGTCACCGTCGGTGGAATGAGCATGGACGAGGTCGCCGAGGGCCTGCTGCCAGATGAGAAAGGCCAGCTCGGCGGGGGTGTCGGTGGCGGCCCGGGCGGCCAGGTGGTCACGGAGGGCGACCAGGGGCGCGAGCCGGGGATCGTCGGTGACGGGTGCCTGGGCCAGCCGGGCCCGCAGCCGCACCCGGCGGGCCTCGATGGCGTCGAGGTCGGACAGGGGAGATACCAACAGCCGGTCGAGGGCGGCCTCGTCGCCGTCGACCCACCTCAAGAGGTCGACGACCGCTCCCACCACGGGGTCGTCGGCCACCGCGGCCAGGGCCGGGGCCCGGGCGGGGATGCCGTGGCGGGCGAGGGCGCGGGCGATGGCCCGGGCCCGGTGCCGCGGCCGGCGGACGAGCACGGCCATGTCGGACCAGGCCCCACCGGCACGGCGGGCGGCCAGCAGCTCGCCCGCCACCGCCTCGGGCTCGATCGACGGATGGCGGGTCGTGACCAGCACGGGTGGCGCCGGCCGGCGGAACCGGTGGTCGGCCGGGCCGAGAACGACGTCGACGTCGGCCGGGAAGTGGGTGAGCGGTCCCCGATCGGCGCCCGGGAAGCCGCCGACCGCCCCGTCGAGGTCGCCCGCGACCACCACGTCGGGCGCACCCAGGCGCTCGAGGATCGTCGCCATCGCCCCGGTGGCGGCCTCGTAGTCGTCGACCAGGACGTGCTCGGCCCGAGCCCGGGCCGCGGTTGCCACGTCAGGATCGCCGAGCAGGTCGGCGGCCTGGGCCAACAGGCCGGAGGCGTCGACCCGGTCGTCGGCGGCCAACGCCTGCCGGTAGCGCTCGGCGAAGCCGGCCAGCTCCGGATGGACGGCGCCCTCCAGCAGCCCGTCGACCACCTGGCCCACGAACGCGGCCCGCCCGAGGAGGTGGCCCAGGGTGGGCCAGGCCGACGGGTCCTCCGCCGCCAGCAGCCGGGCCACCGTGTGGCGCTGCTCGGCGCCGGTGAGCAGGGTGACGGGGCCGGTGCCCCGGCAGACCAGGTCGTAGGCCAGGCCGAAGAAGGTGGTGACCGGCAGGGCGTCGAACCCGCCGGCCAGGTGGGGGAGCACCGCGTCGCGGAAACGGTCGGCCGCGGCCCGGGTGCGGCACAGCACCAGCACCGACGACGGCTTGGCCCCGTCGTCCACCAACCGCCGGTAGCGGGCCACCAGCGCCGTCGTCTTGCCGGAGCCGGCCCCGCCGACGACCCGCAGGCGGCCGCGGCTGTGGTCGACGATCCGCCGCTGCTCGCCGGTGAGGTCCATCTCCGGGAAGGCTACCGAGGGGGTGGGACGGTCAGAACGGAGGATCCACCCACTGGCCCCGACGTTGGAGCACCTCCCGCAGCGCCACCGGGCGGTCGGTCATGATCCCGTCGACGCCCAGGTCGAGGAGGCGGTCCATCTCCTCCGGCTCGTCGATCGTCCACACGTGGACGTGGATCCCCCGGCGGTGGGCGGCGGCCAGGAACCGGCGATCGACGACGCGGATCCGGCCGTGGTAGAGCGGCACCTGCACGCAGCCGGCGGCGAACGGTCCCGTCGGCGCCCGGTAACCGGCGCCTTTGAGACGGGCGATCGTCCTCGGCCCCATGGCGGTGCACACTTTCCCCCCGGAGAGGCGGCGGAAATGGCGCAAGCGGGGGTCGGAAAAGGCGGCCACGCACACCCGGTCGTGGGCGCCGGCCCGCTCGATCACCTCCACCAGGGGCGCCACCGCCCCGTCCTCCTTGGCGTCGATGTTCACCCGGGCGTCGGGCCAGGCGGCAAGGACCTCGTCCAGCCGGGGGATGGGCTGGCCGTCGATGCGGGCCTGGGACACCTCCGACCAGGGCCGCTCACTCAGCTTTCCCGTCATGTCGGTGACCCGGTCGAGGACCTCGTCGTGGAAGGTGAGCAGGACCCCGTCGGACGTGGTCCGCACGTCGGTCTCCAGGTAGCGGTACCCCAGGTCCAGCGCCCGCTCGAAGGAGAGCATGGTGTTCTCGGGAGCGTCGGCCGCGCCCCCCCGGTGGGCGAAGGCCAGGGGCCCCGGGTGGTCGAGGTACGCCCAGCGCCTCACGGCGTCGGCGTCGGCGCCGGCGTCGGATCCGCCACCGGCACGGGGACGAAGATCGTCTCCCGGTAGTGGCGCAGCTCCTTGACGCTCTCCCGGATGTCGTCGAGCGCCCGGTGGTGGCTGGCCTTGTCGGGCGCCGCCGCGTACGCCTCCGGGTACCACCGCTTGCACAGCTCCTTCACCGTCGACACGTCGATCGACCGGTAGTGGAACAACTTGTCGAGGTCGGGCAGGTAGGCGGCCAGGAAGCGCCGGTCGGTGCCGATGGAGTTGCCGCACAGCGGGACCGTCCCCGGCTGGGGGATGTGCTGGCGGAGGAAGTCGAGCACCTGGCGGCCGGCGTCCTCCAGCGACGTGGTCGACGCCGCCACCGCCGTCGTGAGCCCGCTCGAGTGGTGCATGCGCTGGACGATGTCGGCCATGGCCGCCATCTTCTCCGCCGGCTGGAACACGACGATGTCGGGGCCCTCGGCCACGATCTCGAGGTTGTCGTCGGTGAGCAGGACCGCGATCTCGACGATCACCTCGGTGGACGGGTCGAGCCCGGTCATCTCCAGGTCGATCCAAGCGAGCATGGAGGCGATCGTAGGCTGCGGCTCGATGATCGAAATCCCGATGGTGCGCCTCGACCCCGACCTGGCCCCGCCCGCCTACGCCCGCCCCGGCGACGCCGGCGCCGACCTGGTGGCCCGGGAGGACGTCCTGCTGAGTGCGGGCGGGGGCCGGGCGGTGGTCCCCACTGGCGTGGCCGTGGCCATCCCCGAGGGCTACGCCGGCTTCGTCCTGCCCCGCAGCGGGCTGGCCGTGTCCAGCGGCGTCACCGTCCTCAACGCCCCCGGCCTCGTCGACTGCGGGTACCGGGGCGAGCTGCGGGTGGCCCTGGTGAACACCGACCGCACCGGCGACTACGTCGTCCGCCGGGGCGACCGCATCGCCCAGTTGGTGGTGCAACGGGTGGAGGAGGCCACCTTCCTGGAGGTCACCGACCTCCCGCCGTCGGAGCGGGGCGAGGGCGGCTTCGGCCACACCGGCCGGTAGTGGCCGTGGCCGGTCGAGTGTGCAAAAAGCGACATATTTCGTATGTTTCTGCACACTCGAGCGGGTGACGGCGGCTGCGGTTTCCTCCTCGGGGGGTGCCGACCCCCGGAGCCCTTTGGTAGTCTCAAGGCACACGCGGACGTGGCTCAGTGGTAGAGCACAACCTTGCCAAGGTTGGGGTCGCGGGTTCGAATCCCGTCGTCCGCTCCAGCAACACCCCCGCGTCACGATCAGGAAGCCGGCCTCCAGGCCGGCTTCCGCCGTTTTCGGACGAGGGTTAGCCCCCCGCGCCGGCCTTGACCCACGGGTGGAAGGCGTTCTTGACGCCCCGCATCGTGGCCTTGAGGTGGGGGTAGTGGCGGAGGAGCACGGTGACCATGGTGTTGTCGTCGATCCATTCCAGGCCGGCCTTGGTGTACACCTCGGGCGTGTAGCTGTCGGTGAAGAAACGGTCGCTGTTCAGCCGGCGGGACGCCATCAGCACGAAGATCCGGAAGGCGGTGTCGCTGAAGGCGAAGCCCTTGGGCAGCTTCTCGGCGAACATGCCCGGGGTGACGTCGAGCTTCTCGATGTCGCCGTCGTAGAGCCGACTCAGCTCCTCGGCCCAGACCGGGTTGTCGGTGAGGTCGTGGAAGTCCTTGGCCGGCGGCATGTGGAGGATGCGCCGGAAATCGTTGTACCGGGGCACGCCCAGCTCCCGTGACCGGACGATGTCGAGGGCGGCCATGTCGAGCATGATCCCGTCGGGGCGGATGAACTCCTGCAGGAACCGGGGGTAGTTGTGCAGGCAGACGACGCCCGGGTGGAGCTGGCCGAAGGAGTAGAACAGGTCGGTCATCGACACCCGGTTGAGGGTCTCCAGCGCCCCGTGGCCCGACAGGCTGCGCAGGGTGGCCTCCTCCAGCAGCGAGTGGTCGGCCACCGAGCGCAGCGGGTAGTCGTCGGGGATCAGCGGGTGCATCCGGTAGACGGCGACGAACTCCTCGGTGAGGCAGTAGGGCACCCCGTAGTGCTGCGCCTCCGAGCCGGGGATGCCGCTGATGACCTCGCTCTTGCTGATGCGACCGAACAGCTTGTGGACCCGCTCGCCGGCCAGCCCCCACCAGTTGGTGCGCAGGGCGAGGACGGTGGTGGGATGGCTGATCACCGCCGTGGTCCACTCGACGGTGTGGATCTTGGCCACCAGGGCGGCGTTGATCAGCCGGGCGTGCTCGAAGAGCTGGTCGTCGGTGAGGGCCGGGTAGCGGGACTTCAGGTGGTCGCAAATGGAGTTGTGCTCGAGCGTGAACAGGTTCTGGAGCATGGCCAGGCCCAGCCAGAATCCGGGGACCAGGGCCGGGTCGAGGTCGGGGTCGGTGGGGTAGGGGATCAGCCCCAGCTGGGTGACGTGCAGCTTCCCGTCGACACCGGAGCGCACGAGGTCCTTCATCTTCTGGGTGCTGCCGTAGATGCTCGACAGGTCCCACCAGTGGGTCTCGGTGTTGGTGTACGTCGGCGGCAGGTCGCTGGGGCCCTCGGGAGTGGTGGGGTCGGGCCGGGTGCGGGGGATCGTCATCGGGCTCGGCTGCGAGGGCCACTTGTCGTCGGGGGCGAGGGGGATCTCGATCGGGTTCGCGCTCGGGCTCTTGCCGTGGCTGAACCAGTCCCGGATCTGGAACTGGAGCCAGCTGGCGGCGAGGGCGTTGCAGGACGTGGCCGCGATGAGCTGGTCCCGGGTCATGACCGTGCGGCTGATCTCGCGGGGGCTCGGCGTGAGGAGGTCGGGCCCCCCTTCGGGGAAGGTGTTCTCGATGGGGACGTTGCGTCCGAACCGGGACTGGGCCATGCCCATGGCCGGGTTCTCGAGGTCGTTGTAGGTGCCGTCGGGGGTGCGGGTGTTCACCACCTGCCCGTCGTAGGGGGCGACCGGCGGGGTGTTGGCCGCGGGCATCGACGTGGTGTCGAACAGGTTCTCCTTGCGCAGGAGGTCACGGACCCCGATCAGCACCGGGATGCTGAAGATCCGGGGCAGCTTGTCCCAGCCCACCTTGTGGTCGACGGCGGTGGCGATGCGGTCCCACGTGTTCCACACGAAGTTGTCGTGGTAGCCCTTGACCGTCGAGGGCTCCCTGCTGCTGCGCTTCTTGATCAACATCGCCGCCGGAACGCCGACTGCGGCCGCCTTCGAGGCCCGCTTGAACAGACGCTTCATAGGTGTGCTCCTCCTAGTGCGAACCCAACGGCCCAGCATCGGGGATCTGCCGGCGTTCGGCCGCCTCCTCCATGAGCGACACGGTGTACTTCTTGGTGATCACCCACATGGCGAGGGCGAGGGCGAGGTTGAATCCGATGACCACTCCATACTCCCAGCGCTGGGCGACGTAGGTGACGACATCGTCGCCGGGCACGTCGGCGTAGAGGATCTGGCGGTGGTAGACGGCCAGGCCGGCCAGGACGTAGAGGGAGGCGATGACGGCCCAGTTCAGGGTGGGCGCCCACGGGCGGGCCGCCTTCTTCTCGGGGGTGTTGTACAGCTTCTGCAGCGCCCGGCGGGGACCCACGTCGAGGTAGCGGTAGGCCACCAGCCACCACAGGAGGATGTAGTACCGGAACCAGCTCACCACCATGGCTGCGAACACCACGTGCAGCGTGTATTCGAAGAAGTTCCGGAACACGACCCACTTGCCGATGAGCTTGCCGAACGACTGCGGGTTGCGGTTGAGGTAGGTGGCCAGGGGCAGCGACGACGACAGCAGGGCGATGCGCCCGCCCCAGTACCAGAGCGTGCTCTTGTGGGCGATCGCCAGCGGCCCCACCAGGAAGAGGTCGGCCGACACGATGATGATGTGGATGGTGAACAGCCGGATGGCGATCTTGTTGGAGAAGAGGGGGTTGAGGAGCTCCTGCGGCTTCTTGAACCCCTGGTAGATCTGGCGGGCGCCGACGCTGAAACCCCAGGCCAGCAGGGCGGTGTAGACGACCGTGATGAGGAACTTCACCGGCCCCACCGCTCACCGGTGGCGGGCCGCAGGCGACGCAATCGAGTCAGAGCCAAGGACCTCGCCTTCCGTGCCGAAGTTTCCGCCAATGTAGCCAGCCGGGGGTCCGGCTGACGTCTGCCTACGGGTTCACCGCCGCCTCTCGGGCCTGCATGAGGTGGTAGAGCAGGATCAGCTGGGTGACGGCGAGGGGCTCGTCGCGCACGTCCGGATCGATCCGGCCGAGCGACTCGGGGACGGGCATGTCCGTCCCGAGCTCGTCCCAGATGGCGTTCTCGACCTTCTTGGTGTCATCCCGGTCGGCGTAGGAGTGGATGTGGACGGAATCGACCGGCTTGCCGTCCTCGTCCCGCCGGATCTTGAGGTGCATGGCGTCCTTGACGTCGTCGCCCAGGATCGTCGTGAGGTCGGGGTGGCTAATCGTGGGCCGGAGCAGGAGGTAGGCGCTGAGGGGGTCGGCGGCGGTCTCGCCCCGCGACTCGATCGGCGAGAACCGCACCACGATGTCGGCGTGGGACCGCTGCGGGCGGATGAACTCGACCGACTCCGGCTCCCGCTTCTGCAACTCGGCCCGCACCTGCTCCTCGGTGTAGCCCCGCTTCTTGGTGTCGCGTCCCAGCTTCCAGGCGATGCGGATGTCTTCCGGCGGGTCGAGGTAGACGGTGATGTCGAAGCACGCCCGGGCCAGGCGGGTGTGGAGGGGGAGCAGGCCCTCGACGATCACGAAGTCCTTGGGCTCCACGTACTCGGGGCGGTCCAGCTTGCCGGTGTCGTGGTTGTAGACCGGCTTCAGGATGGGCTGGCCCATGGCCAGGTGCTGGAGGTGCTGCTCCATGATGTCGATGTAGTTGCACCGGGGATGGAGCGGGGTGAACGGGAGTGACTTCCGTTCCTCCCGGTCGTACCGGTGGTAGTCGTCGGCCCCGATGGAGGTGATCCGGTCGGCGCCGAGCGCCTCGACCAGGCCCGCGGTGAGGGTGGTCTTCCCCGTCCCGCTGTCGCCCGCGATGGCCAACAGGATGGGCCGGACCTCGGGGTTCTCCCCCCGAACCTCCCGGCCGATGCTCACCTGCTTGTCGCTCATGGCCCTACCTCCATCCGGTGTCGCGTGGGAGTTTCTCGCGTTTGGCGGGGGCGCGTGAACGGGCGGCACACGGGGCCGCGATGATGGGGTGTGACCTCCCTTCGCAGTCTCCTGCTCCATGCGGCGGACCGGGCCGCTGACTATCGGGAGGACGGGCCCGACCGGCCCGTGTTCCCCAGTGATGTCGACCTCGATCAGGTCCGGTCGGGCCTGGGCTCGCTGCGGGACGAGCCGACATCAGCGGCGGCGGCGGTCGACGAACTGGCCGACGCCGTCGAACCGGCACTAGTGGCCACGACCGGTCCCCGCTACTTCGGGTTCGTCGTGGGCGGCGCCCTCGACGCCGCCACCGCGGCCGACGTGCTGACCGCGGCATGGGACCAGCCCGCCTTCAACGCGGTGACGTCACCGGGCGCAGCCGTGGTCGAGGACGTCACCGGCGCATGGCTGAAGGAACTGCTCGGCCTGCCGGCGCGGGCCTCGTTCGGGTTCGTGACCGGCGCCCAGGCGGCCAACACCGTCTCCCTGGCCGCGGCCCGCCACTTCGTGCTGGCCGAGGCCGGCTGGGACGTCGAGCAGCACGGTCTCATCGGCGCGCCGTCGGTGCGGGTGGTGGCCAATGGGGAGCGGCACGCGACCATCGACCGGTCGCTGCGCCTGCTCGGCCTCGGCGCCGCCGTCGTCGAGCCGGTGGCCACCGACGGCCAGGGAGCCATCGACGTCGACGACCTCGCCCGCGTTCTCGCCCACCGCCCCGCCGGCCCGACGATCGTCTGCCTGCAGGCGGGCAACGTCAACAGCGGCGCCTTCGACGACCTGGCCGCGGCGACCGCCGCCGCTCGCGACCACGGCGCCTGGGTCCATGTCGACGGTGCGTTCGGGCTGTGGGCCGCGGCCAACCCGGCCACGCGCCACCTCACCACCGGGGTCGAGAGGGCCGACTCATGGGCGACCGACGGCCACAAGTGGCTCAACGTCCCCTACGACAGCGGCTACGCGTTCTGCGCCCATGCCGATGTGCACGCAGCCGCCATGTCCTACACCGCCGCCTACCTGACCGGACAGGGCGCGGGCGGGTTGCGGGCACCGAGTGACTACGTGCTCGAGTCGTCGCGGCGGGCCCGGGGGTTCGCCACCTGGGCTGCCCTGCGCCAGCTCGGCCGTCAGGGCGTGGCCGAGCTCGTCGAGCGCTGCTGCTCCCTGGCCCGTCGCTTCGCCGAGCAGCTCTCCGCCATCGACGGTGTCACGGTGGTCAACCAGGTCGTGCTCAACCAGGTTCTCGTCAGCTTCGGCGACGACCACCGCACCGACCGGGTCATCGACCATGTCCAACGCTCGGGAGAGTGCTGGATGGGCGCCACCACCTGGCACGGCCAGCGCCTCATGCGCATCTCCGTCTCGAGCTGGCGCACGACGACAGACGACGTCGACCGCTCGGTCGCCGCCATCCTGGCCGCCACTGAGACCGTCGTCGGGGGCCACCGATGACGGTCCTGGCGCCGGCCCTCAGGTCTGCAGCCAGGCCAAGACAGCGAGCACCCTTCGGTGATCGTCGGGCTGGACGAGAAGATCGAGATGATCGTGCGCGGCGCCCGGGCCGTGCTCGCCAGGGATAAGCCCCAAGCCATTCGCGCCTTCAGTCAGTGGATGAACGGTGATGTCGCGCTCACCGACGAGCAGATCGAGCTGCTCTTGCTCGCCATGCGGACGTTTCGCCAGAAGCTGCCCCGGCCACGACGACTCTCCGATGAAGCGCTCGGTCGCATCACCGTTCCCACCTTGTTGATGCTGGCCGCGGACACGAAGCTGTACGACCCCGAGACGGTGGCCGAACGAGCCCGGCGTCTGCTCCCCGACGTGACCATCGAGATCGTGCCCGACGCCGGCCACGGCGTTGTCTTCCAGTATCCGGACCGGATCATCGCCCGCCTGTTGCAAGTTCATCGATCATGAACGAGCGACAGGACCGCGTCCCAGATGAGGCGCTCTTCCCAGTCCGTCGTGTGGCCTGGTCGGGCCCCGACGCGTCGGTCGAGATAGTCGAGCCTCCCCCACAGGTCCACAGCTCAACTGCTAGACAGCATGGCGACGAGGCGCGAATATTGTTTCGAACGTGGCTGCCGAGCCGCGAGAACGGGGTGCCGCGTGCCGCTGTTCATGGATGTGCACAACATGGCGGGTGGCGTATCCGTCGCCGACGTCGCCAAGGCCCACCAGGCTGACCTCGACACACAGGCAGACCACGGAGTCGAGTACAAGAGGTACTGGGTCGACGAGGCGGCGGGCAAGATCTTCTGTCTCGTCGAGGCGCCTGACGCCGACGCGGCCCACACTGTCCACCGTGAGGCCCATGGGCTCGTCGCAGACGAGATCTACGAGGTTACCGAGCACACGTAACGGACGGGGCGGGGCGAACGGCTGGTCCGCGCAGGGGAGTGACCACCACCCATTGATCCGGGACGCGCAGCGCGCGGAGGGACGTCATGGCTGAGGCATCGACTTCGACCGAGGTGGCGACGTACTGCCCGTTGTGCGTGTCGCGTTGCGGTGCGCGGGCGACGGTGGCGAACGGGACGTTCGCGCTGAATCGTGATCCGTCCCACCCGACCGGGAAGGTGCTGTGCATCAAGGGCAAGGAGGCGCCGGCGATCACCGCCCACCCGGACCGCCTCCGGTACCCGATGAAGCGCACCACCCCGAAGGGCTCGACCGACGCCGGCTGGCATCGCATCAGCTGGGCCGAGGCGTTCGGCACGGTCGCCGATCGCCTCCGATCGCTGGCCCGGGGGCACGGCCCGGAGTCGGTGGTGTTCAGCTCGGTGTCGCCTTCGACATCGGCGAGCGTCGACTGCGTCGATTGGATCCAGCGGCTGCAGCGGGCGTTCGGCAGCCCGAACTTCGTGGCCGCGATGGAGCTGTGTGGCTGGGGCCGCTACTTCGCGTCGCTGTACACCTTTGGGGCTTCGGTACCCGGCCACTACATGCCCGACCTCGACCGCGCCGGGTGCATCCTGTTCTGGGGCTACAACCCGGCGGTGTCACGGCTGGCCCACGCGACGGCGACGCGGGCGGCGCTGAACCGCGGCGCGAAGTTGATCGTCGTCGATCCACGACGGACCGGGCTCGGGACCAAGGCCGATCCGTGGCTACGGGTCCGGCCGGGGACCGACGCCGCGCTGGCCCTGGCGATCACCAACGTCATGATCGAGCGGGGCTGGTACGACGAGGTGTTCGTGCGCCGCTGGACGAACGGCCCGTTCCTCGTTCGCGGCGATACGGGCCGGTTCCTACGCGCCCACGACCTGTCCGCCGACGCCGAGGACCGGCACTACGTCGCCTGGGACGCGGTTGCCGGCCGGCCGATCGCCGTCGATCCGATGGCGGGCGGCTCTGACATCGAGGACCACGACCGGCTCGCCCTGACCGGTGCGGTCGAGGTGTCGACAGCCGACGGCACCGTGGCGTGCCGGCCGGCGTTCGATCTCGTCGCCGAGCAGTGCCGTGCCTTTCCGCCGGCCGTGGCGGAAGACGTCACGGGAGTTCCTGCGGCCGAGATCGAGCGCGCCGCGCAGGTTCTGTGGGATCACCGCCCAGTCGCCTTCTACACCTGGAGCGGTCTCGAACAGCACAGCGGAACGACCCAGATCATTCGTGCGGTGAACGTCCTGTACGCCCTGACCGGCTGCTTCGACGCCCCCGGCGGCAACGTGTTGTTCACGCCCGTACCGACGAAGCCGATCACCGGGATGGAACTGCTCGACCCGGTGCAGCGGGCGAAGGCGATCGGTCTCCGCGAGCGGCCGCTCGGCCCGGCCCGCTTCGGGTTCATCACCGGCGAGGACTTCTACACGGCGGCGCTGGAAGGCCGTCCCTATCGGCCCCGTGCGCTCGTGAGCTTCGGGTCGAACCTGTTGATGGCCCACGGCGACAGCGCCCGCGGCCGGGAGGCGCTGCAGACCCTCGACTTCCATGTCCACCTCGACCTGTTCATGACCCCGACCGCAGAACAGGCCGACATCGTTCTGCCCGTGACCGGTGCCTTCGAGGCCGAGGGACTGATGGTGGGCTTCGAGATCTCGCAGGAGGCGCAGTCACTGGTGCAGCTGCGGGCCCCGCTGGTCCCGCCGGTGGGTGAGTCCCGCCCGGACATCGAGGTCATCTTCGACCTCGCCACCCGGCTCGGGCTCGGCGAGCACTTCTTCGACGGAAGCGTTGACGCCGGCTGGGCGCACCAGCTGGCGCCCAGCGGCGTCACACTCCAGCAGCTCCGTGCCGACCCCGCGGGTGTCCGACTACCGCTCGAGACCCGCCACCGGAAGTACGCGTCGGCCGGCGACGACGGCGTACCCGCCGGGTTCGCCACGCCTACCGGACGGATCGAGCTCTACGTCGAAGGCTTCCTCGACATCGATCAGCCACCGGTCCCGACCTTCACCGAGCCGGCGCTGAGCCCCCGATCACGTCCCGACCTCGCCGAGGAGTTCCCGCTCGTGCTCACCTGCGCCAAGGCGCTGCATTTCTGCGAGACGCAACACCACCAGGTCGCCAGCCTGCGCCGCCACGTCCCGGATCCGCTGATGGAGCTGCACCCGGACACCGCCGCCGAGCGCGGCATCGCCAAAGGAGACTGGGTGGAGATCAGGACCCCCATGGGCGCCGTCCGGGCTCGGGCCTCGTTCAACGACACCCTCGCCCCGAACGTCGTCAGCGGCCAGCACGGCTGGTTCGAAGCATGCGAGGAGCTCGACCTGCCCGGTTACCCGCCCTTCGGTCCGGGTAGCGCCAACCTCAACCTGGTGCTCAGCCAGACACCAAGCGACCCCATCAGCGGTAGCTCACCCCTGCGGGCCCAGGTCTGCGAGGTGACGCGCCTCACCGAGGACCGGGAAGCGGCGGCGGCCCCGTCACACTGACGCGGCGCAGACGTTCGCTCGGAAATGCCTGCGCTCTGTCGCGGAGATGCGGAAAGCGGCCTAGGGAACGTTGAGGTCTAGAAGGGGTGGCCGTGGACGCTCAGGTCGGGACGCGGTAGCGGAGGTACACGACACCGTTGCCGGAAGAAGCCAAAATGATGCTCGGTGTGAGGATCGGCGTGTGTTCCGATGTGCACGGTCGGCATGACCGGCTCCTGACTGTGCTCGGCGCCATGGCGGCGGCCGGGGTCGACGAGCGCTGGTGCCTCGGTGATCTGGTGGGAAGCGAGCCGGTCACGCCCGAGCTGGTGGGCGCGGCTCGCCAACTCGACCTGCTCATCGCCGGAAACCACGACGCCTGGGCGCTCGGGCCAGACCGGGTCACCGCCCGCGGGCGCGACGTGTTCAGGCTGGCGAGGCGCGCAATGGCCAGCCGTCACGGCATCGACTGCTGGCACGGCTCGCCGCGCCATCCCCTGCTCGGGTTCCTCACCGAGGCGTCTGCCGCCCGGGTCCTGCCCGACCGCCCTCTGGGCTCGCTCGGCCTCGTCGGCCATACGCATGAACCGGCGCTCTTCGCCTACGACGGCGCCACGACGAGCGCGGTGCGCCCCGTCCCGGGCGAGTCTTACGACTGGCTCGGGACCGGCGCCTGCATGGCCAACCCGGGGGCGGTCTGCGGCAACCCACGCGACACCGCGAGCTGGTGGCTCATCGTCGACATTGACGCCCGCGTGCTGCGGTGGCAGCGCGAGGAGCTCTAGTCCGAAGACGCTGCCGCCGCCGGCTTGCGGTCGCTTCACCACCGGCTCGGGAGGGGTCCGCGAGCTGGCAGTGACCGCGCGGTCGGCCATGGCCCGGTAGAGGCCGAGGCGCTCGCCGATCAAGACGGTTGCGCAGTGCAGCACGGCGCCGAGGTCGGCCGCGAACCGACCAACGAACTCGTCGAGGCGCTCGCCGTCTACGACTCGGGCGGGCTGGTGGTCTGCGTCATGTCGTTCCTCTCCTCTCGTTCAAGGGTCAGGGGGTGTTGCAATGTCGGACGTCAGTCGACCTTGATGGCGGAGATGTCGAACTCGAGGTCGATGTCGTCACCGAGCACGAGACCGCCGGCCTCGAGTGCCACGTTCCACGTGAGGCCCCAGTCGCTCCGCTTGAGCGAGGCCGAACCTTCGATGCCGACGCGGAGCTGGCCGTACGGATCGACACAGCTGCCCTGGTAGGTGAGGTCGAGCTCGACGGGCCGGGTGACGGCCTTGATGGTGAGGTCCCCGGTGACGCGGTAGCGACTGTCCCCCAAGGCCGTGACGCCGGTGCTCTCGAAGGTGATCGTCGGGTAGCGCGCGACGTCGAAGAAATCGCCCGAGCGCAGGTGACCGTCGCGATCGGGGTTGTTCGTCCGAATGCTCGCCGCGTCGATGGTAAGCGCGACGGAGCAGCTCGTCTGATCGGACGCATCGAAGTGCAGACGCCCTTCGAAGGAGTCGAACGCCCCTTGCACCCTCGTAACGAGCGCATAGCGGGCGGCGAAGCCGAGACGGCTGTGGGCGGGGTCCAGCTGGTAGGAGCCGGTGAGGTGATCGAGCACCTCGGCGGCCGAAAGAACACTCATTCTGATCCTCTCTTTCTGCGGGACCGGGCTTTCCGTCACCACTCCGCTGCCGTTCGCTGGATGCGGTAGTGCGGAGCGTGCCTCCGGGCTGTTTCCGGCCCATGGTGCAACCCGACGCGTGCGCCTCGGTTGCGGACCGCGTGCAGCCCGCCGTTCGTTCAGTGGGAGGCGATGGTCACGTCTGCTCGGCGTCGGCGAGGAGGTCCCGCGTGACAGCCAAGGCGAACGACACGGCCTCTTCGTCCGTGAGCGTCTCTCCCCGTGCCTTGGCGTCGCGGTACGCCTTTTCGCCGAGGTTGGAGACGAGGGTGTCGACGACGGCTTCCAGCCGGTCAGCCTCGGGACCGTACGACGGTGGGGACGTCGTCGAGGCGGTGCAAGCCCCGTACAGCACGGCGGTCGGCTCATGCGCCCCCAGGCGAGCGAGCAGCTCGACAAGGTTGCGCAGCGCGATCCACTGCTGGGTCCAACTACCGCCGCGGCGCCAGTGCCCGATGACATCCTCGAACAACCGCAAAGCAAGGCGGGGATCGCCATGGCGGCCCCGAAGCGACGTGGCCGACACCAGGGCCAGGCCCTTCATGAGCACGTTGTCACCAGCCTCTGCGAACTCATGGGCCTCCTCGATCAGCCCCAACGCCCGCATCGGATCCACCTCGAGCATCGACTCGCCCTCGGAGTAGAGGATCATGGCCATGATCGTGGGGTTGTTCGCGGACGCGGCGACCTTCCGGGCTTCCTTGGTCAAGGCCAACGCCGTTGCCAGGTCTCCACTTTTCCCCGCGCAGACGGCTGTGCTGCACCGGCTCCACACCACAGCCTGATCATGACCAAGGAGTTGCCAGAGGCGTACCGCTTCGCCGTAGTGATCGAATGCTTCCCCCAACCGCCCGCTCATCAGGCAGATGCTGCCGAGGGCCTCGGTTGACAGCGCCCGTCGGAGGTCGTCACTTCCATCGCACGACGTGAGGCCCCGCGTCGCATAGCGAGTCGCGGTGCTCATCTCCCCCCGGTGCGCACGGCGGATGGCCGCGGAGCCGAGCACCACGGGAAGGAGGGGATGATGCTGGGCCGAGGGCAGCTCGGCGACAGCTTCCGCCCAGCTCAGGATCTCGTCGTTCGCCTGCCAACAGGCGAACCGGTGGAGTGCCGCCGAGAGGCGGAGCGCGAGGTCTGGGTTGTCTTGGTTCCGGCACCACGTGTGGGCCGCCCGCAGGTTGTCGAGCTCCACGCGCAGGCGCCTCACCCACTCGCGCTCCTGCGGCCCGCGCAAGCCGATCTCGGCTTCCTCGGCCAGGGCCAGGAAGTATCGGGCATGGGCTTCGGCGGTCGACTCCCTCTCGCTTCGGGCGGCGAGGCGCTCCGCGCCGTAGAGGCGCAAGGTCTCGAGCATGCCGTAGCGGGCGGCGCCGGACGGCGCAGGCGGGACCACCATCGACTTGTCGGCCAGGCTGGCGACGAGCGCGGCGACCTGGGAGGCGGACACGGCGCCGTTGGCGCACACCGCGGTGGCCGCCTCCAGCGTCCAGCCCCCGGCGAAGACCGAGAGCCGTTCGAACGCGCCGCGCTCGGCCTCGTCGAGCAACCCATAGGACCAGTCGACCAGGGCCCGCAGCGTCCGATGCCGTTCGCCCTCGCCCCGGGGACCGGTGGTCAGCAGCGCGAAGCGGTCACGCAGGCGCTGAGCCAGGTCGTGAGCAGTGAGGACGCCCAGCCGGGCCGCGGCGATCTCGAGCGCGAGGGGCAGGCCGTCGAGTCCTCGGCAGATCTCGACCACAGCGTCGGCGTTGGCGTCGTCGAGGCGGAAGTCAGCGCGAGCGGCGCGGACCCGGTCCAGGAAGAGCGCCA
>JAXDOC010000027.1:0-19197 GCA_034669165.1 Actinomycetota bacterium
GAGCAGCTTGCGCTTGCTCATAACCGTGTAGTCCAGCTTCAGGCGGGCGAACTCGATCTGCTGGGGGCGGCTGAAGGCGTGGCGCTCGGAAACGCCGGTTTCGGCGATGACCCAGTCGTACAAGGGCCGGTTGTTCTCGAATTCCAGCGTGCACAGCGAGTGGGTGATGCCCTCGATGGCGTCGGAGATCGGGTGGGCGTAGTCGTACATGGGATAGATCGGCCAGGCGTCGCCGGTGCGGTCGTGGTGGGCGTGGCGGATCCGGTAGAGGAGCGGGTCCCGCATCTTCATGTTCGACGCGGCAAGGTCGATGCGGGCGCGCAGGACACAGGTTCCGTCGGGCAGGTCGCCGGCCCGCATCTGGCGCAGGAGGGCGAGGTTCTCCTCGACGTCGCGGTCACGGTACGGCGAGGGCCGGCCCGGCTCGCTGAGGCTGCCGCGGTACTCCCTGATCTCGTCCTCAGTGAGGTGGTCGACGTAGGCCTTGCCGGCGCGGACGAGGTCCTCGGCCAGCTCGTACATCTCGCCGAAGTAGTCCGATGCGAACAGCGCCCGCTCACCGAAGGAGAACCCCAGCCACCGGACATCGTGCTGGATGGACTCGACGTACTCGACGTCCTCCTTCGCCGGGTTGGTGTCGTCGAAGCGGAGGTTGGTGACGGAGCCGTACTGCTCGCCGATGCCGAAGTTCAGGCAGATCGACTTGGCGTGGCCGATGTGGAGGTAGCCGTTGGGCTCGGGCGGGAAGCGGGTGACGACGCGGCCCCCGTGCTTGCCGGTGCGGAGGTCGGCCTCGACGATCTCCCGGATGAAGTCGGACCGCGTCGGCTCGGCCCGTGCGTCGCTGGTCACCGAAGCCACTGTACGGCTGGTTACCCTCGCTCGTGGCCCTCCGTGACGCGACGCCCGACGACCTCGCCACCATCGCCGAGCTCATCCGGGCCCTGGCCGAGTACGAGCGGCTGACCCACGAGGTGGTGTGGACGGAGGAGCAGCTGCGGGCGTCGCTGTTCGGGCCGGACGCGGTGCCCCGGGTGGTGCTGGCCGAGGTCGACGACCCCCCAGGGACGGTGGCGGTGGCCGGCATGGCCATCTGGTACCCGACCTACTCCACCTTCCTGGCCGAGCCCGGCATCTGGCTGGAGGACCTGTTCGTCCGCCCCGAGTACCGCGGCCACGGCCTCGGCCGGGCCCTCCTCGACCACCTCTTCGCACGGGCCGGAACCGGCCGCCTGGAGTGGGCCGTCCTCGACTGGAACACCCCGTCGATCGACTTCTACGACTCCCTCGGCGCCCACCCCGTCCCCGGCTGGATCCGCTACCGCTGGACCGCCGGCTAGCCGTTTCCACAAACCGTGGAATACCGTGGGATAGCTTTGCCGCTGCCGGCAATTCGCATGGACTCATGCGTCTACGCATGTCTAAGCTCGGGACGTGCCCCGGACGATCCAGATCCGCGACCTCGACGACGACGTCTATGCCGCCCTTGTCCGCCGCTCGGCGGAGGCCGGCATCACCGTTCCCGAGCTCCTGCGGAGGGAGGCAACCCGGCTGGCCTCCCGGCCCACGGTGGAGGAGTGGCTGTCCCGAACCCGCCGGCGGCCGTCGAAGATCGCCACCGCCGACGTCCTCGATGCCCTCGACGACCAGCGCGGCCCGTGGCCCGACGCCGGTCCCTGAGGTGCTGGTCGTCGACGCGTCGTGCCTTTTCGAAGTGGTGGCCGACACGCCCGCCTCGGAGACGATCCGGCATCGCCTGGCAGCCGACCCCGACCATGCCGCGCCTCACATCGTCGACGCCGAGGTCCTCGGCGCCATCCGCCGTCACCACCTGGCTGGGCTCCTCGACACCACCGCCGCGTCCCAGGCGGTGGAGGACCTGCAGGACTGGCCGGGCGAACGCTATGGCCACCGTGGGCTCCTGGTCCGAGCCTGGGAGCTGCGCCACACCGTTCGCTCGTGGGACGCGCTCTACGTCGCCCTGGCCGAGGCCCTCGGTGCGACGTTGCTCACCACCGATGCCCGATTGGCGGGCGCGTCGGGGCCGACGTGCCCCATCGATGTCGTCGAGGGAGCCGGCCCCCGGACCGACGGCTAGAAGATCAGGACGAGCAGCAGGATGATGAGCAGGATGCCGCCCAGGCCGATCCCGCCGCCCCGGTACCTCCCTCCGCCGTAGCCGAAGCCGCCGAAGAGGGCGAGCAGGATGAGGACGACCAGGATGATCGTGAGTAGGTCCATGGCCGCGTTGTCACCGGCGAGCGCCCCCGCCAAACACAGGCGTCAGACGGTGGCGACGCCGAATGTGTCGCAGCCTTTGATGTCGCTCGTGCGGTACCCGTTGAGGAACCATTTCTGGCGCTGCTCCGACGATCCGTGGGTGAACTTCTCCGGGCTGACCTGACCCTGCACCTTCTCCTGGATGCGGTCGTCGCCGATGGCCGCGGCCGCGTCGAGCCCGTCGGCGATGTCCTGTTCGGTGAGCTCAGCGATGAAGCCGGTGTCGACCGCGCCCTTGGCCCACATGCCGGCCAGGCAGTCGGCCTGGAGCTCGAGCCGTACTCCCGGGCTCTGGGGGCCGGTCTGCTCGCCGCCGCCCCGGCTGAGCACGCCCCGGATGTTCTCGATGTGGTGGCCGTACTCGTGGCCGATCACATAGGCCTCGGCGAAGGGCCCGCCCTGGGCCCCGAACCGGGTGCGCAGCTCGTCGTAGAACCCCAGGTCGATGTACACCTTCTCATCGGCCGAGCAGTAGAACGGCCCCACGTCGGACGTCCCCAGGCCGCAGCCGGTCTGGACCTGGCCCGAGTAGAACACGGTGGTGGCCTCGTGGTAGCCGGGCAGGGTGTCCGCCCAGAAGGCCTGGACGCTGTTGACGACGGCCACGATGCGGCAGTCGTCCTTCTGGTTGGCGTCCTCGCCGGTAACGCACTCCTTGGACAGGTCGGACTGCTGGTCGAGGGGGCCGAGGGACGGGATGGTGGGTCCCCCTTCGCCGCCGCCGCCCGTGAGCAGCTGGAAGACGAGGAAGAGCACGCCGACCAGTCCCCCGCCGCCGGCCAGGAGCGGTCCCGCCCCCCGACGGTCGGACACCTGTGACGTGTCGAGTTGGGCGTCCCCTCGGAATCGCACCGTCGTACCTCCTAGATGGGTCTTCCTATCGGTTGTGGGGAATGCATTCCCCCTCAGCCACGGAAGGAGTCAAGCATGACGACGACGGGCGCAGAAGCCGACACCTGGTACTGGTGCCTCCGCCACAAGGGGGTGGAATCGGGCTCGGAGAGCTCGTGTCCCCCGGAGGACCGGATGGGGCCCTACGAGTCGCGGGAGGCGGCCGCCAACTGGAAGGACCGCGTCGACTCCCGCAACGAGAAGTGGGAGGCCGAGGACAAGGAGTGGGAGGGCGACTGACCGGCGAGGGTTCGGTCTGCGGGGTGGTAGCACCCCTTGTCAGACCGTCCCCGCGTCACTACCGTCAGCGGTTAGACCACCACGAAAGGACGACGGACGTGGACACGCGGGCGAGCAGGTCGAGCGGGGCGGGGCGGCGGCGGGCGGGGCGAGCGATGCGGGCGGTGGCGGCGCTGACGGTTGCGGTGTCCGCCCTCACCATCCCGTCCACGCCGGCAGGGGCCGACACCTACGCCAACAACTTCTTCCCGTCCCACTGGGGCCCGAACCAGTACTTCACGGTGCCGCCCGAGAGCCCGTACTACCGCTCGATCATCCTCATCGACAACACCGGTGACCCGTCGCTGAACGTGCAGATCCAGACGATGGCCCAGATCGTCAACTCGCTCCACATCGGCTACAACGCCAACTACCCGGTGATCCTCTACTACAAGGACCTCTGGCTCGCCGCCGGCCAGCCCTGCGCCGTCGGCCCCACCCAGTTCGCCGTGATCTGCAAGGACCAGAGCCTCGGCGGCTCGACGTCGGCCACCGCCCCGGCGTCGGCCGCCATCTGGAACGGCGGCGTCAACCACATCTTCTACGCCCTCGGGCGCTTCCGGCCGAGCATCGTCGATCCCATGTGCGCCGGCGACAAGTTCACCCTCGCGGTGCAGGTCGTCAGCAACATGCTCGGGCTCGACTACAACCTCTCCGACCCGAGCTCGGCCATGTACCCGACGCTCCCTCTGGGCCGGTGCACGTTCAACGGCTGGGTTCAGGCCGACGTCGACCGGATGAACCAGATGTACAACCACTTCTCCGGCTAGCGGCCCCAACGAGGGTCGTCGTCCTCGTCGTCGAGGAAGTCGGGCTCGAGCCGGCCGGGTGACGGGGCCCGGGCCGGCGCGACCCGGCCGAGCAGCACCTTCGCGCCCAGGACGAGAGCCACGGCCGCGATCGGCTGCAGGGGGAGGCGGTCGAGGCTGACCAGGGGGCGCAGCGACCACTCGTCGTCGACCCAGCCCTCGTTCTCGAACTCGCCGTAGGTCACCCGGGCCAACGCCCCGCCGCCGGTCTCTACCAGCACGAGCCCGGCGCCCGCTCCTCCCGGGGCGGCGACGAGGGCAGCCACCGGCGCGCTGGTCTCGTCCCGCACGTCGACCAGCGGGCGGGCGCCCGCCTGCCGGCGGAGGAAGGTGGCGATGGCGGCCCCGTCGGGCCCGTAGGCCACCAGGGCGTCGTCCGCGGCCGGATAGCGCTCCAGACGGAACAGCTCGTCGCCGGCGAGGCCGACGCACGCCAGCGGGGGCACGGCCCGGTGGTCGGCGCCCTCCACGTGGGCCTCGAGGAAGCCCTCGTCGTCGACGAAGATGAGCGAGGAGTTGGGGCGGGCCCGGAGCAGGGTGCACGCCGGCCCCAGTGCGAAGGGGGCCGTGCCCGCCGGCCGGGACGGGTAGAACCCCTGGGCCAGGGTGATCCCCAGGCCGTCGGCCATCCGGCCCGGGTCGGGGTTGAGCTCGGCCAGGCAGGTGGGGCAGGACTGCATCCGGGCCGGCCAGTCCCGGCCGCAGTGCCGGCACCGGGAGGTGGCCGTCAGCGCCTCCTCCTCGACCAGGTCGACGAAGCACTCCCGGCACGCCACCGCGCCTGCCGGCCATTCCCTACGGCACGACGGGCACCAGCGGGGGGTCAACCCCGGGCGAGAAGGAGCTTGAACTCGAGGGTGGCGTCGGACTCGACGGTGACGAACCCGCCGACGCTCGGCGGCGTCATCCCGAAGTCGGAGAACGGGAACTTCAGGGAGCCCACGACCTGGCCCTGGCCCCCGGTGAGCTGCACCTCGAGAGGGATGGTGACCCGCTTGGTGACGCCGTGGAGGGTGAGGTCGCCGGTGAGATCGGCCGTCACCGCCTGGCCCGCCTCCGTGCCTGCGGGCAGGGTCACCGGGGCGGTGCTGACGAAGGTGGCGGTGGGGAACTGGTCGGACTCCAGGCCCTGGGTCCGGATCCGGTTGTCACGCCGGTCCTCGTTGCTCTCCAGGGTGGAGACGTCGACCTCGATGTCGACCGAGTCGGCCACCAGTTGGCTGCCCGACCGGGTGACCGCGACCGTGCCCGTGACCGACTCTGTGCGGCCGACGGCGTCGCTGGTGGCGGGGAGCGCGGCCAGCTTCTCCCGCACCCGGTAGCCGGCCTCGGATCCCGAGGCCACGGTCCAGGTGCCGTCGAGGACGGACGTGTCGCCCGTCGCCCCGGCGGTGGTGGTCCGGGTGCTGCCCGCGGGCGGGTCGAGGGTGAACTTGTCGGGGGAATCGTCGGTGAAGAAGAGGGCGTAGACGGCGGCGATGGCGGCCAGAGGCACGAGGACCAGGCCCGCGATCACCCAGGGGCCGAACCGGCGCGATTTGGACGGGGGACTGTTCACGGGGGCCTGCCTCCGGGTGCGTGGTCAAGTGTCGCGCGGCCTTCGGCGCTCACCGGCCGGTCGGTGCAGGGGGGAGGACCCACCGGCCGGCCGGCGACGCCGGACTTGCTGCTGAACCCTAGTAAGCCCGACGCAGCTGTGAGCGGGCTGTGAGGGCGCTGCGAAGTTGCTGTAGCACCGCCGGCCCGCCTTTGGGACTATGCCGCCCGGGCGGCACGAGCTGCGGCCTGGCGCCGCCGGCGCAGGCGCCGCCGCTCGGTCTCGTCGAGCCCGCCCCACACCCCGTCGTCCTGACGGGTGGCGATGGCGTACTCGAGGCACTCCAGGCGGACGGGACAGGAGGCGCACACGGCCTTGGCCGGGCCCGCCTGGGCGTCGGTGTCGGGAAAGAAGAGGTTGGGATCGAGGTCGCGGCAGGCGCTCTGCTGCCGCCAGTTCTCCAGCGTTCGCTGTGTCTGAGCCATAGCTCCCTTACAAACCAATATGACGCCCGTGTCATTCCATCGGGTCAGGCCATCGGGTCAGGCCATCGGGTCAGGCCGAGTGCCGGGGACGTCACGGGCGATCTCTCCGAATCACTACCCTTGTGACGTGGGACTCACTCGACTCGTCCACCAGGTCCGGGGGATCGGGTTCGGGGACCGGCTGGCCCTGGCCGATGGCGTGCTCACGGTGGACCGGTCGGGCGCCGAGGCCTGCTTCGACTCCCCCGCCCTCGCCTCGGTGACGCTCTCGGTGACGGCCCCGGGCGACTCGGCCCGGATCGTGAAGGTGCTCGACGCGGTCGAGCCCCGCACCAAAGGCCCTGGTGGCGGGGGGATCTTCCCCGGCTTCCTGGGCCCGGCCGACGACGGTGCCGCGGGCCAGGGTGAGACCCACGTGCTGCGGGGGGCGGCGGTGGTCGTAGCCGGGTACCTGCCCCGGGGCCAGGAGGCCATCGTCGACATGTCGGGCCCGGCGGCCGACCTTTCGCCTCTCGCCCAGACGGTGAACGTGGTCGTCGAGTTCACGCCCGCCGACGGGGCCCCGTGGGAGGACGTCGACATCGCCCTCCGTCTGGGGGCGCTGCGCCTGGCCGCCCTCCTGGCCGAGGCCGGCCTCGACGTGGAGCCCGACGCGGTGGAGGAGCCCCTCGACCCGGCCGCGGGCGAAGGCCTGCCCCGGGTGGCGGCCCTCACCAACCTCCAGACCCAGGGCACGTTCAAGGACGTCTTCGTCTACGGGAAGTCCTTCGCCGGCGACCAGCCCCGGGTGATCGACCCGGGCGAGGTCGACGACGGGGCGGTGGTGAGCGGCCAGTTCGGCCACCCGTCGCTCAAGAACCCCACGTGGGTCCACCAGAACCACCCGGTGGCGGCCGCCCTCCGGGCCCGCCACGGCGTCGACCTGTGCTTCGCCGGCATCGTCATCTCGCCCGAGCCGGTGGCCATGGCGGCCAAGGAGGACATCTCCGCGGCCGCGGCCCAGGTGTGCGCCGACGCCGGCTTCGACGCCGTCATCGTCACCAAGGAGGGCGGTGGCAACGCCGACGCCGACATGGCCCTCAAGATGGACGCCCTCGAGGAGTTGGGCATCACCGCCGTCGGCCTGTTCGCGGAGATGTCGGGCATCGACGGCACCGGCCCGCCCATCGTGGTGCCGCCGGAGCGGGCCACGGCCATGGTGAGCACGGGCAACTACGACCACCGCCTGTCGCTGCCGGCCGTCGAGCGGGCCTACGGCGGTGAGCGGGTGGCATTGGTCGACCAACCCGCCACCGACGCCATGGAGCTGCCCACCGCCGTCATCTACTGCTCCCTCAGCTGCCTCGGGTGGGGGAGACTGAGGGCGATCGTATGAGTATCGGCATATGAGAGTCGTCCACTACATCAACCAGTTCTTCGCCGGAGTCGGCGGGGAGGACTCGGCCGCCACCGGGCCTTCGTCGACCCCCGAAGCCAAGGGTCCCGGGCGCAAGCTGGCCAACCTCCTCGGCCCCGACCACCAGATCGTGGCCACCGTGTGGTGCGGCGACGACTACGCCGTCGGCACCGCGGGGGCGATGGACGAGATCCTCGCCCTCATCCAGGCGGCCGAGCCCGACCTGGTGATCGCCGGCCCCGCCTTCACCAGCGGCCGCTACGGCCTGGCCTGCGCCCGGGTCGTGGCCGCGGCCACCGCCGCCGGCCTCAACGCGGTCGCGTCCATGCACCCCGACAACCCCGGGCTCGACGAGGCCGGCGCGGCACCGGTGGTGGCGTCGGGCGAGGTGGCCCGTTCGATGGGCCCGTCGCTCGAAACCCTGGGGGGGGCGGCCAAGGCCCTGCTCCTGGGGGCCGAGCTCACCGTCGACGACGGTCGCGTCGGCCGCCTGCCCCGCCGGTCGGTGCTCGACGAGGCCAACGCCGCCACCCGGGCCGTCGACCTCGTCCTGGCCCGCCTGGCCGGCGATCGCGACGCCACCGAGGTCCCCCTGCCCCGCTTCGACCAGGTCACACCCGCCGCCCCCATCGACGACCCCGCCGCGGTCACGGTGGCCTTCGTCACCGAGGGCGGGCTGGTGCCCGACGCCAACCCCGGCGGCCTCGAGTCGGCCCGGGCCACCCGCTGGCTGAGGTACCCGATCGACGAGATGGCCCGCCTGGAGACGGGCGAGTGGCGGTCGGTGCACGGCGGCTTCTCCACCGTCTTCGCCAACGCCGACCCCAACCGCATCCTCCCCCTCGACGTGGCCCGGGAACTGGAGGGCGAGGGTCGCATCGGGGCCCTCATGGCCGAGTACTTCGTCACTACCGGCAACGGCACGTCGGTGGCCAACGCCCGCCGCTTCGGGGTGGAGTGGGCGGCCGACATCCGCCGGTCCGGGGCCCGGGCCGCCATCCTCACCGCCACGTGAGGAACGGGCACGCGTTGCGGGGCAACGCTGGCAAAGGAGCTGGAGCGGGCAGGGATCCCCACCGCCCTGCTCTGCAACCTGGTCTCCATCGCCCAGCGGGTGGGCGCGCCCCGCATCGTCCGCACTCGGGGCATCCCCTACCCGGCCGGCGACCCGTCCCTGTCGCCGGACGACGAGCACGCCTGGCGCCGGCGCCTGGTCGAGCAGGGCCTGGCCGCGATCACCACCCACGTCTCTCAACCCACCATCTTCGAGGTCTCCGCTGAATGAGTGACCAAGCCGTCATCACCGCCTCGACCCAGGTCCTGGCCCACGTGCCGGGACTGACCGAGCACGGCTCCAAGCCCCGCCGGGAGCTCCCCCGCTCCGAGGAGGTGGCGGCCGACTTCGCCGCCGCCCTCCGCTCCTACGACGACGCCGTCGCCTACGGCCCCCACCAGGCCTACCTCAACGCCGTCCACCCCCGCGACCTGCCGCCCCGGCCGTGGGTGGGCCACGGCCTTCCCAGCGTCGGCCGCTTCGCCCCCGCGGGCGAGATCATGCCCGAGGACGAGTTCCTGGGGCTGATGGCGATCGTCGACGACTTCGGCCTGCTCTCCCTCTCCCCGGCGGTGGCGGAGCGGGCGGCGTCGGCTCTCGCCGGCCACCCCCTGGCCAAGGCCCTCGACCTCGACCGGCTCGACAAGGCGGCGGCCGACCTGGAGGCGGTGGCGGCCGAGGACGGCACCACTCGCATCGGGACCGCCGACGACCTCCGGGCCGTCATGCGGTGGGGCGAGGGCTTCGACGAGTCGCTGACGTCGGTGGTGCTCCTCGACAACCTGGCGGCCAAGGCCACCGCCACCCTGGCCCTGCTCCACCTGCTCGACAAGACCGACGTCGACCCCCTGTCGATCCCCTATGTCCTCGGCTGCGGCGAGGAGGCCATCGGCGACCGCTACCAGCGGGGCGGCGGCAACATGGGCAAGACGGTGGCCGAGAAGGGCGGGCTCCTCCAGGCCAGCGGGGCCGACATCAAGAACTTCTGCGCCGCCCCCGTCCCCGCCCTGGTGATGGCCGGGGCCCTGGTCAGCAGCGGTGTCTTCGACCGGGTGGCCGTCATCGCGGGCGGGTCGATGGCCAAACTGGGCATGAAGTTCCAGGGCCATCTGAAGAACGGCCTGCCGATCCTGGAGGACGTCCTCGGCGGCACCGCCGCCCTGGTCGAACGGGCCGACGCCGCCACTTCCGCCGGCCGCCACGGGCCCCGCATCCGCCTCGACGCCGTCGGCCGCCACACCGTGTCCGCCGGCGGCTCCCAGCCCCAGGTCATGGCCGCCCTCGCCCTCGAACCCCTGTCCCGCCTGGGCCTGCCGTTCTCGTCGATCGACGACTTCGCCACCGAGCTCCACAATCCCGAGATCACCGAGCCCCAGGGGTCGGGCAACGTCCCCGAGCGCAACTACCGCACCATCGCCGCCCTGGCGGTGAAGGCGGGCGACATCGAGCGGGCCGACATCGCCGACTTCGTCTTGCAACACGGGATGCCCGGGTACGCTCCGACACAGGGCCATCTGGCCTCGTCGCTCTGCTACCTCCCCCACGCTGTCGAGCGACTCACCAGTGGGACGGCCGAAAGGGTCATGTTGATCGCCAAAGGAAGTCTCTTCCTCGGTCGGATGAGCCAGCTCTCCGACGGCATGAGCGTGCTGCTGGAGCGCCAGTCATGAGGGCACAGTCATGAGCAGCGAGTTGGTCGCCGAGGCCACCCGGGACAACTTCACCGAGTTGGTCTCCGAGGGCACCGTCCTGGTCGACGTCTGGGGCCCCGACTGCCAGCCCTGCCTGGCCCTCAACCCCCACGTCGAGAAGCTGGCCGAGGCCCACGCGGGCGAGCTCAAGGTCGTGAAGCTGGAGGCGCCCAAGGCCCGCCGGCTGTGCATGTCGATGGGGCTCATGGGCCTGCCCGTCTTCCTCGTGTTCAAGGACGGCGAGGAGGTCGACCGCATCGGCGGACCGGCGGCCAACACGCCCGACCAGGTCACCGCCTTCGTCGAGAAGAACCTCGCATCCCCCCCAACGGACTCGGGAGAGGGGGTGAGCTGAGTGTTCCAGGACAAGTTCGTCATCGCCATGGGCGAGCGCGACGGGATATCCGGACCGTCGATCGCCGCCTGCGTGAAGGCGGCGGGCGGCAACGTGGTCTTCGTGGCCACGGAGTGCTTCGTCTGAACGGCTTCAGGGGCCATGGACCTGCAGAGCCAGGAGACGATTCTCCGGCTCTCTGAGAAGCACGGTGCTCCCAATCTGATCGTCCTGCTCGGTGCCCCCGATCCGGAGGCAGCCGAGATCTCGGCCGAGACGGTGATCCTGGGAGACCCCGCTTACGCAGGTGCATTGGCCGAGGTCCAGTTGGGCCTCGACGTGTTCCACATCCTCGAAGACGAGGTGAAGGCCGCCATCCCGGACGACGTCTGGGAGGACCAGATCGGCGTGATGGCCGATGTCCTCGACGCGGAAGGACTCAGCGCGGCCGTCGCCGGCATGCGGGCCCAGCGTCCGACCTAGACCGCCCCCAGTCGTAGGTTGGGGGCGACATGCCCACCATGATGAACACCAACCTCGACGAGATCGCCGACGGGATCTTCCAGATCTCCACCTTCATGCCCTACGTCGGCGAGCGGGGCTTCACCATCAACCAGTTCCTCATCCGGGCCGACGAGCCGCTGCTCTTCCACCTCGGCCCCCGGCGCCTGTTCGAGAACATGACCGAGTTCGCGGGCCGGGTGACCAAGCTCAGCCGGATCCGGTTCCTCGCCTTCAGCCACGTCGAGGCCGACGAGTGCGGCGCCCTCCCCCAGTGGCTGAAGGTGGTTCGCCGCGACGCTGAAGTGGTGATGGGCGACGTGGCCGCCAACTGGACGGCGTCCGAGCTCACCGACGCGCCGGTGACGGCCCTGCGCAACGGCTACCTCCTGGAGTTGGGCGACAAGCGGGTCCGTTGGAAGGCGACGCCCCACGTCCTGCACGGCTGGGACGCGGGCATGCTCCTGGAGGAGACCACCAACACCCTCATGTGCGCCGACGTGTTCACCCAGCTGGGCGAGCGGCCGCCGATGACCGACAGCGCCGACATCGTGGAGTGGGCCCTGGAGGCGGAGGACGTGATGCACTCCACCGCCATCACCCCGTCGCTGCCCGCCACCCTGCTGGAGCTGGCCGAGATGCGGCCCGACACCCTGGCCGTGATGCACGGGGCGTCGTTCAACGGCGACTGCCGCGACGCCCTCCACGCCCTGTCCGAGGCCTACCTCCACCGGCTGGAGAACTCGATGCCCTGAGGGCCGGGCGGTAGGCTCGACGCCCAGGTGTGCCGGGAAGTCTGGTCGGCGTCCGAGTCCGACGCGACCCCCCGGAGCCCGCCTTGCCCCTCTCCCCCGACCCCGACCGACCGCCGCCGAGCCTGGGCCGGTTTCTCCGCACCGAGGCCGCCGGCGGCGTCGCCCTCCTGCTGGCCACCGCCGCGGCCCTGGCCTGGGCCAACTCGCGGTGGGGGGACGGCTACGTCACCGCCTGGCGCACCGCGGTGCGGCTCGAGGTCGGCTCGGTCGGCTTCGACGGCGACCTCCGCCACCTGGTGAACGACGGCCTCATGGCCCTCTTCTTCTTCGTCGTCGGCCTGGAGATCAAGCGGGAGCTGGTCGCCGGCGAGCTGCGGGCGTGGCGGACGGCGGCCCTGCCCGCCATCGGCGCCGTGGGGGGGATGGTGGTGCCCGCCCTCGTCTACCTGGCGGTGAACGCGGGAGGCGTGGGCGCCCGGGGGTGGGGTGTCCCCATGGCCACCGACATCGCCTTCGCCGTCGGCGTGGTGGCCCTCCTCGGGCGGCGGGTGCCCTCGTCGCTCAAGCTGTTCCTGCTCACCCTGGCCATCGTCGACGACCTGGGGGCCATCGTGGTGATCGCCGTCTTCTACGCCGGGGGGATCTCGTTCCCGGCGCTGCTGGTGGCGGGACTGCTGCTGGCGGCCATGGCCGGGCTGCGGCGGGCGGGGGTGGCGTGGTTGCCGGCCTACGTGCTCCTGGGGGCGGGCGTGTGGCTGGCCGTCTACGAGTCAGGCGTGCACGCCACCATCGCCGGCGCCGTCCTCGGCCTGCTGGCGCCGCTGGCGGTGGCCGAACGGCTGGAGGACCGGCTCCACCCGCTGACCAGCTTCGCCATCGTCCCCCTGTTCGCCCTGGCCAACGCCGGCATCGTGCTCACAGCCGACGCCCTCGACGGGCCGGGAGCGACCCGGATCGCGCTGGGCGCGGGACTGGGCCTGGTGGTGGGCAAGCTGGTGGGAGTGAGCGGGGCGGCCTGGCTGGCCGTGCGGCTGGGCATCGGCGACCTGCCCGAGGGCGTCGGCTGGGGCCAGATGGTGGGCATCGCGGCCATGGCCGGGATCGGCTTCACCGTCTCCCTGTTCGTGGCCGGGCTGGCGTTCACCACGCCGGGGGCGGAGGACGCGGCCAAGATCGGAGTTCTGGCCGCGTCGGCCGTGGCGTCGGTGGTGGGCGTGAGCGTCCTGCTGGGGGCGTCGTCGCGCGACCAGTGGCCGGACGACCACCCCGTCGATACGCTGCCGGGGTGACGGCGCCGGACATCGAGGTAACTGTCCACCAGGCGGACGAGCCCCGCCTGCGCTACGTGCCGGCCATCGACGGCCTGCGGGCGCTGGCCGTGACGGCCGTGTTCGCCTACCACGCCGGGATCGGCTGGGCCCGGGGCGGGTTCCTCGGCGTCGACGTGTTCTTCGTCATCAGCGGCTACCTGATCACGGGCTTGCTCCTCGCCGACTACCGCGGCACCGGTCGCCTGCGCCTGCTCCGGTTCTGGCGGCGGCGGGCCCGGCGCCTGCTGCCGGCCCTGTTCCTGGTGCTGGTGGGCGTGTCGGTGGCCGTGCCCCTCCTGGCGTCCGACCAGGGCTACCGGCTGCGGGCCGACGTGCTGGCCGCCCTCGGCTACGTGAGCAACTGGCGGCTGATCTTCGAGCACCAGTCGTACTTCCAGTCCCTGGGCCGCCCGCCGCTCCTCCAGCACCTGTGGAGCCTGGCCGTGGAGGAGCAGTTCTACCTGCTGTGGCCGCCGGTGCTGGCCCTGCTGCTGCGGTGGCGGGAGCCCCGGCGGCTGGTCGGGCCCATCCTGGGGCTGGCGGCGGCGTCGGCCGTGCTCATGGCCGTCCTCCACGACCCCACCGGCGACCCGTCCCGCGTTTACTACGGCACCGACACCCGGGTGGCGGGCATCCTCGTGGGCGCCGCCCTCGCCTGCATCCCGATCCGGTGGAAGAAGACGGCGGCTGCGACCGGCCAGCTGCCGCTCGCCGGCCGGGTGGCGCTGGAGATGGCGGGCGGGGCCGTGCTGTGGGGATTGTGGCTGTGCCTGTCGCGGGTCGACCAGTTCGACCCGTTGCTGTACCGCGGCGGGTTCCTGGGGGCGGCGGTGCTGGCCGGAGCCGCCATCGTGATCGCCACCCATCCCCGCTCGTGGGTGGCGGCGGGCCTGGCCTGCCGGCCGCTGGTGTGGCTGGGCCGGCGGTCGTACGCCGTCTACCTGTGGTTCTGGCCCGTGTTCATGCTCACCCGCCCCCACAGCGACGTCCCCCTCACCGGCACGCCCCTGCTCGTCCTGCGCACGGCCATCACCCTCGGCCTCGCCGCCGCCTCCTACCGGTGGGTGGAGAAGCCCGTCCGGGAGGGCGCCCTGGGCCGGGCGTGGGCCGACCTCCGCTCGGGACTGGCCGGGCGGGCCCGCCCGTCGGTGACCGCCACCCGGTGGGCGGCCGGATCGGCCGTCGCCCTCGTCGTGATTTCGACCGCGGTGCTCGTGGGTCACCCCGTGCCCGCCCCGCCGTTCGCCCTGCGGGCGGCGGCGTCGGCCTCGGCCGCGCCCGCCCCCGCCTCCACGGTGGCCACCGCGGTCAGCGTCGACCCCTCCACGACCGTGCCGGCGGTGACCGCGCCGGTCGACACGACCGCGCCGGTGGCGGTGCCCGAGGCCGCAGTGGCGGCGGCCGTGCCCGACCCCGCTCCTCCTCCCCCGCCTCCGCCGCCGCCCGGGCCTCCGGCCGGCACGCGGGTCACGGCCATCGGGGAGTCGGTGATGATCGTGGCCCAGCCGGCGATGGAGGCGGAGGGGATCTACGTCGACGCCGTGATCGGCCGCCAGTTCGACGCCTCGCTGGCCGTCGCCCACGCCCTGCGGGACTCGGGCGGCCTGGGCGAGATCGTCGTCGTCCATCTGGGCAACAACGGGCCCGTCACCGAGGGCCAGTTCGACGAGCTCATGGACACCCTGTCCGTCGCCCGCCGGGTGGTGGTCGTCAACCTCCGGGTCCCCCGGCCGTGGGAGGAGCACAACAACAACCTCTTCGCGTCGGCCGTCCCCCGCTTCGCCAACGCGGTGCTGGTCGACTGGCACGCGATCGGCGACAACCACCCCGACGCCTTCGTCGACGACGGCGTCCACATGACGCAGGACGGCGTGGGGCTGTACCTGGACCTGCTGCACTCCGGGATGTAGCCGGGCCTCCGTTCAGGCGACCTTCCCGATGGCGATGAGGACCCGCTGGCGGAGCTCCTCGATGCTCAACCCCCGGCGGACGAGGACCATGGCGGCCAGGCCCTCCCCCTCCCGGAGCAGGCCCAGGAGGATGTGCTCGGTGCCGATGTAGTTGTGGCGGAGGTGGATCGCCTCCCGCAGGGAGAGCTCCAGCACCTTCTTGCTGCGGGGGGTGAAGGGGATGTGCCCGCCGACTCTCGCCGGCGGACGCGGGCAGCTCCGGCCGTACAGACGGGGCCGGCCCCGCAGCCGCCGGCGGCCCGGACGGCGGTTGGCCAGCTCGAGGGCGCCGGGCCCGAACGACTCCTCGATGCGCTGACGGATGGAGTCGACGTCGATGCCGATGGACCGCAGCGCGTCGACGTCGGTAGGGCCGAGCAGGTCGACGGCGCCGGCCGCACCCCGGCCCACGATGTCGAGGACGTCGGCCCGGACGTCGGCCGCGGAGACACCGGCGTCGGCCAGGACGTGGGCCGCCACCCCGTCCTCCTCCCGGATGAGGGCGAGGAGGAGGTGCTCGGTGCCGAGGTAGCTGTGGTGCAGGCTCCGAGCCTCGTCCTGGCTCAGCTCGACGACCCGGCGGGCCCGGTCGGTGAAGCGCTCGAACATGGTCACGCCCTCCCAAACTGATTTGGTCGCCGCAGGCGGCTGTCGGCGTGCTTCTTGTGGACCGCCTGGCGGCTGACGCCCAGGGAGGTGGCTATCTGCTGCCACGACCAGCCCTGGTCGCGGGCGTTGACCACCTGGAGGGTCTCGAGGGTTTCCAGCAGCCGGCGCAGGGCCGCCACCGCCCGCAGTCCGACCACCGGGTCTCGGCTGCCGGCCTCGGCGGCCAGCTGGGTTGCTTCGGTCATGGCTGTCATCCTACGTTGACAGCGTGGTAGTTGTCAACCGACATTGACACCAACTAACGGTACCCGACCCGGACTGCGACACTTGTGGTTGGACCGGGATCGGCGCGCTCTCCTCGGTTCGGTGATCCACGAGCGCCGGGGCAGGAGGAAGGTGGGTTGGCCGACCACACGATGGTGGGCAAGATGGGCCGGGTCACCGGAACCATCGCTCCGGGCAAGCTGGGCGAAGTCATGGTGCAGGTCAGAGGCGGTAGCGAGGCGTTCCACGCCTACGCCGCCGACACCGACGACACCTTCTCCCCCGGCACCCGCATCGTCGTGGTCGAGTACTTCCCGCCCCGGACGGTCGTAGTCACCAAGATGTAGCGCTTTAGCAGAAAGGAGGGCATCGCCATGGGGTTACTCATCGGGATCGTCCTCGGAGCACTTGTTGCAGCAATCGTGCTGTTCAAATTGATGTGGCGGGTGGCGGAGCCGAACGAGGCGCTCATCATCTCCGGCCTCAGGGACCACGCACCCACTGACGCAGTGAGTGAGAGCCTCGGCTTCAAGATCGTCACCGGCCGGGGCACTCTCGTGATCCCCGGGGTGCAGACCGTGCGCCGCCTGTCGCTCGACCTGCGAGAAGCCGAGCTGGCCATCGAATGCGTCACCCACCAGGGCATCCCCCTGGGTGTGAAGGGCGTCGTGATCTTCAAGGTGGGCGACGACTTCACGTCGATCGCCAACGCCGCCCGCCGCTTTCTCGACCAGCAGGAGCAGATGGATCACCGCGTCCACAACGTGTTCGCCGGCCACCTGCGGGCCATCGTCGGCAGCATGACGGTCGAGGAGATGATCCGCGACCGGGAGAAGCTCACCCAGCTGACCCGGGAGTCGTCGGGTACGGAGATGGAGAAGCTGGGCCTCATCGTCGACTCCTTGCAGGTGCAGGAGATCGAGGACCCCACCGGCTACATCGAGAACCTCGGGCGTCCGCACGCGGCGGCCGTGGCCAGCCAGGCCCGGATCGCCCAGGCCTCGGCCGACCGGGAGGCCACCGAGCGGGAGCAGGAAGCCAACGCCCTCAAGGCGGAGGCGGTGCGGGCCAGCCAGGTGAAGCAGTCGGCGTACCAGGCCGAAATCGACCACGCCGAGGCGCTGGCGGCCCAGGCCGGTCCGCTGTCGGACGCCAACGCCCGCCAGGAGGTCGTCGTCCAGGAGACCCGGGTGGCCGAGCTGGAAGCCCAGCGGGAGGAGCAGCGGCTGCAGGCGACGGTGCGCAAGCCGGCCGACGCCAAGGCCTACGAGCAGGTCACCCTGTCCAAGGCCAACCGTGACGCCCGTATCGCCCAGGCCGAGGCCCAGCGCCAGGAGGTGGAGCTGCAGGCCGCCGGCCACGCCCAGCGGGTGAAGCTGGAAGCGGCGGCCGAGGCCGAGCGGGTGAAGCTGCAGGCATCGGCCGAGGCCGACCACGTGCGCCTCGACGGACAGGCCCGGGCCGACTCCACGCGCGCCATCGGCGAGGCGGAGGCGTCCGCCACCGAGGCCAAGGGCCTGGCCGAGGGCGAAGCGGTGCGGGCCAAGGGCATGGCCGAGGCCGAGACCATCAAGGCCCGGGCCGACGCCCTGGCCGAGAACCAGGACGCCGTCATCGGCCAGATGCTGGCCGACAAGTGGCCCGAGATCGTCGAGGCGGCAGCCAAGCCGTTCGGCGACATCGACCAGATGATCGTCCTCAACGGCGCCCAGGGCCTGTCCGACGCCCTGGCCCAGGCCATGTCCCAGGGGGTGGCCGGCCTGCAATTGGCCCGCAACCTGCTGGGCAAGGGCCACAGCGGGGCCGGCGGCAACGGGCACGGGAACATCGACAACGGCGACAAGCCGGTCCCGGCCCCGACCCCCGCGACCACCAACAGCTGAACCCGGCGGCGCCAACCGAACTGGTGACGCTCAGCGCCCTCCCCGGGCGTTGGGCGTCACCGGTTGGCGGCGCCCCTGGGCCGAACTGGTGACGTTTTCGGTCGTCCTGGCGCCCAGAAGCGTCACCGGTTCGAGCCGGGCGGGTGGTCAGGAGGAGTCGGCGGTTTCCCGGTCGTCGCGGTAGACGTCGTAGGCGGCGGTGTACTCCATGACCCGGGCCACCTCGTTGATGAGGGACTCGTCCCAGCCGGCGCGTCGGAGCAGGTGGAAGCCCATCTCCATGCCCGACGTGATGCCGCCGGCGGTGATGATGCGGCCGGCGTCGACCACCCGGGCCCGGCTGAGGCGGGCGTTGGGCGCGATGTCGCCCAGCCGGTCGAGGGGGACCTTGCCGTTGGGGCCGGCCTCGACCCGGTCGGGCTCCTTGCGGTTGGTGGCGGGCAGCCCGTCGAGCAGGCCCATCTTCCCGTAGACCCACGAGCCGGTGCAGACGCTGGTGAGCAGGGTCGTCTCCGGCAGCGACCGGATGTACTGGTGCAGGCGGCGGTTGTAGACCTCGGTGCGGGTGCCGAAGCCGCCGGGGATGAGGAAGGCGTCCATCGCCGGCTCGTCGGCGAAGGAGTAGTTGGGCAGGACGGTGAACCCGGCCTGGGCCTGCACCGGCCGGTTGGAGTCGGCGATGAGGAAGGCGTCGAGCTCGGGGTCGAAGCGGCGGGCGACCGAGAACACCCCGTGGGGAGCGGCGAAGTCGACGATCTCGGCGTCCTTGAAGACGTAGATGCCGAGCCGGAAGCCGGGCCGCTTCTCGGTCATTTCCAGCCCCGTCCGGCCAGCGCCGGCTCGCCCCGGCGGGCGGCCACGTCGATGGCCAGGCTGAACAGGCGCGTCGCCAGCTCCGGGTCACGCCAGTTGTGGGCGGCGGCGAAGTCCATCCAGTCGCAGGGCGGGATCACCGCCTCATCGCTGTAATCGATCTCCTCCCAGGTCGTGGCCAGCTCCATGAGCTCGAGGGTGGTGGCCACGTCGAACTCGACGTTGAGGAGGAGGTCGTGGTGCCCGGGGGCGATCCGGGCGAACCGGCAGTCGCAGGTGGCCGCCGGTCGCCGGGCGCACGTCGTCTTGTTAAATGGACGCCTCCACTGCTCGGGTGGGGTGGAAGCCGTCAGCATG